>JAWLCA010000078.1:0-2751 GCA_041687395.1 Paracoccaceae bacterium | reverse complement strand
CCGCGTCCGCCGCCGTTCGAACTGGCTCTGCCGCGAGGTGCGCATATCGCGCTGTGGTCTGGACCTGCGTGTGGCCGAGGAGCTTGCCGATCATCGGCAGGCCCTGACCCGAGGATACAGCCGTCGAGGCAAAGGTGTGGCGCAGGTCGTGGATGCGGACGTTCTTCAGCCCCGCACGAGCGCGGACGCGCTGCCAGAAGGGCTGGAGGTCGCTTAGCCGCTTGCCCGGCAGGGTGCCGGTGATGACCCACGGGTTCCCGTCGATGCGCTGGGCGTCGCGAAGCAGGTCGACGGCGGGCTGTCCGAGATGGACGACCTTGGCACCGGACTTGGAATCCGGCAGGCGCAGCACGCGTTCGGCCAGATCAACGTGCGCCCACTGCAACGTCATGATCTCGTTCAGCCGACAGCCGGTCAGGATCAGCAGGCGGGCGGCGAGGATGGCCGAGAGCAGTTCGATGCCCTCCGCTTCCATCTCGCGCAGCACCTCGCCGATGCGGCGCAGTTCCGCCGCGCTGAGGAAGCGCTCGCGCTTCTCCTCGGGATACTTGCGGATGTGCTTGCGCGGGTTGGTCCCGTCCGGTCGCAGCCCCCACATCTCGGCGAGGCTAAACATCTTCGAGACTACTTCGAGGCAACGGTTCGCCTGATAGGGGATGTGGCGGAGGTCATGGTGGAACTTCGCGACATCGGCGCGGGTGATGCCGGTCACGGTGAGCTGCCCGAGCGCGGGAAGGATGAAACGGTCGAGGTTCCGGCGATACTCCTTCGCCGTGCTGGCCTTCACGCGGATCGCGATGTGTTCCCTGTCGAACCGCTCAGCCAACTCCTTCACCGTGATCGCCTTGCGGCCGGCGTCCCGCTCCGCGGCCGGATCCTCGCCATTGCGCGCTGCGGAGATGATAGTCATGGCGCGGCTGCGCGCCTGCTCGCAAGTCAGTACCGTGCTGGGCCCGAGGCTGATCCGGCGCGATCGGCGTCCGGCGCGGTACTGGACCACGTAGCCCTTGCGCCCGCTCGGCAGCACCCGCAGCCCGAAACCGGGGATTTCGCTGTCCCATACGAAGTATTCCGCAGCTCGGGTCTCTGCGGCATCGACAAGGCGCTTGGTGAGTTTGGGCATGGGCAATCCGTGTTCAGGTTCTGTCTTCTCTACAGTGCGGAAGGTGCGGAGATAGTCAACGAACACTCTGATATTGCGAAGGAAAAGGAAGGGGTGCGTGGTTATGCGTGGTGCTCGGGCCTTCCGCATCCTGCAACGCGAGCGTTGGACGAATCAGCCGGTCCGCGCCGGCGTGACTTGCATCGGCGACCGGAAGGCGCGAAAAGGCCCCATGCCTGCAAGAGCAATCTTCCCCGCGCTGTTTGTGATGATCGGCCTCGTGCCGCAAGCCGGCGTGGCCGACGATATCACAGCCGGACGAGAACTCTATCTGAACTTCTGCGCCACCTGCCATGCCGTGGACCTTGAAGGCGCGCCTGACTGGCGTACGCCCGGCCCGGATGGCCAGTTGCCGCCACCGCCGCATGATGAGACCGGCCACACGTGGCACCATGGCGACGCCTTCCTCTTCGACTACGTGAAAAGGGGTGGGCAGGCGGTGCTCGATGATCTCGGGGTGCGTTACAACTCGGGCATGCCACCGTTCGACGATGTGCTGAGCGACGCCGAAATCGAGGCAATCCTCGCCTACATCAAGTCGACGTGGCCGCCGCGCGCTTCAGAATTCCAGGCAGCGCGCACGGCACAGGAACAGGCCGAGCGGGCACACTGAGGACTGCACAACGAAAGGACCGACAATCGGGGCCCACCCGGTCGGTCAGGAAAGAGCAGAGGAGCGCCGCGTGCTCGCCTGGTTCGACACCCATTTCTCAACCCGCCTGCCCGCAGGGCGGTTCTTGCGCAATACGATGCTGCTCAGCCTGGCGGGCCTCGTGCCGGTGCTCGGCCTCTACATCGCGCGCACGCCCGGCTTTGCGGGGCATCTGGCTGGCACAGAGGGGGCACTGGGGCCATTCCTGCGCCAGATCCTGACGAATGGGCTGCCGGTTGTGTTGGTCGTCAACTGGGCGGCCCTGATCCTGTTCGCCCGGGCGCGGACGGGGATGATGCGCCCCGGCGCAGCGCTGGGTCTCGACTTCGCCGTCCGCATCGGCCTGTTCGCTGTGCTGAACGGTGCGGTCTACGTCGCGTCAGCCCTCGTGTTCGACTCCTTCGGCGCCGATCCGGCGCAGGCCCTCGGCGCTCTCGGGCCCACGCTCGCCCGCGCCGCTGCCTTTGGCAACCTGGCTGGCGTCTATCTCTACGCGACGCTGGTCGGTGCCTTGCCGCTGCACATGGCCCTGATCGCGATCATGCTGGCCAAGCGTGGTTACGGGGAGGTCCCGATGGCCATGCTGGTCCTGCCCGCAGGTGCGATCGTTGCTGTCCAGTTCATGTTGCTGACTGGGCTGGGATGGGTGTTGTCGAGCCTGATCTGAAGCGGCGCCTCCGCCCCCGAGTTCGGCGTGCCTCTTTATGCAGGCCGCTACCGCGACCATCACCCAACGCCCCCGTGGAAGCATTGTGGAAGCAAGAGGGGGCAAAGTGCTGCCGATTTCTGCGCAATCCTGCGCATGGCGCACCAAGGGGAGAGGCCACCAAGTGTCGGAAATGTCGAAGGAAAGCGAAAACAAGCGCAATCGTTCATGGTCTGTTCGACACGACTCATAACCTGAAGGTCGTAGGTTCAAATCCTACTCCCGCAACCA
>JAWLCA010000077.1:0-3135 GCA_041687395.1 Paracoccaceae bacterium | reverse complement strand
TGTCAACGGCGGAGTAAAATCCGGCCAGATGGCGGCGCAAAAGTAGGCCAGTTTGGGTTGAGCGTGACGGTTTCAAAATGGCTGCGGCCAGTCAGCCGCGCTTCCCAAATAGCTGGCGGATGACTGGCCGCTTTGGCCCGTCAGGGCCAAATACATTTCGGCGGGATCAAGCGGTATCGGTGGGCTTGCGTGCGCGGCTTTGCGCCAGTCGGTAGCTCTCGCCGTTCATCTCGAGGATGTTGACGTGATGGGTGAGCCTGTCGAGAAGGGCACCGGTCAGGCGCTCGGTGCCGAAGGTTTCGGTCCATTCATCGAAGGGCAGGTTGCTGGTGATCAGCGTGGCCCCGCGCTCGTAGCGCTGCGAGATCAGCTCGAACAGCAGTTCGGCGCCGGTCTTGGAGAGCGGCACGAAGCCCAGCTCATCGATGATGAGCAGCTTGACGCTGGCCAGTTGCTTTTGCAGGCGCAGCAGACGGCGTTCGTCGCGGGCCTCCATCAACTCATTGACCAGCGCCGCGGCGGTGGTGAAGCGGACAGGCAACCCCTTCTGGCAGGCCGCCAATCCGAGTCCCAAGGCGATGTGGGTCTTGCCGGTGCCGCTCGGGCCGAGGGCAATGGTGTTCTCGCGCCGCTCGATCCATTCGCAGCGGGCCAGTTCCAGCACCTGCATTTTGTTGAGCTTCGGGATTGCCTTGAAGTCGAAGCTGTCCAGACTCTTGGCGGCCGGGAACTTCGCCGCCTTGATGCGACGCTCGACCATCCGCCGTTCACGATCGATCATCTCCATTTCCACCAGGCGCGCCAGGAACTGGACGTGATCCAGCCCCTCGGTGGCGCATTGACGGGCGAGCTTCTCGTATTCGCGCAGGAACGTCGGCAGCTTCAGCGTTTTCAGGTGATGGTGGAGCAGGATCTGCGGAGCCTCCGTCATTCTGTCGCCTCCGTCATCAGGGCCATGTAGCTGGCAGCCGAGGTCGTCTCGACATCGGCACGCGGCAGGTAGGGATAGCTGGCCAAGTCAAGCTTGGGCGGGCGCTTCTCGATCCGACAGAGCAGAATGTGCTTGATCGCATCGAAGCCTGTCGCGCGCAGCCGCAGGGCTTGCTTGACCGCCGCGTGCAGGTCGTCGAGGCCGAATGTCTCCAGCAGACGCAGAACCTGCACATACTCACGCCGCCCCATCTTCAGCATGTGTGCTTCCATGAGGCGGCGCAGGGTCTGGAACTCTTCGGGCAGATCCCATTCCGCCAAAGGCGCAGCCTGGTCCAGGGCGTTGATCTTGCGTTCGATCAGCGGGAGGTAGTGGACCGGGTCGAAGACCACATCCTCGCGCGCGTAACACCGCGGATGCCGGGCGATGACGTCCCCCCGGCAGCCGATCACGACCTGATCGACATAGCCGCGCACCCAGACATTCTGGTGACCATAGGCGACGGGAACCGAGTAATCGTTGGTCTCGTAGCGCACGAGCGATTGCGAACTGACCTGGCCGCTGGCCTGCGCGCAAGCCTCGAATGGCGCCCCGGGCAGGGGCTTCATCGCCGCCAGATCGCGCTGCAGCCTTTCGCCGATCGTTTCCTTGTGGCCGCGCAGGATCTCGCTCTGGCGTTTGCGGCACTGGGCCTCCAGATCCGCGTTGAACGCGTCCCAGCTGGCAAAACGCGGGACCGGCACCATGAAGTTCCGGCGGGCGTAACCAACGATGCCCTCGACTTTACCCTTGTCGTTTCCCTTGCCCGGCCGCCCGTAGCGGTCATGGAACAGGTAATGCGACTGCAGGGCACTGAACAGCGTGGCGCGCTTGCGCGTCCCGTCGGCCAGGATCTTCGAGACCAGACAGCGATCATTGTCGTAGAGGATCGACTGCGGCACCCCGCCGAAGAAGGCAAAAGCATGAACATGGCCATCCATCCACGCTTCCGCCGTCGCCGCGGGATAGGCCCGCACGAAGCAGGCATCGCTGTGCGGCAGATCGAGGATGAAGAAATGGGCCTTCTGCTCGATGCCCTCGATGACCACCATGGCTTCGCCGAAATCCGCCTGCGCATCCCCGGGCGGATGGGCGAGCGGCACGAACATCTCACGTCCACGCCGCTCGCGGTCCCGGATGTAGTCCTTGATGATCGTGTAGCCGCCGGTGAAACCGTGCTCCTCGCGCAACCGGTCATACACCCGCTTGGCGGTATGGCGCTGCTTGCGGTGGGTCTCACGATCCCCGTCCAGCCACGCGTCGATGATCTCGGTGAACCCGTCCAGCTTGGGGCGCTTGATCGGCTGCTGACGCCGATAACCGGGCGGCGCTGAAAACGCCAGCATCTTGGCCACGCTGTCGCGCGAAACATTGAAATGACGCGCTGCTTCTCGCTGGCTCATCCCTTCGCCACACGCCAGGCGAACCTTCAAATACAAATCCACGGTATGCATCTCCACGCCCCTCTTGCCGTCACAAGAAGAGCAAAGTGGCCGGTTTTTACGCCGCCCGCAGCAGGACTATCCCGCCGCTACCGTGGCCGAGTTTTGCACCGCCGTTCTCACAATACGCCTTGATGAGACCGAGCAGGTTCTCGTCGTGTACCCCGTGTTCCAGGTCAGCCGGTGCGACCTTGCTGAATCGCCGGGAAACCTGCGAGTCGAAACTCGCCAGTTCCACGAGGCGTTGCATCCCGCTCAGGATCGGGATCACCGCGTGCTCTCCTTGCATGAGATTCTTGATCATGCGCAGCGTGCTTTCCGTCTCATTGGCGGATTGCGCCATCACAAGATCCTGTGCTTCATCGAGCCAGATCAAGACGATGCCCATCAGGCTGAGGCGATGGCGGACGATGTTCCATACTTCCGATGCCGTGGTTTTTTCCGAGATACCTTTCATGCCCGTCGCCGCGAGGATCGCGATGCCGACGCTTTTCAGTGTCGCCGGACTTGGAACCTGGATTTCGAGATAACGCGGCCGCCCGGTCTCGGGATTGTGCTGCAGGAATGTGGCTTCCTTAAAACCCTCCGCACGGCGGTGGTCTTTCCGCCTCCGGCCGCCTCGACGGTAAGCGGTGCCTGAAGAGTGCTGGGATTTCAGTTTGACGGCTGGAAATTCCAGGGAAGCAAGTCGTCGATGCGGTGTTGCGGATGGCCTGCTGCGAT
>JAWLCA010000076.1:0-3400 GCA_041687395.1 Paracoccaceae bacterium | reverse complement strand
GGCAGGGACAGGATCGCGAACAGCGCGAGCCCCAGCGGCAGCAGGCCCATGGAGCCGCCGGAGGTCAGCAGCATCACCGGGGCCTGCACCAGTATCACCGCCAGCCCCCAGCGCCAGGCCCGCCGCGGCGCCCGATACCCCAGCACGCCCGCGAGCAGGAGCGCCAGCGGATAGGTCACGGACCAGTACATCGGCGCGTCCCAGGCCTCGGCGCGGCCGCTGACCAGGGAGGTGAGCACCCAGAGGGCAGAGCCGCCGAGGAGGGCGATGAGGTAGGGCTGGGTGTCGGTGGTGGGGGGCGGGTTCACGATGGTCTCTTCGCGAGGGGCGATGGTGAGAAGGCTGCAGTGTGGGTGTTCTGGAGGGAGGCGTCCATATATGTCCCGGAGTGTGACGGTTCGATTCCCTTCTCAGGACCTGGACTTCCTTGTAGCCGAGTACCGCGTTCAGGTGATGCAGCCAAGCAAAGTGGCTGTCCCGTAGTTATGCCGTAGTTACCAGTGGATCAGGAACGCTGCAAGGGCATGGGTTCGGCGGTGCCTGCGAGAACCATTAGGGCAAACCCAACCATCCAGATTCCCGCCACGTTGTAGCCTAGGAACAAGATCCAATAAAAAAGCGGGCTCTCGGAGCGCCAGACAGCGACATCCCGGCCAAACCGCCCAGGCCCATACGGCAGCCAACCGGTTTTCAGGCTCTTCCAGGCGATCAGCGTGAGGCCGCCACCCAGAATCAGAAAGAAGATTCCCTGGAAAAGCGCCATCACCAACCCTCCACATGCCGGCGCACCGCGGCCGTCATCGTAGCAGCCGCCATGCAGGGCAGCGCCAGTATGCCGAACAGAACCAGGCCCAGCGGGAGCAAGCCAAACGAGCCCCCGCACAACAACAGCATCACAAGGGCCTGGACAAACATGATCGTAAGGCCCCAGCGCCACGCGCTCCGCGGAACCAGGTAGCCCAGAAAACCCGAAGCGAGAATGCACAGCGGATAGGTCAAAGACCAGTACAGCGGAGAATCCCATGCCTCACGGTTTTCGGTGAGGAGTGAAGTCAAGACCCAGAGCGTCCCGCCGCCGATCGCGGCGGCAAAATACGCCACGGTGTCGTCGGCATGCCTGAGAGAAGGGGGATTCATGGTCGGGAGCCCTCGAAGAGAACGTCGAACGATCCAACAGCATTGCCACAGCCATACTGACCCCATCTGCGGGGAAGACTACCTCGCTGGCGAGCGCGGTAGTCACCTCCGGCATGACAATTACCAACGTTCAGCCAGGGTGGGTGTCCTGGATTTCCGTGCGGATTGATCGTCAACGCTCTCGCATTCGCGTTGACGCCTTCCGTTCGAGATCGTGGTTGCCAGCTGTTCACCAGCGACATGAAGGTCTACGTCCACCACGCCGGCGATGATGCCTTCTACTACCCCGACCTCGTCCTCACCTGCGATGCGAACGATCTGGAGGACTACTACCTGAAACACCCCTGCCTCATCGTCGAGGTGCTCTCCGAGGGCACCGAGCGCATCGATCGGCGCGAGAAGCTCCTTGCATACACCGCTCTGCCCAGCCTGCGCGAGTACCTGCTGGTCGCGCAGGACCGCCGGCAGGTGGAACTGTACCGCCGCACGGAAGCCGACTGGGTGCACGAAACCCACTCCGAGGGCAGCCTCCGGCTCGACTGCCTCGAGCAGGACCTCACGCTCGACAGCATCTACGAGGACGTTGATACCTGACCGGGGCACCATGCGGCGGCGGGCAGCGCGACTCGGGCAAGCGAAGTGGCTGTCCCGTAGTTTAGAGCCTGGGGGAATTCCCGAATCCGTTGCGGGTGAGGTAAACAACTAAATGACCGGGAACCCGCTCGGCGCACCAGTCTGGTCGAAGACTATGCGTCGAGCCGCGACATGCAACTCGATGACGCCGTGATCGCGGGAACCGCGCTCCATCTTGGCGATCGCCTCGTCACCGCCAATGATGGTCACTACCGGCACATCGAAGGTCTGTTGGTCGAACTTCTGCGTCCTTGAGCATCCCGACAGCCGCGTTCAAGCGGTCTGGGTGTCCTGGAGCAAGCGATCTGGGTGTCCTGGAGAGTTTGCTTGCCGGAGTTCCGTCCCGATTGCCTGCTGCAGAGCAATACTCGGCCCCTTGGGTGGCGTTGAAGGCCTGGAAGTCATCGCATAACATGCATTCAATGAGTGCACGCGGTGCATTATTGGAAACATTGCCATGGCAACGATGACCATCCGCAACCTTGACGAGCAGATAAAGGCACGACTGAGGGTTCGGGCTGCGATTCACGGCCGTTCCATGGAAGATGAAGCCCGTGACATTCTGCGCACGGCGCTGTCGCTGGTGCCAGAAGAAGGACGCACCCTGGTCGATGCGATTCGTGGCCGGATCGACCCCCTTGGCGGAGTCGAACTTGCGCAGCCGGAACGGGAGCCCATTCGCGACCCAGTCGACCTGGGGGCATGATCGTCCTCGACACCAATGTCCTGTCGGAGATTTTGCGTCCAGTACCGGAGAGCCGGGTCGTGGACTGGATCGCTGCGCAACCGCGTTCAGCCTTGTTCACCACCACTGTGGTTGAGGGCGAGATCCTTTATGGAATCCGATTGCTTCCGGACGGAGCGCGGCGCGACGCGCTCATGCAGGCTGTCTCGGCCATATTTGCAGAGGATTTTGCCGGCCGTGTGCTGCCCTTCGATCGTGACTCCGCGCTCGCCTACGCCGAGATCGCAGCGTCCCGAAGGCTTGCCGGCAGACCCATCAGCCAGTTCGACGCAATGATTGCTGCAGTGGCGCGCTCCCGCGGTGCGAGCCTTGCCTCACGCAACACCAAAGACTTCACCGATACGGGGATCGACCTCGTCAACCCATGGACGGCTCCTTCGTGAGCGCCCCGTGGGCACGCTCTCCCAGACCGCCGCGAGTTGGCCCGATGGGTGAGCAAAGCGATTGATCCCACCGAACCCACCCCAAGGCCCGCATGATCCAATTCCTGCCCTTCGCCCTCATCGGCGCCGCCGGCTTCGTAGCTCCGCGCCACATGAAAGCCATTCGCGAAACACGCAACGAACTCGTGGTGGCGTTACTAGCATGAGGTCCGAACGCATTCCAGTCTGGGGCAGCCGACCCCGGCGGCATTCAGGAAATCCTGCGGCATCGCCGCAAAGCCCGAGGCCATCTTCCAACAACAGAATGGCGCGAAGAAATTTGGCAGGTCACCTCCAAGTCTCAATCTCTCAGAGGACCGACCTTGGCTCAAGCTGCCCGTCTCTCGAACAGAACGCGGGCGGTTCCCATCCCCCGCAGATACCGCATCTGGCGTGCCACGCAGAGATCGGTGATGTGCGTCGGGGTCCCGATGGCGCTGCCGAACTGCCGCATCATCCGACC
>JAWLCA010000075.1:1548-3510 GCA_041687395.1 Paracoccaceae bacterium | reverse complement strand
TAACCGAGGCCTTGCGCGCGCTCAATCGAATTCGAGAGCAGAGTTGACGCCATACCTGCGCGAACTGGGGACTGGGCCGTCCAGGCGGAGGGGCGTGCCGAGTCCCACTTTGTCCGGCACGCCCCGTTAAAACACGACCGCCGCAGCGTTCGTGCAGCCGGCAAAACCTCGAGCCGGCCTGGTGGGCTCCGAGCGGGTTCGCCGCCATCCCCACCGCCGCGCTCGATCCGGCCCACAGTCTGGCGTCTTCCGCGGTCCCCGCGCTTATCGGGTCCGGATCCCCCATCAACCGCTCGCGATCCATTACTCGGCGTCGGCGGCTTCCGCTGGCGAGATCTCGGTGATCGTCTGGAACTCACCGAGGAATTCGGGATGGTTCTGCGCCAGGTAACGCACGATCCGTGCATTCCCGAGCAGCTTGCCGATGTAGCCCTTGATCACGGTCAGATGCAGATGGTCCTGGCCGTAGGTGTCCTGGATCGAGGCGATGCCCTCCTGCAGGCGGGCCAGTTCCTGTTCCATCCGCGCCATGGCCTCGGGTGTGATGCCCTTGACCTTCTTCGGCTTGGAGGAGTCGATCAGCTGCGCTTGAGGCGTCCCAGCGAGGATCGCGTTCACATAGGCAACGGAATAGTTGTTAGCATTGACGAGCAGCTCGGCCGCCTCGATCTGACGCATGGTCTTCATCTTTCGTAGTGTATTGAAGACGGCTGACGTGCAGGACTTGTCCTTCAGGATCGCGACAGCCTCCTCGCAGATCCCGTCCAGCAGGCGGATCTTGCGCCGGATGCTGCTGAGATTGAGATCAAGCGCGGCGGCGATATTTTCCTCCGGCACGCCGCGCTCGATCGCCTTTCGGATCATCCTGTGCTCCTGAATGGGGGCGAGGCGGCTGACCTGCCGGTTGTAGGTGAACGCCTCGTCGTCGGTGGAGACGAGGCATTCCACCGCCTGTTTGCCGGCATCCTTCAGCGCCTCGATCCGCAGGTGGCCATCGAGCAGCAACCAGGTGGCAGACTTGTCGGGGTTCCGAACCACGACGGGCGGCTCGACGATCCCGATCTGGGCGATGGAGGCCACTATCTGCCGATACTTCCGACTGGATTTTGCGGATTTGCCGAGCGTGCGCACCGGTAGGATCGTGTCGATAGGAAGGGTGACACAGTCATCCTCGAATCCACGGGTGACGCTGCGCGGGGGCTCGCTCGACTCGCGTTTCATGTCGCCGCGCCCTCAATGACGGACCGGGCGAGATCGGCGGGCATGCTCTCAAGTCCCTCGGCCCTGAGCAGCGTCATGAAGTGCTCGTCCGCGCAGAGTTTGCGGAACGCCTCGCGCACGAAGATCAGGCGACCCTGTGTGAGTTCAGCTTTCTTGATCAGCAGCTTCTGGCGGGCCGCTTCCTGCTGATAGGCTCGGACGAGGCCTTCACTGGTCAGCGCCCGTTTCCCGACCCTGCGCCCAAGCGCGTTGCTCTGTATCTGCGGGCCGCGCAGTTCGCGCTGCTCGAGCAGGCGGCGCACCAGCGTCAGCTTCTTACCGCGCAGCTTCTTCTGCGTGTAGGCGTCCATCAGCGCCTTCTGCGCGCCCTTGGCATCGGTCTTGGCGATCTTGATGGCGAGGTTCAGCGGCAGGAGCCCAGTTTCCACCGCCGAGACCAGGCGCTCTTCTCCCTTCTCGAGCAACTTCGCAATCATATTGACGTACTCTGTGGACACGCCGATCTTCTCGCCGATCTGGCGGTCGTTGTAGCCGCGCCCGCGAAGCGCACCGATCTCACGCATCAGATCAATGGGGTTGTGCTGCCGCCGCGCGCAGTTCTCGACGAGGCTCATGACGAGGCACTGGCTCTCGTCGGCTTCGATGACGATGGCCGGGATGCGGTCCTGCTTGAGCTCGATGAAGGCCTCAAGGCGGCCCTGCCCGCAGACGAGGTCGTATTCCTGCGGATCAGTGCCGGCA
>JAWLCA010000075.1:0-1448 GCA_041687395.1 Paracoccaceae bacterium | reverse complement strand
GTGAACTCGTCGTTGACCCGCACCAGGTCGGTGTCCTGGTCCTGCACTGCCGACCCGCCATGCCGCGCCACCCCGTCGATGATCTCGGCCACTACCTGCGGGTGGGCCTGCCGCAGGGCGCGATTGATCTCGATGTAGCTGTAGTCGCGGTCCGGCTCGTAACCGATCAGGCGGTAGGCGCGCAGCAGGCTGCCGAAGCGGCTGCGATAGGCGCTGGAGGGCGGCTGATCATCCTCCTCGTCGATGATCAGCCCTGACAGAATGCCTTGCCGCTTCAGGATCGCGCGCAAGGCGTCGAGCAGTTCCTCGTCGGAGAAACGGCGGCTGCGGGCATCGACGATCTCCCGGGCGCGCAGGAAAAGCGCGTGATCGACGATGGCGGGATAGGCGCCCTCAGCCCGGATCCACATCTCGCGCGGATTCACCACCCGACGCTGTTTTAACTTGAACGACACCTTGTTGAAGACGTTGTTCCCAATATATTTTTCGCTCGTCAGCACCTGATGGACGCTCGAGCGCGTCCAGGGGCGGCCGAGGTCAGTGCGGCGACCTTCCGCGTTCATAATCTCCGCAATCTCGCGCTCGGACCGGCCCTCGTTGACGAACAACTCGTACATGCGCTGGACAACCCGCTGTTCGTCTACGGGGCCGGGCACCAGGATCACGCGGTCGGTCTGCAGGCTCTTCTGTTCGCCGCGAGACAGCTCGCCCTTCGGGTTGCCGTGCTCGTCGATCAGCACCCGGCGCAGCCCGTATCCGGCCGCGCCGCCCTGGCGATAGCCCAGCTCGACGAGGCGGCATTGCCCGGCGAATACTTTGACCGAAAGTTCCCGGCTGTATTCCCCTGCCATCACGCGCTTGACGGTTTTCAGAAGGTTCGAGCCGATGCTGCCGTCGTTCTCGAACTGCTCGCCACAGTAGTGTACCCGGATCCCGGCGCGGGAGCAGACATGCTCGTGATACGCGCCCTCGTCGGCATCCTGAAAACGGCCCCAGCGGCTGACGTCGTAGACGAGGATCGCTTTGAAGACGGCATCGCCGGACTGGACTTCGGCCATCAGGTTCTGCAGCGCCTCGCGGCCGTCAAGCCGCAGGCCAGAGCGTCCCGAGTCCTCGAAAGTCCGAAGGATCGTCAGCCCACGGGCCTCCGCGTACTTGCGAATGACGTCCAGCTGGTTCTCGGTCGAGTACTTCTGATGATCGGTCGACATCCGGACATAGGCGACCGCGGGCACATCCGTCTCCGACTGCCCATTTCCGTCCCGTCCATGGGTCAGTTCCCGACCGCTCACGCACGTTTCTCCTTGTTACGCCGCACAAAACCATCCGAACCACCTGAATCCAGGGCCGAATCCCTCCCATCATGTAAAGCAAGGGAGGTCGGAATGTCGTTTCCGAAAAAGGGCAAGTTCTTTCCGAAAGAAAACGGGTATGATGGGGGGCAGGCC
>JAWLCA010000074.1:0-3593 GCA_041687395.1 Paracoccaceae bacterium | reverse complement strand
GAGAGCATGGCCTCGATCAGCGCGTTGGGCTGCCCTTCGGTGAGCGACGGAAAATAGAAGAGATCCATGGTCCGGTACACCCGTGGCATGTCGTGCCGAACGCCCAGACCGATGCAGAACCAGGCAATGCCGTGATGCGCGAGCCGCCGCCGAAAGGCCTCTGAATCGGTGCCCTTCCCGCAGAACACGAATGCGACGCCCGAATGCGCTTTCGAGACTTCCGCCGCCACCCGAAAGATGGTCTCGTGGTTCTTGGACCAATCGAAGCGGCCGACGTGACCCACCACCCGGCCATCCGCGGGAATGCCGAGATCGCGCCTCGCCGCCGCAACCGAGCACGCATCCGCATCAAACGAAGACGCGTCCACGCCGTTCGGTATCACACGGCACCGGGACGACATCCCCGAGTTTGGCCCGTGAAAGAATTCAAGGGCTGCATGGCTATTCGACAGAATCCGGGTCGCGTTCCATTCGAGCAGCCGGGCACCCAGCCACGCATACACCCTTCTCCACCACGTCTCCCGGAAGGCATGCGAGGCGCGTCGATGCCACGCGACCCGCCCGTCCACACCCACCAGCCGGCTGAGCAGGAGCGGCCAGCCCCCGAAGACCCCGGTGAGGCTGCAGACCGCGTCAAAGCCGTGCTGTTGCACAAGGCGGGCGAACCGCCAGGCCTTCAGGGGGTTGAGGTAGCCGATCGGCTGATGGTGCAGCGTAATCCCCGCGGCCCGGAGGGCGTCCTCCAGATCCCCCTTTCCGCCACCCGCGGCCATCGCATGCCATTCAAATTCCCCGGTCCCAGCATGCCGAACGAAGCGCAGGATGTAATTCTCCGCGCCACCCGCATCGAAACTGGGCAGCACAAACAGCACCCGCATCCGGGCCAGTTTCCGCGGCAGCCGCGAGGGACCCGCCCCCGGCCCCGTCATCGCGAGGAGCGAAGCGACGCGGCGATCCACAAGGCATTGCCCTCGGTCGCGCCACTTGGATTACACACTTCGCTCACCCTTCGGGCCAACCGTCGCCCGTTGCTTGCGCTTCGCGCATTCGTGCCGCGCTTCGCTCGCCGTGGCCCGTACGTCAATCAGCGTTTCCCCAGGTGCGCATCAAACAGCTCCTGCCACATCGCGCCCACCGTATCGATGTGAAACCGTCGCGCGTTCTCGAGCGCCTGTTCCGCCAGCTCCGCCTGCCGGTCGCTCCGTGCAACCGCTATGACCTCCCGCGCCATCGCATCGATGTCAAACGGCTCCACCAGCACGCCCCCGCGTCCACCCTCAAGGACCCATTCCGCCATCGGGTACGAGTTGAATATGACGGGAACCGAACCAAAGCTCTGCGCCTCGATCAGCGTATTCGGGAATCCCTCGAATGCGGAGGTCATCACGAATATCGCCGCCCGCCGGTAAAACGCCTCCGGCGCCTGCCGGCCATGAAACTCGACGTTGCGCAATCCCCGTTCCGCCGCCTGCCGCCGCAGCTCCTCCAGCGCCGGTCCCTCGCCCACCACGTCGAGCGTCCAGTCCGGCAACGCCGCCAGGATTCGTTCCCAGAGAGGAAGAATCAGATCCGCCCGTTTCTGATCGACGTTCACTCGTCCGAGCCACAGCAGTCTGCGCTCCTTCTCCGGAACTTGTTCCAGCACCGTCGGGATCGAGTTCGGGATCAGCCAGGTCCTGCCCTCGTCAAAGCCCGGAACGAAAAAGCGCAGTTCCGCCAGATTCGGCGGCCCGAACAGCACGAAGTAGTCGTACGTATTCAAAATCAACTCCAGATCCCTCCGATGCCTCGCCCGGTGCCGCTCAAGCAACAGCCGCCGACCCAGACGATTCCGCAACAGCGCTGACACACCCCTGGGCAATACTCTCTCGCCGTAGGCGTCCAGATTATTCCGGACCGAAAAGAGCGTGTTCCGCAGGCACCCGAGGAGCAGCCTCGGGTTCCACTGCCGCAGCACCTCGCCGATACCGTGCTCGTACGGCATCTGGTTGATGACGACATCGGGTGCAAACCCATCCAGGGCTTCGGTGAGCGTCGCAAGGTTCCTCGCGTTCTCTTGCCCCCCCTCTTCGGCAGCCTGGTACAACTCCACGAGATTCGTCTGCACATGACCGGAGCGCGCGAAGGAGAAGACACCCACCCGGTGCCCCGCGCCACGAAACCATCGCGCCAGCTTGAACGTGGACATCTGCACCCCACCCTCGTTCGGGTGAAATGCGGGGGTGAGCACCAACATCACCCGATATCCCTCCTCGTCTCCTTGTAATCGGTCGTGCATCTTACAGAACCGCGCTAAGCGCCCATTTCAGGGCTGCGTGGATCGATAGATTTACTTCAGGGTAGAGCCACACCAGAAACGGCATGCCCAACAGGAACGCACTCGGAAAATACAAAATATTAGAAAGATTATACAACAGGTACGGAACAAAAAGGATCAGACTCGCATACAGCCCCACCTTGTAAGGTAACTGTCTCGTAGGCAGCCGCCGCGCGGTTTCCGGGTCCTGCCGAGCCATCAGGAATGCGGCGAGAATGAAGACCGCACCCACGATCCAACTGCGATTGGAAACGGCATACAGATACCAGGTCATGTTAGAAAGCGTAATCGTCAGCAGGCCGATCGAAAATATCGTGCGCTGATAGCGATTGAAACTGTAAAAATACGCGCCCGTTAGCAAAAGCGTATAAACGAACAGATTCAACGCCCACTTCTGGACCCCGTATTGCTGCAGGGTCCGCCAGAACCGCTGCCCCATCTCCTGCCCGCGCTCCAGGATCTCGGCCCCCTCGGCTACAGACTCGCGGTAATAGGCCTGGGCCCGATGTTCCCCGACTTCCGTCACCGCAATCAGCTCGATCACGGTGCCCGGGTTGAAAAAGGTCGTAAAGCTCGATAGAACAAAGAGCACCGCATAGACCTGCGGACGATTTCCCACCACCAGCACCAGCCACGCCGGAATCGC
This sequence comes from Paracoccaceae bacterium, assembly GCA_041687395.1. Taxonomy (GTDB): domain Bacteria; phylum Pseudomonadota; class Alphaproteobacteria; order Rhodobacterales; family Rhodobacteraceae; genus JAWLCA01. The sequence continues at coordinate 630 of JAWLCA010000074.1, read as the reverse complement.
CATGATGAAATAGCCGAAATGGATGAAGGGCGGCGCAAACATCAGAAGCATGTAGCGCAGCCTCTTCGTCTCGTAGTACCTCAGGCAGGCGTAGACCAGAACCCAGAGCCCTGTCCACGTGCGTACAGTGTTGACTCCCTCAATGTTCTTGAGCAGGAAGAAGAGCAACGCGAACCCAAGGAAGACCCAAGTGATCTTCGTGGCCCCAAAGTTGCGGAAGACGAGCAGCATGGAGCCGACAAAGAAGTACCCATACACGAACGCAACCACCGGGAAGAAGAGCCACGGTGCGTTCAGCACGCCTCCAGTCAGATACGAGATGACATGCTTGTAGACGTCGCTACTGGGTGCGTCCGTCTGCGAAAAGGTGAGAATACCCCAGAGTTCATTGAGAAATTGGGGAAAGCTCAGCCCCACGTAATGCGTGTAGACACCGAGCAGGTGACGAACACCATCCGGCCCTTCACCCAGCGGATCGTACGCAATGGTGATGGTAGCGCCATAGATAGTCACAAAGAGCGTGAGCACCCAATGACGCAAGCGAAAGCTTTGCGACTGCCATGCCGCAATCAACAGAATCCACGGCGCGATCAGGGAGGATGCGATCCAGACTGGGGCTTTCGTTCTCAT
>JAWLCA010000073.1:0-3601 GCA_041687395.1 Paracoccaceae bacterium | reverse complement strand
AGATTTTCGCCACCTTGGGACTCCCCCGTGAGTCAGCCTTCACGCGGCTTGGTATAAGACCAGCCTCGATAAAGTTGTCGGTGACCGCAAGATGCGGAAGTTGAAACAGGAAGCTCAGCAACCCGAAAATGCGGCCCGCGTCGACCTCGTGTTCTATCGCCTCGGTCGCAAGCCGTCGTTTCGCAAGATCCTTGAGCAACTTGTCGCCCAAGATCAGCTTTTCCGGCGTCATGTTCCGTCCCTCGTTCGTGCGCCGGGCCAACGGCGGAAATCGTGAACTTGACGGCAAAGAAGCGACCGTCGAAACGAACCTGGAATCCAGCCAGGCCCCGCCCGTCGTGGTAAACTTGCAAAGAATATCGCTGAGCCGTGCATGGCGATGCTCCGAAAAAACTCAATCCTTGCCGCAAAGGCGGCGCAATTCGTCCTTGGCCTTTTCCAGGGTCCGGCGGCGGTCCTCGTCAAGCTGATTGCCCGCCCGGTTGATGTAAAAGGTCAGCATCCCCATGGCCGATTGCAATACCGTCCCTTTGCGGCGCTCGCTTTCCTCGGCCGAACGTTTGAGCGAGCGTGCAATCTTTGCGGGGTCGTCCCAAGTGAATACGCCTTCGTCAAGATCGAGCGCGTCGCTTGTCTCAGTCACTTCGAGGGACCATTTTTTCGCCTCTTCCGCCATCGGGAACCTCACATCAACGGGGGGCGTCTAACAGGGGGCGTCGGGCCAGGGTTGCTTGCCAGAAGTATCCTCAGGCTTGTTTTTCCAGGTGAACGTGCCGGAAGATTTCAACCGACACAGGCCAGGCGTGGATTCGGCCCCTTCGCCATTTGCCGAAGGCGTCATCCGCAGTCTCAACCGCATCATCGGATCGCGCGGAATGGCGGGTGCCGTTGCTGCCTTGGCTCTGGCGTCGTGGCCGTCTTGTGCGTTGCCGATCCGCAGGGCAGATTCATGGGTCATCGGGTTGCTTTCTCAACTGGCTGCTTTCCCGCAGCAGCGTGGCTCGGAGCCGCCCGCTCAGGGCGGGCACGGCGTCCCGTCAGTGAGCCTGCGGGCGGGGAGTACGCCCTTGATGCCGGTTGGACCTCGCGCAGCGCACGCAGGTAATTCCGCCGCCAAGCGGAGATATCGTTATGCTTGATTGTCGCCATAAGCTTGCGATGGCGGCGCTTGCGCTCCTCGAGCGGCATGGTGAGCGCGGTCTTGATCGTCCTGGCCATGTGCTCGACATCGTGGGGGTTTACGAGAAGCGCCGCAGTCATATCTTCCGCCGCGCCGGCCATCCGGGAAAGGACGAGTACGCCCGGATCGTCAGGGGCCTGAGCGGCGACATATTCCTTCGCCACAAGGTTCATCCCGTCGGCCAACGGTGTCACCAGACCGACGCGGGCGGAGCGGTAGAGACCCGCGAGCCGCTCGCGCGGCACGTTCCGGTGAATATAGCAGATGGGCGTCCAGTCGAGTCCGCCATATTCTCCGTTGATCGAGCCGGAGAGACGAGCGAGTTCCTCGCGGATGTCCTGATAAGCCTTCAGGTCCTCCCGCGAGGGCGGTGCGATCTGCAAAAGGCTCGCGCGGCGGTCGCCCGGCTGCTGTTGGTCGAGAAACATGCTGAACGCCCGGAAGCGCTGTGATAGCCCCTTGGAGTAGTCAAGCCGGTCGACGCCGATGATGAGGTCTTCCCTCGGGCCGAGATTGACGCGATCGCCGTCGTCCTTGCTCGTGGCCAACCTGGCAAAACTCGCCACGTCGATGCCGATGGGAAACGCGCGAACCGAGAACGAGCGGTCGCGGTACTTCACCCTGCCGTCAAAAAGGGCCTTGCCGGCCGGTTCGGCACGGAAAAATTCGCGGCAGCGCGCCACGTCGGCTCGTGTCTGCAACCCGACCAGATGGTATGCCGCAAACCAGTCACGCAGCGCGTCGCGGTCAGGCAGAACAGCCGTGTCGGCAAGCACCGGAAACGGGATGTGCAAAAAAAGTCCGATACGCGCTGAAACGCCCTGCTCGCGCAGCATCTTGGCAAGGGGCAGGAAGTGATAGTCGTGCACCCAGATAAGATCGTCCGGCCCGGCGAGCCTGGCCACCTGACGGGCCACGCGGGCATTGACCGCAAGGTAATCCTCCGCATAGGCACGCCGGTAGCGAGCAAGATCACACCGGCGATGGCAGAGAGGCCAAAGAAAGGAGTTGGAATAGCCGAGATAGTAGTTTCGAATTTCCTTCTCGCTCAATTGGAACGCCTTTTTCTGGTAGTGCGCGGCAGGCACGTCGACGAACTCTTCTCCGGGGGTCTCGACCGGCTCGGGATGGGCGCCGATCCAGACCCCGCCCTCCTTGCAGAGCACCTCATGCAAGGCGACAACGAGCCCACCGGAGGGCACCGCATCCGTCGGGATCCGGTTTGAGATGACGATAAGCCGTTCGGTCATTGCTGCCGCTCCTCAAGCCACCCGCGAAGCGTGTCGGTCAACTCTCGCGGGCCGGCAAGCCGGAACCGCGCGCAGGTTCCGCCGCCTCCGATCTTGATCGAGTGACCGCCGAGACGATTGACCACCTCGAACATTCCTTCATCGGTCAGGTCATCGCCGCAGGCGATCGGCCGGCGTGACGGCCAGCGCTCGATGAGCCGTTCGACGGCACGTCGTTTCGAGACATCCTCGGGCCGGATTTCAACCGCCATCTTCGCGCGGTGCAGCGTGAATCCGTCGGCATGGTCGGCGATGTACTGCATGAACTTCAGCCCGTCTGCCATCTTGCCAGGGGCCTGGCGGAAATGCAGTACCACCGAACAGGGCTTTTCCTCCAACAGAACACCGGGTGCGTTTTCGGCCCAGATGCGGGCCATCCGTGTGAGGAGCACAAGATCCAAGCCACCTTTCGCCGGGTGCTGCCAGAGCTCTCCGTTTTCGCGCCGCTCCGCCCCGTGCGAGGCGATGACGACCCCCTCGAAACCGGGGAAGAACCTGTCGATGTCGGCGATCCGCCGACCGGAGACGAGGGCGGTCGCGCCCTTCGTGTCCGTGTAAAGATCGTTTACCAGAGATCGGGTGTCGGCTGGCACCAGAACGGCGTCGTGACGTTCCGCCAGGTTGATGAGCGTGCCGTCTATATCCAGGAACAAAGCGGAATGTGCGAGATCCGGCGCGTCCGGAGGGCTCGGACGGGGCTCGCGAGGTTGTGACTTCAAACCGCGCAGATCGGAGTCGCGCGGCTCGTTCATTGTGCGCCCTTGATGTAGTGGCCTCTTGTCGGGAAATGATGCCGGGAAGCGCTCAACTGTCACAGCATGCTCATTCGATGGTGTTTTGTCCCGTTCGGGGTGCTGCTGCTTCATCCTGATGACTCATTCCTTTCTAACCGCGACCATCGCCACCCCGCCCGTCGCAATATTAACTTCGCGATCGACCGATACATGTATATTCATGATACGGGATACACGCATTGATTCAGATTAAGGGCTCCGCACCGGCCCCTCGCTTCAATCGCCGAAAACGCGGTCAAGCGGATCGGGAACGGTCATAGCGATCTCCGAAGCCTGGTTCGCCGACCGGAGGATCACGAACTGAAACCGACAGCACTCCATCTTTGCTCAAAAGCGAT
>JAWLCA010000072.1:0-3955 GCA_041687395.1 Paracoccaceae bacterium | reverse complement strand
GTGGTATCCTGATCAGATCCGGGCCTTTCCGAAGGTCGGCGTTCTTATACCATCCGCTCGGGCACTAGCCAAAAAGGAGCCCCGGTACACGAAAATCCACAAAAGCACGATGGAAGGCCCGCCGCGCGCTCCGCGCCGCTTGATGGCCTTGCGCGCGGCGGGCCTTCAGAGACGAACAAAGGCGAAACTTTCAAAATTGCGGGTTGTCAATTGCACCCGTGTCCGGGCGGATTCCTCCAGATGGTATGCTGGCGTTTTTCAGAACGTAAAGGGACGTTGCGAAGTCATGGTTCTCTGCATGTTGCAACCTTCGCGATCGGCACCTTTCGGTCATGTGCTGCGGACGCGCAAACCTTCGTCGAGGATCTCCACTGGCTATGATTGTTCGACCGAGGGCCGAACGGGTCTCACCGGGGCGAGCGGCGCAGGGCTCGGACCACGGCCATTCGCCCGTATTCCGCCAGCGTGCCGGCGATGAGCGCCCAGAACGGGTCGAAGAGAATGGTTGCCCCCGCTGTCGTGGCGATGACCGGATAGCACGATGGCTTGCAGTCGAAGAGCCTTTTGCTCACGGCGAGCTCGAATGACGCCACGAGAAGCAGCGCACCGAGGCCGGCTGCGGGGATTGCCCCAAGCACCATCAGACCGGCGCCGCCGGGCATCAGGGCCACCGCCAGCAACCCTGCGCCAAGGATCAGGGGCGCGCCGCCACTCCTTGCGCCGAACCGGTGATGAGCAGCGACACCGCCGGCACCGTGGCACATCGGCAGGGCGCCGAATGGCGCGAGCAGCAGGTTGCCCAGACCGGACGAGATCGACAGGCGGCGCGGGGTGACATGCCGCGCCGCCTCGTCGAAGTAATCACCGGCAATGAGGGCCGTCAGGATAATGGCATTCGTCAAGGTCAGGGCGAGCTGCGGCAGGACGAAGACGGCAAGGCCCTGTTGCATGTCCGCCCATGACGGCAGGCCCACCAGCGTCGGGATGGCCCAAGTGGTATCGGCAAGCGGAAGCGGGTCGAGATCGAAGGCCAGCCCAGCCAACACCGCGCCCGCCACGGCGATCGCGGCGGCAGGAAGCGCCGTGCGGAGCAAAACCGCGATGAGCAGGACGAGGGCCAGCCCGAGCGCCGGCGCGGTGGACATGAGGCCGAACGCCACAACCGACAGCGTGATGCCGAGACCGAGTTGCAGGCCGGCCAGAACCGACTGCGGCACAAGACGCCCGATCTTGTTGATCAGCCCTGTGCCGCCAAGGATCAGAAGGATCGCGCCGATCATCACGCCGCTTGCCGCGAGGCTCTCCGGCGACATCTCCGCCGTCAGAAGAACCGCCGCGACGGCCTTCATCGGCTGCACGGGGATCGGGAGCCGATACCAGAAGGCCGTGGCGATGTAGGACACCGCAAAGCCGAGGACGACCGGCAGCGGAGCAAGCCCGACCACAGCGATGGTGCCAAGCATCAGGGGCAGCAAGGTGCCCAGATCACCAAGCGCGCCACTCGCCTCCCGTAGATCGAACCTGAAACGCGCGCCCTGCATGTCTTTGACCCTTCCACGTCGAGCCCCGTGGTATACCAGAACAGGACATTTGTCGAACCGGGCCAATGCAGGGCCGGCGCAATTTCCCTATCAGCCCGATTGACCAGACCGCATTTGACAACAGGGCGCCCAGAGCGCTGTCAAATGTTGTTCCGGAAAACGGCCGGTGCTCTTCATGGCGTGCGATCTGCGGTGCGGTAAGGCGATAGGGCATAGACGCTCCGCCGTGTGGCATCGACGATCACCGCCCCGGCCACCTGTGGCGATGAAATATTCCATTGTCAGCCCAGCCTTGAACAGGAAGACGGTCCTGAATGCGTCGTGATTGCCCGACAATCCGCCGGGAACCCGAGGTCAGGGCGCACAGCCAAAGCAACCACACCGGGAATTTCAGCCGGCAACGGCAGGTGACAGGTCCAGAAGGACAAAGATCACGGTCAGGGTGTCGATGGCCAGCGACAGAGCCTTGATCCAGTATTCGTTGCCGAAAACCGTATGGGTCTTACGCATCGCCTGATCGAGGCTGACCTGCCCCCGTTTTCAGGGCCACCCGTAAGTCGAGCCTGTTCTCCTTTTGTGTGCCATCATTCGGCGGCGTGAGCAATGGGCGCAGGCGCGGAGCCATCAGGTCGCTCAAGCGGCTGCGCCCATTGCGTCTTGTCGAAGGGCCTCGCGGCCGCGAATTCCTCCGGCGTTTGATATTTCAGGCTGCTGTACGGTCGTTCCGTGTTGTAGTCGATCCTCCAGTCCTCGATGATTTCACGGGCTTCACCGATGCTGGTGAACCAGTGCTGGTTCAGGCATTCCTCGCGGTACCGCCCGTTGGAGCTTTCGATATAGGCGTTCCGGGTTGGGTGAGGAGGATCAGAAAACAGCGTGGGGCGCTGTTTTCCCGACGAACGGGTCGATGAAATAGAGCTGGACGCCGTGATCATCAGCCCATCCATCCAGCGCGCGCCCGCGCAGTTCCGGGCCGTTATCGACGACCAGGATGTCGGGGTACCTGACCATCCACACCAACCGCGAGGGGCGGACGTCGCGGAAGTTTTACACGATCACGGTAAAAGGACGCGACGGGCTGGCGGTGGCGGAGGTCCGGTTGCGGGAATTGAAGGAGGGGGCAGGAGCGGAATGACGAAACCGACAGACACGGCGGAAACCCGACCATCGCAAGGCACACCCGGCGAGGTCTTTTCCGCGTTCTTCAAGCTCGGCCTGACCTCCTTCGGCGGGCCGATCGCGCATTTGGGTTATTTCCGCGACGAGTTGGTCACACGGCGTCGCTGGCTCTCGGATCACGCCTATGCCGATCTCGTCGCATTGTGCCAGTTCCTGCCCGGCCCGGCCTCATCCCAGGTCGGGTTCGCGCTCGGGATGATGCGCGCGGGCTGGCTCGGCGCACTCGCGGCCTTCACCGCCTTCACGCTGCCTTCGGCGCTGGTGCTGCTGGTCTTTGCGATGACCGCGGCGTCGATCGCCGGCCCCATCGGAACGGGCGCCTTGAACGGGCTGAAGATCGTCGCGGTGGCGATCGTCGCCCAGGCTGTCTTGGGCATGGCGAAGACCTTGTGCCCCGACCGGGAGCGTGCCGCGATTGCCGTCGGCGCGGTGGCGATCATGGCGGTCCTGCCGGGCGCCTTCGCGATGGTGGGCGCGATCGGGCTGGGCGCTGTGGCGGGACTGGCGTTGGGGCGCGGCCCGGGCGCGCCGGTCGGCGGGCATGTCACGATGCCGGTCTCGCGTGGGATCGCGGCCGGGGCGCTTTTAATATTTGCTCTGCTGCTGGCCTTTCTGCCGCTGGTGGCCGGCCAAGGACAGACATGGGCGGTGATCGACAGCTTCTACCGCGCCGGTGCGCTGGTGTTCGGCGGCGGCCACGTTGTCCTGCCGCTTCTGCAGGCCGAGGTCGTCGCGCCCGGCTGGGTCACCGCGGACGAGTTTCTCGCCGGGTATGGCGCGGCGCAGGCCGTGCCCGGGCCGCTCTTCACCTTCGCCGCCTATCTTGGTGCGGTTCTAAGACCGGAACCGAACGGCCTCCTTGGTGCGACATTGGCCCTGCTGGCCCTCTTCCTGCCCGGCTTTCTGATCCTGACCGGGGTGTTGCCGTTCTGGGACAGGTTCCGCAGCATGGCACCGGCCCAATCGTTGATGCAGGGCGCCAACGCCGCCGTCGTCGGCATTCTCAGCGCGGCGCTCTATGCGCCCGTGTTCACCAACGCCATCGGCGACCTGCGAGACTTCGCTCTGGCGCTCGCCTGTTTTGTCCTGCTGACGGCATGGAAGGCCCCGCCCTGGGCGGTGGTCGTCGTGGCGGCCGTCGGCGGAACCGGACTGGCCATGATCGCCTGACGCTCACACCAGCCGGGCCACGATCCGCGACACCACCGCGAGCGCGTCTGCGGTTCCATCGGCTT
>JAWLCA010000071.1:0-4085 GCA_041687395.1 Paracoccaceae bacterium | reverse complement strand
CCTGCCGCGGTCCCATCATCGCCGATCCTCCCAACCATTGGCAGAATTGAATCCGCATCATGCCAGTCGATCAAGCGCGAGTTTTTCAACGGAATAAGCGGATTGCGGACATTCTCTGCATGGGCAAGCAATTACTTCCGTGGATTGTGAACCTGATCTTCGAATCACCTCGAACCCCAGCCCCCCTCTACATCGCCGCAGACCCAATGACTTGCCAGCCCAGATCTTCGGCAATGCACCTATCCTTGTCATCCGGCTGGGAATTCGAAGATAGCCTTCCCGGAAGGTCGCGCCACAGTCCCAACGGGCAACCTTACTGAACCCCCTCGACAACGAAAGCGTTGAAGTTCCGAAAGAATCGATCCGATGTTGATGATTTACAGCCATGCCTGAGGTAGAAGACGGCAGCGTCGCTGCGTGCCGCCATGACCATGGCAGTCAGAGCTGCAACGGATTTCGCGCCGCCAACCATGCTCTCGACAAAAGCCTGGTCCCGACCACCCGCAGCGTTCTTGTGTGTATCGTAAAGGATGCCGGCCATAATCTGGAGACCTCGAGCTGTCGCCATGACTGATGGGGTGGACGGCCCCTGCTCCCGGCACCGGCGTGCCATATGGTGGTCGTTGCTGCAAACCACATTGAGAGGAGCCGTCCAAAATGGAGATTACTACCGTCGGCCTTGATCTGGCCAAGAACGTCTTTCAGCTGCACGCGATCGATTCATCAGGCAGCGTTGTGCTGCGCAAGCGGTTGCGCCGGCCGCAGGTGCTGACCTTCTTCGCGGAGCTGCCAGGCTGCATCGTTGGGCCCGAGGCCTGCGGCAGCGCGACGTGTATTCGGCGGATGCCGTCATTCGATAACGCTCTTCGGACAAGCTCCTGTCCCCGCGCATCGAGAAGTCGGGCCGCGACGTCGAGAACCCCGTTTCCCAGTCGGAGGAAGTCGTCCGGCCGCATGGAGAGCGCAGAGTCAGCGGGAACGGCACCCGGCCCCGGTGGGTGATGCGTGTTCATGTCGGTTCCTGACGATTGTCCGAAGATGCTTCTTAAGTGAGCGACGACCTCGCACCAAGCGTACGGACCGCCGCCGTCACATGCAAGGCAGCCGGCAGTGTGGCGGCATGTCCCGGATGGGGCGGCCCACCTCGGCAATGGCCGTTTCCCGCGGGAGCCCTGCGTCCTCGGGAAAGTGATCGGGCAGCACGGCGAGGCGGCGGCGGCTTCTGAGCGCTGCGGCGGCCGCCAGGAGTTGGTCCATGTGGCGCCGGAAGCGTGGCATCGGCGCACGGAAGAGACCGCAGCCGAAGCGTAGCGTGATGGTCTTCATGAGGTTCACTCTGCCGCAGGCGCGGCCCAACTACATTTTGGTTGAAGCGCGCCGAGCCCTGAGGCCCGGCGCGGAGGTCATTCGGCAGCGTGTGCGGCTGCCATGGCCTTGATGTCCTCGGCGCGCAGCGGGTTGCCCCCGATGCCCCATTCGCCTGAGGCGATCTCGACCACCCGCACCCAGGTCACGGGGCGCATGGCCTCGCCCTCGATTCCTACCATCGTGTCGGTAACCTCGCGGATCATCGTCGCCTTCTGCTCGTCGTCGAAGACGCCCTTGATCAGATGAATGTCTACCAGCGGCATGTGCTATCCTTTCGCCTTATGCCGGTCCCGAACCGCTCGGAACCTCCGCGGTGTGATTAGCTGCCGGCCGGGAACGGCGCTTGAGGATTGCCTTTGTTTTTCTTTTGGAATGCGTTGGTATGAGGTAGAGGCCCGCATGATCTACGTGTTCGACGATTTTGAACTGGACTCACGTCGCGCCGAACTCAGACGCAAAGGTACGACCATTCCGGTCGAGCCGCGGGTCTTCTCCCTCCTGTGCCTCCTGGTCGAGAACAGGGATCGCGTGGTGCCACGCGAAGCGATGATCGAGAATGTCTGGGACGGGAGGTTCATTTCCGAGGCGGCGCTTTCGACGGCGATCCATGGCGTGCGGCGCGCGCTTGGCGATGACGGGACGGCGCCGCGCTATCTCCGAACGATTCGTGGACGCGGATTCCGTTTTGTTGCGCCCGTTGATCTGCAGGCCGGCCCGCGGTCGGTGGCTGGCATCGTTGCGGCCGGGCCGGTCAGGACGGGCGAACAGTCCCCCTTGAGCGGAAGACCCGGCATTGCCATCCTGCCCTTCAGACTCCTTGGAGATCCGGGCGACCATCCCGCACTCGCGGAGGCCATACCCGCCGAACTCATCTCTGCTCTGTCACGGTTGCGTTGGCTGGCTGTGGTCGCCCGCGGGTCGACCTTCCGCTTCCAGCCGGCGAGGCGGAGCCGATGGTCGTCAGCGACGCCCTTGCAGCGCGTTATTGCCTGACCGACGTGGTGGAGCCCTCGGCTGGACGTCTTGCTGTGACCGTAAGCCTGACTGATGTGCCAAATGGCACGATTCTATGGGGCGACCGCTACTTTGGACCGATCGACGATGTGCATGCCGTGCGGGCGAGCATCGTGCACGGCGTCGTTGCGGCGCTTGACGAGCAGATTCCGGTGCATGAGGCGGCATTGGCGCAGGCGCGCACGACCGAGCATCTGGACGCATGGGGGGCTTATCATCTGGCGCTGCGCCACATGTATCGCTTTACGCGCGCCGACAACCAGACCGCCTTGGATTTGTTCGCGCGGTCTGTCGCCCTGGATCCCAACTTTGCTCGTGGCCATGCCGGCCTGTCCTTTGCCAGTTTCCAGGCAGCGTTCCTGCGCTATGGCGACGACTGGATGGAGGCCGCGCGGCGGCACGCGGAGCGCAGTGTCGAACTCGACCCGCTGGATCCGATGGGAAACTTCACGCTCGGTCGCTCTCTCTGGCTGGATGGAACCCCAGATGCAGGCCTGCCTTGGCTGGGGCGCGCCACCGGGGCGAATCCGAACTTCGCGCAAGGCTTCTATGCGCGCGCCTGGGCCGACATCATGGCCGGCCGATCGACGGAGGGCCGCCGGAACGCGGACATGGCGATGTCGCTGTGCCCTATCGACCCGATGCTCTACGCCATGCAGGCAACGCGGGCGTTCACGCATCTTCAGGACGGCGACCGGGATGGTGCGGCGCTTTGGGCCGATCGGGCGGCGCGTGCTCCCGGTTCCCACTACCTGGTCGGCGCGATCACGGTCGCGGTTCACGAAATCGACGGGAATTCAGAAAAGGCGGCGCTCTGGGCGCGCAGCGTGCAGTCGCGCAGGAAAGACGCGACGGTAGCGGATTTCTTCCAGGCGTTTCCATTCGAGAATCCGGAACTGCGTTCGAGACTGACGTCCGCTTTGGCCAGACATGGGTTCTGATCTGGGCGCTTGACCGAGATTTTGAAAGCTCAATGCTCAAGAACTGCGCTTGCAGGCGACAGCGTTCTCCATGAAGTATTTTGTCGATGGCAATGCTCCGGTCTATGATCGATCATGTATTCTTCGGCGCTCGCTGGTGATCAGGCAAGGCACCGACCGACAGTTTGGAGGAGTCGCAGATGAAGACGGAACGGACGAGCCATGGAGTTCTCGAGACCTGGACAGTGGACGAGGTCGCAGAGGCCTTCGACCGCGGCGAGATCGCGATCATCGACGTGCGGACACCCCCGGAGTTCATGATGGAGCACATTCCGGGCGCACTGCTGATGCCGATGAACGCCTTCGACCCGAAGACCTTGCCCGTGGGCGGAAAAAAGCGCCTCCTGCTCCATTGCGGTTCGGACAAGCGTTCGGAGAAGATGGCGCGGCGGATGCTGGAGGCCGGGCTGGGACCGGTCGCCCATATGGAGGGCGGCTTCGGCGCCTGGAAGGCCGCCGGGCGCGCCTTTGTCGGCATCGACCCTGGCACCGGCGCACCCAAGCACCAAGGCGGAAGCTGACGCCTGCATGGCGGCGGGGGCACGGCAACGACAGGGGAATTCCCGTCAGCGCTTTGTGCGCCGGCAACGCCGACGCCCGTTGTAAGAGAGGACCAGCCCCGGACGGCGTTGTTGCGCAACTCGCGCCTGAGGCGTGAGTTCCCCTTACCCCGTTGACGTCATGCCACGCGGACGATCTCGGCGGTGCCGAGGGCGTTGAAGC
>JAWLCA010000070.1:0-4236 GCA_041687395.1 Paracoccaceae bacterium | reverse complement strand
GCACCGCAGCAACCGCGGAAAGCCTGACAGGAAAGCCGCTCGCGTCCCTTTCGGCCGTCGACATTCTGCGCGCGCGAACGGGTGTTTTTCCACGGAATCCGCCAGATGCTGCAATTGCTCTGCCGCAATGCCGCAAGGCTGCTTTCCGCCCTTCACGAGCAAGGCTGAACTGCCGACACTTGGCGTGGTGCCGGGCCTTCCTCCCTCACCCCGGGAACAGGAATGCGAAAGCGATCCGCCGCCGCCAGCTTTGGGAGAGCGACTCCTCCATCACCCCGACCCGCTCATAGGCGTGCAGGAAGCATTCGGGGCCGGTCAGAATCCCGACATGCTTGGCGATGGCGCGCGGCTTCATGCGGAAGAGCACGAGTGCGCCGGGACCGGCCTCGCCGGGTTCTGCCTCGATCATCATGCGTCGCGCGCTCTCGGCCAGAACCTCGCGCGGGCCGGTCTCGCCCCAGTCGCGGCTGTAGGGCGGGATCGGGAACGGCTCTGGACCCACGACCTCGCGCCAGACCCCGCGAGCGAGTCCGAGGCAGTCGCAGCCGACGCCACGCAGGCTGGCCTGGTCATGGTACGGCGTGCCCAGCTAGGTCCGCGCGATGGCGATGACGCGCGCGGGGTCGGCTGATTCGAGAGGTTGCGTCACAGCACGCCTCCTTCGTGCCCGCCGTCCTTCGGGGCATAGCGGAGAACGGCGTCCTGGCCGGGGATATGCGGGAAGCCGCGGAAGTTGGCGGTGTTGGAGAACTTCGCGCCGCAGGTTTCCATGCGCTTGTCGCAGCCCGCGCGGACGGTGAAGGCATCGCCCTCCGCGATGGCCCGCACCGGGGCCTCGAGCAGGGTCAGCACCGCGATGCCGTCTGTGACGTCATGGCCCAGCACTTCCGTCAGACGCCCCGCGTTTGCGCCGCTGGTCCATTCGAGTGTGCCGAAGGTGAACCAGCCCGCCTCGAACCCGACGAGACCGGAGGCTGTAAATGCGCGGTCGCGCAGCAGATCGATCACCGCGCCGGTGCCTCTGTAGGCCGGGTCCTCAAGATCGACGCCGCAGCGTGCATCGCCGAGCGCGGCATCGCAGGTCGCCTGGAACGTCCTCCCGACCGTCTGGCCGAGCACATGGGCGAGCGAACGGACCTCCGCGACGACGGCCAGACGCCCACGCCGGATCTGGCCGATGGCGCCGCGCCGCATCAGCACGCGTTGCGACGTGTCGGCCCAGTTCACCCGCCAGACCTCGACGTCGGCGTTGTCCCAGCGGCTGTCGAGGATGTCGGTCTCGGTGATCCGGCCGGAGGTCAGCACACCCTCGGCGTCCTGCGCATCCACCGAAAGGTCCGACCCCGACCGCACCTCGGACGCCGTCAGCCCGCTTTCCGGCTCGAAGTCCGTCCCGTCGAAGCTGAGCGTCCGGTCGTGGTCGGTGAAGCCGAAGGCGGTGCCATCGGCGCGCGCGATCTGCCAACACCAGGCGAGCGTCGTCGTGCCCTCGTCGAGATGGACCTGCAGGTCGGGATCGAGGGTCTTCATCGGCGCAGTTCCAGAAGCGGAATGGAGGTGATCGAGCTGAGCCGCTCGAGGTCGAGCGTCACGTCGAGCACGTCGGTGTCGAAGCTGACGGGCACGTCGAACTCGAAGCCTGCGGTGACCGCGACTCCGGAACCCGGCGCGGTGCTGAAACCACGAGCTTTTTCATCAACTTGGACAATAGATGTCCTGCCGGCCAAGAGGCAGAACGCGTTCCGTTGGCACTACGATCAGGAAGGGAAACGGTGGGTCACCATCATGCTCTCATCATCGACACGCGCACGGACAGCCGATGATACCGTCAGTCCTGGCGGCCTTGGATACTTCAAGGATCGCCGGCCAAAGGTGGACGGGTTCGTGGCGCGGCATTTCACCTGGCGCGGCATTTCACCTGGCGCGGAACGCTTCGCCTTCATGGCGCGGCCCTCGGATGGGACATCCTCCGGGCGCCTGTCAGCGTCGCCCTGTCGCCGATCCAGGTGCTGACCCGCATCGCCGACGCATTGGCTTCCATCAATGTGCCGACGCCTTCGACCAAGGTCGTCGTCGTCGGCCTCGCTCGAACTCGCTCAGCGCACAGGATCGGCAGGATCCGCCTCTGCTGCGACGCCTCGTGGAAATCGCTGAGCGATTGAGCGTAGCGTTCCGTCTGGACGCGGTCGGCGCTCTGAAACCCGGTCGCGTTGATCTTGAATTCGATTACGCCGACTACGCCGGGCGCAAGCACAACCGCATCGATCCGTTTTCCCAGCCGCAGCAGCGGGAAGAAGTTGCCAGTCGTCGCATAGCGAGCCTAGCTTTACGAAGCTTTCCTTCAGGATCTCGATTTCGCGCTCCCAAGCGCGAAGTTGTTCGGCCTCGGCGGCGGCGTGAAAGGCGACGTGTCGCGACGATAGCATACCGATGATCGCGTCATCGTCGGTGATGCGAAACTCTGAAACAGGCGCAGCGTAGAATGAGCGGCCCGTGCGACGGCCGGAGGTTTGCGGCCGGTCAGCCTCGTCCAGGTCAGGGGATAAGCTCATTGCGCCACGCTACCTTTTAAAAAACCACATGAAGTCGTGAGGTTTAGCATAGGTCGCATGCGGGCGGACTCACAAGAGCAGCGATCTGCAGAAGGCTACTGCCGCGCCTGCTCTCGCATCACAGCGTAGTCCGCGAGCATCTCCTCGATCGCAGACTCTTCCGGCAGCAAAGCGAGTTCGGCGGCCGCCCGAGACTGAAATTCCCTGCTGCACTCGACGACCGGCGGACATGCCCCGTGTCCGCCGACGTCAGAACTTACCGTTGCGCCCCCGCTCAGCTAGATCGTCGCGAGAATGAGGACGGCGCGTCGCCGCCTCGAGCATCCGTCGTTGCGTGTCATGGGTTTTCTCCATGGTTTCAAGTTGCTCGGCCGGCCGGCCGGCGCGCTCACCGGAGCGGCGCATGGACAGCAGGAGCAGAAGGATCGCCAGGGTGGTGACGCCGTAGCGGAGCGCCGTGCGTGCCCATGCCGATCCGGCGATCCCTGTGAGGAGCCCGCCGATCATCGCCGCCCCCGCTTCCAGTCATCGAGGCGGGCATAGATGGTGACCGCGATGCCGCCGAGCGCGATGGCGATGAACACCCAGCGCATGGTGTCGAGATAAAGCAACAGTGGAAGGATGGCAGTCTGGGTCTCGGCGAGGACGCTCTGCGCCACCTCGACGCCCGCGGCGCCCAGCGTCGCCACGCCAGCCGCACCGCCACCCTTCATGGTGCGGCTCTCGGCCAGCACTTCGCGTGCAGGCGGAGTCTCCGATGCGAAAGCCGTCTCCCGGACCGGGAACCGCTCGCCCCACTGCCGTGCGGGCCCGAGATCAACATGGATGAACCTTGATCGCGGGTAGAAGCCCAAGCTGAGGAACCCGACCGCCCGTGCCGCTGCCTCGAACGCCACCGGGTCGTGGTTCGACATGGCGATGTCGAAGGCAGCGCCGTCCATGTGCTTCGACCGGGTCGCGCCGCCGACGGCGCGATTATGCTCGGGGCTGCGATAGGCGCCGCGGACGATCAGCGGCTTGCCAAGCCGGTCGCGCAGCGCCTGCAGCTTGTCGAGCGCCGGTTCGTTGACCAGCAGTTTGCCAGTGCCCCGGCAGGCGATCTCGGCCGGGCTGAAATTCCGCCAGCGCCATGCGCTCTCCGGAACGTCGCGCCAATGGCGATGGAATGTCATGGTCATGGGGGGGCCTCCGAAAACGAAAAGCCCGCCTCGAGGGCGGGTGCGGTTGGGCTGATGGATTGGGGATTGGGCCTGGCTACGGGCCGCCGCCGAAGATCTTCAGCTTGATGGCGATGCCCGCGAGCAGCGCCAGCATCACGCCGGCGGTGATCATGCGGACGGCGGCCTGCATCGCGGTGCGGCGCAGCAGGCGGATGCACTCGATCAGGGAGCACAGGCCGCGGATGTCGAGCGCGGCCTTAGCGGTGTCCTCAGGGCGCAGTTGCGGCGGCGGGGTGGAAAACCGGAGCAAGATTTCTTAATATTGAAAACAAAGAGATACGACGGCGCCAACTCAGCACCATGCAGGCGGATCTCCGGGATCTCGAGGTGGAACTGGACGACTTTTTCGACGCGCCGGTCGCCTCTCATGGTGCGGCTGTCGGCCAGCATTTCGCGCGCAGGCGGGGTTTCAGCCGCGAAGGCCGTCTCCCGAACCGGAAACCGCTGGCCCCACTGACGCGCGG
>JAWLCA010000069.1:0-4807 GCA_041687395.1 Paracoccaceae bacterium | reverse complement strand
TGAAGGGCCGGTGCAGGACCGCTGGGGGTCACGGATGGGGACGTGTCCTTGAGGTGCAGGACCCCGATGGTGGTTGGCATCAGTTGGTGCTCGCCAACAAGCAGCTCCAGTCGCCGAACGCAGCCCTTGCCCCTCTCTTCGACCGTGGCTTCGAACTGGCCACGATCGCCACGGCGGCGGAGAGCGTGATGCTCCTGCTGAACTCCTGGCAGCCCCATCCTGTGTATCTTCGGTTCGACCGGCTCGGCTGGACCGACAAAAATCATGACGCCTTCGTGCTTGGCAACGGACGCGTGATCGGCGATGCCTTGGTGACGACGGATAGCGTCTCCGAGGATCTGATGGCAGGGTTCCACACCAAGGGCACGTTGGCAGCGTGGAAGAAGCAGGTCGCGGCCCCCTGCGTCGGGAATCCGCTGATGATGCTGGCCGTCTCTCATGCCTTTACCGGGCCGCTGCTGTCGGTGCTCGGGCAGACCGGAGGCGGTTTCCACCTGCGCGGCCTTTCCTCGCGTGGCAAGTCGACGATCCAGTATGTCGCCACATCCGTCTGGGGCGAGCGCTCGCTGCTGCAGAGCTGGGACGGCACGCCGAGCGGCTTTCAGGGAATTGCCGCAGTGTTCAATGACAGGTTCTTGAACATCGAGGAGTTGCACAAGGCCGATCCCAGAACGGTCGGAGACACGATTTATACGCTGGCCGATGGTCGGGGCAGGCTCAGAGCGAAATCGAATGCGAAGCTTCAGACACCGCAGCGGTGGCGCGTGCCTATCCTGTCGAGCGGCGAGGTCTCGCTCGAAGCGCACATGGCCAGCGCCGGTTGCAAGATGTTCGCAGGCCAGGACGTGCGTCTGATCAATCTCGAAGCGGCCTCTCGTGCGGAAGGCGCATTCGATGTGCTGCACGGATCGGAAAACAGCAAGATCTTTGCTGAACGTGTCGATCATGCGTGCATTGAGAATTACGGTCACGCCGGTCCTATCTTCGTGGAAAAACTGATGAGGGCCACGGATAAGGCGGGGAACTGGCGGGCGTATATTGATAGCTTCTGCCGCGTCATCGGAAAGGAGGCGGATGTTTCGCCCAGTGACGGCCAGGTTCAGCGTGTCCTGAAGCGTTTCGCGCTGGCGGCACTGGCCGGTGAACTGGCCACGCAGGTGGGACTGACCGGATGGCCGAATGGTGCGGCTCGGGATGTTGCCCAGGAGATGTTTCTGACCTGGTTCGAGCATCGGGACGGCACGACCAACGACGAGATCGAGATCTCGGTGACACGCACGCGGGACTACGTGGCGAAGAACCTCGATCGTTTCTGCACGCTCGGCACCAATGACCATGACCCGGTGGACGGCTGGCGGGATCAGAAGTGGTTCTTCATCCTGCCCGAATGCTGGAAGGCCATACATGCTGAGAACGACCCTGTCGAAATGGCTCACCTGCATTCCGAGGGGGGCGTCTTGAAGACCCAGAGCGGTGGCGGCTTTCAGTTCAGGATGGGACGCGACATCCCGGAGCGTCCGAGGGTCTATGCCATTCGTGCGAACGCGCTCTTGGAAGAAACGGAAGCCTGAACCAAAGCGGCCACGGCAAGAGGGAGGCGGTTCGCCTCTCTCACTTGCCGGACCACTTGGACCAGACGGACCAGTTGGACCAGAAAAAGTGTTTTCTTTCAACGCGGTCCAAGTGGTCCGTCCGGTCCAAGCAAAAATCGAAACAGTTTGGCCGGCCGGCAAGCGCCGGTTGATGGCATTCGTGGTGCCGCACTCCTGTCTACAGCAGAGATCTGACCCACGACGCCAACACGACCTCGACAAAGCTCTCCCAGACGCCGAACCGGATGGACCGGATGGACCGGATGGACCGGATGGACCAAGAAAGATGTTTGTTTTCAAGCTGGTCCAAGTGGTCCAAGCGGTCCAAGCAAATTTTGAAGGTTTTCAACGACAATGCGCCCACCACCCCGGCACGCATACTTGCCTGGGCCCACCCGCCGGTCACGATGTTCAACGATCCTGAGAAACGCAGACCACACAGGATCTCTCGTCCTGCCGCACAGCCCCATGCACGCTTTTCTATAATGAAAGCATGCAGCACGTGCTGCGTCACACAGGAGAGAACGACAATGACCAAGAAACCGTTCAAGGACACCCGCCTCGCGAAATATGTCGAGCGCCGCATTCTGGAGCTGAAGCCGAAGAAAACCCAGGCCGAGATCGCCGCGCAGTGCGGCTTCGTGAACCCGAACATGATCACGATGATCAAACAGGGCCGCACCAAGGCGGCCTTCGATCGTATACCGGCCATGGCCAGGGCGCTCGATGTTGATCCGGCCTACCTGATGGGGCTCGCGCTGGAGCAGGCCATCGAAAAGACCGCGGCCGCGGCGGTGATCGAGGTGTTCGGCGACCCGATCACCGACAACGAACTGGCCTGGGTCAAGGCCATACGCAAGGCGTCGGGCAACAGCGATCCGCGCCTGACCAGCCGGTCGCAGGCGGCGATCAACACGCTGTTCGGGAGGTGAGATGATGGAGCATGTGGAAGTAGACACCCTGACGGACGACGAGTTCGCATGGTTGGCGTTGTTGCGGCTGATTGGAAGGGGTCGTGCTCCGGCACCGACCATCCGACACGTGCGGCTGCTGAGGCGCCTCTGCGACCTCCGGAGGGTGTAGACGCGTATAGGGAGGTCAAGCAACAGGATCGCGGCGGGGAAATGGCTGGACATCCATGCCTCGCCGGATCCCATGACAGGGCTCACAAGATATGATGGCGGAACCTGTGTTCGCGACCTAACAATACCTGGCGGAAGCAGGATTTCGGGTGCAGACCCGACATCCTTGAGCGAAACGGTCAGGTGACGGCTAGGAGCCCGAAGCCGTCGCTCCAGTTCTATGCAGGATCGGCCAACGCGGGCTGCGATTTTCATGCCGTGTGCAGCTGCGACGGAGCCATTGCCAACTGAAAATTATGTCGCAATCATGGAGACCGGCCCGGGAGACCCGTTCTTCAGAGGTTGGAGTGCCGCCCAGAACATCTCGTGGATTGGTGTCGGAACCCCGTAATGGCGGCCGAGCCGCACCACGTCACCGCTCAGGTAGTCAACTTCCAGCCGCTTGCCGGCGTTCAGGTCGTCGAGCATCGAGGCATGCATCGTGTCGGGCAGGGTTCCGACGGTTTGCCAGACTCTCTCAACAATCCCTTCTGGAAGGTTCGGCACCACTGCCCTGCCGACCCGATCGGCTTCTTCCATGCCTGCTAGGAACAGTGCGCGGCTCTCCGGATTACTCCGCAATGGACCGATATCAAGCCGCGTCAGGGTCGTGATGCTGGCAAGCATCGCCTGAGAGATGAACTTTGCCCACAAGTCGTGCAGAATATTGTCTGGGATCACGGCTGTCGCACCCGCTTGGAGGATCGCATCGCGAAAGGTCTCAACGCGCGGCGTCACCCGGCCATCCAACTCTCCGAATGAAAGCGTGTCCCACATTGCCGAATGGTTGATGATGCCGGGCTCGGAGATGTCGGCCGGAATGCGCGCCACACCCGGAACCACATGCTGCGAGCCGATGATCGCGCCAAGGCGGTCATAGGCGGTGACTCCGTTCTGGCAGGTTATAACCATCGTCGTGGGACCCAGCATAGGCGCGATTGCCCGCGCCCCGCTTTCGACGTCGTAGTTTTTCACCATGAACATAACCACATCGACCGGCCGGACAGTGCTCGGATCGTCGGTTGCCGCTATCTTGGTCAGATGCAAGTCGCCGCGCGGGCTCTGGATCTTCAGACCGCGCTCTCGGATCGCTGCCAAATGTGCCCCGCGTGCGATCAACACAACCTCGTGTCCCGCCGCAGCCAGACGCCCTCCGAAATATCCTCCGAGAGCGCCTGCACCCATTACCGCTATCCTCATGCGCCCCTCCAACCAGCCCATCTTCCTCAAGCCCATCTTCCAAAGCCTAGCATGCATCCCGGCAGTTGCCGACTCTACGCGGTAGCGGCATGGCGGCTTTATCCGCATAGCTGCCCCTCGGGCCATTGTCCGAGCGACCAGAGCGCACCAGAGTAAACCCGAAGATCTCTTGCCAGGTTGGCTGCGCCTCGTCGAGAGCAAGCACGCCGCTCAGATGGAAATAGACTGGCGCCGAACCGGCGCAGTCACCCACCAGGACGCTCACGGTTTCACCTCGGGTGCCCAGCCGGCCGAACAGAGTGCGACCAGCGGTCCTGTGTCTGATCGATGTATGGTGCACCACGATATCAACGACAAGGAATTCGTTCTGTCAGCGCGCCCACCCGAGATACTCGCACATCCATAGCCGACATAGGGGATCGCCTATTCAGCACCCGAACCATGGCACCGCGGCGAGGAATGGCTAGACATCCATGCCTCGCCGGATCCCATGGGAAGTCTCACGAGTAGGTTGTCGGCGATCGGTAACGAAAGGTCAGCGCGTATGGCGGTTTCAGGCAAAGCCGCGATGCAGACCAGCGCTCACGCGGGACCGTCCTGAGCTCAGGCAGCCACGGCCTCTTCGCGCAGATCTGCCAGGACCTCCGCAGCGATCTCGAACGAGCGGATCCGTGCACCGTGGTCATGGATCATTCCGGTCACCATCAGCTCATCCGGCCGGAAGGTGTTGATCAGGCTGCGCAGCCGTTTCCGTATCGTTCCGGCAGAGCCGGTGGCGGAACATGACAGGGCCTGCTCCACTTGGCCCAGGACCGGCGCCGGGATCTCGCGGTCGATATCACGGATCGGACTGGGAAGCTTGCCGGGGCGGCCGGTGATCAGTCGCGCGAAGGC
>JAWLCA010000068.1:0-4960 GCA_041687395.1 Paracoccaceae bacterium | reverse complement strand
TGGCGGGCGACCTGCGAGCGGGCGAATGGCGCGGGCCGCAGCGTTTCGAGCAAGATCAGCCAGGCGACGAAAGCGGAGAGGACGCGGGGCAAGGATCAGGAGCGGGACGTGGCACGCAAGGAGGCGAAAGCCCTGTTTGTTCCGCGGAAAAACGCGGCGGCGATCCGGGGTGACGTAGAAGGCGCATGATCCGCGCCGACCCGCTTTGCAAGGTTCCAATCAATGGTCAAGTGCGGATGGGGGCGTCCTGCGGCCATCGCGGTTTTGCCAGGCTTCATCACCCCCCACGATTCGCCGCCTTTTCAACCACGGAAACCCAATTCCCGGCATAACTCGCTTTGCCGCGCTCCTGGTTGATGCCAACCACGCCACTTCAGTTTGTTCGGGGTCACTATTCTGGAAGCGTAGCGATGATGACCGATAAGGCTCTCGTTGGACATCCGCAGAGGCCAGCGAAATAGTGTCCGAGCATTTTTCAATAGGTCATGATTGCCGTGAGCCTTTCACCGGACCGAGATCACGGTGCACTCGGCGTGGCTGATCACCTTCTGTGCAACGCTTCCGAGCAAGACCGTCTTGAGCCTTCCGAGTCCCCGATGGCCGAGAGCGATAGCGTCTGCGCCGGTGCCCTCGGCCATGTCGATGATGGAGTCGGCAGTGTCTCCCGCCGATGTCCGGGTCTTGTCTACCTCGGCGCCAAGCTCCTTCGCCCTGTCGGCCGCACGGCGAAGGATCTCGTCGCCGATCACGGTAATCAGGCGTATCGTGTCGTCCCTTGGCCGGGTATCCTTGAAAAGATCGATCATCGTGTCGGGGACATTGGCGAAATCGACGCCTGATTCCTTGTTAACATGCCGGACCATATGCTCGACATCGGCCATCCGGGCCAGTTCTTCGGCCGGGCGCCCGAATTGAAGAACATGACCAATGCTCAGCGGGATATTCAGCGCAGCAGACAGTGCTGCGGCCTCGTCGACGGCCCGCGCTGCAGCGTCCGATCCATCTGTCGCCACAAAAATATGTTTCATTTTCCCGTCTCTCCTTGTTTGCGCGGCTATTGGGTTTGCGACCTTCGACGCAGGATAGTATCGTACACCAAGTGTGGCCTTGACCTCGGTCAAATCGTTCTGATTTCCGCTACCGGAAGCGTTTACCAAAGACCGGAGCGAAACGGTGATCTCACTTATCTTCGCGGCGGTGTGTGAGCCCTGCCTCTACGTCATCTTCGTCTAGTCTCCTGAGTGTTTATCAAGCCAGGACGTGATGCGCCGCGGCTAAGATCTCGTCATGAACCAGGCATGAACTTGGGCTTGCCAATGAGTGCACTCGTTCTCTAGACCGACATGGATCGACGGATCGTCTGGTAGGTCCGCGCGGCGAAAACCAACGTGGAAATCTCCGCAACCGGCTTGTACGCTGCGCCGCTAGACCCCGAACGGATAGGTCTCGGGAACGCCCTCGCGCTGCGTTCCCGGCCCGGCGGGCGTGACTGCGTGCGTTTCATCGAACCAGACCCAACCATCGAACTGCCGTGGCAGAGAGGCATCGGCATAATGGCTCATCAATTCGGTTTCAGGACGGTAGATCACCCCGATGAAGCGCTCCAGCCGCGGCGCTTCCAAGCGTCGCCTCAGCGCCGGATCGAGGTGCAGATCGAGCAGGAAACGCCCCACGCCCGCGTCGTGGCAGAGCCGTTCGTAGCTGTCCTCGTGCGAGGGGCGTACACGCTTGACCTTCATCTCGTCACCCCAGTCGGTGGCCGCGGCAACGGTCCCGGCATGGGTCCCGAAACCGATCAGTGCAGCTGCCTCGTCGAACTGCTCTCGGCACAGTTGACCGATGTTGTGCTCGCCACGGACCTTGCCCATTTCGGTCGCCCGGGCATCGCCGATATGAGAGTTGTGCGCCCAGACGACCGCCTTCGCGTCAGGTCCGCGCGCGTCGAGCACGTGCTTCAATGTCTCGAACATATGGCTGTCACGCAGGTTCCAGCTATCGGCGCCCCCGTAATACATGACCTTGTAATACTGCTCGGCCGAGCGGATCAGCCGGGCGTTCTGCGCCGCATCGAGAAAGCTCGCGCCGTCTTTGGCCTCGTAGTCGAGCTGTTTCTCGAGCAGGTCGCGAAGCTGGGCGACGACCTCGGCCTCGCAGTCACGATAGCGTTGGCTCAGGGCGGCCCGACCATAGGTTGCCGGATCGTGCTGCCATGGTGTCAGGCACCCGTAGCGTTCGCGGGCAATGCGTGCAGCCTCCGGATCGACCTCGTCCAGGTAGCTGAGCACTGCGGCGATCGAGCCGCGCATGTTGTAGATATCGAGCCCGTAGAAGCCCGCCCGTTGCTCCGGGTCGAGCCCGGCGTTGTGCGTGTGAAGCCACTTGACGAAGGCAGCGACCTCGGAATTGCGCCACATCCAGGTGGGAAAGCGCGAGAACGGCGGCGCATCGTCCGAACGGGTCTCGCGGTGGCGGACATGACGGTCGATAGCGGCGGCGTCTGGCCAGTCCGCTTCGACCGCGACGATGGAAAAGCCGTGATGGTCGACCAGATGGCGGGTGATCGCGGCGCGCGCGCGGTAGAACTCGGACGTGCCGTGGCTCGCCTCGCCGAGCAGCACCACGCGCCGGTCGCCGTAGCGGTCGAAGAGCGCGCCGAAGGCGGGATCGTCAAGGTCGGGCAGAGGCTCGGCGGCCTCGGCGATCATCTCCGGCAGCGGCCGCTCGCGTGCGGCTACGTGGCTGCTGGCGGCGCGGGTTCCGTCTTCGGCATACCCCTCGGCACCGATCAAGGGCACGAAGCGGACGGCGCCCAATTCGTCTTGCTCCCAGGCATCCTCGGCGGTGCGCCGGATATGGGTCAGCGTCTGATGCACCTCACCATGCTGAACCGGGATCACCAGCGACCCACCGATGGTCAGTTGCCGCTTCAGCGTCTCGGGTGCCGCCGGCGCGCCGGCAGCGACCAGAATGGCGTCGAATGGGGCTGCTTCGGCCCAGCCCCGTGTCCCGTCGCCGGTGCGAAGGGTCACGTTGTTGCAGCCCAGCCGATCCAGCCGCGCCCGGGCCTTCTTGGTCAGCCCCTCGTGCCGCTCGATGGCGTATACGCTTTCGGCGAGATGACTGAGGATCGCCGCAGCGTAGCCCGATCCGGCGCCAATCTCCAGCACGCGGCTCTCGGGCCGCACACCGGCCGCCTCGATCATCATCGCTACGATGTATGGCTGTGAAATCGTCTGCCCTTCGCCAATCGGCAGCGGCCCGTCCTCATAGGCGAACTCTTCCATGCCGGGGTCGACGAAGACCTCGCGTGGCACCGTGCGCATCGCCTCGAGAAGGCGTCGGTGGCGCACGCCCCGACGAGCGATCTGACGCTCTACCATCGCGGCGCGTTCGGTTTTCCTGTCTGACATTGCTTTTCCCTTTTCCGTTTCGTGCCGGCCAGATCGTACCGGTCGCCGCCCCCTCAAGCGCGTGCGGTCGCGGTGTCATTTCGCTTGGACGACCGCGACGCGCGCCGGACGGATGCAGGGCTGTCGTTATGCGGTTGCCCGGGGGTTGATGGTGCTCAGCGCCAGTTGCTTGAGCTTTTTATCCGCAGCCTTTTGCTCCTCGAGGATCGCGTGCAGCGTATCTGCGTCCTCATCGAGGCCCAACTGGTTTGCCCAGGACGAGAGCGATCCGTAAACCGCCATCTCGTAATGCTCGATACGTTGTGCCGAGGCGATCATCCCGACATCACGACACGCCGGATCGTCCACCATTTCAGCCCATTTCCGGGATTCCGCGATGATCGCCTGCATGGACTGGTCTTTGTGCTCTCGCGTCTCCGCGCTGTGACGCCGCAGGATCGCACCCAGTCGGTCGGCCTGAGAGCGCGTTTCGTGAAGATGCGATTGCAGCGCCTCCTTCAGATCCCCGGCACTCGCCGTCTCGATCATCCCGGGCAGTGCATCGGAAAGCTGCAAGCCGATCGAATGCGCTTCCTGCAACTCGACCACGTAGAGTTTTTTCAGATTCTCGATATCCAACATCGTCCTCCATTCATCAAGGTTCAGCCCGCGCCCAACCGGCGCGGGCCTTCAGCGGGTCAGCGACCCGGCGGCGGCGAGGGCGACGGTGGAGCCGCCGCCCACGGCCAGACGAGCGCCAACAGACCGAGCCAGAAGAAAACCAGTATGATCAGGGCCGCGGCTGCGGCAGGTCTGAACGGTGCGGACCGCCAGCCATCCCCACGGCGATAGACCCAACATTCATTCGGGGAAGGCCAGGTCGGCCACCGTAACGGTGGCGTGATCGATGGTGCCGACAAGTTCGACATCGACCCATGCGACATGCCCGTGCGCGTTGGGAATGAGCCGAAACCCTCCGACAGATGCGACGATGCCAAGAACCTTTTTCTCGTTGTAGAAGATGGCGCTGTCGATTTCATCGATAATCTCCTCGTCGAACCGATGAGTTCTATGGCATCGAGCACGTTCAGGACGCTCCATTCGCGGGCTTAGAACGCATCGAAGTTCCAGCCCGAGAGGATGTCGATGTCATCGATCCGGGCAACTGCAGGTGGCCGACGTAACAAGGGCCAAGGCACTAATCGTAAAACGAACGCCCTTGGTCATGATTGTCATTCCTTCCTGCGCTACCACGGGTTTTTTTCTGGAACCGCACTTTATCTTTCAGCAGTTTCCAGCATGCCTTGGAATTGTCATTAACGCGCGTTAACCGGCTGCTGAATATCTGTTTCAAAAGGTTTCCGAGACCGTTTTTCATTCTTTTGTAGTGACTCCCGAGCCTTCTGAGGTAGGGAGTTATTGTGAGTTTAAGGGTCAGTCTGATTTGCCATTGGTCGTGTCGCGAAGCTGGTGGAAATTTGAAAGTGGCGTAATCTCCGGGTGAAACCAAACCCACCCAAACGGCGGCTGACACCGCCGCAGGAGATCACGCCATGACCAAGACTACAGAC
>JAWLCA010000067.1:0-5426 GCA_041687395.1 Paracoccaceae bacterium | reverse complement strand
TGCTGCCAGCTTCTGAGCGAGGGAGGCTGCGAATTCCTGCTCTATTACCGGCATCAGGACGTGGCACCGATCCTCGACGAGACCCGGTTCAAGCGCCGCGACATCTGCGAGGAGCGGTTGATCCCGGTGGCGCAGCACGCGGCGGCGGCGCGGCATGGCTGGGCCCTGCCGGGGATCGCGGGCCGCGATGTTCCGTATCTCAGCTACGATCCCAACACCTTCCTCGGCACGGTGGTCGACCAGACCATCGGCAACCGCCGCCCCGCCCTAAGCATCCGCTACATGGATGCGCTTGCCGAGGCGCTCAAGCGTCGAACGCTGGAGGGCGCGGGGCTCGCGTGGCTGCCAGAATTCTCAATCGCGCGAGAACTGGAGGACGGGACGCTGGTTCGGATGGGCGGGCGCGACTGGACCGCGACGATGACGATTTCGCTGTTCTGTTCACCCGAGCGGCTGGACGATATCGGACGACTGATCTGGGAGCGGTTGTGAAGGTCAGCCAGCGATTGCGGGTGGAGCAAGGGATGACATCGCAACAGAGCTTTACAGCGCGCCGCGTTCATTCGCATTCACGCAGCGCGATCTGACCCCTTGATCAAGCATTTTCGAGACGCGCGAAAGCGGGCACCGGCTTTGCGCAAAATGTGCTGGATGAGACCGCTGAGGGCGTCGTGTCCCGGGCAACAGATGGAAACGCGGCATGTTTGCGGTTCAGTGATCAAGGATCCTGCTCAGAAAATCCTTCGCGCGATCGCTGTTCGGGTTATTGAAGAAGTCTTCGGTTGGGCGGTCCTCGATGATGGCACCTTCGTCCATGAACACCACGCGATTGGCAACCTTGCGCGCAAAGCCCATTTCGTGGGTAACGACCATCATCGTCATGCCCTCGAGCCCAAGTTCCACCATTACGTCGAGCACCTCGTTGATCATCTCTGGATCGAGCGCCGAGGTCGGTTCGTCGAACAGCATCGCGATCGGGTCCATCGCCAGCGCCCGTGAAATGGCGACGCGTTGCTGCTGGCCGCCCGACAGCGCGCCGGGATGCTTGTCGATATGCTGCGCTAGCCCCACCCGCTGCAGCAGGGCCTCGGCCTTGGCGACGGCTTCATCCCGACTGCGCCCCAGCACCTTCTGCTGCGCGAGGCACAGGTTTTCCCGGACGGTCATGTGCGGGTAGAGTTCGAAATGCTGGAACACCATGCCGATCCCCGCGCGCAATTTAGTCAGGTCGGCGCCCCGGGCCGTCACCTCGAGGCCGTCGACCGTGATCCGCCCCTTCTGAGCGGGTTCGAGCCCGTTCACGCATTTGATCAGGGTGGATTTTCCCGACCCCGAGGGGCCGCAGACGACCACAACCTCGCCCGACGCGACTTGGGTAGTACAGTCGGTCAACACCTGAAAGTCGCCATACCATTTCGAAAGGTTCTCGATCTCGATCATATTGTGCTGGCTTTCTGAAGCCGCCGCACAAAGAGCGATCCCGCGAAACAGATCACGAAATAGACGCAGGCGGCGAAAATGTACATTTCGACAAGTCGCCCCTCGGTGCGGGCGACGATGGACGAGACGGTCATGAAGTCCCGCAGCGATACGACGAAGACAAGGCTTGTGTCCTGGAACAGGATGATGCCTTGGGTCACGAGGATCGGGATCATGTTGCGGAACGCCTGGGGCAGCACGATGTATCGCTGGGTCTGCCAGTAGTTCAGCCCCGTGGCCTGTGCCGCATGAACCTGCCCCTTGCGTACGGACTGGATGCCCGCGCGGATGATTTCCGAAAAATAGGCGGCCTCGAACAGGGTGAAGGCGATCAGCGCCGAATAGAAGCTGCCTATGGGCCGGCCAAGCACGAGCGGCACCAGAAAGTAGAACCAGAAGATCACGAGGATCAGCGGCACCGACCGGATCAGGTTCACATAAGTCGCCGCAAGCAGCGACAGCGGCAGGATGCCCGACAGCCGCATCAGCGCCAGCATCGTGCCGAAGACGATGCCGCCTACGACCGCCAGCAGCGTCAGCAGAAGCGACAGTTGCAGCCCCTGCCACAGGAACGGCAGGTTGTTCGCGATGACGTCGAAGTCGAAATCCGCCATCTATTTCGATCCCATGTAGCCGGGGATGCGGGTGTAGCGTTCGGCAACCTGCATCACCAGCGTTGCCGCAAGCGCGATGCAGACATAGATAACCGTGGCGGCGGTATAGGCCTCGAACCCGTTGAAGGTGTATTCCGCGATCTGCTGGCTTTGTGCGGTCAGTTCCAGAAGGCCAATCGTCAGCGCCAGCGACGAGTTCTTGAAGATCGTCAGGAATTCCGAGGTCATCGGCGGCACAATCAGCCGGAACGAGATCGGCAGCAGGATGTAGCGATAGGTCTGCGCGACCGAGAAGCCGTTCGCATAGGCGGCGTTGGTCAGCCCCGGTCCGACCGCGTTGATCCCGGCGCGCACCTGTTCGGCCACCCGGCTGGCGGTGTAGAGTCCCAGTGCGATCACCGCCGTCACGTATTCGGGGTTGGGCATGTCGCGCTTCATCCAGCGGCCGAAGTCGTCAGGCAGCATTTCGGGCATGACGAAGTACCACAGGAACATCTGCACCAGTAGCGGCACGTTGCGAAACAGCTCCACATAGGCCGTGCAGATCAGCGAAATCGGGCGCGACGGCAGCGTGCGCCCGACCCCCACGAGGATGCCCACGACAAGCGCAAGCACCCAAGCTGCGAGGGCGACGGCGAACGTCCACTGCACGCCAAGGATCAGCCATCCGAGATAGGGATCCTGGAACAGGACGCCCCAATTCCAGCTATAGTCCATTGCGCGGTGTTCCTTCGCCAAGCGGTGCGGGGGTCTGACAGCCCCCGCACCCGGTATCGCAGATTACTGCGGAAGGGCGTTCAGACGGAACGCCGTGCGCAGCATATCCGACTGTTCCACGCCCATCGGGCCGAACCAGCGCTCATAGATCTCGTCGATCTCGCCCGACCGGAACACCTCGGCCAGCGCCCGCTTTCCGACCAGTTCGAAATCGCTTTCGTTGCGGGGCACCATCAGCGCGTAAGGATCGTAGGACAGGAAATCGCCGACCACCGCAAAGGCTTCGGGGGTCCGGGACTTGCTGATCAGCCCGTGAAGCAGGATGTGATCGGTTGAATAGGCGTCCACCCTGTCGGTTTCCAGCGCCAGCATCCCCTCGGCATGGTCGCGCACCGGCAGGATGTCGATATCCAGCCCACGTTCCTCCATCGCGGCCTTGATGGCGCGTTCGTTTGTCGTGCCTTGCGCGAGCGCAATGTTCATGCCGTCCAGATCGTCAATGCTTGTGATGCCGCTATCCGCGCGCGCCAGGATCTTGGTGCCCGTGATGAACGTGACGGGCAGGTATTCGACCTGCTCCTGACGGGTCAGATTGTTGGTGGTCGATCCGCATTCCAGATCGATCGTGCCATTGGCCATCAGCGCGATGCGGGTCTGCGGCGTGACCGGCACGAACCGCACCTCCAGATCCTGCCCCAGCGTTTCCTCGACCGCCTCGACGACCTTCATGCAAAGGTCGATACTGTAGCCGATCGGGTTCTGGTTTTCGTCGAGATAAGCGAACGGCACCGAACTTTCGCGGTGCCCCAGCACGATGCCGCCGCGTTCGGCAATCTCTGCCAGACGTCCTGAACTGATGTCCTGCGCGGCTGTCGCGCCGCCAAGCGCCGCCATCGCCGCAGCCGTGGCCAGAATGGTGCGAAACTGCATGTCGTCTCTCCTGTTGGTGGTTTGGTTTTCAGTGGGCGTCAATCAGGTCGGGATAGCCGAACAGTGCGGCGCTGCCGCCGGTGTGCAGGAACACGATGTTCGTTGACCCTGCGAATTCGCCGCGTTGCACGAGGTCGATCAGCCCGTCCAGCCCCTTGCCGGAATAGACCGGATCGAACAGCAGCCCTTCCAGACGTGCCAGCAGGCCGACGGCCGCGCGCATCCCGTCGGTCGGCAGGCCGTAACCCGGCCCAACGTAATCACAATTCGCGCGCACGCGGTCCCGCGCAACCTCGAAACCAGCGCCGAGATGATCCATCGTCCGGCACGCAAGGTCGTGGACCATTGTCTCCTGCTTTTCGCGCGGAGCGCGCACGCCGATGCCAAGAAGGGGAAGGTCGGAGTCCACTGCGGCCAGGCCGGCGACGAGCCCGGCCTGCGTGCCCGAACTGCCCGTCGCATGGACGAGCGTGTCGATCTTCAGCCCCATCGCGTCGGCCTGGGTCAGAAGCTCCAGCGCGCAATTGACGTATCCGAGCGCACCCACCGGGTTCGATCCGCCCCCCGGGATGATGTAGGGGCGGTGACCCTCGGCCCGCTTGGTCGCGGCGAGGTCCTCCATCTCGGCGGCCATGTCGGCGCCGCCGGGCCGCCGATCCACCGTCGCGCCATGCAGACGGTCCAGCAGGACATTGCCGTTATCGGTATAGCTTGGATCGGTATAGCCGGTCCGGTCCTCCAGAAGGATATGGCATCCCAGCCCCAGCCGCGCCGCAGCGGCGGCGGTTTGGCGGGCATGGTTCGACTGCGTGGCGCCCTGCGTGATGACGCAATCGGCACCCTGCGCCTGTGCGTCCGCCATCAGGAATTCCAGCTTGCGGGTCTTGTTGCCGCCACCCGACAGCCCCGTGCAGTCGTCGCGCTTGACCCAGATTCGCGGGCCGCCCAGATGCGCGCTCAACCGGTCCATCGGTTCCAGCGGTGTCGGCAGATGGGCCAGTGAAACTCTCGGAAAAACCTCCAGCTTGCGTCGGATTGAATCGCAGCGATCCTTAACCGGAGTTTGGGCAGCGGCCATGGACGAGGTGGCAGACATGCGAAGACCTTTCGGAATTTTACGATACTTCCTTTTAGCAGGGCTGTGACGGTCGGGAAAATGCTTCTATCTTTGAGCGCTAATACTCTTTATATGAGCAAGACGATGGATACCCGACTTTTCAACGATGTGCTGGCCCTGCTGGATGAGGGCAATTTCAGCCGCGCCGCCGCCCGGCGGAACGTCACCCAGCCGGCGTTTTCGCGACGAATCCGAAGCTTCGAGGATTGGGTCGGCATTCCCCTGCTCGAGCGCAAGACGAACCGGATCGCCCTGCACCCGACGCTGGCGGCCAATGCCGACGAGATCCGCGCGACGATCCGGCGGATAGAGGCGCTGCGGGCCCGTTTGCGCGACGGGAGGACAGGCGCGGGGCGTCTCGTGGTCGCAACGCAACATGCTCTCGCCACCAGCGTCATGCCGGACGCGCTGGCGGCCCTGCACAAGATCGAGCCAGGTCTCACCACGCGCTTGCGGACCATGAACCGCGAGGAGTGCCTGTCGTTCTTCGTACGCGGTGACGCGGACATCCTGATGATCTTTGAGGCGCGCGGCTTGCCGCCGCTCCCCTTCGACGACAGTATCGGGCG
>JAWLCA010000066.1:2698-5527 GCA_041687395.1 Paracoccaceae bacterium | reverse complement strand
AAACGTAGATCGTTCGCCGTGGCGGTCATTCAGCATTCAGTGAAGCCTCACTCGAAAGACGGATGATGCGTGTCGGGAAGGCGAAGGACACGCCCACCTCACGGCTCAACGCCACGATATCTCCAACGAGCGCGTGGCGCGCCCTCACGAAGGCACCATGATCGTACACATAGAAATAGCCCCAAAGCTCTATATCGACTGAGGAGGCAGAGAACCCGGTCATGCCGATCCAGCCGCTCGTCTCGTCGGCATCTGGCTGCGCGTGATAAACGTCCGACAGGCGTTCCACGAACGCGTCGAGACGGTCGCGCGGGGTGTCGTGTGTCACGCCGATCTGAAGGATAAGCTTGCGCTTGCGCCTGCGCCCCCAATTAAAGATGCCCCTGTCGGTCAGCTGTGCGTTCGGCAGAACGAGCAGTGCATCGTCGAAGGTGCGCATGCGCGTGGAGCGTGGTCCGACCAGCTCCACCGTCGCCATGCCGTGATCGGTTTCGATGAGATCACCCTGCCGAAACGGTCTGTCTGCCATCAGGATTGCGCCCGAAAGAAGGTTCGAGACGGTTTCGCGCGCAGCGAAGGCGAGCGCAATCCCGCCGACGCCAAGACCGGTGAGCACGCCCTCGTAGGGAAGCCCAAGAATTTCCGCCAGCGACACGATGACGCCGATAATGATCAGGATCTGGAAAAGTCCCGTGGTAAGAGTGACCGCGATCTGATCGACGTAACTGGGGGTTTCCTCGGCGCGATCGCCAAAATAGCCTCCGATCAGCCCGACGGTGCGGAACAGCACCAACGCGATGGCAACTGTGGTGAAAAACGTGATCGCGAGGCTCGCGTTTTCCAGTGCGGTCTGTGCGAGGCCCAGCCAGCCAAAGGCGAAGACCGCCGCGATGCCCGCCGCCGCCCCCCTCAGCGGCCAGTCCAGCCGGTGGATCGCGTCGGAGTCAACTTTCAGGGCAAGCCAGCGGTTGAGACCCGCGAGCAGGCCCGTGGCACCCCGCCCGACAGCCCAGCCGAACGTCATCGCGCCAAGACCGGCGACGGCGAGCAGGATCCACTGCCATGCTTCAAGCAGACCGTAGCGGCGCATGAGCGCCGGCGCTTGCTCCCGGACCGCTTCGCGCAGACGAAAGAAGTCGGTGAGCGGGGCACCGTCGGAGACCCCCTCGGCCACCTCGAGGTCCTGCATCGCGGTGAACAGGTTCGGCACGTTGCGCATGGTATCGGCGGTAAATCGCCAGGGACCCGCCTCGCCATCCGCCGAGGTCGACCGCGCGATCACCAGCGCCCCGTCCGGGTGGCGGTAATGGACGTAGGGCGATGTCCGATCGGGATCGTTGGGGATCTCCTGCCAGATCAGGTATCCTGAGCGGTGGAGGACCCGCCTGAGATAGTCGGCCAGAACCGGCGCCTGGATTTCGTGGAGTTGTGTGGGAAGGTAGGAGAGATCCAGAGCGGCGAGCGCCTGAACCCGGCCGGGCCCGTCCCAGTCACGGGTACCGAGTTTGAAGCGGCGGAGCGCGCCGCGCGGGCTGTCGGCGCGCGCCGCCATGGCCTCTTCGACCGAGGAATGGCCGAGCGCCTCCAGCAGGCGCGCCATGTCCTCCTCGAGCTTGTCGAGGCTGGGAACCTTGATGCGCCAGCCCGCGCTGTCTCGGATGAAACGCAGAGCAAAGGTGGCCGAAGTCCCGGCCGGTCCCATGTCGAATGACGCGGTGTCGCCGGCAACCTCGCCGGGCACGTCGCGGAGCCGCAACGTGGACAGGTCGATCAACTGCCACAGGAGGCGCCGTCGCAACCGCTCCTCACGGCTGCCCGTGGAACCGCCCTCGAAGGTCATGAGACGCTCGACCTCGGTCATCACGCCGGCTTCGCCCTCATAAGAGATCTGGTTGCCTATGGAGAGCAGCGTTCGCAGCGCCTCGCGCGGCGTGTCCGTTCGGGTAAAACGGGCGCCGCTGGCCTGGCCCGTGACCAGGCGCTCGCCGTTCCAGTATTCCCCGCTTTCGTAGCGACCCGTGAAGACGTTTCCATCCGGATCAAGGGCGAAGACGAAATTGCCTGATGCGCCTCTCTGTTCCCATCGCCCGACGAGTTGTGCGCCCTCGGCACGGCCTGTAACGCGCCCCCCGCCGGGTTCGTAAGTTCCGCGCACCCGCTCGCCATCGGCCTCCAGCGTCAGGATCGCCGCGCCATCCCGCCAGTATGTCTGCCATTTTCCAACCCAGCGTTCCTGCGCAAGCGCTTCCAGAGGCAGGAGAACCATGACCAGTATCAGCGCCACCAGTCGGACCCGGAGCCCGGCAGCGACAGCCGTATGGCCGGCGCGCACCGATCCGGGGGGGCGCCGGGCGTTTATCATGTCGCAGGTGGTCATTCACGGGTCCGTTTCCGCTACGCAGGTCATGTTCGGGAGCTGAAAAGTGAAAAAAAACCAAGCGGAGCATCCAGCCATGGAGCGTCACATACCCAGTCGGTCTGGTGCGGTCCAATTACAAAATAGGCCGGTGTGATGCGCTTTGCTCATGGTGCAATGAACGGCCAGTTTCGGGACGCGTCCACGTGGTTAGCAGGGGACTTGGGGGGATGTGTGGCAGTCGGGGCACGCGCGCTGCCATGCCCCGACCTATCAACAACGCCGCATGATGACGGAACGCCGCCGGCTGCTGTCATGACGCTCTATCGGGCCCTTGCCGGGCGTGCCATGGGCGCACTGATCCGAGGCGGGGTCGCGACGCGGGGCATCGGGCGAGACGCCATTCCGATGCGCGGTGTCGGGCGGGGGGCCATGCCGATCGGCGGCACCGGCCGCGCGGGCGCGGTTCCGAT
>JAWLCA010000066.1:0-2598 GCA_041687395.1 Paracoccaceae bacterium | reverse complement strand
CCGATCGGCGGCACCGGCCGCGCGGGCGCGGTTCCGATGGGCGGAACGACCCCTTCCGGCCTCTGGGGCCGATCCGGTCGCCCGTATCCATAATAATAGTAATCGTTCCAGTAGAGGGAATCGTCATAACGGTAATAGGCACCGCCCCCCACGCCGTCACAGGCGGCAAGTCCGATCCCGGCAAGGGTGAGTACGGCGGCACGTCCGGTGTTACACAACATCCTGAACATTCGGGGTCCTCCTCGCATCAACGGATGGCACGAAACGACGCGAACACACGGTTCAGCACGTCGGCAAAGGCCGGATCCACTCCGGCTTCCAGAACGGCGGCTGCGATGGCAACACGGTCGCCGGGCAAATCGATCGCGGCAACAGTGAAGTTCACCTCTCGACCGTCGCGCCGGCCGTTTCCGGCAAACACCTCGGCGGGGCGACCACCGATCCGGCGTTTGACCGGGGCGGTCGCCGTGGCGTCAAGCGCGAGGAAACGCTTCAGGTTCCGCAGATATTCGCGGGCCGCAGCCAGATCATTCACGTCGGGAGGCGACAAAAAGCCCATCCAGACCCCCCGATCGACCGTCGGCTGCAACGCCAGGACCCGCGGAACGGGACGGGATGTTTCGTCTTCGGATCGGGCGATCTCACGAGGTCCACCAGTGCGAACGGACCAGAAATCCGGAACGTCCACGGTGAAAAGCGCCCGCCCCCCCTCGGTATAGCTGACCGGGGTCTGTGCGGCCGCCCCGGCGGTCGACATTGCGATCGCCACGATGATACGCAGCATGATGGTGCCCATCGAGATGCCCTCCTCTCGGATAAAACCCTACTGATCAGGCATCCGCCCGCCGAACGCGCGGCATGGACGCCATCGGAATTTGCGGTCCTCTGTCGCTGCGGTCCCGCGGGTCGCGCCGTGTTCCGGGTCTCCCTTGGGCATCCGCTGCCAGCGGGCGTGTGCCTTGCCGGCGTATTTCACCGTGGGAACAAGAATGTCATGCCCAGGCGGAAGGCGAGATCGTCGGGGCCGCCGGCCGGGCTCTCGGCCCAGTACCGAAGCCCCGCCTGAAGGCTCACGGGCTGGTCCCCGATGTTGACCAGGCGCGCCGCGATTAGGTTCACCGGCACCGCCCAGGAGTCGCTTTCCCAGTCGTAAACCGTTTCGGCACTCGCCGTGAGCGTGATCGCCGCAGGCGACGTGTAGGAAACGAACGGCTGGAGGAAGCTCTGGTTGACGTCACGGCGATCATCGTCACCGGCAAAGGACCAGACATGGTTGAACAGCGCACCATAGGTGAATGGCCCGTCCACGCGCAGCGCCGTCGCGGTCGGTCCCGCTGTCCATTTCTCGCTGCCGAGCGCATCATCCGTCGCCGTGGGCAGACCAAACGCGAGACCGGCGCCCCAGATCAGACCGCCGTAGCTGCCCGCGTCCCGAGGCGACAGAAAGAAGCTCTGCAACGTGTCGCCGAGGCCGGTCTGGTCCGTGCCCGGAACCACGTCCTCCTGCCAGATCACCGGCAGGATGGTCCGGCTGATGAGGTTCCAGTCCTCATTCAGGCGAAACGGATAAACGGGCTGGATGTTGAGTGTCGTGCGCGATCCGTCACCATCCGGCCCGAACCCCTCGTCATAGTTCAACTGAAAGGGAACAGAGATCAGATCGGCAATCGGGTTGGCCAGTTTCTGCGCCGTATCGGCATCCTGCGCCTGTGCCGAAGCAGGCGGCAAAGCAAGACAAAGCCCGGCAACCAGCCGGTTGAGATGTATGTGCATTCAGGAGTTTCCTTTTCAAGATTTGCCGCGTCACCAGACCTTGGCGAGCGTAAGCCGTACGGTCTCACCTTCGGGCTGACCTGCTGGTGCGGATACGGTGGTTTCGTAGTTTACAAAGACGGTGGCGACAGAGGGTATACGCCACCCAAGGCCTGCCCCGAGGCTCAAGGTATCGGCCGCATTGTCCTGAGCCACGCCATCCAGACGGGTCTCGCCGCCCCAATTATAATACGCATCGGCCGTCAGCCAGAAATCAGGGGTCATATTCCGGCTCGCGTGCAGTTCTATCTGGTAAAGGGGATCCTGCTCCAGTGTTTCGGCGGTGCCGGGCGCGTCCGTATTGTCACCAAAGAAGCGGGCCGTGGTGTAGATTTCCAGCCAGGTCCAGCCCGCATCCGGCGTGTAGCTGTAATTGACCGTGGGCGCGAGGCTCCAGCGGTTGGAGCCGACATTCACACGCGACTCCGGATCGTATGCGCCGGTCGGAAAGGTCGCCAACAGGTGAAACGACGCGAATGTTTCCGGGTCCCACGCGCCGAAGGCTTCCTTGCTCAGGGCCGGCGCGCCGAAAAGGTTGACCTCGGCCACAACCCCGACATCGCCGATCCCGGCGTCGCCGTCTCCGAAAGGTCCGGCGGCCACGTCGATGTCGGCATGCGGCAACACGAAGGAAAGCCCGCCGGTGCGCCCACCAATATCGAGAATTCTCGACAGGATCAGCGATTGCGAGGTGACATCGGTCGTGACGTCGGTAATTCCGAAATCGGCAGCACCATCTACTGGGGCCACGCTGTTCGAAAACCCGAGATTGTAAAAGGTGACCCA
>JAWLCA010000065.1:0-6557 GCA_041687395.1 Paracoccaceae bacterium | reverse complement strand
GCAGGTCGGGCAGTACGGGGCTGTCGCCGTCGCGGCTGGGCGTGAATTCCACGGCACGGATATCGGATGTGGCCGGGTCCATGGCGAGATGCACCTTGCAGTGGAGCGTGGTCGCCGAGAGCGCACCCGGCAGTTCATCTTGCCACGCTCAAAGAACGCGCAATAGGTCAGGCGGCCGAGATCTCCGTGCCGCAACCGGCGCAGATGCCCATGACTCAGAGGATCTGCTTGCAGGGGGCAAAACGAGCGGCGCGCTGTAGGGCCTGACGTCGGACTTCCGTTGCCATCACAAGATCGCGACGACAGCGCAGGCGTTTCGCGGCGATGCCTCGGCCTCGTCGACAGGATCACCGTCGCGCCCATCGCTGCTGGACCGGGACCAGGTCACGCGCTCGGCTGCTACAAGGGCACCTTCCATGGCACTTCGGCACACTGCTCTGTTTGTTGGTCTCGGTCAGGAGCACCGGACGTGGAAATGCGGCAGCGAGAGCTAACACGGGTTAGTCACGACCGGGCCTGCTTGTGGCAAGGAGTGGTCTGTATCGCCCGCCGTTTCCGGCTCGGGCAAGGAGATCAGCATGAACAGACTCATCTACATCGTCGGCCTTGTCGTGATTGTCCTTTTCATCCTGGGCTATTTCGGCCTGCGCTGACCGCGCATCGGAGTCCAGGTAGGCGTTCGCCGCCCCGAAACATCCCACGACGACGAATGCGCGCAACGCGAGGCGCAGTTGAATGCCGGTGTTGTTCCGGCGTCGATTATTCAGGAGACACAGAATGAATCCCTTGGCCAATACTTCGGCGAAGACGGACTTGCCGGCCACACTGGAGGATCTGGCGGTTCAGATCGAAGCCCTGCGCGCGGACATCGCCGGCATCGCTTCGACGGTTGCCTCCGGCATGGTGGATGGCGTGCAGGTGGCCGGCCGGAAGCTGGTGCGATCCGGAAGGGAAGCGCAGGCTTCGATGCACGGAAAGGTCGTTGAACACCCGCTGGCTGCGATCGGCATCGCGGCAGGGCTGGGTCTGCTTGTCGGATTGGTGGCAAGACGATAGCCGCAATAGCAACAAGGTGGTGGCGCAATTCCTCTGATTGAAGCTCGGCGGAACGGCTCCCATCAGTGCCTGTGCGGCAGAGGGCCGCCGCTCATTGCTCCGTGACCGCCTCAGCTGGCCGCATTCGTGCGGGTCTCGAAGGGGCGACCACGATCACCGTCGGCGGTGCCACAAACGTTCACGCCGTCCGCCAAAGCCGTGCTCCAAAGGCCATCGCGACGATGATCCGGATGCTCTGCAGACCCATCAGGCGATGATCAAAGGCGTCGCGCTCAGCGGCCTGATGCAGGTAAGTCCGCCACGGCGGGCGAAAGGCTATTCTCAAAAACAGCCAGAAAGGACGCCAGCAGATGCACCATGACCATGACCCAGAGGCATCGGAGGTTGCGGGCGTAGCCGCCCCGCTTCCAATCCGCGCGCCAGAAAGCCATCCGTTCCACCAGCAGCTCCGGCTCGAGATCCCCGGACTGCAGCGCCACGCGATCCATCTGGCGCGGGACTGGCATCGCGCGCAGGATCTGGTCCAGGAGACTCTGACCAAGGCATGGGCCAGCCGTACCCGCTACGCCGCCGGCACGAACCTGCGCGCGTGGCTCCATACCATCCTGCGCAACACCTTCCTGAGCGACATTCGAAAGCGTCGGCGCGAGGTCGAGGATGCGGAGGGCACCCTTGCAGCCCAACTGTCCGAGCCACCCTCGCAGGATCATGCGGTCGCGCTTTCGGAGTTGTTGACGGCAATGACGGCCTTGCCGGGGCCGCAGCGCGAGGCGCTGACCCTGGTGGGCGCGGCAGGGTTCACCCAGGAAGAGGCCGCCGATCGGCTTGGCTGTGCCATCGGCACCGTCAAGAGCCGGGTCTGGCGCGCGCGCGCAGCGCTTTCCGATCTTTTGCTGCCAGAGCAACGCTCGCGTGCCGCGCGCAGGCCAAGTTTGCGCCGCACCGCACGAGATTCTGCGACCGATCATAACCCAGAGCAGGATGAACGGATCGTTTCCGGTCTATGAGTCGTCAAGTTCTGGAGAGGTTTCCCGCGATTGTCGCCCGAGGCCCTCCGCTGAGAGGACACCCCATGAAACGAACGATCAGATCTGCCTCCATCGTCACGGCGGTGTCGCTGGCCTTGGCCGGATGTACCTATAACACCGGTGCCCCCAATCAGCCCGCAACCGGCGCGGTGATCGGTGGGGTGACGGGCGCGGCGGCCGGACAGATCATCGGTGGCGACACCCGATCCACTGTCATCGGTGCAGCGGTCGGAGCAGCGATCGGCGGCGCGATCGGCGCGCAGATGGCGGCGCAAGAGCGCGAACTCCGCCAGTCTCTGGCCGGCAGCGGGGCGGATGTGATCAACACAGGCAGCCAGCTTCGCGTCATTCTTCCCGAAGCCGTCACCTTCCGCACAGCCTCGGCCACTGTCGATCCAGGCTTCCGGCCTGCACTTGCACAAATCTCGAATAGCCTGAAACGGTACCCGAACTCTTCGGTCCGGGTGGTCGGTCATACCGACAACGTGGGCTCCGTCGCCTACAACCGGCAACTCAGCACGGACCGGGCCATGGCGGTCGCGCGCGTGCTGATCGCGAACGGGACGCCTGCGTCGCGGATCACGGTCTCGGGCCGCGGCTTCAACGAGCCGATCACCACCAATGCCTCGGCCGCCGGCCGGGCCCAGAACCGCAGGGTGGAAATCATCATCACGCCCACGAACTGATCGACGAGACCGGGCAGGCGGCGCGTGTTGACGCCGCCCGCCGGTCATCGGCCCGATCGGCTTTCAGGAGTAGCGCGCGTTGAAATTCGACAAGCCAATCCATTCCATGAACCAGACCTTTGCTCGGGCTGCGCGCGCGGCCTTGCAGCGCGCGGAAGAGGGACTGAAAAAGGAGATTGCGCGCGCGCACCTTCTGTCCGCCGACTCGGCAGAACGGGGTGGCGACGAGGTGACATGGATCCTCGAACTCGATCGCGCGACCCGGGTGCTGGAGCAGGGCCGGCCCGAACCCAAGCCCTAACGCAAGAGCGGGCCTTCTTGATCGAGATAGGTCGCGTCAAAGCCGGCCATTTCGACCAAACTATCGAAATCATCAAAGGTTACTCGTCCCTTCTGGAAGGTGACCAGCCCCGCCTCGCGCAGATGTCGCAAAACGCGGTTCACGTGAACAGCGCTCAGCCCCAGCGCATCGGCAAGCAGATATTGCGACAGAGGGCAGTCGTAGCCAGTACGATCGCCCAGTCCCACCAGCTTCAGCCGCGCGCCCAGTTCCAGCAGGAAATGCGCCATGCGCTCTTCGCCGCTGCGTCGGCCGAGGCTGACCAGATGCTCCACCACCATCGCCTCGTCGCGCGACGCGGCCCACAGGACTGCTGTCGCCAGCCGCGGCGTGCGCTCGAAGGCATCGAGCAGGTCTGCCGCCAGGATCTCCGATGCCTCGATCTTCGTGACAGGTTCGACATTGTGGTCCGCGGTGCGGAACAGGACGCTGCGCAGGCCCAGAAAATCGCCGGGGATCTGAAAATCCACGATCTGGCGGGTGCCGTCGGGCAGCAGCTTGTAGGAACAGACCCAGCCCTTCGCCAGGATATAGGCAGACTGATCGGCCTGACCCTGATGCACCAGATCCCGCCCGGCCACGAACCGACGGCGGCGGCGGTGCAGCTCCTCAAGTGTGGCCAGTTCCACCTCGGTGAGCAGGACGAAGGAACCGAGCTTCCGGGCAAAAGGGCTGTACGCAATCTGCATGGGGTCCCCGTCGGTACCGATCGACATCTTCGAGCCCCTTTTCAAAACAAGGCAACTCTGCCGGAAAAAGAACCTGTCCATCCTGCTCTGGATCAGTTGAGTGTACAGTTCTTCTGCGAGTATGACGATGCGATTCACGCGCAAAGCTGCGCATCCCTCGCAGAAAGCAGTCCCGACATGTCCTTACTCAACGATGTTTCCGGCACGGCAGCGCTTGCGATCTGCGAGTCGCTGCTGCTGGCCCTCAACGACCGGAAGGTCTTGCCCGAGGCCGAGATCGTAGGCATCCTCGAGGACGCCGCGGCGGCGCATATGAACGTGTCCGAGGACCATCCCAAGGCGGAGCTTCACGCGGCCGTCGCTGCCCTGATCCAGGGCATTCTGGATAGCGGCAATTCCGTCCGACGTCTTTGAAGCGAGGTGGCGGAATGGGGGCAAGTGTCTCATCATAGAGCGGCGCGCTGCCGGTTTTGCACAGGCAGCAGGATTACGCTGCCGCGACCTCGGTCGCCTTGCACTCCCTCATGCACGCGGCATCGTCCCTGGCTGTATGGGCGGTCTCCGCGGCCCGCTAATGCCATACCGCCGCACCCTTCTTCGGACCCGACGGGGCGTTGTCCGAGGCCGCTTTCGCATTCTTCAGCCGCTCCGCGGTGTCTGCGGATCGGTACGTGTCATGTATATCCAGACTGTGCTTTCAGGGAGCTTTCGAAACCGCGAAGCGCGCGGGCAACACCACAGCGGGAACTCGCAAAGCCCCACGCGCTTCTCGCAAACTACGAAAACGAACGCGCCCGGCTACCGTACGGCGGGCGTTCTTCGGGCTTAGGGGACGTGCTTTGCGCCCGCACTGATGCAGGTTAGCCACCATGCAGGTTCCGCGCATCGCAACCGCCCGCAAGGACCACCGGCGCGCCAGGCACGATCCAACGACCGTGCCACTTGCCCATGGCCGTGATGGCGACGGTGCCGCACGCAGACCTGCCGGGAACTTCGGTCCCGCCCGTCTGGCGCAAGGACTCAGCCGCCCGGACCCACCGAGCCCGCCACGAACAATCGCACCAGAAGCAGAAGCAAAAGGGCGATCCCCATGATCGGCATGATGAGTTTCAGGGCCTTCGGCGCGACCCCTGCCACCGTGCCAGCCTCATCTGATACCTGCTGTCGTGGCAAGAGCTTGACGAGACCTTGTGCGACCGCATGGCGGCTGTTGCCGAGCGCGGGAACATCGAAAAACCGCGCGAGAAGCGCTTCAAGCCGGTGCAGCGCCGCGTCGTCGGACAGCGAGGCAAGCTCGGACGCCTCTCGCCGTGGATCGAGGCCAAGCCTTGCAAGGGTCGAAAGGACGGTGACCAGCGCGCCGTTTCGATCCTCGCCGATCTCCGCATGGAGAAACCGATCGAACTCAGGGCCATCCGACCAGACCTTGGACTGCGACATTCTTGGTTCCATTCTTCTCGAGGGGTCACGAGGTCGAGGATCGTTCTTGCGTTCGAACCGTCAACGGATGCTTCCTCCAATACATGACCGGCAGCGGTAGCGCGCTGATCCAGATCAGCCGCACCGCCCGGCATCGCATTTAAACACACCGGATCGCGGCTGGTCAGATACTCGCATTTTTTTACCAATCAGTCGCATCGGGTCAGACCGCCGCAAAACTCGATGGAACTGATGTGGCTCGACCCAGGTTCGTGCTCAAGCTGCGCCTGGAGTGCGGGGGGCCGCGCGTTTCAAGCGACATGTATCGCCGCGCGATCGCGCATTCGTCGTTGGTCTCGAGCATCAGCGCGCCGACGAGGCGGATGATGGCCTCGTCGTTGGGGAAGATGCCGATGACGGCGGCGCGTCGCTTCACCTCGCGGTTCACCCGCTCCAACGGGTTTGTGCTCGCGATCTGAGCCGAATGCTCACGAGGGAAAGTCATGTAGGCCAGCACGTCGTCGCGGGAGCTGTCCATCAGGGCGCCGAGCTTGGGCTACTTCCCGCGCAGCGCGTCGGGCAATATAACCCACTTTGCTTCGGTCTCGGCCTTGGTCTCATGCGCGAAGACTGTGTTCAGCATCGCTGCGGCTGCGGAGCGCTGCTTGGCCGGCGCATGTGCAAGCGCGTTTCGCAACCAGTGAACGCGGCACCGCTGGTGGGTGGCGTTGAACACTCGGCGTGCCGCAGCGCGAAGGCACTTGTGGTCATCGGCGATCACCAGCTCCACTCTGCGCAGGCCGCGATCGGCGAGGCTGCGCAGGAACTCGGTCCAGAACGTCTCCGCCTCGGACGGACCGATGACCACACCCAGCACCTCGCACTTGCCGTCCTCGTCACCGCAACGGCGATTATCAGAGCGCGGCTGACGATCCGCCCGCTCTCACGGGCCTTGAGTTAGGTGGCATCGAGCCAGAAACAGGGCCAAGCTCCCTCCAGCTGGCGGGAAAGGAACGCGTTCACCATGAATGCCTAGACGCAGGTTAGCCTGTCGGGCCGGGCGGATGGCCGAGGTTTCCCTTTCCCCGGACAGACTCATCCCACGG
Source organism: Paracoccaceae bacterium (assembly GCA_041687395.1). Classification (GTDB taxonomy): domain Bacteria; phylum Pseudomonadota; class Alphaproteobacteria; order Rhodobacterales; family Rhodobacteraceae; genus JAWLCA01. The sequence goes on along the minus strand of JAWLCA010000065.1, from coordinate 233 downwards.
CTTCCGTGATGGGTATGCCGAGCGCGGTGAAGCCGTTCAGCACGGCGACGCGGACTTGGAACTCTGCGGCCTGACGGTCGAAATCCCTCGCGGAAAGGCGTTGGCCTAAGAGCTTGACGCAAGTGGGCGTTGTCGCACATCTCTGACGACAGAGGATTCACTTCGCGAATCCATGCCGTCAGACGCGCGGCATGAGCAAGCCATCGCCCGCCCGCGATCGCACGACGAACTGG
>JAWLCA010000064.1:0-7298 GCA_041687395.1 Paracoccaceae bacterium | reverse complement strand
GCAGCAGGTTGCGTCGCAGGCACGACCCCGCCGGTGCTGCCGATGAGCCGGAATCCGGCTTTTTGGTGCGCGAACCAGCGGCTACCGTTCGGGGCATGCTTTACCCGTGACGGCCCGACAGAAACTGCGAATCCGTCCTTCCCGAGACGCACCAAGCTGATGCGGCCGCGAATCTTCCGGCACCGTCGTGGTGCGCATAAATGCCTCTCCTGCCCTCTCCGAATGCGTATTTCAAGGCAAATTTGCATGTAAAGGCGACTTACATGGCCTTCCGTGTTGGCATCCGTCTTGCACCAGTCCCCGGCGTCATCTGCACGAAGCGAGTCGGTCGGATCAGGGGTAGAGATGTACATCGGGAGGCGGCAATCGAGGTCAAGGGCCGTACGGATCGCTTTTCAGCGGCCCGTCAGCATGACCCAGCGCGTTGTCCTCGGGGCCACTGCCTGGTTCATCTTCCTCGGTATCTGGCAATACGCAGCCTCCGTCGACCTAGCGCCACAGCGCCTCTTCCCGCCGCCGACACAGGTGATTTCGGCCCTGGAGACCCTGTTTACCGAGCAGAATTTTCATGTCGACGTAATGGCGAGCCTGCGCCGGGTCGCAATCAGCTTCCTTCTTGCATTCGCCTTCGCGCTACCGCTGGGGCTATTCATGGGCGCGTTCCCCACGGTGGCCGCCTTCTTCAACCCGCTGGTGTCGCCTTTCCGTTACCTCCCCGCCCCAGCGTTCATCCCGCTGCTGCTGATGTGGCTGGGTGCCGGCGACACACAGAAGATCGCCCTGCTCTTCCTCGGCGTGGTGTGGTTCCTAGTGACCCTGATTGCAGACCACGTTCGTTCCGTGCGGATGGAGCTCATTGAAACGGCACTGACTCTGGGTGCGTCGACCCGCCAGGTGCTGGGCGGGGTGATCTTTCGCGCTTCCCTTCCGGGACTCGTGGACATCGCACGGCAAATGCTCGCGGTGAGCTGGACGTATCTCATCATCGCCGAGATCGTGGCCACTACGGATGGCGTAGGCGCGATGATCATGCGTGCCCGACGCTTCGTCCGTGTCGATGAAGTAATGGCGGGCATCGTGATGATAGGCATCCTCGGCCTGCTACTCGACCTGTTGTTCCGGCTCCTGCACTGGAAGCTCTTCCCCTACGCGCGACAGCGTTCGCGCAAACCCTAGGAGACACTCAGATGAAACGACTGATCACGCCGTTGCTGCCAATGCTCGTCGTGTTGCTCTCGATGGCCACCGTCCAGGCCCGCGAAACCGTGAACATCTCGCTGTTCACCTGGCCGGGATACGGTTTCTGGTTCATCGCGGAGGAGAAAGATTTGGCACCCGACCTTAACCTCAACATACAGGTCATCGAGGACCCATACGAGAGTTTCGCCCTGATGGCGGCGGGACGTCTTGATGTGTCGTCAAGCACCGTCGAATATGGCCCCATCGCGGCCGCCGAGGGTACGCCGATCCACCTGGTCGCCTACACGAATCCATCCTACGGAGTCGACAAGATCATCGTGCGTCCGGGCGTCGAGTCGGCGCAGGACCTGATCGGCGAACGGGTCGCTGTACTTGAGGGAGGGCTCACGCAGATCTTCATGGGCATCTGGCTTGAGGACAACGGCGTGAGCATCGACGAGGTGCAGTTCGTGAACCTGATCATGGATGACGCCGTCGGTGCGATGCTGAGCGGCCAGGTCGCGGCCGCGGAATTCTGGGAGCCCTTCGGCAGCGTTCTGCTGGAAAACATGCCTGGCGCGCGCATCGTGGCCACATCCAGCGAGGACTACTGGATCGAAACCGCGCTGCTAGGTGACGGCATGTACATGGGCGAGGCGTTCCTGGACCGGGATCCGGAACTGGCGACTCGAGCGATGGAGGCCTACTTCGAGGCTGTCGCCTTCTGGAAGGAGAACCCGGAGGAAGGTAACCAGATCATTGCGCGCAATCTCGGCCTGGAGATCGGTGACGTTGAAATGGTCATCGGCAATACCGGTCAGACGTGGGAGGGCGGTATCCACATCTTCGACTTGGCCGAATCGGCGCGCTTCATGGGCCTGCTGGACGGAGTTCCGCCCCTCGGGCTGTCCAACGGGCAGATCCGGGATCACTGGGCACTGACCAGCGAGTGGTGGGAGCGCTTCGGTCTCGTCGAGTCGGCGCTCGAACCCGAAGCGGGGATCCGGTTTGACGTGATGGAGCGGCTGGTGGCTCGTGACGCACCCTGAAAACCACAGGTCGGCGGACTTTGGCGAACTGAGTATCGAAGCCGTAAGCAAGCGGTACCCAGGGACCAACCGCGGCGAGCCCCCTCGGCTCGCGCTGGAGTCGGTCTCATTCGATCTTCAGCGCGGCGCCGTGGGGGTTCTGCTCGGGCCATCGGGTTGCGGCAAGTCGACGCTGCTGCGGATGGTGGCAGGGCTGGAGACGATCAGTGAGGGTCGGATCACGGTTTCCGGCCGCGAGGTCACCGGTCCGGGCCGAGACCGGGGCATGGTGTTTCAGACCTATACCTCCTTCCCTTGGCTGACGGTCGAAGAAAACGTTGGATACGGACTGCGCGTCAACAGTGCTGCAGTGGGGCGTCGCAGCGGGGTGGTCGACTACTTTCTTGACCGGATCGGTCTCACCCCCTTCCGCAATTCGTATCCGGATCAGCTCTCCGGAGGCATGCGCCAGCGCGTGGCGATTGCACGCGCGCTCGCCAACCAGCCCGACATCCTCCTGATGGATGAGCCCTTCGGCGCACTGGACCCGGAAACCCGCTGGCAGATGCAAGAGCTGGTTCTTGGCATCGTGCACAAGGAACGCATGACCGTGCTGATGGTGACCCATGACATCGAAGAGGCCATCTTCATGGGTGACCGCATCGCCTTCTTCAGTCGCGGGCCGGGACGCCTTTTAGAGATCATCGAGCCAACGTTCGGCGCTGACGAACGCCGCCTCGACAAGGCCGCGCTGAAGGCGTTGCCGGACTACGGGGAAATGGAGTCACGAATCCTGCAAATGATGCGCGCGGAGGGTTCCAGAGCCCGCGAGCAAACGGCGCAGCAGTAAAGCCGTGCAGGCGCGTGGTGTCAACGGCCCTTCCCCGCATCCCGGGCGAAGGGCCCGGAGCCGAAAGTGGTGAGGGCGTGATCGATGAAGCTCTCGAGGTTTCGTGCGAGATCGGCCGACAGCGCAACCCGTTTCGCACGCCGGTCCGCCGGGTCGATCGTTTCCGTCAACAGCCCCGATTCGATCGCGCGCTGCACATACTTCACTGCGGTTCGCCGGCTTACGCGCGGCATGAAGACATAAAGGTCCGTCTTCTTCAACGGCCTGTCCCCTGCCAGCCACATACGGGTGAATAGGTCGGAGTAGTTGAGATCGTAGTAGGCCTCGTCGTGAAAGACCTGGCCCCAGAAACGATCGATCTCGTGCAACGCGAGCACGAAACTCTTTCTTCGGGCGAGTGAGTGACGACGGGGCATCAGAAGGGCGTTTCGCTCTTTTCCGGATGATACCACCACCCCCGGACAGACGTGGGCGCGGGCGCGATGAACAGGAGGAGCATCCACAGGCCTGAACAGGATTCTTGACGATGGCAGATTTGCATGCAACTTTGCTCTCAAAAAATGGGGGGCGCTATGAAACTTGCACTTTACCGAACGCGCTGGGGAACAAGCGGAAGGCTCGCGGACTTCGCGTCCGAGGCGCACTTAGCGGGGTTCGCGGGCATTGAGTCACCCGCGCCGGCTTCACAGGAGGAGCAACGCGAACTGGGGTCCGTCCGGGAACAGCTCGGCATGCGCTGGATTGCGGAGATCGTCACTGGCGGTGGCTACGTCCCTAACCGGGGATCGAGCCTGCATGACCATGTGGAGGACCTGCGTGCCGGACTCAAGACCTGCGCGCCGTTTGGACCCGTTCGCGTGAATTGTATCGGTGGTCTCGACGCCTGGTCACACTCGGATGCGTTGCGCTTTCTTGAGGCGGGCATGAACACCGCCGAGGCGCTTGGGCTCGAACTCTGCTTCGAGACGCACCGCAGTCGATGTCTGTTCAATCCCTGGCGTTGTGAACAGATCGTGGACGAACTTCCTGAAGTCCGCTTGACGGCCGACATCAGCCATTGGTGCGTGGTGGCGGAGCGTTTGATGGATACCGAGATGCCGACCATTTGCAGGATCGCGTCCAATGTCCGACACATACACGCACGTGTCGGTTACGACCAGGGTCCGCAAGTTCCCCACCCCGCCGCACCCGAGTATGCCGCGGCACTGGCCAGCCATCAGGATTGCTGGGAGATCTTCTGGGAGGCCCAAAAGGCTACCGGTGCCGTAAGCACAACGATGACCCCGGAGTTCGGCCCGGATGGCTATCTGCACCAACTTCCCTTCACACGAGCACCAGTGGCCGACCTATGGGAAATCAATCGCTGGATGGCCAACGAGGAACGGCGCCACTTCGCACGGTGGCGCAAACCGGCGGTTGATTGGCGGCCCGTAAGACCACAAGACCCGATGAACGCGCCCGACTCAGCGGGTGGTCGGCTCGCATCCGATTGATTACGCACCGAGGAGGTTTTCGGATGACACGGCAATCCCCCCTTCTGCGGGACCGCGGCAGCTTCTGGCCGCTGATCGCAGTCACCGCCTACGTATTCGGTGGCTATTTCGGAGGCATCAGCCTGCTGCTGTTCGCAGCCAATCCCTGGTTGCTCTTGGCCGGGACACTGCTGACGGCGCACGCGATGGTAATCGCCGCCTACTTGTTGCATGAATGCGGGCACAACACCCTGTTTCGGCGAAACGAACACAACGCGCGACTGGGGCGTGTGCTCAACTGGATGACCGCAAGCGCCTACGCCCGATTTGAGGACATTCGTAACAAGCACATGCGCCACCATGTCGACAACATCGACGTCGTCGCATTCGACCATGTCGCATTCCTTAGCCGTCATCCGCGGCTCCGTCGAGTGCTGGAAGTGCTGGAGTGGGCCTACATCCCCGCCCTACCAGTGATGATGCATTGGACCCAGATCCTGTTGCCGTTCATGTGGCAGAGCCGCCAGCATTTGCGAGGCCGGGTACTGGGTGTCCTTGCAGTCCGGGGAAGCCTCTTCCTCCTGGTTCTGATGTGGAATCCGCTCGCCGCCATACTGTATCTCGTCGCCTGGATCCTGATGCTACACACGCTGCGATTCATGGACGCGTTCCAGCACAACTACGATATGAGCTATACGCTTGAAGAAGGCGGCGACCCAACCCGCCGGGGCGATGCCGCCTACGAACAGTCACACACCTTCTCCAATCCCGTGTCTTTACGAGCCCCCTGGCTCAACCTCTGGACCCTGAATTTCGGCTACCACAATGCCCACCATGCTCGCCCGACGGTGCCTTGGTATCGCCTACCGGCGCTGCACCGAGAATTGTTTCGGGAAGACCACGCGCAGGTACTCGGATTTTCAGAGCAATTGGCAGCGTATCACCGGCACCGCGTCCGGCGCGTAATGGGTGACTCTGCCAACCCCGAAGACTTTCGGGAACGTCTGCTCCGTCGTGAGGCCGCCGGTGCCGACGCGGTGTCCTTCCTCACACCCATCTAGCGCAGACGCATTTGCTGCTCAATCGAATGAGATAGGGGCGAAATCCCACTTGGTGGCGCCGCACTCGGGGCAGACCCAATCGTCTGGAATGTCTTCCCATCGGGTTCCAGGCGGGATTCCCTCATCCGGAAGCCCCTCGGACTCATCGTAGAGAAAACCACAGGTATTGCACTCATAGGTCTTCATCATCCCCTCCGACTCGCGGTAGCGAAGCTGCCGGTTGAACAGCAACGGAAACGCGAGCAGTCGCCCAAATTGTAACGGAAGTCCAGGGATTGCCTGAAAGGCCCCAAAACCCGTGATAGGACCTCCTACGCGCCCGAATCCGTCACGGTCATCAAGCCCATTGTTGTGCCGTTTGACTCCCTCCCCTTTGTCGTAGTGGAAGACTTCGGAGTGGCCTGCTTGATCGGCCTGGTTTCCCGGACATTGCAAACCTGGCTCTCTCTCAACAGAGGCAACCAAGGAGAACCCCGTCGGATCCCCAGCTTATGCATCGCACCGGCGCTGCACCCCTCGCGATGCCGGTTTAACCAGCACTTCCGTCGTGGATCCGCGGCTATCTTTTCGTTTCATGAGCAGGCCTCGATGTCGGTCGCAAAGACTACTTTCCAATGTCAGCCGCGCGTCCGACTGCCACCGCTGATCTGTTCCCGCCGACTGGCCGCTCAGTGTCGTCTGGAGTCGACGATGCCTGGTGCAACAGTCGTCAGCCTATGCCGCAGTCTGGTGGCTCCGAGAGCGCCATGCTGATCCAGTCGATCGCTGCGATCCCGCGAAACTCACAGATCGTGAAAAAGCATCGGCGGAACCGGGAGACAGGGGACAACCACAACCCTGCTGAATTCTCGGACACCCGTGGAACGGGGAACGCATCGAGGACAACCGTGGACACGCCGGAGCCGAGGCCTGGAAGATCGTCGCCGCATGTTTCCGGCTCGCATCCGCGAAGGCTGCGAAGGCTTTCGCTGAAAACTATCGGCTAGCCGTTGCGGATAACACGGTCCGATACCTTGGAGAGCTGGCGGCAAGAAATCAGCAGACTGTGCGACCACAATACCTAGCTAACCTTCGCCGTGGCTGCTAGCGTGCCACTTCCAACGGACCGGCGGCTATCGCGCAGCAAGACAACGATGAACTGCGACTGCCGGACGAGCTGGCGCAGATCGAACTGCCGGAGGTTGATGCCGTTCGCAAGCATGTGGGCAATGGCACCGGTAAGCGCCATGCTCGCCGGGATAATCTGACGAAAATCAACTGGACGGACTGGCGCTGATGGGCGAGACTGCGGCTTCGTCCGCACTCGCACCGGATGGAGCAGCGACCGGGATGGCCGGCTACGTGTCTACTGGGGGCATTGGATCCGCGGCACCGGCGCCGAGCGGGCGAAATACGGCAGCAACAAAATCGGCCGGCATGCGGCTACCCCCGCGGCTGCTGAATCAGCCGTTATAAAATCCGCTCAAATTACCGCCGGCGGACGTTCCGACCCCCGGCATAGTTTTGTGCCGAGTCTTACGGAATAATCGGAGAAACTGTGCCGTACAGGGCACTCTAAGCCGGATATGTTCTGTACCGGCGAAGCGGGATTATTTAAGTACCTGAAAAGATGGCGTCCCCACGGGGATTCGAACCCCGGTCGCCGCCGTGAAAGGGCGGTGTCCTAGGCCTCTAGACGATGGGGACGCAGAGGCAGCGTCGATACTGC
>JAWLCA010000063.1:0-7490 GCA_041687395.1 Paracoccaceae bacterium | reverse complement strand
GGTTTGTGCCCGAGGAAAAGCATGCACGTATCGCAGGGTCATGGTGTCATGCCTCACCTGATTGACACGCGGCCATCAGATCGTCCAGAAAGGCCCGGCAGACCGGGCTCGTGCTGCGGCTTTCGCGCAGGATGACGCCGACCTCGCGCACGGCCGCAGGATCGGCCAGCGGCAGCGCCACCAGATCCGGCCGCATCGACACCGTGGCCAGCCGTGGCAGGAAGGTCACCCCCGCCCCAGCGCGCACAAGCGCCAGCAGCGAGATCACGTTGCGCGCCTTGAGCGCCGACCCCGCGATCATCGCGTGATATGCCTCGGCCGCGATCGCCGTCGCGGCGTCGTTGGCGATGACGCGCTCGCCGGACAGGTCCTGCCAGCCGATCGTGCCGGACCGTTCGGCAAGCGGGTGCCCGCGCGGACAGACCAGCCGGAAGGGATCCCGAAACAGCGGTGTCAGGGTCAGCCCCGACCCCGGCGGGATCGGGCCGGCGATGCCAAGCTCCACCGTGCCATCGGCCACCAGCGCATGCACCGACCGGCTGTCGGTATCGACAAGCTCGATCGTGACACCCGGTCGCGCGTCGAGGAATGCCGCCAGAAGCCGCGGCAGAAGCTCTGCCGCGACGGAGGGAACGGAGGCCAGTTGCAACCGGCCCTGCCGCCCTGCCGCGAGGGCCTCTATCCGCTCCACGGCGCGGTCGTGATCGCGCAGCATCTCCTGCGCGATCAGGAGGATCTCCGCGCCAAGCGCCGTCAACCTGTTCTTGCGGTCGTTCTGGAACAGCGCCGCCCCCAGATCCCGCTCGAGCTGGCTGAGCGTCATCGAGACGGCCGATGGCGTCCGGAAAAGACGCGCGCCCGCGTCCCGGATATTGCCGCATTCCGCGACATGCACGAAGGTACGAAGGGCGGTGACATTGACCATGCCCGATGATTACAGGATTTCTGAAATTGATGTAAGAAGATTTTGATTGAATTGACGTGGGTGCCTTCGCACAGTCACAGGCGATGAAAAAAGGGGAAACTGGATTGGCACCGGGACATCTCGATCTTGACGACATAGAGAGCATGGCGCGCGAGACGCTTCTGCGGGCGGGCGCGTCGCAGGCGCAGGCGATGCCGGTGGCCCGCTCGACCCGGCTTGCCGAACGCGACGGTATCAGAAGCCACGGCCTGATGTATCTGCCGGTCTATGCCGAGCATCTGCGCTGCGGCAAGGTTCTGGGCTGCGCGGTGCCCGAGGTCGACCGCCCCCGTCCCGGCGTCGTCCGGGTGGATGCGGCGCATGGCTTTGCCCATGCCGGGATCGATGCGGGCTGGCAGGCGTTCATCGCGGCGGTGCGCGAACAGGGCGTGGCGGCGATGGCGCTGCACCGGTCCTACAATTGCGGCGTCCTCGGCCATCACGCCGAGCGGCTGGCCGAGGACGGGTTGGTCGGTCTGTGCTTCACCAACGCGCCGGCCAGCATCGCGCCCACCGGCGGCAAGAAACCGGTGATCGGCACCAACCCGTTCGCGCTGGCGGTGCCCGATCCGGCGGGTGGCGCGCTTCTGGTCATCGACCAGTCCGCCAGCGCCATCGCCAAATCCGAAATCATCCTGCGCGCCCGGCAGGCCGAACCGATCGATCCGGACTGGGCGCTCGACGCCGACGGCAACCCGACCGACGATGCCGAGGCCGCGCTCGCCGGCTCCATGCGCCCCGCGGGCGGGCAGAAGGGGTTCGGGGCCGGGCTGATGGTCGAGATCTTCGCCGCGGCACTGGCCGGGGGCAATCTGGGTATTGATGCCAGCCCGTTTTCCGGTCCCAAAGGCGGGCCGCCGGGCACCGGGCAGTTCTTCATCGGCATCGATCCGGCGGCCTTTTCCGGCGACGCGTTCGGCCCCGCGATGCTGAGGCTCGCAGGCAGTATCACCGCGCAGGAGAGTGCCCGCCTTCCCGGCGCCCAGCGCGCCGCAAATCGGGCGCGGATCGCAGCCGAAGGCGTCGCGGTCCCGCAAGACCTTCTGGACCGGATCGCAGCGGCCTGATGACCAAAGACACCAAAAGGAAGACCATGACACGAGAAACCCGCAACTTCATCGCCGGAAACTGGCAGGCCGGGGCCGCCACCGCGCAAAACCGCAACCCATCGGATCTGTCGGACATCATCGGCGAATATGCGCAGGCCGACCCGGCGCAGCTGGACACGGCCCTCGACGCGGCGCGCGTGGCGCAACCCGCATGGGGGGCCACCGGCCCGCAGAAACGCCATGACGTGCTGATGGCCATCGGCACCGAGCTCATGTCCCGGGCCGAGGAGATTGGCACGATGATCGCCCGCGAAGAGGGCAAGCCGCTGGCCGAGGGCCGCGGCGAGACCTTTCGCGCCGGGCAGTTCTTTACCTATTTCGCCGCCGAGGCGCTGCGGCAACTGGGCGACACCGCCGACAGCGTGCGCCCGGATATCGAGATCGACGTGCGCCGCGAACCGGTGGGCGTCGTGGCGATCATCAGCCCGTGGAATTTCCCCGTTGCCACGCCTGCCTGGAAGATCGCGCCCGCCCTGGCCTTCGGCAACGCGGTGATCTGGAAGCCGGCCAACCAGACGCCCGCAAGCGCCGTCGCCCTGACCGAGATCATCGCCCGGCAGGACTTGCCTGCGGGCCTGTTCAACCTCGTCATGGGGCCGGGCCGCGAGGTGGGCCAGCGGCTTGTCGAAAGCCCGGCAGTCGACGCCATCAGCTTCACCGGATCGGTCGCCGTCGGGCGCGGCATCGCGGCGGCGGCGATCGCCAACATGACCAGGATCCAGATGGAGATGGGCTCGAAGAACCCGATGGTGATCTGCGACGATTGCGATCTCGATCTGGCGGTGACGCATGCCGTGGGGGCGGCATTTGGCGGCACCGGGCAGAAATGCACCGCCGCCTCGCGCCTCATCGTCGAGGCCGGCATCCACGACGCCTTTGTCGAGAAACTCGTCGCGGCCACGCAGGCACTCAAGGTCGGTCACGCGCTGGAGGCCGGCACGCAGATTGGCCCCGTCGTCAGCGAGGCGCAGCTTGGCGGCAATCTCGACTATATCCGGACCGGGCAGGCAGAGGGCGCGGAGCTGCTCTGCGGCGGCGATCGGCTGGAGCGCGCGACGCAAGGCCATTACATGGCCCCCGCCGTGTTCGCCGGCACCACGAATTCCATGCGCATCAACCGCGAAGAGATGTTCGCGCCGGTGACCTGCATCCTCAGGGCCGGCAGCTACGGCGAGGCGTTGCGCATGGCCAACGACACCGAGTTCGGCTTGACGGCGGGAATCATGACGCGCGACCTCGCGCGCGCCACGCATTTCCGCCGCAACGCGAAGGCGGGCTGCGTGATGGTCAACCTGCCCACGGCGGGCACCGATTACCACGTCCCCTTCGGTGGGCGCGGCGCATCGAGCTATGGCCCCCGCGAGCAGGGCCGCTATGCCGAGGAATTCTACACCACGGTCAAGACCTCCTACATCTTCTCGGGGGCGCCTGCATGACCCTGCCCCGCATCGACGCCCTGCAATACGCGAACTGGTCGGAAAAGGTGTTCCGTCAGATGCGCGACGGCGGCGTCGATGCGGTGCATGTGACGATCACCTATCACGAGACCTTCCGCGAGACGGTGCTGAACATCGAGGCGTGGAACCGCTGGTTCGAGCGCTTTCCCGACCTGATCTTTCAGGGCTTCACGGCAGATGACATCGCGCGCGCGCAAGCCACGGGACGCACCGCGATCTTTTTCGGCGCGCAGAACCCGAGCTGCATGGAGGACGATATCGGCCTTGTCGAGGTGCTGCACCGGCTCGGCCTGCGTTTCATGCAACTGAGCTACAATAACCAGTCGCTTCTGGCGACGGGCTGTTACGAGGCCGAGGATCCCGGCCTCACCCGCATGGGCCGCGAGGTGGTAGCCGAGATGAACCGCGTCGGGCTGGTGGTGGACATGAGCCATTCCGGCGACCGCTCGACGCTGGAGGCGATCGAGCACTCGACGCGCCCCATCGCCATCACCCACGCCAACCCCGCAGTCTGGCATCCCGCGCGGCGCAACAAGTCCGACGCGGTGTTGCAGGCGCTCGGGACAAGCGGCGGGATGCTGGGGCTCTCGCTCTATCCCCATCATCTGAAGGGCGGCGGCGACTGCACCGTGACGGAATTCTGCGAGATGGTCGCGCGCACCGCCGACCGGATGGGGCCGGAGCGCGTCGGCATCGGCTCGGACCTCTGTCAGGACCAGCCTGACAGCATCGTGGCATGGATGCGCGCGGGCCGCTGGACCAAGCAGGTCGATTTCGGCGAGGGCAGCGCCGACAATCCCGGCTTTCCCCCGATGCCTGACTGGTTCCGCGACAACCGCGATTTCGACACCATCGCGCAAGGCCTGCGCGCCACAGGTATGTCCGAGGCGGAGGTCGCGGGCATCATGGGCGGCAACTGGCGCGCCTTTTTCGACCGGAGCTTCGGCCCCGTTTGCTGACTGCAACGTAACCGCGACAGGCACCATCCGATCGCCTGCGCCATGACCGACGGAGCGAACGACCATGACCGACAAGGACATTATGGCGGAAATTCTTCCGCCCGGACCCGGCAAGCGCGAAAGCGGTCTGCAAGGGGTGAACCTGCCGATCTTCTTTTTGACCGGCGGATTCATCGCCGCGGTCTGCATCCTCGCCCTTGTGAGCCTCGAGACCCTGTCGGCGATCGTGGATACCTCCTTTGCCTGGGCGGCACGGTTCTTTGGCCTCTTCTGGCAGCTTCTGCTGCTCGCGACCTTCTTCATCGGGCTGCTGATCGCCGTGCTGCCGGGCGGGAAGGCCATCATGGGTGGTCTCGACACCCCCGAATTCACCGTCTTCCAGTGGGGGTCGATGGTGATGTGCACCCTGCTCGCTGGGGGCGGTGTCTTCTGGGCGGCCGGCGAGCCGATGGCGCATTTCGTCTCGGTGCCCCCGCTTTTCGAGCGGGTCGAGGCGAACACCGCAGAGGCGGTGCCCTATGCTCTCGCGCAGTCGTACCTGCATTGGGGCTTTCTCGCCTGGGCGATCCTCGGCAGTCTGACCACCGTGATGCTGATGCATTACCATTATGACAAGGGGCTGCCGCTCGCGCCGCGCACGTTGCTCTATCCGGTCTTCGGTGACCGCGCGATCAGCGGGCCTATCGGCTACATCGCGGATTCGGCGTGCATCATCGCGGTGGTCGCCGGCACCGTGGGCCCCATCGGCTTTCTCGGGCTTCAGGTGAGTTACGGGCTCGAGGCGCTTTTCGGCATTCCCGATGTGCTGGCCACGCAGGCGACCGTGATCGGCGTGCTGACCTGCATCTACCTGATTTCCGCGATCACCGGCGTGAACAAGGGGATCCAGCTTCTCAGCCGGATCAACATGATCCTCGGCGGCATCCTTCTGGTCTTCATCCTGATTGCCGGGCCGACATATTTCCTGTTTTCCAGCTTATTTTCAGGGCTCTCCACGCATCTTTCGAACTTCTTCTCTCTCGCCCTCTATCGCGGCGAGGCAGAGATTTTCGGCCCGGCAGGCTGGCTGGGCTGGTGGACTGTGTTCTTCTGGGGCTGGTTCCTGGGATATGGCCCGCTGATGGCGATCTTCATCTCGCGCGTCAGCCGGGGCCGGTCGATCCGGTCCATCGTCATCATGCTGTCGATCGTAGCCCCCCTGGTCACCATGGGCTGGTTCACGATCATCGGCGGCACCGGGCTGGGGCTGGAGTTGGCCAATCCCGGCACGGTCTCGACGGCCTTCGAGGGTTTCAACCTGCCTGCCGCTCTCTTGGAGGTCACCCAGGCGATGCCCCTGGGCTTCATCGTGTCGTTGCTGTTCCTGCTCCTGACGACCATCTTCGTCGCGACCACGGGCGACTCGATGACCTATTCCATCTCGGTGTCGATGTCGCATGGCGTCAACCCGTCTACGGCGGTGCGCGTCTTCTGGGGTCTGGCCATGGGCGTGATGGCGATCATCCTGATCTCGGTCGGCTCGGGCGGGATCGGCAAGCTGCAAAGCTTCATCGTGGTCACCGCGGCCCCTGTCTCGCTGATCCTGCTGCCGTCGCTCTGGGACGCGGTGCGGATCACGCTGGAAAAGGGCCGGGCGTGACCCCCGGGAGGAGGCCTTGATGACCGGACAGGGCGATACAGGCAGAGACGAGACGGTCGCCGCGTTCCGGCGACCGCCATCCGAGGTGATGCGCCTTGCGCGCATGGGGTGCAGCCATCCCACCCGGCTGTCCTTCCTGCGCCAGCTTCTGCGCCGGGTCGAAGCCGAGGGCTGGCGCTTCGACCGGCCCGTCTGGGAGATGGACGCGCGCGGCGTGGGCCGCGCCGTCTACCGCATGTCCGGGCCGGAAGGCGCTCTGAGCCTTGTCGCCTTCGCCCATGATCTGCCGGAGGGTCAACGCTCCGACCGGGTGATCGCCACCGCGTGGGACGCGACCTTCACGCTTTTCGACGGTACACCCGACACGGCGGATCTTGACCGGCTTGCCGCCAACGTGCCGCTGCAGGAGGCGGGCCGCGTGACACCTCGCGAGCTGTCACTCAGCCGCGCGAACCGGTCGGTACGGCTTTTCGATCATGTGGTCGCGCGGCTGGCTGCGGGCCAGCAGCCGACCGCGCAGATGCTGCGCGAAACCGGGTATCTGATGCGCACGACCGCCGTCTATGGCTCGGGCAAGTTCGGGGCCGCCGACCGCGCGATGATTGCCGGACGCCCCGCGCTCGGCGCGCCGTTTCAGGCCGAGATGCTGTCGGTCTGGTTGACCCGCGCCTTCACCGTCGATCTGGTCGAGCATCTGGCACGGATGCGCGGCGGCGCGGGGGCCGTGGCGCTCAGCGCGGATCTGCGCCGCGACCTTGGCGTGGGGAATTCGACCGGGCTCGGCATGGCGCCGTTTCTGGTGCGGCACCCCGTGCTGCTCAACAACTGGATGATGGTCCGCGAAGAGGCGCTCGCGCGGGTGCGCGCGCAGGACCGCACGACCGACAGCGCGCTTGCGATCTTTCGCAAGACCCTTGCGGCGGCGGTGCGAAACGCCACCGACTGGCAAAGCGCGCATCCCGTCCAGGTCGTCAAGCTCGACGATCTGAGCACCGGTCTGGCGCGGCTCAAGGCTTATGTCGCGCGGTCCTGGGACACGGACGCAGACAAACCTTGGAACGCGCTCTGGCACTGGGGGCAGGCCCATCTGCCGGTCGAGGCGCAAGAGGCGCTGCTGGCCGCGATGCTGGAGCCGCACGGGCATCTGGTCGACGGGCTGGCCTGTTGCATGCAGGCCGAGGAAGAGACGCATTTCGGCATCGATGGCAGCATGCGCATCGGCGATCTGCGCGCCATCCTGCAAGAGCATTACGGCTGGGCGATCGGGACCGATTACGACGCGCCCGACAATTGCGCGCGCTTCTGGTACATCTCCGAGGAAAAGCTGGAGCCGCGCCTCGGCGACCGGCACGAAGAGGACGG
>JAWLCA010000062.1:0-7828 GCA_041687395.1 Paracoccaceae bacterium | reverse complement strand
TCGGCAGTACGGTGCGCGCCAACGCTGCTCCCAAGCCCTCGGCGGCATCCAAAACGCCGCATGCGACCAATCTGAGCCGAAATCAGCAAACTGGCTGAATTTACGCCCCAGAAGGCTGTGAACACCGAGTTTCCACACAGCCTCGGCCGCTCGCGACACGCTGGTAGTCGGGCGGACTCTGGGCATTCGCTGCAATGGCGAGACAAATGTGAGGGAAAGCCGGGAGCCGACATTCAGATCTGCGCATTTGCGGCCTGGGCCTCTGCGCCGGGCGGTTGGTCCATCGGGATTGACCCGCGCGCTTAATCAAGAGAGTTTTGCGACAAACTGCGCGCTGCTCGGGGGATGGTGGGTTTCGAATTCAGGAGGATGCACCCATGAAACGACTGGCTTTTTCCTTGTCTGCGGCGATCGCAGTCGCGGCGCCCGTTCACGCCGAAAACATCGACCTGCTGATCATAGGAAACAGCGATCCGAGCTTCCTTCAAAGGTTGGTCGGCGACGGTGACTTCGAGACTGTTCGGAGCGCGTTCGAGCGACGCGGAGCCGATGTCAGCCTGACCAAGGCCGCCGATGCCCCGGAGATGCGCATCGCTTTCCGGGAATTTGCCGAGGGTCTGGACGCGGCCACAGATACTGTCGGGGTCGTTCTGACCGGGCGGTTCGTATCGACCGTTGCGGGCGGCTATCTGTTGCCGGCCGACATGACCGGATCACTGTCCCTCGGTCAGGTCCTGACAGACGGCTTTCCGCTGGACGCGGTCTACGCAGTGGCGGCTGAATATCCGGGCCGCGCCCTGCTCGTGTTGGGTCAGTTGGACATCGAGGGCGATTTGCCCGACGGTCTTTCCGTCGCCTTGCCCGTGCAGGGCCTTCCGCAAGGCGTGACCGCGGCGATCGGTCCGGCTGGTGACGTGGCACGACTCACCGATCAGCTGTCCGAGATGACGGGCGACGACGTCTTGCCGCTGGCCCGTCAGGCGGGGTTGAGCCTTCATGGTTTTGTTCCTCGTCAACTGCCTTTGTTCATTGGTGCCGACGTGGCATCCTCCCCGATGGAACCCGATACGGAATCGGAAGATCGCGCTGCCGCGGACGCTGTTTCCTGGCAGGAGGCGGTGTCCGAAGACAGCGAGGCTGGTTACGAGACCTACCTTGCCGCCTTCCCCGAAGGCCAGTATGCCGCCGAGGCGCGGCAGCGCCTGTCCAGCATCCGATCCGAGCCCTTCTACCGGGAGAAACAGGCCGAGGCTGATCTGGACCTGCCGCGCGATGCACGGCGCGACATCCAGCGCGATCTGTCCCTGCTGGGCTACGACACGCGTGGCGTGGACGGTATTTTTGGTCAAGGCAGCCGTTCGGCCGTGGCCGCCTGGCAAGATGAAAACGACTTGACAGCGTCGGGCTACCTGAACGCGGATCAGATCGCACGACTGGATGCGCAGGCCGAACGCCGGGCGGAAGAGTTGGAAAAGGAAGACCGCCAGCGTCGGGAGGAGCAGGAACGGCAGGATCGGACCTTCTGGTCGGAAACCGGGGCGCAGGGAGATGAGCCGGGCTACCGCGCTTATCTCAATCGGTTTCCGGACGGGCTTTATGCCGAGGAGGCGCAAGAGCGGCTGGACGCCATCGAGGAGCAACGGCGCGCGGAGGCCGAGGATCAGGATCGCCGTAGCTGGCAAGCCGCGCGCGAGTCAGACACCGAACAAGCGTATCGTAACTATCTGGAAGACCATCCAAACGGTGCTTTTGTTGAAGACGCCCGGGCGCGCCTCGACGATTTGGACCGCAACTCCGAAGAAAACGCCGTGCAACAGCGCGCCCGATCCGAAGAGGCGGCGCTTGGCCTGAACCCGGTCGCGCGTCGATTGGCCGAAGCCCGGCTCGCCGATCTGGGCCTGAACCCCGGTGCCGTGGATGGCACTTTCGACAAGGACACCCGCCGCGCCATCCGTCGGTATCAGGATGCCCGGCAGCTTCCCGTGTCGGGGTATCTGGATCGGGCCACCGCCGTGCGGTTGATGGCCGACACGTTTCTTCGGTAAATGCGAAGAACCCCATGCGGTCTCGGTGTTTCGCAATGGTGGTGATTACGCCCGTGATCGTCATGTGGACCGCCCGTGTGCCACATGCCGCAGCGAGCACCTGACGTGAAGAATCCGATAGGTGCTTCGCAACCTTAAGAATATCAAGAGTTGAGAGAAATTATGCCAGCACAAAGCAGTGATCGGGGACCCGTCCTCGAGGCGATCAGGGCCGACCTGCAAAGCGGAGCATTCTCTCGGGTGTTGAAGGCAAGCAGTGAACTTCTGGAAGACTGCCGGGAAAATCCGGAACTCTGGAGCCTCAAGGCCCGGGCTCTACAGGGGCTTCGGCGCTTCGAGGAGGCCGAGGTTTGCTACCTTCAGGCGCTGAAACAATGCGACCGTCACCCCCGCCTGCTTCTGCAACTGGGCAAGCTGTATGTGCAGCTTGGCTATGGTGAGCATGCCGTTTCCTGCTTCGAAGAATCCCTGGAACGTGCCCCCGCGCTGATTGATGCCTATCGTGGACTGTTGAATTTCCAGCCAATTGCGCCGGACTCGCTGGCGGCCAAGCGGCTGGCGACGCTCAGCCGTGACAAACGCCGGCCTGTCGCCATTCGGGCACCCTTTTGCGCAAGTCTGTCACCCGCATGTCACGAACCTTGCTCATAAGAGCACGCGGAGGTTGGACATGAACAGGCAGTCGGCGATTCTCGAAACGGCGCAGTTCCGCGGACGGGTCATGGTGGACGAGTTGGCACAGGCCTTGTGCGTCTCGCCCCATACCGTGCGCCGCGACATCAATGCGCTGTGCGAACAGGGCAAGTTGCGGCGTCTGCACGGCGGCGCCGCGTTTGTCGAGGCCAGATCGAACCTGCCCTACGCGGCCCGCAGCGCGATGAATGTCGCGGCCAAACGGCGCATCGCCGCGCATGTCGCGCGACTGATCCCGGACGGCGCGACGCTGTTCTTCTCGATCGGCACGACGCCGGCCATGGTGGCCGCGGCACTTGCCGCACGCGACGGGCTGACCGTGATCACCAACAACCTGAACGCGGCCATGGCGACCTCCGATGCCCCGAACGCGCGGATCTTTTTGCCTGGCGGCGAAATGCGGCTGCCGGATCGTGATATCCTGGGACACGACGCGCTGGAGCTGTTCGCGGCCTATCGCGCCGATTTCGCGATCTATGGTGTCGCGGGCATCGATGACGACGGCAGCCTGCTGGATTTCCACGAATCTGAGGTGCGGATCCGCCAGACCCTGCGCGAGAATGCCCGCCGGTCGGTTCTGGTGGCGGATGTCTCGAAATTCGGGCGCCGGGCGCCGGCGATTGGCGGGCATCTGGCCGAGGCCGATCATGTCGTCACGGACGCCCGGCCGGATGCGCCCTTCGCGACGCTTCTGGACCAAATCGACGACCGCCTGATCATCGCGGGAGACGGCCCATGAGCTTCCTTGCGCTGGAAGGCATCACCCGCCAATGGCAGGGGCAGGGCGGGGTCCGCGACATAAGCCTGTCGTTGCGTCAAGGTGCGTTCCTGTCGATCCTCGGGCCATCCGGCTGTGGCAAGTCCACCCTGCTGCGCGTGATCGCCGGGCTGGAGGCCCCGCAGGCAGGGAGGATCGTGATCGACGGGCGCGACGTGACGGCCCTGCCGGCATCGCAACGCAACCTGTCGATGGTGTTCCAGTCCTACGCGCTTTTCCCGCATCTCAGCGTGGCCGAGAACGTGATCTTCGGCCTAAAGGTGCGCCGCATCGGCCGTGCAGAGCGTGACCGGCGGCTGGCGGAGGTGCTGGCGATGACCGGTCTCGAGGGGCTGGAGCGGCGTAAACCGTCAGAGCTTTCGGGCGGCCAGCGGCAGCGCGTCGCGCTGGCGCGCGCGGCTGTAGCTGAACGCCCGCTTTGCCTCATGGACGAGCCGTTGTCGAACCTGGATGCC
The DNA here is from genome assembly GCA_041687395.1 of Paracoccaceae bacterium. GTDB lineage: Bacteria > Pseudomonadota > Alphaproteobacteria > Rhodobacterales > Rhodobacteraceae > JAWLCA01. The sequence goes on along the minus strand of JAWLCA010000062.1, from coordinate 3,857 downwards.
AAGTTGCGCCACGCGGTCCGCCGCGACATCCGCATGTTGGCCCGCAAGCTGGCGCTGACGGTGGTCTATGTCACCCATGATCAGGGCGAGGCGATGAGCCTGTCCGATACCGTCGTGCTGATGCAGGACGGTCGGATCGAACAGATCGGCACCCCGGCAGAGCTTTACGGACGCCCGGCCACGACCTTTGCCGCGCAATTCATCGGAGAGCCGCCGATGGCGCTGATCGACGGGGCGGCGCTTGGACATGACAGGTCGGTCACGGTGGGCCTGCGGCCCGAGGCCATGTCTTTGGGCCCGCCCGGGGACTGCGATCTCGATGCGGTCGTGGACGATGTCGAGTTTCTCGGCGGGGAAACGCGGCTGGCGCTGCGCCACGGGTCGGCCTGCGGCCTTGCCGTGATCCTGCCCGGCCCGGCGGCGTTCGAAGCCGGTCAGAGCGTCGGCGTCGTGATCCCGCAGGAAAATCGGCTCCTTTTCAACGCAGCCACGGGCGCGCTGGAAAAGGAGCCTCAGCAGAATCCACAGGCGCGCATTCGCCAAAATCCCGCGCCCGAGGATGGCCAAGAGGCCCGCAAGTCACCCCAACCAGTCGAAGAGGACTTCTGAAATGACCCGTATCCCTGCCGTAGCCGCGATGTTGGCGGCCTCCACCGCGCTCGTCAATCCGGCGGCCGCCGAAACAGAACTGACCATGTATTACCCGATCGCCGTCGGTGGTGCCCTGACCGAGGTCGTCGATGGCCTTGTCGCCCGGTTCGAAGAGCAGAACCCCGACATCAGCGTCAACGCGATCTATGCCGGCAACTATGACGACACCCGGATCAAGGCGCTGGCCGCTCTCGATTCGGGCGAGCCTGCGCAATTGGCCGTGATGTTCTCGATCGACGCCTATGACTTGATCGAACAGGATCTGATCGTGCCCTTCGAGGACGTGATCGAGACCGAGGCCGAACAGGAATGGCTGAACAGCTTTTACCCCGCGCTGATGGCCAACGGCGAGATCGAGGGCCAGACATGGGGCGTGCCGTTCCAGCGGTCGACCATCGTCGCCTATTACAACAAGGACATGTTCCGCGATGCCGGTCTCGACCCCGAAAAGGCGCCGGAAACCTGGGACGAGATGGTCGAGATGGGCAAGGCCCTGACCACCGAGGACCATCACGGGCTTATGATCCCCTCGACGGGCTACCCCTACTGGATGTTCCAGGCGCTTGCGATCCAGAACGGGAAAGAGCTGATGTCGGATGACGGCACCACCACCTATTTCGACGATCCGGCGGTCGTCGAGACGCTGGAATTCTGGAAGTCGCTGTCGACCGAGCATGGCATCATGCCCGAGGGCACGGTCGAATGGGGGACGCTGCGTCAGGCGTTTCTGGAAGGCGAGACCGCAATGATGTGGCACTCGACCGGCAACCTCACTGCGGTCCGCAACGACGCCGGTTTCGATTTCGGCGTGGCGATGCTGCCGGCGAACGAACGTCTCGGTTCGCCCACGGGCGGCGGGAATTTCTATCTCTTCAAGGACGCGACCGACGAAGAAAAGCGGGCCGCGCTGGAATTGGTCAAGTTCATGACCGCCCCGGAACAGGCCGCTGAATGGTCCATCGAGACCGGCTACATGGGCGTGTCGCCCGCCGCCTACGAGACCGAGGCGCTGCAGGACTATACCGAGGCGTTTCCCCCGGCACTGGTCGCGCGCGATCAGCTCGAACATGCGGTTGCCGAGTTCTCGACCTTCGAGACGGCGCGGGTGCGCGACGGCCTCAATTCGGCGATCCAGTCGGCCCTGACCGGTGCCAAGACTCCCGAGGATGCGCTGGCCGAGGCACAGGCCAACGCAGAGCGTCTGCTGCGCGCTTACAAATAAACCCACAACTGAGCACGGGCGGGGCCGGTTCCTCCAGCCGGCCCCGCATGAGAAACCAAGGCACCGGCATGATTGACAGTTTCACCACAGAGCGTCGCCGACGCGCCATTCACGGCTGGCTTTTGCTGTCACCTGCCCTGATCATGCTGTCGGTCTTTGCCTTCTACCCGTCTGTCGCGACGCTCGTGACATCGCTGTGGTCGCGCGGCACGCGGCGCAACCCGGCCGAATTCGTCGGGTTCGAGAATTACCGCTATCTGCTGGAGGATCCGACCTTCTGGCAGGTCGCGGGCAACAACCTGTTTTATGCCGCCGTGACCATTCCGATCTCGATGGCGCTGGCCCTGTCGATGGCGCTGTGGGCCAATGCCAAGATCCCCGCGCGCAGCTTTGTGCGCACCGCGTATTTCACGCCCACAGTGCTGCCGATGATCGCGGCGGCCAACCTGTGGCTGTTCTTCTACACGCCCAGCTTCGGCATCCTCAACCAGATCGGCGCGGTGTTTGGGGCTGCGCCCGTCAACTGGCTGGGCCAGCCCGAGACGGCCCTCTGGGCGATCTGTGCGGTGACCATCTGGAAGGAATCCGGGTTCTTCATGATCTTCTATCTCGCAGCGCTGCAGACCATCCCGCCCGACCTGAAAGAGGCCGCGGATATCGAGGGAGCGAGCCGCTGGACCTATACACGCCGGATCGTGCTGCCGCTTTTGATGCCGACGACGCTGTTCGTTCTGGTCAATGCGATGATCAACTCGGTCAAGCTGATCGATCATCTGTTCATTCTGACCAAGGGCGGGCCCTCCGACAGTTCGAAACTGCTGCTTTATTACATCTGGGAAACCGCCTTTGCCTATTTCGACCGACCCTCGGCGGCGGCGATGACCGCGATGATCCTCGCCGTTCTGGGGATTGTGGCGGCGTTGCAGTTTCTCGTGCTGGACCGAAGGACGCATTACAGATGATACGTTACGTCGAGCCCGCGCTGGCGAGCACATTGGCGATCCTGTGGATTTCGCCGCTGGTTTTCGCTTTCTGGGCGGCTTTCCACAATGTCGGCGACGCGGTGAATTTCCGCCTCGCCGCGCCGTGGACGCTCGACAACTTCCGCACAGCCTGGGGCGGCGCGCCGTGGTTGCGCTATTTCCTGAACACCTTCCTGCTGGTCACGCTGATCCTTGTCGGGCAGTTTATTCTCTGCACGCTTGCGGGGTTTGCGTTTGCGCAGACAGAGTTCCGCGGCAAGGACACACTGTTCATCCTCGTTCTGTTGCAGCTTTTCATCCTGCCCGAAGTGCTGATCGTCGAAAATTACCGCGTGGCGGCCTCGCTTGGATTGCTCGACAGCCTGCTGGGGATCGGCGCGCCCTACATGGCCTCGGCCTTTGGCATATTCCTGATGCGGCAGGCGTTCAAATCCGTCCCGAAAGAGCTGGACGAGGCCGCGCGGGTCGAGGGATGCTCCACCCTCGGCGTCCTGTTGCGGGTCTACGTGCCCGCGGCCCGGCCCACCTATCTCGCCTATGCGCTGGTCTCGGTCTCGACGCATTGGAACAATTTCCTTTGGCCGCTGATCGTGACGAATTCCCCGTCGACACGGCCGCTGACCGTGGGCCTGTCGCTGTTCGCTGCACCGGAAAGCGGTGTCGATATCTCGGTCATCTCGGCGGCGACGGTGATGGTGATCGCGCCGCTTCTGATTGGGTTCCTGGTCTTCCAGCGGCAATTCGTGCAGGCCTTCCTGACCGCAGGTGTAAAGTGAGACAGTTATGACCCGTATCCTCCAGATCTCCGATCCGCATATCATGCCGGAGGGGCAGCTGTTGCAGGGCAAACTGGATACCGCCGCCGCGCTGAAAGACATGCTTGCGGGGCTGTCGGCGATGCTCGACCGTGTCGGTCCCGTCGAGCGCATCCTGGTGACCGGCGATCTGACCGAGAACGGCTCTGCCGCCGCGTACCGGCATTTCTTGGCAATCATGGAAGA
>JAWLCA010000061.1:0-7876 GCA_041687395.1 Paracoccaceae bacterium | reverse complement strand
CGCAGATCCGGCGCTGGCATTTCCGGTGTTGGAGGCGGCAGGGTTCGGGGAATGTTGCTGCGAGACGGTGGCGGCAATGTGGCGGGTTGACGATCCGGGCGCGCCCTATGATTTCTTCCGCGAGGGGACGGCCCGGGGCGGGGCGCTGCTGCGCTCGCAACCGGAGGAATACGCGGCGGCCATCCGCGCAGCGGTGGTTGCGCAAGTGCTGGACAAACATGGCGGCGGGCCGGTGTGGACCGTGCCGATCCCGGCGGTGGTAACGGTGGCGGTGGCGATGTAATCAATTCCGTCAGTCTTGCCATGCTCCCTTTTCGGCCACGCAGACGCTGCGTTGCGGTGCCCCCATCGGATGGTCCAGTTAGACCAAGCGGCGTGAAACCTGATCCGGATGCATCTTGGCTGAGCCAAAAGCTTGTCCAGACAGGCAGGACCACTTCACCGGTTTGCTCCAACGCATGCACATGACGGGCCCGAAAATGGCCGCTCCGCAGAACGGCCTCACGAGAAGTTTGGTGCCCAGCGCCCTCAAAAGAATTGACAGGTGTTCCACTGCCGGGCCATTTGAAATAGTTCTAGGTTCATCAACTCTTCACTATTTTTTCGGTTTCGTAATTACGCTTGCTTCGCGGGACGCACAACCGACGGGAGCGTTGCTCATAGAAACCATGCCGTCAAGACGCGCGAGCCTCAGCATGAACACCCCGGAGGTTGTCGAAGCGATGCCGTCGGTGGACCGCACCTGACTCCGTTTATGTCGGCAGATGTGCGGATATTTAGTCCCTGAGATTGAAAAGCATTTTTATTGCCCGTCGAAAAAGAGGGCGCTATTGGTGGTTCATGGCCGAGCGTTCCGGTCTGACAAACGGGATTTGGAAAAGGATTTCATCGCAATGTGTTTGACCTGTTGTGAGAGCATTGAAGCCGGTGCTTCGGCCATCAATCCGTGCCTGTGCGGTGCGCCGGAAACCCAGGCCGCGATGGCCCGGATCGAGGCCGATCTCTCTCGCCGTAGCTTTCTCGGGGGCAGCGCGGCGGTGGTCGGGCTGTTCGCGGGGTTCGGTCTTGCCCCGCATGAGGTCAAGGCACAGACGCCGGGCCGACCGACGCTGCTGACCAATCTGCGCCTCTTCGACGGCTCGACGCTGGCGATGCAGACGGGGCGCGACATCCTGATCGAGGGCGGGCGCATTACCGCGCTGCCGGCCACCGGGCAAGGCCCGGATGAGGCCGATGTCATCGATTGCGGCGGCCGGGCGGTGACGCCGGGTCTGATCGACTGTCACTGGCACGCGACGCTTGTCGGTGTCAGCCAGATCGCGGCGCTGACGCAGGATATCGGCTGGGTGCACCTGATGGCCGGGCGTGAGGCCGGGGCGACCCTGATGCGCGGGTTTACCACGGTGCGCGACACGGGCGGGCCGGCCTTCGGCCTCAAGATGGCGATCGATCAGGGGGCCGTGACGGGCCCGCGCATCTTTCCGTCCGGCGCCATGCTGTCGCAAACCTCGGGGCACGGCGATTTTCGCCTGCTGCATACGCTGCCCCGCATGCCCGGCGATCCGGCCGACCACACGGAACGTACCGGCGTGGCCGCGATCGCCGATGGCCGCGATCAGGTCCTGCGCCGCACCCGCGAACAACTGATGAAGGGTGCCAGCCAGATCAAGATCATGGCGGGCGGCGGCGTCGCCTCGCCCTACGACCCGCTGGAGACAGCGCAATACACGCTGGACGAGATGCGCGCGGCGGTTCAGGCGGCCGCCGATTATGGCACTTATGTCTGCGCCCATGTCTATACGCCGAAAGGCATCCTGCGCTGCATCGAGGCCGGCGTGCGATCGATCGAACATGGCCAGCTCGCCGACGCGCCGACCATCCGCGCCATGGCCGACGCCGATGTCTGGTGGAGCATCCAGCCGTTCCTCGCGGACGAGGATTCGAACACGTATTCCGATCCGCGCAGCGTGGCCAAGCAGCAGCAGGTCGCCAACGGCACCGTCCGGGCCTTCGAACAGGGCCGCGCCGAGGGGGTCAACATGGCGTTCGGCACGGATGTCCTGTTCAACCCGACGGGGGCGGCGACCCAAGGGCGGCAACTGGCCAAGCTGACCCGTTTCATGCCGCCGCTCGAGGCGCTTCGCATGGCCACGGGGGCTGCGGGCGATCTGCTGGCGATGTCCGGCACCCGTGCGCCCTATCAGGGGCAGCTTGGCGCGATCGCCGAGGGGGCGCTGGCCGATATCCTTGTCTGGGATGGCGATCCCGAGGCCGATCTCGATTTCCTGTCAGATCCCGACGCCAACCTGCGCCTCGTCATGAAGGGCGGACGCGTCTTCAAGGAGGACCTTTGATGGTGTCGCGCGTGTCGGGGGGCCTTCGGGGCGTCGCCGTCATTGTCGTGATGACCGTCCTGATGACAGGGATGGCGGCCACCGCCCGCGCGCAGGACTGGTCCGGCCAGGTCACGCTTTATGGTTGGGGGGCCAGTGTGACAGGCGATTTCAAACCCTTCAGGGCGGCGCCGACATTGTTCTTCGACAAGTCGCTTTCCGAGGTGCTCGAAGATCTTGATGCAGCCGTGTTCGTCACCGGTCTCGCGCGGCGCGGGGATCTCGTGCTGTTCGGGGATTTCACCTACACGTCGTCGTCGCGCGCAGGCGTTCTGCCCCTGGGCATTCCGGCCTCCGGCGAGCTGACGATCCGGTCGCTGACACTGGCCGCGGGACGGCGTTTCGATGCGGGGGCAGGGACGACGGTCGATGTGCTGGGCGGGTTTCGGGCATGGCGGCTGAAGGGTAAGGTAACCTCGCCGGTGCTGCGCATCGCGCCGTCGTCCAGTTTCGTCGATCCTGTGGTTGGCCTGCGCGTGAACGCACCGCTGTCCGAGCGCTGGTCGCTTCTGGGCTATTTCGATGCCGGCGGGTTCGGTGTCGGGTCGGATGTGACATGGCAAGCGGCCGTGACCGCGAATTACCGGGCATCGGACAACCTGTACCTGTCCGCCGGATGGCGCCATCTGTCTCTTGATTATTCCGATGGAGGCACGGTGTTCGACGGCGCCATGAGCGGCCCGGTCGCCGGCGTGACATAGCGGTTCTGACGAGAGGATCGGACTGACCGTCACCCGCCCACTTGGTAGAACGATATATAAAATCAACGATGGAGAATTGCATGGCACGCCTTTCACAAGGGATCGTCGGCTTCCTACTGGCTTTTATTCTTGCCGCCGCACCGTTCGCAGAGGCCTGCACCCGCGCGGTCTATCTCGGGCCCGAAGACCGGATCCTGACCGGCCGCAACATGGACTGGAAGATGCCGATGGTAAGCAACCTGTGGGTCTTTCCCCGCAGTATGGCGCGACATGGGGCAGCGGGTGAGCGGTCGGCCCAGTGGACCTCGCGCTTTGGAAGCCTGGCGGTGTCGGGCTATGACATCTCCACGGCGGACGGCATGAACGAGGCCGGGCTGGTGGTGAACCTTCTTTGGGAGGTTGAGGCGACCTATCCCGAAGATGACGGCGTCACGCCTCGCATATCGCTGTCGGTGTTTCCGCAATACCTGCTCGACCAATATGCTACGGTGGCCGAGGCGGTGACCGACCTGCGCGCAAACCCGGTGCAGATCGCGGGCGGCGAGGTGCCGGTGGGCCCGCCGGGCCGGGCGGCAACCGTGCATGTCTCAATGTCGGACGCGACAGGCGACAGTGCAATCATCGAATTCGTGGACGGAGAAATGGTTATCTGGCACGATCGCAGCTATCAGGTAATGACAAACAATCCGACATACGACCGGCAGTTGGCGATCCGGGAATACTGGGACCATGTGAACCCGCGGGAATTTATGCCGGGCACGGTGCGCCCCTCCGACCGTTTCGTACGGACAAATTTCTACATCAACGCGGTCGAGCAAAGCGCCGATGCCCGTATTGCCACGGCCGCGGTGTTCAGCGTGCTTCGTCAGGCTTCGGTGCCGTTGGGCATCAGCATCAAGGATGAACCGAACCTGTCTACCACGCGCTGGCGCGTCGTGGCCGACCATCTGGACCGGCGATATTACGTGGAGTCTGTGTTGTCCCCGAGCATTTTCTGGGTCGATCTGGACAATTTCGACCTGTCCGAAGGGGCACCGGTCAGGAAGCTCGAACTTGGCGTGGACATGCGGCGCATCATGAGCGGCGAGGCGTCGGGCCGTTTCGAAGAGGCGGCCGCCTTCACCTTCCAGCCAGCGGACTGAGCCACCAGCATGACATCGGAAAACACCAAGACGCCCACACCGGTCTGGACCATTCTCGCCCCGCTTGTCGCGCTGGCGCTTGCAGGGGTCGCGATCTCGCAGCACGACGCGGGGGCGGCGCCTTGGCTGGTGATCCTGTCGGTTCCAGTGCTGTTCGCGGCGGTGTTCGCGGCGGTGCATCATGCCGAAACCGTCGCGCACCGGGTCGGGCAGCCCTTCGGCTCCATCCTTCTGGCGCTTGCGGTCACGCTGATCGAGGTCTCTTTGATCGTGTCGCTGCTACTGTCGGCCCCCGCGGGCGAAAGCGCGGTGGCGCGCGACACGGTTTTCGCGGCCATCATGATCGTTCTGAACGGCATCCTCGGGGCGTCGCTGCTGATCGGGGGCATCCGCCACCACAGCCAGAAAATGCAGCCCCAAAGCGCCACGGCGGCGCTTGGTGTTCTGGCCACGCTGGCCATTCTGGCGCTGGTGCTGCCGAACTTCACGCTGGCCGTGCCCGGCCCGGTCTATGCGCCCGCCCAACTGATTTTCGTGACCGTCGTGTCGCTCGCGCTTTACGGGTTTTTCCTGTATTCCCAGACGGTCAGCCATCGCGAGGATTATGCCGAGCCGGATGACGCCGATCGCTGCCATACAGTGGTGGATCGGCGCGCGTTTGGCCTGGCGCTCGTCCTGCTGCCTTTGGCGCTGGTCGCGGTCGTCCTGATGGCCGAGACCCTGGCCGATCCGGTGGCCGTCGGCATCGCGCGTGCCGGTCTGCCCGAGGCGCTGGTGGGCGTCGCCATCGCGATGGTCGTGCTGATGCCCGAAGGTGTCGCGTCGCTCCGTGCGGCGCGAGAGAACCGCCTGCAGACCAGCATGAACCTTGCGCTTGGATCGGCGCTGGCCAGCCTCTGTCTGACCATCCCGACCGTGGCGATGATTTCCGTCGTCATGGGGCAGAACCTGATCCTCGGGCTGGCCGCCGAGCATATCGTGCTGTTGCTGCTCAGTCTGTTCATGGCGACGCTGACACTGGCGACAGGACGCACGACATCGCTGCAGGGCGGTATTCACCTGGTGATTTTTGGCGCGTTCCTGACGCTTTCCGCGATCCCCTGACGCTCAGCGCGGGACAAGGTCGATCAGGTGCGCCTTCAGACGGGTCTCGTCATGAGTGGTCCAGCCTTCGGGCGCGAGCGTCTCGGCCCATGCGGGAATGTAGTGCCGGGCCACATAGTCATGCCCGTAGCCCAGCGTCCCCAACGCCACCGCCATGTCCAGGCCGACCTGGAACAACGTGACGACGGGGATCCAGCGCATCTTGGGGGAAAGATCGGGCGCGCGTTCCCCGCTGAGCCAGTCGGGTCGCGACCAGGCCAGCGACCAGTCGAAAAAGACGATCGGGTCGCTGCCGTATTGAAGAAACACAAAGCGCATCGGCCCCCACGCGGCGTCGAACCGGTCCAGCCCGCCCTGCTGGTTGCGCGTGCGGATCAACGAGCCATTGCCGAACCGGGGCCGCCAGGCCGGGCTGTCGGGATGGCGGCGGGCCTGAACCATGCGCCAGAACTCGCTCAGGTAGGGCGACCCAGTCCAGAGCGCGCCATGGATGGGATCGGCGTATAGGTCGAGCAGCGGCACCGTTTCCTGCGACAGGAACGCGCCGAGGCTGAGCCCGTGCAGATAGAGACGCGGTCGCGCATCCTGCGGCATGTCGGACCAGTGGCGATAGACCTTGTCGAACAGCGCCTGCGCCTCGGCCACGCCGCGCATCGGGTCGACGACCACCGAGACCGGGCTGGGCAGATATGAATACTGCACCGCCACGGTCGCAACGTCTCCGCGTGTTATGTAATCGAGCGTGTCCATCCCGCCGGGGTCGAGCCAGCCCGAACCCGTGGGCATCGCGATCACCAGCACCTGCCGGTCGAACCCGCCGGCGCGCAGCAACTCGTCGAAGGCAAGCTGCGCGCGCGCGTCCGGCGTCTCAGCGGCGTTGAGCCCCGTATAGATCCGGATCGGTTGCCGCGCGGGCGCGTTCCAGAAATCCGTGATCTCGGCGGCGGTCGGGCCGGACGCGACGAAATTCCGGCCCCATCGGCCCAGATCCTCCCAGTCCAGCAAAGAGCCGGGGCCCCCGCTGACATGCGTCGTGTCGGGCGGGGCAAGATCGGGTGGAATGATCGCGTCGGCCAGGCGTGCACCCGTGTCGATGGTGCGCAGAACGCCCCGCACGGCGACCCCGTCGATCGTGGCGGCAAACACCAATACGGCAAGGCCCATCCCCGCCGCTTGCGCCATGCGGGGCGGCAGGACCCGCAGGCTGCGCGCCTGCAAGCGCTTGGCAAGCCCCCGGAACAGCCGCCCCGCGACCAGCAGGATGACGAACACCGCCACCGCGATGGTGGCCACGCGCAGCGGGGCAGAGGCCTCGAGCGGGGCGAGGCCCCACGCGTTCTGGATCGAATTCTGCCAATCGGCGTCTTTCCACAGAAAGACGACGGCGATGACGGCCGAGACAAGCATCAGGACGATCCGTCCGGGCCGCGAGACCCTGCGCTCGCTCCACAGTCCGAGCCAGGCCAGCAGACGCGCCGCAAGCCACCAGATCAGATATCCGAGCGCGGCGATGACACCGCCCAGAGCGCCCTGCAACTCAGGTGACCGCGGCACCATCGAGGGGGTCACCGACAGTCCGAAAAACATCACGGCCACGAGCAGACCCACGGCAGAAACCGGGCCAAGTAGCCCGCGTCTAATCGAGGGCAGAACAGTCATCTGCGGGCGTCATCGTCCATGAAGATTGTTAAAAAATGCGAAAGGACTCTCGGGCAACGTGCGGCTATCATGATGAAATCGTCTCCTCCAAACCCAATCTCGAGGGGGCCGAATATGCCGAATTGCAAACTATTCCAATGCCGCACACTGCCGCGACGCGGTCGTGGTTGTCCATTGGAAAGTGACAATGACCCGTTGCGTCGCAGACAGACATTTCTCTGCGTTCTTGACAGTTGCAGTGCGCGGGCCGAATGAGCGTGAGAGTCTTGACATCGCCGAAAATAGAAAAATGATCGTGGGCATGGCATGATCACTTCGGAGCATTCTGATGCGCCTTCTTTCGCTTTCCATTGCCCTGACTGTCGGAGTGGCGACGGCATCTCATGCGCAACAGCACAGTCGGCAAATTTCCGGGCAACTCATTTACCTTCCAAGGATCGCATTACCGCCAGATGCCGAGGTGTCGATCGTCGCCCAAGGCGCATTCGCTACCGAATTCGACCTCAAACGGTACAAGACTGAAGGCCGGCAGGTGCCGTTGCCCTTCTCTCTCGACGTGCCGAGGGATCTGTCGGGTACGGTGAGCGCGGTCATTCGCGTCAAGGACCAGCCCTGGTGGCTCGTCGAGGATGTCGGGTTCGACGCCGGAGCGGACGCCGTCGATCTGGGCGATCTGCGTCTCGAAAGTTTTACACCGCTGTCCTTCGCCAGCCGATTGGACTGTGGCGGAACCGAAGTTCAGTTCGGCGTCATGGACGATCACGCCGTCCTGCGTGTGCACGGACAGGATTACAGGATGATCGAGGTCGTCGCGGCGTCCGGTGCGCGGTACGTGCACGAAGACGATGACAGCACCGAATTCTGGTCCAAGGGGAAG
>JAWLCA010000060.1:0-7958 GCA_041687395.1 Paracoccaceae bacterium | reverse complement strand
TCCGCTTCGCCGTCCACCGTTTGATGTTCTCGTCCATCGTCATACTCATCGCTACGTTCTCCCTTGTAGCATGAGCAGGATTTCACTGGGTCGATACAGCTGGGCCACAGGAATTCCAGGCCGATCATCTCGGGGTCGTGGATCCAGCGTTCAAGCGACAGCCGCGTCGTCTCGGTGATCTCGAACCGGACTGGCTTGCCCGTCTTGCTCTGGATCATCGAGGTCCGTTCCTTTACGCGCCCGGCGACAAAGACGTCGCGGACCCAGAGGGCAACGAGATCGCAACCGCGCAGTTTGCTGTCGACGGCCATGTTGAACAGTGCGAGGTCGCGCGCGTTGCCCGCCATCTCGAGTCGGACCCGGATGGACCAGACGTGCCGCGGCAACAGCGGGCGCTTCTGGCCGACGATGCGGCCCTTGTTCCAGGCGATGCGGGCAGGGCGGAGGACGGGAAGAAGATCGGCGGGCATGGGACTACCTCCTGTCCACCGTGCCCGCCCTTCTTCGGTCATGCCGACCACCACCGTATACCACGTCTCGGGCCGGGAGTGGGGGCATCGGGCGGTAAGCCGACCGATGCAAGTGCGGCGACACGCAGGTGTTGTCACATAATACCTGCCCTTGGCGGAGGCCGCCCGCAGCGAGACTTTCCCGCCGCCACCGTGGCCGAGTTTTACACCGCCGTCGTCACTGGCATGGGACGATGATAAGGTGGGGGCTTGATGGGGCCACGCATTGGCCTCAGCAGGTCAAGCCAAACACGGAATTGCCTTCATCTGACCTCCTTTTCGAAGTCTGAGAACGTCTTGCCTTCTGTGTATGTGTGGTCTGGTCTATGTTTCCTGAGAGGAGCGAGGACGAAGACGAATTCGAACGATCTGCTGTACGAGTTGCGCGACCAGTCGCAGGTGGGAGCGCGAAGCCGTGCAGGTGAACCACGAGGATGCATGGACCTATCGGCCCATCCATCCCCCATCTACCGCGAGGAGGGTGCCGTGTATCCAGTCGGCCGCAGTGCTGGCCAGAAAAACCACGGGACCGGCAATATCTTCGGGCGTGCCAAAACGGCCGGCGGGAGTGCGAGCAAGGAGTGCGGCGGACCGCTCTGCATCGTGTTGCAGGGCAGACGTGTTGTCGGTCGCAACATACCCGGGCGTGATCGCATTCACGTTTACCCCCTGACCTGCCCACTCGTTAGCGAGCGAGCGCACCAGGTTCGCGGTTGCCGCCTTGCTGGCAGCATAGCCGGGCACGCTGATTCCACCTTGGAAACTCAGCACTGAAGCAATGAAGATGATCCTGCCGTAACCGCGGCCGAGCATCCGGCGGCCAAGTTCGCGGCTGAGGATGAAGGGCGCGGTCAGGTTCACCGCCAGGACGTCGTCCCAGTCAGCGTCGCTGTGCTGCACGGCGGGGCTGCGGCGGATGATGCCGGCATTGTTCACCAAAATGTCTATCTGACGGCGGTCTGTCTCCAGTTGCGCAATCAATGCGTGAACGGCCTCACGCTGGCCCAGATCGCATGGGTAATGGGCGAAGCCGCGCCCAGTTTCCCGCACGCGAGCAGCAATGCTGTCATCACCGGTCGGTGCCGAACTGCTGACACCGACGATATCAGCACCCGCTGATGCGAGAGCGCGCGCAATGGCGGCCCCGATGCCGCGCGAACATCCCGTAACAAGCGCAGTGCGGCCCACGAGTTCGAAAGCGCCAGCCTCTGCCATCTCAGATCAGGAGACGCCGGGGATCGGCGATCAATGTAGCGTAGCGCACAAGGAAGCGCGCGGCATCCGCCCCGTTGATCACTTTCAAGTGCCAGTCGACGAAATGCCGGCGACCATTCCACTCGGCTTCATACTCATCGCCCCCACAGAGGGAATTGCGGATCCCATTTTCTACGGGTGCATCGCGGAGGGAGCCTCCTCCCTCAAGCCGGCGGTCGAAGTGCTCTGAAGCCAACCATGCGATGCATCGCGCCACAAGCGCCCCGTCCTCGAACTCCGGCGCCCTAACCATGCGTCGCGCAGCCGGCGTGAGAGCGACCCGGTCGGGATAGGTCTGATCCAGCCAGTCCAGAAACTCAGGCCACTCCTGTGGGATGGGAGGTTCTGCCCTCGGAGCATCGCCACCCCGAGCGACTACGTGCTTAAGTTGTCGAACCTGGTAAAGAAGCGCGGTTCTCTCGCTCGGCTTCCTGTGCGCGAGGCTCGGCAGCTTCTGCGACCTCGATATAGCCGTCGATTTCCTTATCTTTCTCCTCCACCTGCCTCTCTAGGCTGTCGACCAGTTCCCTTGCTGTTTCCAACAACTCGGCTTCCGGAGCCGCCGCCTCTCTCACCCTATCGGTCCGCAACCTGCGGCTCGTGGTCCTGACCATCGTGAAATCGAGCACAGAGCGTCCAAGCCGCGTGTTGGCCACGCTCAAGTCAGCAGCTGTTTTCCTGAGCCAAACCGCGCAAGCCGCAGAACCCTCTTCGGACGCAAGGTGCTCGGCCAAAAACAGGCGGTGCTTGTAGGGATCGTCGGCAGGCGAGAAACCCGGCATGTAGACACGGACGGCGCCACCGAACACTGAACGAAAACGCCCGAATCGTCTCGTCAGTATCCATGTCAGATTGGCAGGTACGCGCACGACCCGGGCTATGCCGGCGGTAGTCTTGGCGATGAATTCGTCAGCGATCAGAGTACGATCCGAGACTCCTTCCGGCATCGTCACCACGAACAACGGGAGCCTGCGCTCGGGATCTTCAAGGTGATCGCAAAGATCCTCCGCGGCGTTCTCGCTCTCGATCGCTCGGGGAATCGATCCGAGAACACGGCCGCCTCGGACGAGGCCCGGTCCATCAATAAGCTGCAGGACGAGACCAGGGACATGAGGCTCGATCTGGAAATCGGCCTCATTGGTGCTTGTAATGAGCCTCAGACTGACATGTGGTCGCTCATCAAGCTTGCCGCCGATCACAACCTCTGTGGACCACACCCGCCCAGCTACATCCTTCTCGGAATCCTCGGCGCGCAGCGCCCAAAGGTCCGTGTCATCAGTCTCGACCCGCACCGCCGAACTGTTTCGGCCCCCCACGAGGAAGATCGAAGTTTCTCATTTCCCAAGCTTCTGGCGGAAGCGGCCCCCCGGCGCGCTTCTTCGCCCACGCGAGGACCGCGCGCCGCGCCTGCTGTGTCGCGGCACCGAAGTCGTCGCCGTCAAGCTGAGCCGCAACCCGCAGGATTTCGATGTCGCGGACGGCACGGGGAATGCGCGCTGCGAGTGGAGCAATAGCTTCTGAAAGACGGGTCACGAGATGACAGCTTGGACGAAGATCGGCCTGAATAACACCGACTACAACGATCAGGGCGCCTTCGACGCCGCGAACAACCAATTCGTGGCCCCGGTTGACGGCACCTACCTCTTCGGCGCCACGCTTCTCTACAAGGTCAACGCCAGCGCCACGGCGCGGATGCGCGGGCGGCTCGTGCTGAACGGCACGACCGAAATCCGCGGCTCCTTCGGCGAGATCTCCGCCACCCATGTCTCGCTCGCCACCGCCATCTGGCTGCAAACGATGGTCCCGCTGACTGCGGGCGATACCGTCGAGCTGCAGGGGTATTTCCGGGTCTCGGACGGGTATTTCGCGGCCGATCATACGTGCTTCTGGGGCTGCAAGGTCGGCTGAGGGCGGCACACCATCGCGCCGCAGCTTGCTGGCTGCGCCGTTGACGCGCAACCTAAGCGGTTAGTCTATCGTCATTAACTGCGAAGGCGACCCGCCAAGCAGTAGAAGAAAAGTGCAGGGACTGGTGGCCGAGGCCGCAACCGAAATGGATCGAGGCGTCGCCAGAATTCAACTGCGAAGGAGTTGCAGAGCATCTTCTGGATGCACAGGTTGGCGGTGGGCGAGTGCATTGCGTGCCCGCACAAGAACATCAAGCCGTTCGGCCTCGGGTCGGGTCAGATACAAGACCACGTGAACGTGGACAGCCAGCACAAGCTGGTCCGCCGCTACGATGTCAGCGATGCGGCCCTCCATGACAGTCAGACGGTGGATCATCTGCTAATGCGGGGCAACACAGGCGCCGCCGTCCGGGCTGATCCAGCCTATCGATCCGAGGAGATGGAAGCCAAGCTGCGTGCGCGGAGCCTGAAGAGCCACATCAACCGCGAGGGCAAGCGGGGCAAGCCGCTGAGCGAAAAAGGCAGATCCAGCAACCGGACGAAATCCGCCGTGCGAGCCCGGGTCGAGCATGTCTTCGGCGTGCAGACCAACGAGATGGGCGGGACGCTGGTGCGCACGATCGGGCTGGTTCGGGCCAAGGCCAAGATCGGGATGAAGAACCTCGCCTACAACATGCGCCGCCTTGTGCAACTGCGCCGCCTGAACCCTTTCCCGGCGTGACCCGTGGCGCGAAAGTCAGGCCGGAGGGGGCGGAACTCGTCGCGGCCCGGCGGAATAGCCTCTGAACCCAATCCAAAGTACCCCGCCAAGCCGCTTCATGCAGGCTTCAGGCTACCGATCTGGCCCTGACCAGCGGAAAACGGTGAAAAATCGAGGCGCCCTAACGTCTGTAGACGAAAGGTGCAGCTTCGACCGTCGCACCGTTTTCAGCCAGCAGTTCATCGACGATCGTCCGCGCGGCGGAATGGCGGCAGACAGGATCAGCAGCGAACGGATCGCCGGCAATCGCCATGGCCTGACAGCGACACCCCCCATGGTCGATGTCGCGCCGTGCGCAACTTCGGCAGGGCTCGCGCATCCAGTCATGCCCGCGGAACGCCTGAAAGGCTTGTCCATTCGCCCAGATCTCGCCTAGCGGTGTTTCGGTAACGCGTTGAAAGGTGAGGTGGCGAATGGTCTGCGCCGCGTGGCAGGGGAGCACCGTGCCATCGGGTGCGATATTGAGCCCAGTAGATCCCCAGCCACCCATGCAGGCCTTCGGATAGTCAGCGTAATAGTCAGGGGGCACGAAATCGATGGCCAGATGCCCCCGATAGCTCTGTAGGGCGCGCGCAACGGTCTGCTTGGCGGAATCGACTTGCTCCCGCGTGGGTTGCAATGCCGCACGGTTCTTTAGAGCCCAGCCATAGAACTGAACGCAGGCAATCTCGAGCCGCCGAACGCCCAGATCCGCGGCAAAGGCGATGGTTTCGGGCAGATCATCGATATTCTGTCGATGCATCACGGCGTTCAGAGTCAGAGGGATACCCCGCGCTTTGACCGAGCGGGCAATCGCAACTTTGCGTTCGAAGCCGCCCCGGTATCCGCCAATGCGATCGGCGATCTCGGGCCTGATGCCCTGAAGGGAAAGCTGCACATGGTCGAGGCCCGCAGCCTCGAGCGCATCGAGTCGCACTTCCGTCAAGCCGATACCCGAGGTGATGAGATTGACGTAGAGACCTTCCGCCCGTGCTGTTCCCACAAGCTCTTCCAAGTCGCGGCGCGACGCAGGTTCACCACCCGATAGGTGCAGCTGAAGGACTCCGAGAGCCGCGGCTTCACCAAATGCGCGGGCCCATGTCGAAGTATCCAACTCGGTCTCACGCGCAGTCAGTTCAAGTGGGTTCGAGCAATAGGGGCAGGCGAGCGGACATCGGTGCGTAAGCTCTGCCAGCAGCGCCAGAGGCGCCGGGGGAGGTGGGGACAAGTCACGCATCGGCGTAATCCACCAGCCGCTGCAGTTGCAATTCTTCAAGGAACTCGCGAACATCTCCGGCGATCTCGTCGAACGGCGCGTTGTATCGCTCAGCAAGTCGACCAATCAGCACCGAAAGGTGCAGGCCATCGCCCAACTCGGACAGGATCGCATTCCCGGTCTGGTCGAGCATCAATGCACGTTCCGGGCCGAGCAGGACGGGCACGCCCCGCACACGGTCCTGATGCACTCGCACCCCGCGCGGCAGCCGCACCACAGGGTCATCGAGCGTGCCAAAGGCCGGGATCCCCTTCATCCGAGCAGTCCTTCGTCCAGCCGCCACGCACCTGGCGGGATGTTGCCCTGGACGTAGCCGCACCAGAGCGCGTCGAGCTGCGCCCAGAGTACGTCGGTCTTGAAGGTCAGCGCCTCGATCGCTGCGTCCTGGTCGGCGCGCGTTCGAGCATGCTCTAGCACCCAGTCGAGCGTGAAAGAGACATCCTTGGGTGCCTCGTGGAGGCGCTGCCGGAAATAGGCCAAGGTCTGCTCGCTCGCGAAGCCGTAATTCGCCAACAACCCCTCGATGCGATGCGTGTGGATCGCGGGAGCGAACATCTCGGTCAGCGAGGACGCCATCGCCGCGATCAGGGGAGCATCGCGCACGAAGCGGACATACGCATCGACGGCGAAACGCGTCGCCGGCATCACGCCCGCGCCTGAAGCCACATAGTCGGGATCAAGGCCTACGCCCTCGGCGAGCTTCAGCCAGCGTCGGATACCGCCGCCCTCGTCAACGCCGCCGTCGTGATCGACGATCCGGCTGCGCCAGATGCGGCGCAGTTGCGGGTCGCGGCATCTCGACATGAAGGACGCATCCTTCATCGGGATCGAGGATTGATAGTACCAGCGATTGATCACCCAGGCGCGCACCTCGTCCATGCTGCACTGACCGGAATGCAGGCGATGATGAAACGGATGCTTGTCGTGGTAGCGTTCCTCGCCTACGCGACGCAGTCTCGCCTCAAGCATGTCGCGGGGCAGGGACTGGTCTGTCATAGCGCGATCTCCATTCCGTCCTGCGCCAGTTCCCAGCCGGCGGCACTTATCTCCGCACGCTCGGGACTGCCCGGCATCAGTACCGGGTTGGTGTTGTTTATATGAATGTAGACGCGCCGCCCCCTCAGTCCAGAAAGCCGCTCGAGGCTGCCGTTCACACCACTCATCGCCAAGTGCCCCATGCGGGCGCCGGTCTTCGCCCCGGTGCCGGATCGCAGCATGTCGTCATCCTCCCACACCGTGCCGTCGAAGAAGAGAAGGTCTGCAGACTTGAGGCGATTGCAAAGCCAGTCGGGAAGATCGGCGCATCCTGGAACATAGTGGAAGACGCGGCCTTCAGCATCGATCTGTAGACCCACCGTCTTCTCACCCAGCGCGCGCGTTTCCGGACCCTCCGTAAAACCCTCACGTTCCAAATAGAGCGGCACCTTCCCAGGCACGGCGTAGGCGGTGATCTTCAACCCCGGAACCGGCTCCACCGGATCGTCAAGCCGGATCGTCCGCCGCACGACCAATTTCGGATCAAGCACGCCGAAGACCGGATTCGCTTCAATAACCTCGTGCGTCTCGTCGGTCGCGAAAAGGTCGAATGGCGTCTTTTCGCGTAGCGTCAGGAGCCCGGCAATATGGTCGACATCACCGTTCGTAACGATAACGGCCCGCAGCGGACTCTCGCGCAGCCCGGTCGGGTGCAAGGCATCGGTGCACTGCATTTGCCAACGCAGGTCGGGCGAGGCGTTGAGTATTACCCAAGCTTTGCCGTCGGGCGACACCGCCACCGAGGATTGCGTCATCGCGGGTATGCCCCCCACACGTGAGGAGCGACAATTCGAACACCCGCAATTCCACTGAGGCAGGCCCCCACCGGCGCCTGCCCCCAAAGTTCGCACGATCATACGTGTAGCCGACTCAGCGCCGGATCAGAACAGGTCGTCCTCACGGCGGTCGTCTTCGGCCGGGCCGTACATGTTGATTTCCATGCCGCAGGCGATCAATTTCGCAACGGGTTTCTTCCAAGCCATATCTGTTCTCCTCCTCTAAGGATCCGTGGAGCGCTTCTCGTACTCCGCCCATTAAGTTTAGAGCCAACGCGAAACCTTGGCGAGTCAAATGTGAGTATGAGGCTTCTTGAGAGATTCATAAGAATCTTTCACGGTTGGAAGGGTGTTACGGGGCTCTGATGATGTGAGCGCCCTCCGACGGCATCGATGTGCCAAGGTGGGTCTGCGAGGATCCACAAAGGAGGACGGTCATGTCGGAGATTACCACGGTCGGGC
>JAWLCA010000059.1:0-8424 GCA_041687395.1 Paracoccaceae bacterium | reverse complement strand
CCGCAGCAACCGCGGAAAGCCTGACAGGAAAGCCGCTCGCGTCCCTTTCGGCCGTCGACATTCTGCGCGCGCGAACGGGTGTTTTTCCACGGAATCGGCTGGCGATCCCGACGGAAGCCGCCGGCAAGTCGAGCCGGGGCGGGAGGATCACGCTAGGGGAATGGGAACGCCGCAGCGGGCTGCGGCTGCGGTTCGTCTATCGGCGGTCAGGACCCAGCCTGCTCGTGGCGGAGGGGCGGGTGAACACGCAGGGCCGCGCCGTGGCGTCTCGCTCGAAGACAGGGCGCGGCGTGGCCACGGTGCCGATCTTCCTGCTAGTACCGCAGGTGAAGCTGCCGAAGCGGCTCGATCTCGCGCGGGATGCCGCGCGGGCGCAGACGGAGATGCCGGGGTTGATCGTGGCGTACTGGTTGACATCGAATTTCTAAAGCGACGATCACCATGACGAAGTCTGCAACGCAAGGCGGGGTGATGATCACCCCGCCGGCTGTTATTCGGAGTTCAATATAACGACGCCAACTCTGGTGGGCGGCTCGACGGCAGCACACGCACGGTCACCCCATGCCGGACGCGCTGATGGAGGTCGATCACGTCCTGATCGAGAAGGCGAATGCAGCCCGACGAAACAGCTTTCCCGAGATATTCGGGCTCGCAGGCTCCATGAATTCGATAGAGCGTGTCCTCACCATTCTGGAACAGATAAAGCGCACGCGCGCCGAGGGGATTGCCTGGACCGGGATCCATGCCGCCATTGGCGACGGAATAAGGCTCAAGTTCAGGTTGGCGCGCAATCATCGTTTCTGGCACCCTCCAGCGAGGCCAGCTTCTGCAGAACTGGAGCCGGGCAGTGCCGTCCCACTCGAACGCGGCGGCGCCCGTGCCTGCGCCGTATCGCATGGCGCGTCCGTCATCTCCGATCAGGTGAAGAAACCCGGCGTTCGGGTCCACGACGATGGCGCCGGGCGCCTCGAGTGGAAACGGATTCTCAACTTCCTGACGCCAGAGCCTGGGCGGCACGATTCCTTACGGCACAGCCGGAATTGGGTAGGGCTCGTCCGTGATTGCGCCATAATGGACGGGAAGTGGCGGTATGGATTGCACCTCGGGCTCGGCCTCGGGCGCAGACTCCATTAGGGGGGTCATGGCACAAGCCGAAAGCGACGCTGTGGCGCCTCCGGCTACAAATGCACGTCGGGTTATCATGTGTATGGTCCATATTCGCTGATTATCATTCCTGACCGCAGGTACTTGCGGTCGCGATACTCAGCAGGACCGGGGCGGCTCCGGCGATCCCGTTGGCGTCTGTCCGATGAGAAGCAGATCAGGGGCAGGCGTCACCGCGCTGCAAGCCGAGGTTGGCTCCTCGGAAGTCGATGATCCGGCAAACGCTCCATCAACCCCGCAGGACGACCCAATCAGTGCCGCCGTCAGGCAACGCTTCGGCAGAGGAGCGACGAAGGATGTGAAATGATGCCCCGCCATCGACATAGCGACAGGCCCCACATCGTCTTGCGCAACAACCAGTCCGGCAGCCTGATGGACCTGCGATCGCGGCGAAGGAACACCCGAATATGCCCCCCATGGGAATGCCGCCACCAGGATGATGAGGAAGGCTAATGATCGCAGAACTGACATCCACTCCGGATGCGCGCTCTGCACCTCAACGTCAAGAAAACAGGGAGTCTTCGGCATCAATTCGCTGTGTGTGCCATCGTATCCAAACGAGCCTGATCAAAGCGCGAGAGGCGACACCGCGCCATCTGCTTCTGGTCCTCCCGCGGCAAAAATTAACCACAGCCTGCCATACCCACGCCCCGTGAAACTATCCTCACCGCGCTGCACGCACGGCTCGCAGCACTGCCCGCAGCCGCCCTGCGCTGCGAGGTCCTGCCAGAACGCGTGCCTGCCAATGGCCTGTTGATCCTGCGCAACCGCGAACCCGGAGAACCGGAGGTGACGCTCTCGCCCCTGCGGTTCCACTATCGGCACCGTGCCGAGATAGAGGCTGTCGTACAGGGCGCCGACCGTGACGCGGCCTTCGACACGCTCTGCGCCAGCATTGGCACGGCACTTGCTGCTGACCGGACACTCGGCGGCCTCCGCGACTGGGTCGAGGGGGAAGCGCCGCGCCCGGTCGATCTGCCGGTCGAGGGTGCGGCCAGCCTGACGGCGGCTGTGATCCCGGTGATCCTGCATTCCTCCACCGTCGACCCGCTGGCCGGCTGAATTGGCAGCAAGCCTCAGCAGGTCCGATAATGGTAGTTCCGCGAGTATCGGCAGAATTCCCGCGCGGTCCCGGAGGCAATCATCGCGGCGGCGATATCGCGCCCGTCGGGCAGGAAGCACTGGCCGACGATCCGGCCGTAGCGATCGATGTCGCGGATGCGGCAGGCGAGCGTCTGGCCGGATATCATCCGGCTGAGCGCGGCCGTGGCTGCGGCGCCACCGGGCCTGGTGGTCTCCGGCGCATCGAGGCTCCAGTCGCGGATGCGCGCACTCTGCGAGCTGATCCGGAACGTGTCGCCATCGGCGATCCGGGTGACGCGGCCGGTAAAATCGAAGTTCGCAGGTTGCGAGGCGGCGTCTGGTGCGGCGGTCGGTGCGGACATTGACCCCGTTTCCGGCGCGCAGTTGTTGAGACCGACGAGCGGGACGAGGAGGAACAGGGCCACGAGGGTGATCGGCGGGCGCAAGGCGCGGTAGACCGGCCGGAGCAGCAGGCGCATCATCCATCTCGTCATCATCGCACTCGTCACTCCACTTGCGACAGGGCCGCGTCTCAGCCGTCTCAGCTAGACCCCTGCATCAGGAACTGCGCCTCGACCCGCGCGCCGCTCTCGATGGTCAGCGCGCGATAGGTGATGCGGCCCGTGACCTGCGCCCCCGCGTGCAGATGCGCCGCCTCACAGGTCAGCTCTCCGTCGAACTTGCCGCGCAGGGTAACGGTGTGGGCGACCAGCGATCCGTCCACCACGCCGCTCTCGGTCACGACGATTGTATGGGCACCCACCGAGCCTCGAACCTCGCCCATGAGTTCTACCGTCCCCGGAAACTGCAGGTCACCTGTAACGCTGGAGCCCTTGGCCAGTTGTGATCGGCTGCCGTCCGCGGCGCTGTAGGTCCGTTCACTCGACATTCATCCGCCTCCCTGCTCCCGCCTTGGTCCGCCATGAGGCCGGGCGGGTCAAGCAAGGACCACCGGATCCCTGAAGAATCCGGCAGAAAGGAGACCAACTGGGCGCGGCCGGATGGCGCGCGAGCCGGGGAGAGCGAGGTGGTCGCACTGTTTGCCAGACGTGGCTCGACCGTCGAAACGCTCGGAGCAGGCACCGGCACTGCTATCCGCTGCCTGCAGGCGCATCGAGGCGGCTGCGCCGCGTCGGTTTCCCACCGACGAGAACCGCAGCCACGCCCATGGTCTATCAGCTCTGCCGCGCGGTCTGGGCGCGCTGGATGGACATGGCGGTACTCGCGGGGGTGTTCGACCTGCCCGGCTATGCGCAACAGCGCCGCCAGTACCAGGCCTGTGTCTGGCTGCCGACCAGGTGGGACTGGGTCGATCCGGTGAAGGATGCCAATGCCGAGATCCTGCAGATCGAGGCTGGGCTGAAGTCCCGCACCCAGGCGCTTTCCGAGCGTGGCTACGACGCAGAGCAAGTCGACCGGGAGATCGCCGCCGAGCGCCAGCGCGAGGCCGCCCTGGGGCTCGACTTCCGCCGCGCCGGATCACCGGCAGGCGCGCCCGGGGCGCTGGAGCCCGGCGCAGGGGACGAGGCGGAGAGCGACGACCCGGACGGTCGGGCCGCGCCCGACAGCACGGAGGACGACGAAGACGACACCGCCGATTACGACGACCAGCCGAAGAGCGGGAGCGGCCGATGATCCAACACGGGTACAAGTGCCGTCAGGAGGGGCTACCCAACGCACGATAAGAGCTGCGGCTGACGGAACATCAGTGGCGGGACAGTCGCCCATCTGGGACGGCACAATCTCGGCCAAGAGTATATGCCTGAGGGGCGGGTAGTCGGCCAATCGGTAACCATAGTCGCCTAAGCGGCGCGTCTTGCGCAGATGTATTCTTCGAGTACGGCGAGCAACAGTTTGAAGTCGACAGGCTTGCTGATATAGGCGTTTGCCCCGAGTTTGAGGCTCTGCGCAACATCATCACTGAAGCACTTGGCGGAGACCATAACGATCGGCAGATCAGATTGGGAGCGGGTGCGGCGGATCGCTCGCAACACTTCTGTACCGTTGAGGTTCGGCATCATGATGTCGAGCAGGACGAGGTCGATCTTACCCTCACCGGCAATGCGGATTGCCTCCTGCCCGTCGGCTGCCTCGGTAACTGAGAAGCCGCGCCGTTCCAGCCATCGCTTCAAGATTTCCCGGTTCACTGCGACATCGTCGACGACCAGAATGCGGGGCGCTCGTGTTCCGCATTCGTCCAATCGTGAGTTTTCGACTTTTGGTCCTGACTCCATAGCAATGCTCCCGCTGCAAACGATGGGCCACGCGATGACCTTTCAGGCGGCGCCGCGATGCTCACTCTGCGCAAATACATGATGAACGGTTTCTAAACCGTTACGAGACTCGGGAGCGTCCGCGTGGATCGACGCGGGCACCGTGACCGTGAAGGCGGAACCCTGCCCCTCGCGGCTCTGGGCGGCAATGCTACCGCCGAGCAGGATGCAGAGTTCCCGAGAGAGCGCGAGGCCGAGCCCCGTGCCGCCGACCTGCGCGGCCACCTGGGCGTCCCCACGCTCGTAAGGAGTGAACAGGCGCGCTTGAGCGGTTTGCGAGATTCCTACCCCGGTGTCGCGCACAGTTATCTGGAGCTGATCGTCATGCTGTCGGCGTTCGAAATCGAACTCGAGCGTCACCTCGCCGCCGGCGGTGAACTTGCCGGCATTCGACAACAGATTGATTACGACCTGACGCAGCTTCTTCGCGTCTGTATGGACCTCGATGGTTGGATCAGGGCAGCGCAACGTAAATCGGTTGCCATTGGCCTTCACCAAAGGCAGCGCGTTCGCCAAGACCTCGTCGCAGAAGGCGCCGAGCGTGAACGTAGTAGGGTGAACCTCGGTCGCCTCGGATCCCATCGAGTCGGTATCGAGTACTTCCGCCACAAGCGAAAGTAGGTGGTTTCCCGAGGCATTGATGCGCCTTACGTCTTCCGCTCGTGTTCCGTCCGGATCGGCTCCGTCCTTGATTTCCTCTAGAAGCAGCTCGGATAACCCGATGATCGCATGGAGCGGGGTGCGAAGCTCATGGCTCATTTTCGAGAAGAACTGCGCGCGCGCGCGACCCTTCTCCTCAGCCGCGATCCGCGCCTGCTCGAGTTCCCTCGAGACCACGCGACTCCGCTGCGCCTCGGCCTCTAACTCGGAGCGGAGGCTAACTACGGCGGAATAGTAAAGTGCCATCCAGGTCATGTAGATCGTGGCCGAGCCTATCGAAAGCCAGCCCAGCACTTCCAAATGATCCAGAGGAATGGTGTCGCCAAGTGGGCGGTTCCAGACGAAGGCCAGGAATACAAGGAGGTTGATTCCGAAGATCGTGAGTACCAGCCAGACATTCTTCGAGTGATAGAAGATCCCGATGAGCAAGCTCACTACCAGCCAAGGCAGGAACGGCGAACTGAATCCACCATAATGGTAGGACCCGTAAAGAGACGTCGCCGCTAGCCCCTGGAACGAAAACAACGCAGCGAACCACAGCGTCCCGGTCTGGCGCAACAGGAAGGGCAGAAGCCAAAAACTGCAAATCCCGAGCCCCAAAACGTATAGGCGAGCGTCAACTTGGGGCGAAATCACATAGAGGTATAGCCACATCGGAAGAGCGATCAGCGGGCCGAAGGTGTGGGTAAAAACGAAGGTACGCGCCAGCTCGCAGTCAGATCGGCTCGACCTGATCTCAGCAGGAATGAACCAGTCGATGAACTTGAGCAGCATGAGCGAGTCTCGCGCGGAGGGGAAGAAGAGTGCGTTCAGGCAATCGCACGCGGGCGGTGGTCGGACAGTCCGCTGTTTTCGATAGCGGCGCTGGCAAGATTCAATCCGAGATCCATGCAGGAGGCTGCTGCTTCAATCTCGGCCGCGTCATGACCGGCCATGACTTGCAGGCGGAAACGAGCGCGACCCTTCGGCACAGCTGGGAACTCGACCAAGTTGGCGAGAAGACCGAGCGACGGGAGCTCGCGCGCAGTGAGTCGCGCGAGGGCCTCGTCACCGGTCTTCACTGCGACGATCGCCGAGGGATCACCGTAAAACTCGAGTCCGCGGCGCCGCAACTCTTCGCGAAGGGCCAGAACGTTGTTCATGAGCTTCGCCCGAAGTGCGTTGCCTTCGCTCGACTCGATAATGTCGAGCGACTTCGCAACCACCGCCACCTGCGCCGGGGAGAGCGCGTTGGAGAAGGTGCAGGACGGGCTGTAGAACCGAAGATATTCCTTTACTGCGCGACTCTGGGTCGCTACGAAGCCACCATTCGAGCCAAATGTCTTTGAAAAGCTTCCCATCACCAAGTCGACCTGGCCAAGCATCGCTTGCGCGCCGATATGGCCGGTCCCATTTGGCCCTAGGTTGCCAAAATCATGCGCAATGTCGACCATGAGAGTCGCACCGTACTCGCGGGCCAAAGTCTGCATTGCTGCGATGTCAGGGGTATCGCTGTCCATCGAGAAGAGGCCTTCGGTTACCAGCATGATGCCGGCCAGGGGAGCTTTCGCGCGGATCGCAGCGAGCTTTGTTCTGCAATCATCGAGGTTCAGATGACGGAATGGCACCACGTTCCTGGTGGCGGCCGCGGCGCCGGTCTGCAGACAGGCATGGGCGAGGGCGTCAATGACGATGTAGTCGCCGGCACGGACGAGTCCCTTGATCACACCAAAACCCGCAGCCCAGCCGGTCGGGAACAGGATCGCCTCCGCACAGCCGAGCGCGTGGGCCAGCCGGCGCTCCAGCAAGACGGAGGTCGACGTGTTGCCGACAAGGGCAGGTGAGCCGGCGGAATGAACGCCCATTGTCTCGATCGCGCCCTTCGCGGCCTGAATTACGGCCGGATGCGACGACAGGCTGAGATAGTCTTGCGACGCGAAGTTTACGCCTTCGCAGAGAATCCCGCGATCGTCCCGCACAGCGCAACTCGACCCAGGTCCCATCTCTGTCGACCGAGAAAACGGCCATGTGCCGCTCTGCCGGCGCACATCCTGCCAGCCGTAGAATCCTTCGCAGCGCTGGAGCAGATCGGGCCCCTGCACAACGCGAAAGTCCCGCATGCTGCCGCACAGTGCAGCATCCGGAACAACACCAGAGAAACAATGAGCACTCATAGTCCACCTCTCACCTTGATCTGGCAGGATTTAGTGCACGAAACTTGATTGCCGGTTAACTTTTGCCTGCGCGGCTAGCCTTAGAGTTGTTGTGGCAGAGGCCCCCGCGAGTGCCGTTCTCAGAAGGCGAAGTTCACGCCAAGGCGGACGAGCGTTCCGGAGTTCCGAAACTTGTAATCGATGCTTTCGCCTGGAAAAACGACCGGATCGCGCGCTTCCACTGTGACGTCCTTCAGATCGAAACGCATGACCTCTGCCTTGAGGCTGACGCGCTCCGTCATCCGCCGCTCGAGGCCGACGCCAAAGATGAGGCCGTGCCGAGTTCCGCTCGCGCTCCATTCTGGCGATGAGTAACCCAGGCCTGGAAGGTCGATCGCGAATTCATTCCGCACTTTGCCCGCAGCGAGGCCCGCCGTCGCGAAGAAGAGGTTCTGCCCTTGCGCGTAACCACCACGGATCCGTAACGTCATGAGGTTGCCGAACTCGGTTTTGTACGCCGAGTTCGTCTCTAGGCCATTAAATATCGGGTCCGGGTTCGGATCGATGCGGCTGAAATAATGTGTGTGGTTGTGGTCGAGAAACGAGAAATCGCCCTCGACCCCGACCAAGAAGTTGCCGCGTTGCAGACTATAGCCAATGCCAAGGCCTGCGAGGCCTGTCGCCCGCGTCCCGTCGATCTCTGCGGGAAATAACCCGTTCTGCACATCGAGCGTCAGCAGCGCGCCAGAAAACAAACCGAGATTTGCCTCGCCGTCGCTTTGGGTAAGGCCCAGCATCAGACTTGAGTAGACCCCGCTCCAATCTTCGGCTGGCAAAGTTTCCTCCGCCAACGAAGCAGTGCAGATGGCGCTCAACGCAAGTGCTATGGGAAGCGCATTGCGAGAACGCTTAGCAGTGTGTTTTCCACCCATGATCTCTTCCTTGGCAGCTGTCAGACAAGCGGTTCTCCCACCGTTCGTGTCACGAAATTTAATTAGAATCCGTTAGCGGAGGTGTATCGACCCAGCGGAATCTGCTCAGGTTATGCCGCTAATCCCACAGCTGCGGGTGTCCTCATTCCAAGCGCCTGGTGCGGGCGTCGGTGGTTGTAG
>JAWLCA010000058.1:2931-8498 GCA_041687395.1 Paracoccaceae bacterium | reverse complement strand
GGACAGAAACCTGAGGGACCATGACGGCCCTTGAGGAACCCGGCCGCGGGGTTCGCGGCGTCGGCATAACATTCCGGAGGAAAGTTCATGGCTGATAAAACCGACCTGTCGTTCACAGGTCTCACAGACGAGCAAGCCCAGGAGCTGCATTCCGTCTACATGAGTGGCCTTTGGCTGTTCACGGCGATTGCAGTGGTTGCCCATATCGCAACCTTCATCTGGTTCCCTTGGTTCTAAGGAAAGGACAACACAATGGCTAAATTCTACAAGATCTGGCTGATCTTCGACCCGCGTCGCGTTTTCGTGGCGCAGGGCGCGTTCCTGTTCCTTCTGGCCGCGATGATCCACCTGGTGCTTCTGAGCACCGATGGTTTCAACTGGTTCGAGATCGCGGCCGAAAAGTACGATCGCTGAAGCGCGGTCCATTCACTGACGCTGTGGGCGGGGGCGCTCTCGCCCGCGGCGACCAAGACACGTATTGATCCGGTAGACCGCGGGGCGCTGACCCCAGCAGGTCACCATACTCGGAGGCTGCGAAAATGGCTGTGCTCAGTTTCGAACGAAAGTACCGGGTCCGCGGAGGGACACTGATCGGCGGCGATCTGTTCGACTTCTGGGTCGGACCATTCTATGTCGGCTTTTTTGGTGTCACGACGGTGTTCTTTGCCGTTCTGGGGACCATCCTGATCTTCTGGGGGGCCGCAAATCAGGGCACCTTCAACCCTTGGCTCATCAACATCGCGCCGCCCGACCTGTCCTACGGGCTGGGGATGGCACCGCTCATGGAGGGCGGGCTGTGGCAGATCATCACGATCTGCGCGCTCGGCGCCTTTATCAGCTGGATGCTGCGCGAGGTCGAGATCTGCCGCAAGCTGGGCATTGGGTACCATGTGCCCTTCGCCTTCGGCGTCGCGATCTTCGCCTACGCCACGCTGGTCGTCTTTCGCCCGCTGCTGATGGGGGCCTGGGGGCACGGCTTTCCCTACGGCATCTTCAGCCATCTCGACTGGGTGAGCAACACCGGCTACGCCTACCTGCATTTCCACTACAACCCGGCGCATATGTTGGCCGTGACCTTCTTCTTTGCCACGACGCTGGCGCTGGCGCTGCATGGCGGGTTGGTGCTGTCGGCGGCAAACCCCGAGAAGGGCGAGGAGGCCAAGTCGCCCGATCACGAGGACACGTTCTTTCGTGACTTCATCGGCTATTCGGTGGGCACGCTGGGAATCCACCGCGTCGGTCTGCTGCTGGCGCTCAATGCCGGGTTCTGGTCGGCGGTCTGCATCATCATCAGCGGACCGGTCTGGACCAAGGGCTGGCCCGAATGGTGGAACTGGTGGCTCGAGGCGCCGATCTGGCCTTCTCAGGTAGGGATGTAGGAACATGGCCGAATATCAGAACATATTCACGCAAGTACAGGTGCAGGGCGCGCCCGAGATGGGGCTCGACGACACCGGCGGCCGCCTGATGGGCGAGCGTTCGGGCAAGGCGGGCTTCTCGACGCTGATCGGCTGGCTCGGCAACGCGCAGCTCGGTCCGATCAACCTGGGGATGCTGGGCGTGGTCAGCCTTATCACCGGCACGCTCTGGTTCGTGATCATCGGGTTCAACATGCTGGCGCAGGTCGGCTGGTCGATCCCGGAATTCCTGCGTCAGGGATTCTGGCTGGCGCTGGAGCCGCCGGGGCCCGAACACGGCCTGTCGATGCCGCCCCTGAATGACGGTGGCTGGTACATCATCTCGTCGTTCTTCCTGCTGGTCGCGGTGCTTGCATGGTGGGCGCGCAGCTATCAGCTGGCGGCGAGCCACAAGATGGGCAAGCATGTCTTCTGGGCCTTCGGCTCGGCGATCTGGCTGTTTCTGGTGCTGGGGCTGTTCCGGCCCGTCCTCATGGGATCCTGGTCCGAGGCCGTGCCTTATGGCATCTTCCCGCATCTCGACTGGACCACGGCGTTCTCGATCCGCTACGGCAATCTCTACTACAACCCGTTCCACTGTCTCTCGATCGTGTTTCTCTATGGCTCTGTCCTGCTCTTTGCGATGCACGGCGCCACGATCCTCGCCGTGACCCGCTTTGGCGGCGACCGCGAGCTGGAGCAGATCTATGACCGCGGCACGGCAAGCGAGCGGGCGGCACTGTTCTGGCGCTGGACGATGGGCTTCAACGCCACGATGGAGGGTATCCACCGGTGGGCCTGGTGGTTCGCGGTCCTGACGCCGATCACTGGCGGGATCGGGATCCTGCTGACCGGCACGGTCGTGGACAACTGGTTCATCTGGGCGCAGGAACACAATTTCGCACCCATGTATGACGGATCCTACGGCTACGAAGATTATGGCTCTTATGAAGCCTTCATCGGACAGGAGGACTGAGCCATGTTTCCCAAGTGGTTTGACAAATGGAACCGGGAGAACCCCAAGGAGATCTACGGCCCGGCCATCGCCATCGGCGTGGTCGGGGGGGCGGTCTTTCTGGCGGCGGCTCTGGTCGCAGGGGGGCAACCCTACGCCACCGACAGCCTGCAGACAGGGCCGCGCGGCACTGGCATGTCGGTGCCCGAGTTCACGGTGGATCTGGCCGCGCCGGATCCGGATATCGAAGTGTTCCTCGCCTCGACCTCGTCCCCGATCGTGCCCGGCGACGATGCCGAGACCGCAGACGAGGCGCGTGAGAACGTGCCGCCGGGTCTCGAGGATCTGACGGTCGAGAATTACGACCGTCTGCTGGCCGCGATGCGCGAATGGACGGGCATCCCGGATCTGTTCGAGGACCCGGCCAACTATCAAAGCTCTGTCGGCTATCTGATGATCGGCATGACCCAGACCATCAACGATGAATGGGCCGGCCACGTCAACGCCAACAAGGAGGTCGGGGTCACCTGCTACACGTGCCACCGCGGGCAACCGGTGCCGGAGAATGTCTGGTTCAGGATCAGTCCCGTCAATGACAGCGTCGAAGGCTGGGCGGCCAATCAGAACCGGGTGACGATGCAGTCGCAATACACCTCGCTTCCGTCCGACGCGCTGGAGAAATACCTGCTGGATGGCGAGGATATCGCCGTGCACGACCTCGAAAGCCGTGTGGCGGGCCGGCCGGGCGACGAGGACTACGCCTCGATCCAGGCGACCGAACGGACCTATTCGCTGATGAACTATGTCAGCAACTCGCTCGGCGTGAATTGCCTGTTCTGTCACAACAGCCGTGCGTTCTACTCGGCAAGCGGCCAGATCACGCCGCAATGGGCCACGGCCACGCTCGGGATCGAGATGGTGCTGGAGTTGAACAACACCTATCTGGCGCCGCTTGACGGAATCCTGCCCGAGCATCGGCTTGGTCCGGTCTATGCGGATGCGCCGAAAGCCGCCTGCGCGACCTGCCACAACGGATATCAACAGCCGTTGCAGGGCACCAACGTGATCAAGGACTGGCCCGAACTGGCCAGCACGGCAGAGCCGGATTACGGCAACTGACACAACAACGCCGGAGGCGGGCCCCCGCGCCGCGCCTCCGGTTCTATCGCGCCGTTAGCGCCCCGACATGGCCCTGCGGGCGACGCCTGAACCACCTTGAGGGGGGGTGCTATGACCCAAGATATACAGCAAATACCGTTGCTTGACCGCGTGGCCGGGCCGTCAGATCTGCGCCAGATGCCGGATCGCGATCTGCGCCTCCTCGCCGACGAGGTGCGCGCCGAGGTAATCGACGCCGTCTCGCAGACCGGCGGGCATCTGGGATCCAGCCTTGGCGTGGTCGAGCTGAGCGTGGCCATTCACGCCGTCTTCAACACGCCCGTCGACAAGCTGATCTGGGACGTGGGGCACCAATGCTATCCGCACAAGATCCTGACAGGCCGGCGCGACCGCATCCGCACCCTGCGGCAGAAGGACGGGCTGTCGGGTTTCACCAAGCGGTCGGAATCCAAGCATGATCCGTTCGGGGCCGCGCACAGTTCCACCTCGATCAGCGCGGCGCTCGGCTTTACCGTCGGGCGCGACATGGGCCAGGCCACGGGCGATGCGATCGCCGTGATCGGGGATGGCGCGATCAGCGCCGGGATGGCCTATGAGGCGCTCAACAATGCCGGGGCCGAGGGGCGCCGCCTGTTCGTGATCCTCAATGACAACGAGATGAGCATCGCGCCCCCGGTGGGGGCCATGTCGTCCTATCTCAGCCGCATGTATGCCAGCGAGCCGCTGGCGCGGGTGGCGTCGCTTGCCGAAGGGTTCGAGGCCGCTATCCCCGCGCCGATCCGCCAAAGCGCCAAGCGCGCGCGGCAGCTGGTGACCGGGCTGACAGGGTCGGGCACGCTCTTCGAGGAGCTTGGCTTTCAGTATGTCGGCCCCATCGACGGGCATGACATGGGGCAGCTTCTGGGGGTGCTGCGCGCCGCGCGCGCCCGCGCCACCGGGCCGGTTCTGATCCATTGCTGCACCGTCAAGGGCAAGGGCTATGCCCCCGCAGAGGATGCCGCCGACAAGGGCCACGGTGTGGCGAAATTCGATCCCGTGACCGGAACGCAGGCCAGGTCGAAACCCGCCGCGCCATCCTACACGGCCGTGTTCGGCGACGCGCTGGTCGCAGAGGCCGCGCGCGACGAGCGGATCGTCGCGGTCACGGCGGCGATGCCCGACGGCACGGGTGTGGCGAAAATGGCCGAGAGGTTCCCGTCCCGCGTCTTTGATGTGGGCATTGCCGAACAGCACGGCGTGACCTTTGCCGCCGGGATGGCGGCCAGCGGGTTGCGGCCCTTCTGCGCGATCTATTCGACCTTCCTGCAACGTGCTTATGATCAGGTGGTGCATGACGTGGCGCTGCAGGGCCTGCCGGTGCGGTTCGCCATCGATCGCGCGGGGCTGGTCGGCGCGGACGGGGCCACCCATGCGGGGGCCTTCGATATCGGTTATCTTGGCAATCTGCCCGGGTTTACCGTGATGGCCGCCGCAGACGAGGCCGAACTTGTGCACATGGTCGCGACAGCGGCGGATCATGATGCGGGTCCGATCGCCTTTCGGTATCCCCGCGGGGCCGGCACGGGCGTCGAACTACCTGAACGCGGCACACCGCTCGAGATCGGCCGCGGCCGCGTGATCTCGGAGGGCAGCGATGTCGCGATTCTCAGCTTTGGCGCGCATCTCGCGGAATGCCGGGTCGCCGCCGCGATGCTGGCGGACGAGGGCATTACCGTCACGGTGGCCGATGCGCGCTTTGCCAAACCGCTCGACAGCGATCTTCTGATGCAGCTTGTCCGGCATCATCGGGCACTGATTACCGTGGAGCAGGGCGCACAGGGCGGGTTCGGATCCATCGTAATGCATGAGCTTGCACGGCGCGGGGCGTTCGATCGGGGGCTCGTGATGCGCAACATGTGCCTGCCGGATCGATTCATAGATCAGGCCAGCCCTGCGGAGATGTATGAAGACGCGCAGATGACGGCCGAAAACCTCGTGACGATGATCCGCAGCGCGGTCTCGCCCGGCGAGGCGCAGGTGGTCCCGCTGCGGCGCATCTGAAAAAGGCCGGCCCGTTTCCGGGGCCGGCCTTCGCCATTGTCAACTTGTCCGTGTCA
>JAWLCA010000058.1:0-2831 GCA_041687395.1 Paracoccaceae bacterium | reverse complement strand
GTGTCACGTTCTCAGGCAGTGCCGCCCACGATCTCGTCGGCGCGGGCAAAGATGTCTTCCCAACGCTTTTTCTCGTTCGGCGCGCGCAGGCTGACGTCCTTCAGGCTTTCGTAATTGCCCGAGGCATCCCCCACAAGGATCAGACCGACCATGCCAAGCGCCTTGTGCGGCTGGCAGTAGTAGCCATAGGCGCCCTCCTGCTCGACAACGACCTCGAAATCCTTGTTCATCCGGCTTTTCCAGCCCTCGGCCTCCTCGGGCAGCATGTCGTCATAGCTGACCGCATTGTGGCCGTTGTCGACAGAGACGAAGCGGATCGTGTCGCCGGGCTGTGCCTCGACGATGTCGGGATGGAACACCATGCTCTCGTTCTCGTCGGGGTGCCGGTTGAGCATTTGCACCTCATGCACCTCGCCGTTCGCATGTGCGGCTGCGGGCAGCAGAGCGGTCGCGGCGGTGGCGCCCATCAGGCTCATGGTCATGCGTCGTGTCAGTTTCATCTTTCTCTCCTCATGATGAAAGGCCGCCAAAGGCGACCTTTTCGGGTATCGGCATGGGTGTGATTGCCTAGCCGCAATTTCATTCACATGATGTGACGTAGCCTTTCCAACGGCAAATCAAGTCATTTTGACGCGCGTGCGAACGGATGCGCCAAATCCGTCTCAGGCCACCGCATGCGCAAGGGCGCATTGCTTCCAGAGCGTGTTGAGCGCCGTCACCAGATGGTCGATATCGGCATCACTGTGCAGAGGCCCCGGGGTGAAGCGCAGCCGCTCGGTGCCCTTGGGCACCGTGGGATAGTTGATTGGCTGCACGTAGATGCCCCAGTCGCTCATCAGGATATCGGCCAGAACGCGGCATTTCACCGGATCCTTTATCATGACCGGGATGATGTGGCTGGTATTTCCCAGATGCGGAATGCCGTGCATGTCAAGCTTGCGGCGCAGCGTGGCGACTTGCGCGCGCTGTGCGTCGCGCTCGGCTTGTGACGCCTTGAGGTGTTGCACGCTCGCCGTGGCGGCTGCGGCCACGGCCGGCGGCAGGGCGGTGGTGAAGATGAACCCGCTCGCGAACGAGCGGATGAAATCGCACAGGCTCGTCGAGCCGGTCACATAGCCGCCCATGCAGCCATACGCCTTGCCGAGTGTGCCCTCGATCAGCGTGATCCGGTGCGCGAGGCCCAGCTCTTCGGAAACGCCGCCGCCGCGCGCGCCGTAGAGCCCCACGGCATGCACCTCGTCGAGATAGGTCATCGCGCCGTGTTTCTCGGCGACCTCGATGATCTCGCGCATCGGGCAGATATCGCCATCCATTGAATACACGCTCTCGAAGGCGACGATCTTGGGGGCGTTGACGGGCAGGGCGGCAAGCTTGCGGTCAAGATCGGCGGCGTCGTTGTGCTTCCAGATCACTTTCTTGGCGCGCGAATGGCGGATGCCCTCGATCATGCTGGCATGGTTGGCTTCGTCCGACAGGATCACCGCATCCGGCAGCCGGCTGCCAAGCGTCGACAACGCGGCCCAGTTGGACACGTAGCCGGAGGTGAACAGAAGCGCGGCATCCTTGCCATGCAGATCCGCCAATTCGCGCTCCAGCATCAGGTGATGACAGTTGGTGCCGGAGATGTTGCGCGTGCCACCGGCGCCGGTGCCGCATTGATCGACCGCATCCTTCATCGCCTGGCGGACCACGGGATGCTGTCCCATGCCGAGATAGTCGTTGGAACACCAGACGGTCACCTCGCCGGGGGCCTCGTTGCAATGGCTTTGTGCCTTGGGAAAGTCGCCACAGCGGCGTTCAAGCTCGGCGAAGATGCGGTAGTTTCCCTCTTCGCGCAGCGCCTCCAGCTGTGCGTCGAACATGACGTCAAAATTCATGATGTCCCTCCGGTGGTGTCTTCTTAGGTGAGTGTTTGGGCGCGGGCAGCATCCAGCGCCAGAGTTTCGCGTCCGGCAATGGCAGGACCATCAGCCAGTGTTCCAGCAGCGCCAGCGCGGTGATCGCGCCAAGCAGGGCAAAGCCCGCGATCTCCGCCGGTGTGCCGGCGGAATAAAGCCGCTCCAGCCAGCAGGCCACGCCAAGGCTCAAGCCTGTGATCGAACAGGGAAAGAACCAGCCCACCGGTCCCACCCGGAAATAGCTGCCCATATGCGCGAGCGCCCCTGGAATGAATTCCACATTGATCCGCGGCACGCCGAAATAGAGGTTGAGCTTGGCGGTCACGCGCGCGAAATAGAGCACGGTGAAGGTCCAGAGCCCCACGGTATTGGCCGCGTCGTGACCCAGAAACCAGACGATCCCCAGCATGGTCGTCAGCAGAATCTCGTGATAGGCAACCGTCCCCCAGGCGCGGATGAACCGTTCCCACTCGGGCAGGGCCGGCGGGCAGGGGCGCAGGTTCGGCCCGGTGATCACACCGGTAAGAAAGCTCAGCTCGATCCAGCCCCAGATCGCGAGGGCCGCGAGAAATCCGCCATAGACCGCGCCGATCCCGCCTGCGTCAAGTGTCGCGTGATAGCCCCACAGGCCCGCCACCAGCACCGGCAGCGCAAGGATCACCGCCCGGCGGCCGGTACCGTCGGCGCGCCGCTCGCACAGCCGCACCACCAGAAGGATCGCCCCGGTGGCGAACCACCAGAGGAAAAGGGCCATCAAGGCTGCGATCCAGGGGCTGTGCACGGCTACTCCTTCATCTTTCCGGAAGTACTCCGGGGGGTGCGGGGGCAGAGCCCCCGCGGGATCAATAGGCCGGCTCCAGCCGGGTCGAGGCCGGAACCTCGTGTTTTTTTGCCGGGATCGTGTAAAGCCCGACAAAGGCCGCCGCGGCGCGG
>JAWLCA010000057.1:0-8622 GCA_041687395.1 Paracoccaceae bacterium | reverse complement strand
GCAGCAACCGCGGAAAGCCTGACAGGAAAGCCGCTCGCGTCCCTTTCGGCCGTCGACATTCTGCGCGCGCGAACGGGTGTTTTTCCACGGAATCGGCGGGGAGCGGACGTTCGCCGCAAGAGCGAACCGATCATGTTCCGAAATCGAAAGCGGACATGACCGTGTGGCCCTTATGTCGCAGCCCCGCGCATCACGACGCGGTCGGCGGTGGCACCCAGTTGGCACCGCCCCGTTCGGTACAGCTATGACGGACGACCATCCAGCGGCGGGGTCGTGGGGTCTCTTCCTCGGCTGCCTCCTGCCTAAAGCGCATCCCAGAATACCTCGGCCGCAGGACCCAAATGTCGATCCTCGGACCGGATTTTCCGTAATTGGCGCCTGATCGTCGGGTCCGCGGGCATCAGAAAGGCCAGATCGTCAGGTTGGTGTTGCAGGGCAGCACGCGGCAGCACCGTGGCGCCGAGCCCGGCGCGCACAAAGGACAAGAGCGCGGTCGTGTTGCGGGCCTCCAGGTTGCAGGCCGTCAGCAATCGCGGCACGCAGGCATGATCGACAAGATGACAGAGCGGGTTCGCAATGATCGGTTCCTGCTCGAGCAGGGTCCAGGAGATCGCGCGGCTTTCGGCGGCTGTCCGCGCGACCAAACCATCCTTGCGGCAGACAATGCCAAGGTCGTCCTCGAGGATCACGTTGCCGTCCGTCGGAGAATCCGTCGTTGCCGACAGGATGCCAATGTCGGCGGCGTCGAGCTTGACCCGCCGGCGCACCGTCACGCTGTCCACGTCGCTGATTTCGAGCCTCACATCGGGGCGAATGCGGCGGAACGCGGCGATGACTTCCGGCAGGACGGTGACAACCGCCGACGGCACCGCGGCGATACGGACCGTGCCTGCCGTCGAGATCGCGTGCCGCCCGATGGCCTCGACGCTGCGGGCGAAAGCATCCGTGGCGCGGCTGCTTTCCTCGAGCACGAGTTGTCCAAGCGGCGTCAGCCGGTTCTTGCGGTCGGTCTCGAACAGGGGTGCGCCGATATCGGCCTCGAGTTGCGCGAGAGTCATCGACACCGCCGAGGGCGTCCTAGCGAGCAGCGCCGAAGCCGCGGTGAGCGATCCTTGCTCGGCGACGATCCGAAAGGTGCGCAGCATCTCGAGTTTGATGGCCATTACAGTTTTCCTGAAGTTATCTTCAGATCTTCAAGATAGCCTGAATCTCATCTGCCCGT
Source organism: Paracoccaceae bacterium (assembly GCA_041687395.1). Taxonomy (GTDB): domain Bacteria; phylum Pseudomonadota; class Alphaproteobacteria; order Rhodobacterales; family Rhodobacteraceae; genus JAWLCA01. The sequence goes on along the minus strand of JAWLCA010000057.1, from coordinate 7,400 downwards.
TAAGGATTGATGTCAAGCAAGACGAGGATGAGCGATGCAAACCGGACTCTATATCGACGGCCGCTGGGAAACCGGCGCAGGCGAGATCGAAAACCGCAACCCGTCGGATGTGTCGGATCTGATCGGCCATTATGCGCAGGCCAGTGCGGATCAGCTGGACGCCGCGCTACACGCGGCCGGGCGCGCGCAGAAGGCCTGGTGGGCCGCGGGCATCCAGAAACGCCACGACGTTCTGATGGCGATCGGCACCGAGTTGATGGCCCGCGCCGCGGAGATTGGGCGGATCGTGGCGCGCGAGGAAGGCAAGCCGCTGGCCGAAGGCAAGGGCGAGGTCTATCGTGCCGGGCAGTTCTTTGCCTATTACGCCGCTGAATGCCTGCGCAATCAGGGCGATCTGGCGGAAAGCGTCCGGCTTGGCGTGGAGATCGACGTGCGCCGCGAGCCGGTGGGCGTGGTGGCGATCATCTCCCCCTGGAATTTCCCGGTTGCGACCCCCGCGTGGAAGATCGCACCGGCGCTCGCCTTCGGCAATGCGGTGGTCTGGAAACCCGCGAATCTGACTCTGGCCAGCGCGGTTGCCCTGACCGAGATCATCGGCAGGCAGGATATTCCGGCGGGCCTCTTCAACCTTGTCGCCGGTCCGGGTCGCGATGTCGGCCAACGCCTGGTGGAAAGCCGTGACGTGGCGGCCATCAGCTTTACCGGCTCTGTTGCCGTGGGCCGCGGCATTGCAGCCTCGGCCATCCGCAACATGACCAAGGTACAGATGGAGATGGGGTCGAAAAACCCCATGATCATCATGGATGACGCCGATCTCGATCTCGCCGTGGCCTGCGCCTCCGGTGCGGCATTCGGGGCGACCGGCCAGAAATGCACCGCCGCCTCGCGGCTGATCGTGCACGAAGCCGTCCATGACGCTTTCGTCGAGAAGCTTGTCAGGGCGGCAGAGGCGCTCAAGGTCGGTCACGCGCTGGAAGAGGGCACGCAGCTTGGCCCGGTGGTCAGTGAGAGCCAGCTTGCGCAGAACCTCGATTATGTCGGGATCGGCAAGCAGGAAGGCGCGGAACTGCTGTGCGGCGGCGACCGGCTGGAGCGCCCGACCGACGGCTATTACATGGCCCCGGCGGTCTTTGCTAACACGCGCAACGACATGCGCATCAACCGCGAGGAAATGTTCGCGCCGATCACCTGCGTGATGAAGGCCGGCAGCTATGGCGAGGCGCTTGCCATCGCCAACGACAGCGATTTCGGCCTGACCGCGGGGATCATGACCCGCAGCCTGTCGCGCGCCAGCCATTTCCGCGCCAACATGCGCGCGGGCTGCGTCATGGTGAACCTGCCAACGGCGGGCACCGATTACCACGTCCCCTTCGGCGGACGCGGGGCGTCGTCCTATGGCCCGCGCGAGCAGGGGACCTACGCCGCCGAGTTCTACACCACCGTCAAGACCGCCTATGTCGCGGCGGGCGAGCCGGCATGAGCGTGCTGATCGACGGGCTGCAATACGCGAACTGGTCGGAGAAGATCTTTCGCCAGATGCGCGCGGGCGGCGTGGACGCCGTGCATGTCACCATCACCTACCACGAGACCTTCCGTGAGACGGTGCTGCAGATCGAGCGTTGGAACCGCTGGTTTGAGCAATACCCCGACCTGATCTTCCAGGGCCGCACCGCCCCGGACGTGACGCTTGCGCAGGAGACGGGGCGCACCGCGATTTTCTTCGGCGCGCAGAACCCCTCCTGCATGGAGGACGATATCGGGCTCATCGAGATCCTGCACACGCTGGGCCTGCGGTTCATGCAGCTGACCTACAACAACCAGTCGCTCCTGGCGTCGGGCTGTTACGAGGAGGACGACACGGGGCTGACCCGCATGGGGCGCGAGGTCGTGACCGAGATGAACCGCGTGGGCCTCGTGGTCGACATGAGCCATTCCGGAGAGCGTTCGACACTGGAGGCGATCGAGCATTCGACCCGCCCCATCGCCATAACCCACGCCAACCCCGCCAGCTGGCACAGGGCGCTGCGCAACAAGTCGGACATCGTTCTTAAGGCCCTGGGTCAGACCGGCGGGATGCTGGGCTTTTCGGTCTATCCGCATCACCTGAAGGGCGGCAGTGCCTGCAGCCTTCAGGACTTCTGCGACATGATCGCGCGCACCGCCGACTTGACGGGTGTCGATCATGTCGGGATCGGCACTGATCTTTGCCAGGACCACCCCGACAGCGTTGTCGAGTGGATGCGGATGGGCCGCTGGACCAAGCGGATCGACTACGGCGAAGGCAGTGCCGCGGCCGCCGGATTTCCGGACATGCCCGGATGGTTTGCCGACAACCGCGATTTCGGAACCATCCGGTCCGGCCTGCGCGCCGCCGGGATGAACGATGCGGATGCGGACGCAGTCATGGGAGGAAACTGGCTGCGGTTTTTCGAGACGAGCTTCGGCGCTGCCCGTGGATCGGGCGAGACCACCGCGCGCGCCGCGCAATGACCCGCACACGCGGGGGCGGAACGATCTTTTGGGAGGAGAACCAATGACCGATACGACTGACACCGGCGACCTGACCGCCGGTCCCGGAAAGGTGGACAAACCCTTGTTCGCGATCACCGGCGGCTTCATCGCCCTGTTCTGCGCGCTGGCGCTTTTCGACATCGACCTGCTGTCCGGCATCGTCGACTGGGGTTTCAACTTTGCCGCCACGTATTTCGGGCTCTACTGGCAGGTGCTGCTGCTGGCCACCTTCCTGATCGGGCTGGTGCTCTGCGTCCTGCCCGGCAGCAAGACCCGGCTGGGCAACCTGGCATCGCCGGAATTCACGGTATTCCAGTGGGGTTCGATGATCATGTGCACGCTGCTCGCGGGCGGCGGCGTATTCTGGGCCGCCGGCGAGCCCATCGCGCATTACCTCTCCACGCCGCCGCTCTTCGGTGACCTCAGCGGGGATCCGCAGGCGCAGGCCCATGTCGCGCTGGCGCAGAGCTACCTGCACTGGGGTTTCCTCGCCTGGGCGATCCTGGGCGCGCTGACCACGGTCATGCTGATGCACTACCACTACGACAAGGGCCTGCCGCTGGCGCCGCGCACGCTGCTTTATCCGCTGTTCGGAGACCGGGCGATCAATGGGCCCATCGGCCTGATCGCGGACGCCTCCTGCATCATCGCGGTGGTTGCGGGCACCGTCGGCCCCATCGGGTTCCTCGGTTTGCAGATGTCCTACGGGCTGAACGCGCTCTTTGGCATCCCCGACACCTTCGCCACCCAGACGGTGGTGATCCTCGCGCTGGCCAGCCTCTACATCGTTTCGGCCATCTCGGGGCTCGAGAAGGGCATCCAGCTCCTCTCCAAGATCAACGTCCTGCTGGCCTTCGTACTTCTGGCCTTCATGCTGGTTGCCGGACCCACCTTCTTCATCTTCGACGGGTTTGCCGGCGGGATGGGCGTCTACCTCTCGAACTTTTTCGACATGGCGCTCTATCGCGGCGAGGCGGGGCTCTTCGGGGCGCCGGGCTGGCTCGGCTGGTGGACCGTGTTCTTCTGGGGCTGGTTCCTGGGCTACGGCCCGCTGATGGCGATCTTCATCGCGCGGGTCAGCCGCGGCCGGTCGATCCGCTCCATCATCCTGATGCTCGCCATCGTCGCGCCCATCGTCACCAACTTCTGGTTCACCATTATCGGCGGCACCGGCATCGCGCTGGAGCAGATTACCCCGGGCGTGATCTCCGGCCCGTTCGAGGGCTTCAACCTGCCCGCCGGCCTGCTGGCGACCACGCAGGCGCTGCCCTGGGGCTTCCTGCTGTCGCTGCTCTTCCTGGTACTGACGATGATCTTCGTCGCCACCACCAGCGACTCGATGAGCTTCGTGATCGCCACCTCGATGTCCGACGACACCCCCTCGGTCGCGCTGCGCGCCTTCTGGGGACTGGCGATGGGCGTGATGGCGCTGATCCTGATCTCGACCGGGTCGGGCGGTATCGGCAAGTTGCAGAGCTTCATCGTGGTCACCGCGGCACCGGTGTCGCTGGTGCTGCTGCCCTCGCTCTGGGACGCGCTGCGCATCACGTTGATGCTGGGCAAGAAAGCCTGATCATAGCCATGGGGTGCGGGCCGGAACCGTCCGCACCCTCGACCGACGAACCCCGAGGATACCATGGATTGCGCTTCCCTGAACCCGATGCCCGAGGCCAAAGCCTTTCGTCGCCCGCCGTCACAGGTGATGCGTCTTGCGAGGATGGGTAGTGCCCACCCGACCCGCCTGTCGTTCCTGCGCAACCTCTTGCGCCGGATCACGCGCGAGGGCTGGAGGGTCGACCGGCCGGTCTGGGACATCGATGCGGCGGGCGTGGGCCGCGCCGTCTACCGCGCCAAGGGGCCGGAGCGGACCTACTGCCTCGTGGCCTTCTCCCATGATCTGCCCGACGAGATGCGCTCGGACCGGGTGATCGCGACGGCCTGGGACGCGACCTTCACGCTCTTCGACGGGGAACCGGATCCCGCCGACCTCGACCGCCTCGAGGCCAATGTGCCGCTGCAGGAGGCCGGACGGATCACTCCGCGCGAGCTGTCGCTGAGCCGCGCCAATCGCTCCGTCCGGCTCTTCGCCCATGTCGTCGCGCGGCTGGCCGAGGGTCGCCAGCCGGACCCCGAAGAGCTGGAGGCCGTGGGCTACCTGATGCGCACCACCGCCGTCTACGGCTCGGGCAAGTTCGGCGCCGCTGACCGCGCAACCATCGCGGACCGACCCGAGCTCTGCGGTCCTTTCCAGGCGGAAATGCTGTCGGTCTGGCTGACGCGCCAGTTCACCGTAGACATCGCCGAACACCTCGCCGCCATGCGCGGCGGGGACAAGGCCGTGCGTCTTGACCCTGCGATGCGACGCGGGCTCGGTGTCGGCAATTCCACAGGGCTCGGCATGGCGCCGTTCCTCGTGCGTCACCCGGTGCTGCTCAACAACTGGATGATGGCGCGGGAGGAGGCGCTGGCCCGCGTCCGCGCACAGACCGACGCGCGCCCTGAGGCAGTGGCTGCGTTCCGCGCGGCGCTGGCCGAGGCGCAGGAGAACGCCGCGCACTGGCACACGGACCACCCGATCCAGGTGGGCCGACTCGAGGACCTGCGCCGGGACCTGAGCGCAATCGAAGGTTGGTCCGACTGGCCGGCGAGCGCCGAGAACCACCCTTGGGACGCGCTCTGGCGCCGCGGCGAGTCCGAGCTGTCGCTCGAGGGACAGGAGGCGCTGCTGGCGCTCATGCTGGAGCCGCACGGCGAACTCGTCGACGGGCTGTCGGACTGCATGACGGCCGACGAAACCGCCGCATTCCGCATCGATGGCGCGATGCCGGTGTCGGAGATGACCGCCATCCTGTCCGACCGCTACAGCTGGGCGCTGTCCATCGATTTCGACAAGCCGAAGAACGCGGCGCGCTTCTGGTACGTCTCCGAGGAGAAGCTCGAGCCGCGCCTCGGCAACCGGTTCGACGAGGAGGGCGCCACGCTGGAGCAGCCGCTCTGCATCGCGCGGCTGGCTTGCGAATTGCACGCGGCGCTGTCGGAGCGGCCGGGCGACGAGCCGCTGGCGACCTTCCTTTTGTCACATCCCGAACACCGCTTCATGGCGCGGCGGGCGCAGATCGTGGCGCGCCACCCCTATGCCGAGGTGCGCGACAACCTGATCGCGCAGGACATGCTGCCCATCGACCTGATGCGCTGCAAGCTCGCCTTCTTCGGCGCCAGCCGCTTCGATCCCCGGTCGGACAGGTGGGTAAGGATCAGCCTCTTCCAGGATCTCCCCTACCCCTGCGACGTGACCCCGGGAGGCTGGACATGACCGTGGCGGATCATCCGGACATCGAACCCAACGACCCGACGCGGTCCGGCTCGCCGGTACCCGCGGGCAAGGGCGCGCGCCTGTCGCAGAACGAGATCGCACAGCTGTGTCTCAAGGCCGCCCGGGGTGCCGGCATGAGCTGGGGCCTTGCCGAGGAGGCGGGCTTTGCCGCGGCCTGGATGGCGGGGCGCGGGCTGGACGGACCCGGTGCTCTGTTGGCGCAGCTCCAGGATGCGACCGGCCGCCCCTGGCGCGAGATCTGCCCTCTCGTCGCGCCGGGTGTCTTTCAGGCGGAGGGTGGGGGCGGTCTCTGCCCCATCGCCCTTGGCTCGGCGCTCTGCGACCATGCCCACCTGCCGGAAACCGCCATGGACGAGACCGCCCTGCGTGTGGGCCCGGTCAATCACCCGGTGCTGTTGCTTGCCTATCTGTCCGACCTCGCCCGGAGGCGGGACGGTACCGTGCGGCTGGTCTGGCCCCGCGGCACGGTGCTGCTGACCGCGGGTGGCGGGATTTGCGGCGATGTGGAAATACTCGCCCGCGAGACCCGGTTTAACGCGGAGCTGTCCGTCGAGGGCGCTGCGCTGGATCCTCCGCCACTACCATGCGCGCCACTTTACGTATCTGCGGAAATCCTGAGCGGTCTCGACGCCTTCGCGCTGCGCACCACGGTGCCAGCCTCCGAGGTCTCGCGCGCTGGTGCCGGTGCCGCCGCTGGCGACAACGATTGAAGAAAGGACAGACATCCAATGACCCTGCAAAGACTGAGCCCGGGAACCCGCATGAGCCAAGCCGTCCGCATCGGCGACATCGCCTTCCTGGCAGGCCAGGTGCCCTCTGACTTGACTGGCGACATCACCGCGCAGACCCGCGAGGTGCTCGACAAGATCGATGCCGTGATGGCCGAACTGGGCGGCGGCAAGGCCGACATCGCTTCGGTTCAGGTCTGGCTCAGCGATATGGCTGATTTCCAAGGCATGAACGCGGTGTGGGACGCATGGGTCGATCCCACTAACCCGCCGGCGCGCGCAACCTGTGGCATGGCGCTGGCCCGTCCGGGGATGCGGGTCGAAATGATCGTGGTCGCGCGCGCGCCGACGTGAGGCGGGCAAGACCGGAATGCGGTAGCCTTGGGTAGAATTGGCAACTTAGAAGGCAGGTAGGGATAGTGTCCCACGGCGCGGTGTAGGTTCTGGTTGGGGTGGTCACCGGCGATGTTCCAGTAAGGTCTGACACCGATTGTGCTAACCGGAAGCCGAGAACGGCAGCAAAGGGCCGACTCGTATCCGATCAGTTGATTAAGCGGCCGCCAAAGCACGGGATACTGATGTGATTTGAGTGAGCCGAAACGGTCGTTCAGCCTTTTGGCCACAATGGATCATTCGCTTTCAGCGGCCTTGAAGATATCCGATATGACGCTGCGCAGCCATTTCTGACCGGGCTCGCTTTCGGTCCTGAGATCCCAGCAAAGATCGAGTGATACCAGCGGCCCTCGTCACTGACTCGCGCAGGATTCCCTTCTGCTTTGTGCTGTGATTCCGTGTCATCGCATCACGGAGGGGCGGATGGCGGTTGC
>JAWLCA010000056.1:0-8794 GCA_041687395.1 Paracoccaceae bacterium | reverse complement strand
GAGAACTCGGCCACGGGCTTGCCGGTCAGGCGGATGCCGTCGGCGATCTTCTTGGTCCAGCCCGGCTCGATGCCGATCACCACGACGGCGGCGACATTGGCGTTCGCGCCGGTGCCGATGATGGTGCGGAAGTGCACGTCGAGGTCTTCGCCGAATTGCAGCCGGCCGTACGCGTGCGGGATCGCCATCGTGCCCTTGACGTTGTTGGCCACAGCCTCGCAGGCGGCGTTGGAGATATCGTCAACGGGCAGGATGAGGACGTGGTTGCGCACGCCCACCCGGCCGTTTTCGCGCCGGTAGCCCTGGATGGTGATGTTGGAATATTTCGATGCCATTTCAGATGTCCTTACCAGCGCTTGGTTTTGCAGTTATGGGTATGGACGTGTTCGCCCTGACCGATATCGGCGATGATCTTGCCGATATCCTCGCCGTATTTTATCGCGGTGTCGCCGCTTTTCAGATCCTTGAGCGCGATCTTGTGACCGATGGGCACGTCGTCCTTGGCGGTCAGGCGGAAGGTCGTGTTGTCATGCGTGACACAGCACAGCATGTCGGTGCCGGCGGTCAGGCCCTCGACCACGACCACCCCGACATTGTCGGCCTGTTCATGGACGAGAAGCTGCGGAATTTCGTTCGGGATCGGTTTGGTATCGGGCATGGGCGTCTCCTGTCATGCGGGTTTCAGAATGATCTTGGGCGCGGCGACCCGGCCGTCGCGAATGTCGCTGAAGGCGCGGGCACCCTCGCCAAGGGGGCGGCTTTCGGTCCAGTCCAGCGCGCCGAGCCGACCGGCGAACATGGCCGCACAGGTGTCGCGGAAATCCTGCGCGGTGTAGGTATAAGTCCCGGTGAAGGTGATCTCCTGAAGCGTGATGCGCCGGATATCGAGCCCGGCGGTCCCGCCCCCCAGCCCGACATGCAGGATCGCCCCGCCGGGCCGCGTGGCCGCACAGGCGGTGGCGCGCGTGACATCAAAACCGACACAATCGACGCTGATGTCGAATTGCCGTCCCTCGATCTCGTCGGGGGCCAGAACGGTGACCCCGTCAAGATCGAGGTAGTCGCGGCGCAGGCTGTTCGGCTCGACGATGGTCACATCCGCCACGCCCTGCGCGATCAGGCTGATCGCAGCGGCCACGCCGATCGCCCCCCCGCCGATCACCAGCGCCGAGGCAATCGTGTCGCTGCCCATTGCCTCGACCCCGAGGCGGACGGCGTGCCAGCCCACGGCCACGGGTTCGGCCAGCGCGGCCTTCTCCAGCGGCATGGCGTCGGGGACCGGCACGAGATTGCGTTCTGGCATCGCCACATACTGGGCGAAGGCCCCGTCGCGCGGCGGCATCGAGATGATCTGCCGCGTCGCGCACAGGTTGTCACGGCCCGCGAGGCAGGCGGGGCAATGGCCACAGGTCACCAGCGGATTGATCGTGACGCGGGTGCCGTCCAGCGGCCCACCGGTCACCGTGCCCGCCGCCTCGTGCCCGAGGATCAAGGGTGCGGGACGACGGTCGTCATGACCCAGATAGGCGTGCATGTCCGACCCGCAAATCCCGACGCTGTCGATCCGCACAAGATGGTGATCCTCCGCCGGCACCGGATCGGCGACGTCACGAAACGCCAGTGCTTCGGGGCCGGTATAGACGAGGGCTTTCATTTGGCAGTGAACCCCCCGTCGACCATCAGCACCTGCCCCGTGACATAGGCGCAGGCCTCCGAGCAGAAAAACAGCAGCGGCCCGTCCAGGTCCTCGGGCTCTCCGTTGCGCCCGATGCAGGTTTGCTGCGCATTGCGCGCCGCGCGGTCGGGATCGTCGAACACCGCTGCCGTCAGCTCGGTACGAAAGAATCCCGGCCCGATGGCGTTCGCGGTGATGCCGTCGCGCGACCAGGCTTCGGCCATGGCGCGGGTCAGCTGCGCGATCCCGCCTTTCGAGGTCCCGTAGCCAAGCCCGCCGGGAAAGGCGCGATAGGATTGCAAGGAGGCGAAATTGACGATCCGCCCCCACCCTTTCTCCCGCATCCCCGGCACGAGATGCCGGGACAGGAAAAATGGCACGGCGAGGTTGAGGGTCATGGTGATATCCCAGCCTTCCGGCGTGACGTCGTCGGCGGCCTCGCGAGTGTTGATGCCCGCGGCATGCACCACGATATCGGGCGCACCGAAGGGGCCGGCGGCTCGGGCAGCGAGATCGGCCAGCCCCGCGCGGTCGCTCAGATCACAGGGCATGACGGCAAGATCGCCCGGTGCTTCGGACCGCAGCGTCTCCAAGGCATCGGCGCGCCGGGCGATTGCGACCACTCTCGCCCCCGCCTGAGACAGTACCAGCGCCGCGCGTCGTCCGAGGCCGGAACTGGCCCCGGTCACGCAGGCCACATGGCCGCTGAGGTCAGGATGGTCGCTGCGGTCCATGGGTCAGTCTTCCGCCGTCAGATCGAAGGTTTCATCCGGAAAGAACTTGGCCAGCCGGATATCGGCGGTCCGCGCATGCCCTTCCATGCCTTCCAGACGCGCGATGCGTGCCGTGGCCTCGGCGACCGGTCTGGCACCGTCGCGGGTGGACCGCTGCCAGGTGACGATCTTCATGTATTTGTGGACCGAAAGCCCGCCGGTATAGGTGGCCGCACGGCTCGTGGGCAGCACGTGATTGGTGCCGGATGCCTTGTCGCCAAAAGCGACGGTGGTCTCTTCGCCCAGAAACAACGATCCGTAGCAGCTCAGACGGTCGAGCCACCAATCCAAATCGGCGGCCTGGACGGTCAGGTGTTCGGGTGCATACTCATCGGAAGTCGCCGCCATCTCCTCGCGGTCGGCACACAGGATCACCTCGGCATAATCGCGCCACGCGGCAGCGGCGCTGTCGCGGTTCACCTCGGGCAGCGTCTCTATCAGCGTCGGAACGAGGCGCATCACCTCGTCGGCGATGCTGCGCGTGTCGGTGACCAGCCAGACCGGAGAATTGTAGCCGTGTTCGGCCTGCCCGACGAGGTCGGTGGCCACGACCATCGGATCGGCGTCCTTGTCGGCGAGGATCAGGCTGTCGGTCGGACCCGCGATCATGTCGATGCCGACACGCCCGAAGAGGATCCGCTTGGCTTCGGCCACATACTGGTTGCCCGGACCTACGAGGATGTTCGCCTTCGGCAGGCCGAACAGCCCGAAGGTCATCGCAGCGACGCCTTGGACACCGCCCATGGCCATGATGGCGTTTGCCCCGCTGATATGGGCTGCATAGATGATCGCCGGGTTGATACCGACATCGGGGCGTGGCGGGGAACAGGCCACGATGTGCTTGCAGCCTGCCACCTTGGCCGTGGTCACCGTCATGATGGCCGATGCGATATGCGAATATCGCCCCCCGGGAACATAGCAGCCCGCCGCATCCACCGGCATGACCTTCTGGCCGGCGATGATGCCGGGCACTACCTCGACCTCGATATCAGTCAGCGTCGCCTTCTGCGCCTCGGCGAAACGTTTGACGTTGGCGTGGCTGAAGCGGATGTCGGCCTTGATCTTTTCAGGCACGAGCGCGATGGCCGCCTCGATCTCGGTCTCCGAAAGAAGGATGCTGCCCTCGTACTTGTCCAGCTTGGCCGCATAATCCAGCGCGACGGCATCGCCGCCGGCCTCGATGTTGTCGAGCATTCCAAGTACGAGGTCGTGCACGTCCGAGGCCCCGCTGCTCGGGGTGAGTGTCGCTTTCTTGAGATATTCTCGCGTCATCGGATTGCCGTCCTATCGATAATTTTCGGGAAGAAGGAGCGTGGAAATCGTGGGGATGTAGGCGATCATCAGCGTGACGAACAGCATGAAGAGCACGAAAGGCACGGCCCGGGACGCGATCTTCAGGATCGATTCACCGGTGATCCCGGAGACCACGAAGAGGTTGAGCCCCAAGGGTGGCGTGATGAAGCCGACCCCGAGCGCGGTGATCATCATTATGCAGAACTGGATCTCGTTCATCTCGATATTCTGGGCGAGCGGGAACAGGATCGGTGCTAGGATCACGATATTGGGCGTGGTTTCCATCACGCAGCCCGCCGCAATCAGGATCAGGATCATCATCAGGATCAGCACCCGCGGGTCTTCGCTGACACTCGTGGCCGCCGTGACGAAGCCCTGCGGCACGCCGAGAATGGCCAGAGCCTGCGCAAGCGGCAGCGAGAAGGCGATGATCGGCAGAATCACCCCGTTCACCTTGGCCGAACTGACGAGCATCGCGGGGAAATCAGAGAATTTCAGGGTGCCTATGATGAAGCCGATGGCGATGGTGACCATCACCGCCACGGCACCAGCCTCGGTCGGCGTCATGCGGCCTGAAAAGATACCGTAGAATATGATGCCGGGCACGAGGAAGGCATACCAGCCCGAGAAAAGCGTCTTCCAGAGATTGGCGGCCCACTCGCCCATGGTCATCAGCCCGCCGCCTTCATACGCGTGGCGGCGGTTGACCACGGTGTTAGTGATCAGGATCGCGAGCAGCACCAGCAGGCCCGGAATGACCGCGGCCTGAAACAGGATGGAGACATTCACACCCAGCACGAGGCCGATGATGATATAAGCGATCGACGGCGGGATCAGAATTCCGGTGCACGCCCCCGCCGCGACCAGCGCACAGGCATAGGGGCGCGGATATCCGCTCTCGACCAGCCGGTCGATGGTCATGCGCCCCACAGCGGCGGCCCCCGCCGCGTCCGAGCCCGAGATCGCCGCGAACATGCCGCAGACAAGCACCGTGGCCGATCCGAAACCGCCCTTTGCCCAGCAGGTGATCGCCTCGGCCACGTCGAGGAACTTTCTCGACAGCCCGGTCCGGACCAGAACGTCCCCGGTCAGGATGAAAAGCGGCACGGCGGTCAGCGCGAAATGGTCGATGCCGTGAAACAGGCTTTCGCCGACAAGGCTGAGCGGCATCGCCCCCGAGATCATCAGCATCAGGATCGCGGCGGCCCCGATCGCGGCCCAGACCGGCACGGCGAGGACGACGAGGACCACGAAGGTCAGGATCGGGATGTAGAAATCCGGGCCCAGTTCGACGGTCTGGGCTTCAAGTTGTTGCCAGAGCATGCGTCATCCCCTCAATCGAAAAGCTTGTCGCCTTCGTAGACGGGACGCCCGTTACGAAGATTGGAGATGTCTCGAAGGAGTGACTGGATCAGCCGCAGCATGATCAGCGCGAAACCGAAGGGCACGGCAAAGAGGAACCACGTCTGGGAGATGCGCAGGCCGTGTGTGACCGATCCGAACTTCCACGAGCCGTGCACGGCCTCCCATGACCAGTAGAGCGCGATCAGGGCGACTATGAACATCACCACATCGCCGAAGATGTAAAGCACGGCTTTGACCCGCAGCGGCACGTAGTTCATGATCACGTCGATGCGGATGTGGCCGCGTTCCTTGACGGCTGCGGCGGCCCCGATCCAGGCGAGGTAGATGAAAGAATAGCGCACCATTTCCTCGCCCCAGATCGAGGAATAGGAAAAAACCTCGCGCCGGACGACCTCGATGAACATCGTCCCCACCAGCATCACGTAGAAGACAAGCAACAGCCATCGCTCGCCGTTCCTGTCCAGGGCCCTGAATATCCGCGACATGAACTCCTCCCGACAGGACGGCAACCGTGGCGTGTTCGGCTGCCTGAAATGAACGTCATCAATGTGTCAAATCCGGACCGGCACCCTCCGGTGCGCCGGCCCCGAGATGTCAGGCGTCGTGCACGTAGTGGCGCCCCATTGTCCCCGCGGCCTCTTCGAGCCGCTCGAAGGTGTCCATGTCCCCGGCCAGATCCATCTTGAAGCTGTCCCATTCGCTTTTCTGGTAGCCGCCGGCCTCTTTCCATTCATCGAGTTGATCGTCGCTCAGCGTGTGGAATTCGACGCCGTTCGACTGCAGTTCCGACATAGCGAAGGCCCGCGCGGCGGGCACCTTCGCGAGGTTCTGCGCCTGCGTGATCTCACCCGCACGCTCGATCCCGTCCCGGACATCCTCCGGCAGGCTTTCGAACCATTCCAGATTGACCGAGTAGACCTGGCTGTCGGGAACCGCCTGGGTGAAGGTCACGTGGCTGAGGATCTCTCCGAAGCCGAAGACATGCAGCGCACCGACCGACGGGTCCAGCGCATCCGCGACGCCCTGACGGATCGCCGAGGGTGTCTCGCCCCATGCCACGGGTGTCGGGTTCGCGCCGACCATGCGGTAATATTGCTGCAACATTTCAGAGCCCGGCACCCGAAACTTCACCCCCGACATGTCAGCGGGCGTGAGGATCGCGTTGCCGCCCTGCCGGACGGCCACGACGCGCGGATCGATGACGATGTAGAACAGCGCCTTGAACCCCGAAGCCGCGATCTTTGGGTCGACCTGTGCCTTCCACGTGTCCGAGCTTGTCAGGTTGGTGAAGCGCTGGTTGGAGCCGCAGAAATACGGCAGGTTGATCAGATCGACGACCGAAGCGAAGGGCGCGAAGTTGGCCAACGAGTGCTGCGCGCACTGGGCGGTGTTCGATTGCACGGCCTGCGCCAATGCGCCGCCTGCCCCGAGTTGTCCGCCCGGCGCCAGACGGACATAGACCTTTCCGTTGGTCAGGTTCTGGATGTTCTCCTTGAGGTCGAGTTGCATGATCGGATAGCTGCGATCCGCACTTAGGACATAGGCGGTCGCCAGTGTCATGATGTGGTCGGCGGCATCTTGGCGGTTCCGCTCTTCCGCATTCGTCTGTGCGACGGCGGCGTCCGACCAGAGCATGCCGCCTGCGCCGACGATCATGGCGGCGGTAAAACTGCCGCTTCCGATCAGTTTCAGAAAATTCCGACGCTCTGCCGAGCCCACGTCCTTGTCGATTTTATCCATCAAGCTTCCTCCCATTGAAACATATTTATCGATCGGGTTTTCTTTTCCCTTCCCGTGCTTCGCGCTGCAGAATGCCAACGACAAAGGCTACGGATGCCAGCAATAGCATGATCATCTCGGTGACGTTGCCCACCAGGGGACCATCACCGATGGCCCCGATCATAACATTCGCAATGAAGGCTACAAGCAAGAGCAATGCCGCGATGAAGGCCATCCATCTCTCCCCCCGTCGCCTGATTAACAGGCGATTCGTAGACAATGTAAGCGCTTACACGGACCTGGGTCAACCCTCTCCATTGCGCGCAATTCCCGTAGCGCCTAAAACACGAGCAGTTTGTGAAGTCATGCACGGAAAAGCAAGGCGGAATGTCGCATGGATGACGTGCCCCACGACCAACCCGTCCCGACGCTCGCCGATGTGGCGCGCGCTGCGAACGTGTCCACGGCGACGGTGTCGCGCTGTCTGAATTCCCCCGACCGGGTTGTCCGGCAGACCCGGGAACGGGTTCTGAAAGCCGTGTCGGACCTGGGCTACGCACCCAATTTCGGGGCCCGCGCGCTGGCTGCAAGACAAACCCATACCATCGGGGCGATTATTCCCACGATGGAAAACGCGGTCTTCGCCCGCGGTATTCAAGCCTTCCAGGAAGAGCTTGTCCGCCACGGGAAGACACTTCTGATTGCCTCTTCGGCCTATGACGAAACCCTCGAGGCCGAGCAGATCCGCACCCTTGTCGCGCGCGGGGCGGATGGCCTGCTGCTGATCGGGTATCATCGCGAGACCGAGGTATACGAATTCCTACGGAAAAGATCCGTGCCGTCGCTGGTCGCCTGGTCCTTTGATGCGGCACATGAACAGCCGGCCATCGGCTTTGACAACGTCAACGCGATGGCGGCACTGGCGCGATTGGTGATCCGGCAGGGCCACCGGAAGATCGCGTGCATTTCAGCGCCGATCGCAACGAACGACCGGGCGCGCGGGCGCGTCGCGGGCATAAGACTGGCGATGTCCGAAGCCGGTCTCGATGCGGACGCGTTGATCTTGACACAAACGCCTTACGACATCGAGAACGGCGAAAAAGCCTTTCGCGACATACGCGCCAGAGCCCCGGAGACGACGGCGGTGATGTGCGTCAACGATGTCCTCGCCATCGGTGCGCTGAGATCGGCCAGGGAAATGGAACTGCGGGTTCCGGAAGACATATCCGTGACCGGGTTCGACGACCTCGAGATCGCGCTTCTGGCCGAACCGGCGCTGACGACCGTGCATGTGCCCCATCGCGAAATGGGCCGCCGCGCGGCCAGCATGCTGATTCAACTCGTCAAAAGCCGCGAAGTCCGCGAAAGTGTGGAACTTCCGACCGACATCCGAATACGACGCTCACTGGGACCTGTGCCATGACAACTCCGGAGAATCGCGATCATTCGAACGTGTACCGCCCCGGATTTCCGAGAGGCTTGTTTGTCCAAGACCCGGCCGGCTCTTTCAAGGGTGTTCAGGTCTGCATGGACGCCGCCTCCACGTCTTGCGGTGGCCTGTGGCCAATGGTGCTACCTCAGTCGCCTTCTCGTGAATTGTCCGGGCTAGTTCCCGGTGTTCGTCAAGGTGGTTGTCGCCTGCATTCGTTTTCACGCTGCGCGGTTGGCTGGCCCGGTCATGGGGCCGCCGCCGCCAGCTTCATGGGGGAGCGCGTCGGCGGCCCCATGACCTTCGCTCGCAGCTTCAGCTTGTTCCGGATTCAGCCAGACGGAGCCGACCGGTTTCCAGCAGCGCGTCTTGCCTGACCACCGTTCGGGGCGAGCAGCGCGAGCGCGTTGATACATCTGATGGCGGCTGGCGAGGAGAGGCTGATCGTCGCCGCGGTGGCGCTGGTCGGGCGTTACGAAGCGGATGGCGCTGTGGCGGTGCTCGAGATTGGACCAGCGCATGAAGCCTTGAACCCGGACC
>JAWLCA010000055.1:0-9084 GCA_041687395.1 Paracoccaceae bacterium | reverse complement strand
ATCACCAACGGCCACCCACAAAGCGACATCGACGACTTGCTGCCCTGGAACTTCAAGCCGTCAAGCTAAAAGGACCGGTGGTCCACAGCGAACGCTTACATTCGACGCGCCAAGGCGACCTTTGCTCGGCGAGCGCCCTGGCGATCTGCGATGCGCATGGCCCATGCCTTCATCGCAGACCACCGAGTCGTCGGCCCCAGAATGACATTCGCCGCCTCGAAGAGCGGTGTCCTCGTCTCGCCGTCGCCAAACTTGGTGATGCGACCGACGCGGTCGGTCTCTCCCGACTGGTAGCGTCGTGGCGTAAGGCCAGGATAGGCGCCGACCGCATCATCCTCATCTCGATGGGCCGGCCCACACGCGCGCTCGAGCCTCCGGCAGGCCCAATGCCGTGGATCCTACGGCGTCGTCTTGCCGACAATAGTGTTGCGGAGCACTGCGAGAGCAATCAGGAACGTCCCTGCTCCGATGGCCAACCAGTAGCCGACCTTCAGTTCCCCGGTAAACCTGGTGCTGCCTCCGGTCATGGGATTGGGAACGATCGAAGACCCGACAAATTCGACACCGCCGGCTCCAGCCCTGATTTGTGCAATGGCGAAAGCGGCTGCAACAACGATCAGGTATGAAAGGCCGACAAGCCCGATAAGAACCTGCGGGAGTGAGAGTCTGAACCGACCCAGGGAAAATTGTTTCTCCGCGAAGAGGCTTGCTGCCAACGCCACCATGCATAGCGCCAGATACGTCCACATGAGCGGAGCAAAGAACGCTGGCATGGAGTAGAGCGCCCGATTGGCATATGTCCGTATTTCGGCCGCCCTCACCTCGACGCCCCAAGGGCGCATCAGCATGTGATCGCTGCCCGTCAGGTCGCTGATACGGGCGCCCCACCACGGGCTGTACCAAGAAAACAGCATGAAACCCGCGCCGACAAGAAGCAGGCCCCGGAACAACCAGAGCCTGAGACCTCGACGAGTCATGATTGTTGGCTGCTCTGCTGCCATGAGATCCTCCATTCGCCTGGTAAGCCCGCCCTCCTGATACAGAATTCAAGCGAGCCCGAGATCAGATCGGCGCGCGGCGAGCTCATGGGCCATTCGTTCTGCGGGATCGCTCTTCTTCATCGCTCAAATCTCCCGTTAATCCTGTGAGCGCCCAGATCAGACGTAGTAGGAGGCAGGATCAATGACAGGCTCAAGGGTAAGCTCTGCCCTGATGGTGATGTTCTCCGGGACCTCGACCGCCCTGGTTTTGGCCAAGTATTTGGACGCGGAAACGAGGAGCTTATAGTTCCCTTTCACGACGTTGAGCTTCGCCACCCCATTCGCGCCCGAGAGCGCCCGGTAGGGATGCATGACGACGCGTGCCCCTCCGATCGGGGTTCTCGAGTCGGCGTCGACTGCCTCAACGGTCACTTCGCATTCTGGCGGGTCCACGACCTTGACATCAAAGGCGAGAGAGGCAGCGGCATGCGGGACCCCCGAATCTGGCGCGGCAAACCTGACCTCCCACTTGTGGTTGCCGAGGACGAACGGCGCCTTGCATTCGACCTCCGCGAAATACAGTGCGCTGGTGCCCGGCCAAACTTCATCACGCAGCTTGCCCGCTCCGATCTTGTTTCCCTCGGCGTCGAAGATTTCCAATTTTCTGCTGGCCAGCTTGCACCCGGCCGAGCATTTGATGCCGGCCTTGAGGGTAAAGCTTTCGCCGGCGACGATGGCAGTGGGCAAGTCCCAGACGTTCAGTCGTATCGCGTGCGCCTTCACGACGAATGCGACCTCGGTCGAACTCGCATCATACGCAGTGCCGTCCCCTTCCTGAACGATAACGACGGCTCGGAATCTGTGCTCCCCCACCGACAGAGGCGCCTTGAGCAGGATCACATCGGTGGCGTAGGTCTCGCCGCCGGACCTGGAAAGTTCCGCGAAGGCCAACTCGGCGTTTTCGCGATCCCGGATCGAAACGCCAAAACCGCTCGGGTCGCTTCCCGGGGGAGGAGCGACCCGACATGTGATAGCGAACTCGGCGCCGGCATCCACCTCGGCAGGCGCGCCCTCGATGGTCAGAGGGTAGTGATCGACTGATCTATCTTTTCCTGCAATCATAGCACCAACTCAATCTTTGCCACTTCTTGCTTCGGTACGGCGGTGCCCCAGATGCGTCCGGTGGGTTGGGCTCCCACCGGACGCAGTCGGACTGTCCGTCGGCCGCTCAGGCCTCCTGAGCCAAATTCGTGCCAGCGATGAAGCCGGTTACGTGAGCCCTGGCAAGCCCGTGTTGGTTGCCGCTGCCAGTGGCTTCACCTCCGGCGTAGAGGCCTGGGATGACCTCGCCCGTCAGGTCGACGACCTGGGATTTGCCGTTCGTCCGCAATCCGCCGTAAGAGTCGTGCCAGACCACCATGATCGACGCGGCATAGAAGGGTGGCCTGTCGATCGGGTGCATCGGTGCGTCTTCCCCGCGCCCGAACTCGGGGTCAGTACCGGCGGACGTGGCGGCGTTCCACTGCTCCACCGTCTCCACCAGGTGTGTCAGTGGAACCCTCTGGAACTCGTGACCATTCTCGATCATCGCGGCCAGCTCCTCGATGGTATCGGCTTTGAAGAAGTAGCCGTTATCGAGAGAAGTAAACGGCGGATCAATGTTCCATCCGTCACGCTCCACCGCGGCGCTGTCAAAGATGGCCCAGAGTGGCCCGGAGTAGTAGTCCGGGGCGGCGGAGCCCTCGTTCATCGCCAGCGCGGCATGCACGCCCTCATGCCTGGCGTACATTTGCTTGACCCAATCGGGGTCGCTGTTGCGCCAGTCGAGCGGCACGTGATCGAGGGCGGAGTTCGGCGTACCGGCTGAGGGGCCACCGGGGAACCAGGATAATCCCACGCGCTTGGTCAAGTTGATCTCATTGAAGAACCTCTTGCCCACCTGGTTGACCGCGATCAGATGCTCGAAGGAATTGACGCCAAGCAGCGCGATCCCTGTCGATTTTCTCGACGAGAACGTCGGGTGTCCTGGAAGCTCGCCGCTGTAGGCGTCCCGCGTGGCCAGCCGCTGCGGGATATGGTACGTGATCGGGATCGCAAGATTTTGCTGCATACCGGCTAAGGTCGCGCCCACCTTCATACCGGCCATGATCCCGCTCGCATCCTGACCGCGAGGCCCGAGAACGGCCCAAGTACTCGCCGGGAAGGCCGGTTCTCGCATTGCCGGATAGAACATGCTGCGGAACTGCGGGTTGCCCGAGTGACCTCCCGTGGCGATCATCACCCCTTTGAGGGCGCGCACGGTTATCGTCTCCCGCGTTTCGTCGACGTTGCCGTTGCTCCACAGGCTCGTGAGTTGCTGGCCGGTGTCCGGGTCCTGGCGCGGCGAATAGCTGGCCCTGATACCCAGCACCCTGCCCGAGAATGGCTGTTCTCGGATAAGCTCGTCCATGTGACGGTTGAACATGAACTGGACGCCCTTTTCCCGGGCACTGAATTCCAAGGGTCTGGCAAGGCAAGCGCCATTCCCTACAGTATCCGGCCCAGCCACATCACTGGTATCGTTCATAGCGATCGGAGCGAAGTGGCTCGCTGACACATTCAAAGTGCCTGCATCTTCGCGGGTGATCGTCCCCGCCTTGATGTCAGTCACAGAGCCAAGCTTGAGGAAGGGACCTGCCTGCCTGGCGCGTGAGATACCCGAATTTGGGTTCGAGCCACGGATCCGGGCAAACCGGACGTAATTATCCATCATCAATTGCCTAGCGTCGGGAGCGTTCTCGGCCATAGAACGCTGTATCTCGCGTTCGTTGTAGCGGTATGGCGCCTGAGCCGCAGCGTCCACGACCGACCAATCAGTCCATTCGGTGAACAGCCGCTCAACGTCGTCAGTCAGTTCCTCCGGTGTATGTATTGGAGGAACTGTAATAAATCCTTCGGGATCGCTTTCTCCTGCGATGTCGCGCAATTGAAGGGGATCGCCACCGCCGAGTGAGGTTTGCCCGCCGCTATGCAGCATCTTCCCGCCGGCATCGAAATTCTGGTCGACGATCATTACGGACAATCCCGCGTCCCGAGCACGGATGGCACAGATCAGTCCCGAGGCCCCACCACCACAGATTACCACATCGGCCTCATAGTCCCATTGGATGCCCTCGGCCGTCTGCGCCAGCGCTTCACCGGGCAGAGAAAGAGCCGCCGCGGCCACACCGGCGGCGGCGCCCGCCTTGAAGAAATCGCGTCGACTGACACCCGTTTGATCCTGATGATCCTGAAGCCGTCGATCGAGAGGACTTGCTTCACTCTGCTCAATGTCGGATTTCTTGGCCATTTCTTCTCCTCCATTCATACGGACGCTAATGATGCCGCTCGCGAGTGACGCGGCAGCACGAACTGACCTGAAAAAAAAGAACTGATTTCCCGAAAATTGCTTCGAACAATTTTCCATTGACCCAAGTGCCGCAAGCGCAATCCAGCGCCGAATGGATCCGCTCCTCGCGGATCCAATGATCACAGGTCAGAGAGTTCTGCGAGAATCTCCCCTACTTAAAAGGTTCTGAGAATCTCTGTTGCTTTATTAGGATACCACAGAACTCAATTCGTCACAACGAGTCGTGGCGCTTCCGGTGCACTCTAAGGAAACGCAGAAATCGAGGTGATGGTCCGGGACGGGCCGAGAACGATGCCCCCCATGGTTCCTCCAGGGCGCGCTCTGTATACGGAGGGCTGAGCGCGGTAGTTTTCTAGCGACCGGTAGTTTCGCCCGGGAATCCACTTGGAAGCCACTTGGAAGATACAGGTCAGAAAAATATCTATAAATGAGTGACTTGCGCTATCCCCACTTTAGCAAGGTGGATTCCTTGGCTGAATCCAGAAGTCCACCTCGAGGAAGCCATCTGGCGCAATCTAAGCTGACGTTAACCGCGCCCAAAGAGCCTGCTCTAGGCGTGCCGGCTGAAGTCAACCTAGCTGTGCTCGGGGCCATCTCCACCGCAGAAGACCTGCACCCGGATCCGCGTCGGGTTATAGCCATTGCAGGGATTGTGCATTTGCGGGCAGTTCGACAGGACCGCCAGCACGTCGCAATCTGCACGCAGGGCGACGTGGCTGCCGGGCAGCATGTTGGCCTCCGCCACTCCGGCACTGCCATCTTCAAGGATCGGCACGCTCATGAACCAGTTGATGTTCGCGACAATGGCGTCCCGACCCAGACCATGGCAGGTCAATATCTTCTCGAAGTTCGAATAGCAGGATTCCGTGGTCACAACGCCGTACCGCAGCATGTTGTTTGGGTTGCTGCAGCAGCCGTAGATCGTGTCATGGCGCCCGATTGTGTCCTCGACAACCGTCATCAGCGCCTTGCCGCTGTCGGCGTAGAGCACCGTGCCAGGACCGACATAGATATTCCCCTGCACCTTGATGGTGTTCGTTGCGGAGTAACGGTCACCCGGATCCTCGGCGTCGAAGCAGAGGAAATCCACCGCCTGCTGGCCTTCGAGGTCGGTGATCACCAGGGTGTCCCCTGCGGCGACCCTGCGCGCCCAGCCTTTCCTTGCGGGAACGATCTCTTCGTGAACCAGTTCCTGGCCTTCGAACATCAGCTGCCCCTCCAAGTGTCGCGACGAGCCTAACATGTGACGCGGAGCCGCACGCGTGGTCTGCGAGCAAAAAAGAGCCGGCCAGAACGGTCTGCTGGCTTTGGAAGAGTTCCGATCGTCCACGAGCGGAGCGCGCTGACCGAGGTCCCATCCTAACCCAATATCACCGCCATGGCGAAGGTGTGCCACAGCTGCAAAAAGACTTGGTTTGTCATGTTAAATGCAACAAGCGCAATGTATTAGACGCATCGACCAGAACGCCGCCCCCCCGTTTCTAAGGGAAAGAGAACGAGCGATACTGGAAGCGCGCGAGCAAAAATTGCTGGTTATTCCGATAAGGAATCAGCCCTGCGCAGACCGAGAGCCCCCGTGCCAAAAAAGCGACACTCCTGAGGATTTCCGTCTTGCTGCTGCCCCATGAGTTCGGCAAGTGGACTGGTGCGGACGCGCGGTTCCGATGCTGGGCGATGGCGGGGGTCTGGGATCTTCTTTTCAATAAGTTACGTGCGGACTCCGACTTCGAATACGTCCTCATCGACAGCACGATCTGCAAGGCCCACGCGGATGCGACGGGCGGAATCGACAAGGCTTCCGAGCGTGTCTGTCAGCGCCAGCATCTTGGTCGTAATGGCGCCGCGCGAGCGCCCCAATAGCCTGGCTTTGAACCCCCCTTTGCCTCAGGCTCAGACCGCCTCTACGAGCTTGTCCTCCACGATCAGCTGAAGCACGCGCGCCAATTCGTCGAGCGCCGCCGACTGGGGATCCTTGATACTCCTGATCGCGCGCGCCAGCTTGAGATAGGCTGAAGCAGCACGGCTGACCTGTTCAAGGCGCAGAGGATCCGAGCACTGTCATATCGCCGAGGATCGGAAAGGCGTGCTGCGCCATGGTTGAGCGCCATTGCGTCGCGTGCTTGGCGTTTCTCAGTTCACCGGCCTTCTTCTCGGCAAAAAAAGTCTCGAAGGCTTGCGCGAATGTCAGGCCCTTCTTCTGGTCCGCGATCAACGCGGCCCGAGCTGCCCGCCGCTCCTCGACCGGGTCGACGCCTTGGCTTATGCGCTGCTTCAATTCCCGTGCATTTTTCCGCGCTTGGGCGAGGCCAACGTCCGGAAATGGACCGAGCCCGACCTCGCGGCGCTTGTCAGCGATCATGGTTCGCAATATCCATGATCGTGCGCCTGTGGATGTGACGTTAAGGCAGAGGCCAGCGACGCCGCCAACAGCGTGCAAGCCAGGATTCGTCAGACCTTTTACAGCGAGAGCACCGAGTTCTGGGACCCTCTTCGGCATGCTTCCCATCAATAATATTCCCATTCAATGCAACAGGCTACAACCACATGCGAACGCATATTTATCTATCTAAAGCAGAGGATTACCCTGAAATCTGCAGCAGCATGTCAGCGCCTGCAAGTGAGCGATGGCGGCCTGCCTCTACGCCAGCCAACCCCCTGATTACTCGCAAATAATCGGACCTCTGGCCGCGCAAGAAAGAGGCCGCCAGCAACGCCTCTTCGCCCTCAGGGTGGGCAAACTTTGCCCACTTTTCGGGCGCTGCGTGCACCGGCTATGCCCTCCTTGCAACCGAGTCTTTGCCCTCTTGTGCGGCGGATCACCTCCAGGTGTGAGCACTAACGATCACTGCCGGAGCGCGCCGAGAGCAGTCCACAGCGGTGGCGTGGGGAGCCATTGTCCGCGACCGTCTGCCGCCACCCGCCGACTCCGGGGTTAGCCTCAAGACCGGAAGCACCGACGGTGGCGGGGCACGAGGCCTCAAACTGGCCCGTTTCGCCATCGTGAACTTGATGCACAGAAACGAGCAGAGAGAGGGTCAGCATCCTTGCCCCGAACCTTACAGCGCGCGCTCAAACCACCTGCCCGGCCGCCCAGCCCGAACTCCAGGCCCACTGAAAGTTGTAGCCACCGAGCCAGCCGGTCACATCGACCAGTTCGCCCACCACATGCAGCCCCGGAACCGCGCGGGCCTCAAAGCTGCGCGCGTCCAAATCACGGGTATCGACCCCGCCCGCCGTCACCTCGGCCGTGCGCCATCCCTCGGTGCCCGCGGGAACAAGGTGCCAGTCGTGCACGGCCCGGTGCAGCGCGACGAGGCCCGCCCGCGTCTGGTCGGCCAGCCGGCCGGACAGCCCCGCCCGCGCCACTACGCTGCGCGCCAGCGCCTGCGGCAGGTCCAGCGTATTGGCGAGATCGCGTCCGCCCAGACCTCTGGCCCTTCCCGCCTCCGCCTCCACCGCGAGATCGCGTCCCGCGGCCAGGTCGACCCGGATCGCGCGGCCCGGCGCCCAGTAGCTGGAAATCTGCAAAATCGAGGGACCGGAAAGCCCGCGATGCGTGAACAGCAAGCCCTCCTCGAAGGCGATCTTCGCGCCCTCGACCCCCACGCGGGCCTGAACCGAGAGCCCCGCCAGCGGGCGGATCGCGTCAAGCTGCGCATCGGTGAAGACCAGTGGCACCAGCGCAGCGCGCGTCGGCACGATCCTCAGGCCGAAGCCTTCAGCGACCCGATAGCCGAAATCGCTGGCCCCCATCTTCGGGATCGATTTTCCGCCGGTGGCCAACACCGCCGCGTGGGCCGCAAATTCACCCGCGTCGGTTTCGACCTGGAACCCACCATCGGCGCCGCGGCGCACCGCACCAGCGCGGACCCCAAGCCTGAGGTCACCGCCGGCCGCGTGCAGATCCCGGAGCAACATGTCGACGATCTGCCGCGCCGACCCGTCGCAGAACAGCTGCCCCAGAGTCTTCTCATGCCAGGCGATGCCGGCGCAGGTAACTCGGTCGATGAAGTCCTGCTGGGTGTAGCGGCTTAGCGCTGAGCGCGCGAAGCGGGGATTCTCGGACAGGAAGCGGTCGGGCGCGATGTGAAGGTTGGTGAAGTTGCACCGTCCCCCGCCCGAGATGCGGATCTTTTCGCCCGGCGCAGCCCCATGATCCAGCACCACCACCCGCCGGCCCCGGCGCGCGGCCTCGATGGCGCACATCAAACCCGCAGCCCCCGCGCCCAAAACGACTGCGTCCCACATCATCCCGCCACCACACTGCCCCGCACCTGATAGCCGCGCCGAGCTTGCAGCGCCAGATCGGCCGGATTGGCACGCTTCCAGATCGCGATCTGGCATGGGAATCCGCAAGGCCGTGACCATGACCAAACGCCGGATGCATGACCGGCCGAGCTACCCTTGCGTGCCTCCCCGCTGTGCCCGCGCACCGCCTGCAGCCGGCCCTTTGCAGTCGTTCAGCTTGGTTCGCACGCCGCGGTGCGGCTTCACCGAACCGGTCGTTCGTGCTGTTCGCAGAAATCCTTGCCGGTCAACGTCGCTGATGCGGACTTCCGGCCGTTTGCTGCACGCGCACGAACTTCGTTAGCAGATGCGGCATCATCAACGTGGATAGCGGATTCCGTGGAAAAACACCCGTTCGCGCGCGCAGAATGTCGACGGCCGAAAGGGACGCGAGCGGCTTTCCTGTCAGGCTTTCCGCGGTTGCTGCGG
>JAWLCA010000054.1:0-9157 GCA_041687395.1 Paracoccaceae bacterium | reverse complement strand
TGCCGCGGTCCCATCATCGCCGATCCTCCCACCCATTGGCAGAATTGAATCCGCATCATGCCAGTCGATCAAGCGCGAGTTTTTCAACGGAATAGGCCGGGTGCGTCGCTATAGATGCAACACAGTGTCCTCAGGCCGACCTGCCGAATTGCGCCTCGAAGCGGTCTTGCGGAGTTGCTGCGAGGCCCTGCTGACCCTTGGAGGTCGAGCAGCGACGTGCCGGACCGTGAGCGGACACTCACCTGTACCCGACCCAGCCGCGATCATCGGTGAAGGCACGAGCGGGCGAGATGTGCGCGACCTCGTAGCCGTCGGGCAGGAATTCGAGCGGCACAAGCGGGGTTCGTGAGGCGGCAAGCATCACGTTGCCCCTCCCGTTCGGACCCGACGGCCCACGGATGGCGGTGACGTGGGGATAGATCTCGGCCAGGATAGCGTGTGTGCCACGGGCAAGCGGGCCGTCCGGCGCATCGATGAGGTTGACATAGACCGGCCCGCGCACGATTTCGCGCAGCCGCGCAAAGGTCTCGCGCGTGACAAGATGGGCGGGAACCGAGGCGGAGGAGAATGCATCCATCACCGCCGCGTCATAGCGACGCGTGGTCTCATTGAGGTAAACCCGCCCGTCCGCGTGAACGATCCCGAGGCGGCCGGCCGACGCCGCGCCCTTCAGCGCTTCGGTCAAGGCGTCATAGCCCGCGCGCGCGATCAACTCACCAGCCTGCGGCATGTGTCGGCGGACGACCTGCGTGATCAAGGGGTCGATCTCGACCGCCACCGCATGTGCCTCGGGCCGTGATGAAAGAAGCCGGGTGGGCAGCGTGTAACCGCCGCCACCGATAAAAAGAACCGAAGGGGCAGTTCCCAGATCCGCGTCCATGCGCGCCCAGATCCACTGCGTGTAGGGCATCACGAGGTCTTGCAGGCCGTCGGGCGTCTGGTCGTCGCGAACGATGCGCTCGGCGGCCTGACGCGTCCGGTCGGAGTAGAGGCTGATGGTCCCTCCCGTCCGGGTGAGGTCGATGCAGGGCCACGTTGACAGGCGCCCGGAGGATGTCCCATCCGAGGGCCGCGCCATGAAGCCGAAGAGTGCCGGGCCAGGTCAAATGGCGTGCCACGAAGCCGTCGATCATCGCCCGGCGGCTGTCGGAGTAGTCACTCGCGACAGAGGTGCCGACTTGATCGCGGCTGAACGCGCGGGTCGATGATGAGTCCATGGCGGTGACCCACCATCTCCTTTCTGAAAGTTCGTCGACATGAATGCATGCCACCAATCAGGCGGCGGACATTGTGCTTCGAAACCAATCCGGAAATCTCATGTCGAGACAGCGCGACTGCAAGTGGGCTGGTGAGGATTATTCTGCGTCCAGGGCTTCGCAAGCCGCATTATTTTCGACGGGTTCTTGTAGCCGATCCCTCCGATACGCAATTCTACGCGGAAGGCGGATCAACTGCCTGCGAGGGGCGGTTGCCGTGGACTATCTCTATCTGATTGCCGGCTTGATTGGCCTGTTCTTCGGCGGCGAGGCGCTGGTGCGCGGCAGCGTCGGCATCGCGCGGCGGATGGCCATTCCGCCCCTGCTGATCGGGCTGACGGTCGTTGGCTTCGGCACCTCGACGCCCGAACTGCTGGTGTCGGTCGACGCGGCCTGGCGTGGCGTGCCCGACATCGCGCTCGGCAATATCGTCGGGTCGAACATCGCCAACATCCTGCTGATCATCGGCCTGTCGGCGCTGGTCTGGCCAATCAAGGTGATCGGCGCGACGCTGCGCCGCGACACCGCCGTGATGATGGCGGCGGCTCTGGCGCTCGTGCCCATCTTCGCCATGGCGCAGATGGGGCGGCCCGCCGGCCTGGTGCTGGTTGCCGGACTGGTGGCCTACCTGGTCTGGGCCTACCGCCAACCCAGCGAGGCCGTGCCCGAGGACGTCGGCGTGCCCGCTCCGGCCTCGGCGCTCGTGTCGGTCCTGTGGGTCATCGGCGGATTGATCGCGCTGATGGTCGGCGCGCGGTTTCTGGTCGATGGCGCGGTCAGTATCGCGCGCGGCTACGGGATTTCCGAGGCCTTCATCGGCCTGACCATCGTTGCCGTCGGCACCTCGCTGCCGGAACTGGCGACGTCGCTGATCGCCGCCTTCCGCCGTCAATCGGAGATCGCGATCGGCAACATCGTGGGCTCGAACATCTTCAACGTGCTGGGCATTCTGGGCGTGACCGCCCTGATCGCGCCGATCCCGGTCGCGTCGCGGTTCCTGACCTTCGACCTGCCCGTCATGATTGCCGTCTCGCTGGTCCTGACCGCACTGCTGCTGACCCGCCCGGTGATCGGGCGCGGGGTCGGCGTGGCGATGCTCGCGGGCTATGTGGCCTACGTCTGGGCGGCGCAGGGATGACACGCGCGTCCAGGCATTATGCGGGAAGGCCTGGAGCGATCCTGTCGCGGCTTCTCGTTGTGCTGGCGCTTGTGCTGTTCGGCGTGCCGCAAGGGCATGCGGACGGGACGGTGGCGAATGCCGGTCCTGTTGCCCAGAGCCAGATCGAGCAGGCCCAAGGCATCCTCTCCGTGCAGCGGCATCTGCTGCGCGCGCAGCTTCCGCACGACGATTCCCCGGATATGGTGGCGCCCGTGGCTGGCGACCAAGCTCGGCAGCATCTCGATGCGGCGGTGATCTCGCCTGCGTCGCACCTGTCACTGCTCCCTGTCGCCATCCGTATCCTGCCCCCGGTCCGGGGGCCGCCTGAGGCCTGACGCCGTCCCGTCAGATCGAGTTCTCAGGCAACCAAGGATACCGACATGCGCCGACCAGCATGGGTCGTGATGACCTATGTCGTCCTGCTGCTTCTGGCAGTAGCGACGGCTCTTCCGAATTTTCTCCCCTCGACCTTCCGAAGCACGCTGCCGGACTGGGCGACCAGCCAGACCGTCTCGCTGGGTCTTGACCTTCAGGGCGGTGCGCACCTGCTGCTCGCCGTGGACCGCGATGACCTCGCCGGGTCGCGTCTGCAGGACCTCCGCGAAACCCTTGCAGCCGAAATGCGCGCCCGGAACCTCGACCCGAGCGCGATCCGCACCGAGGGTCTGACCCTGTCGGCTCCCTCGGACGACACCTTGCTGGCGACCATGCGAGACGTGGCCCGCGCGACAGCAGAGCCGGGCAGTCCCTCTGACTTCACCGTGGACCTGTCCGCCGGCAGCCTGTGGCTTGAGTTGACCCAGTCCGGTCTGGACCGCGCCGCCTCCAGTGCCGCCGACAGCAGCCTCGAGGTGATCCGCCACCGCATCGACCAGGTCGGAGTCTCGGAACCCGTCATAAGCCGCGTCGGCGAGGACCGGATCCTCGTGCAGATGCCTGGCGTGGAGAATCCGGCCCAGCTTCGCGAACTGCTGGGCTCCACGGCGAGGATGAGCTTCCAGATGGTCGCGCCCGGTCCCAGGCCCGGCGTGTCGCTGCTGGAGATGCGAGACGGCTCCGGCGCGATCCCGGTCGAGGATCGCGTGGCCCTGTCGGGCGACCGGCTGGACCGGGCGGCCTCGGCCTTTGACCCCGATACCGGGCGTCCGATGGTCACCTTCGCCTTCGACCGGCAGGGAGCCGTCGTCTTTGCCGAGATCACCGGAGCCAACATCGGCCGGAGATTTGCCGTCGTCCTCGATGGCGCGGTGCTGACCGCGCCAGTGATCCAGACCGCCATTCCTGGCGGACAGGGCCAGATCACCGGCGACTTCACCGTGGAAGAGGCTCAAACGCTGGCGGTGTTGCTGACCTCAGGCGCACTGCCCGCATCGCTGGAGGTGATCGAGGAACGCAGTGTGGGCGCCGCCTTGGGCGCGGATTCCATACACGCCGGGCTGATCACCGGCGCCGTCGGCCTGGCGCTGGTCGTCGCCATGATGGTGGGTCTCTACGGGGGTTGGGGGCTGCTGGCGAGCGCGGTGCTCGGGCTGAACGTCATGCTGACGCTGACGGCCCTCGGGTTGCTGGGTGCCACGCTGACACTGCCGGGGATCGCGGGCATCATCCTCTGCCTGGGGATCGCGGTGGACAGCAACATCCTGATCTTCAGCCGCATCCGCGAGGAAACGGCGAAAGGCGCCACCGCCATCAAGGCGCTGACGCAGGGCTACGCGCGGGCCTGGGGGACGATCCTCGACGCCAACATCACCACGCTTCTGGCGATGGTGCTGCTGTTCCTGTTCGGCGCGGGTGCGATCCGCGGCTTCGCCATCACCATGAGCCTCGGCATCCTGATCTCGATGTTCACCGCCGTGGTGCTGATGCGGATGATGATGGAGGCGCTGGTGCGCCGCCGCAAACCCGCGCGGCTGACGATCGCCCCGCTGGTGGGCGGGGTGCCCGCGCCCGGCGCGGTCTCCTTCATGCGGCGTGGGCGGCTGGCGCTGGCCGTATCGGCCGCGCTGTCGCTGGGGGCTGTGGGCGCGCTGGTGGTGCCGGGGCCGAACCTCGGGATCGACTTCACCGGGGGCGTGCAGATGGTGCTGCGGTCCGACGCGCCGGTGCCGCTGGCCGAACTGCGCGCGGCACTCGCGGCCGGTGTGCCGGGTGATGCCAGCCTGCAGGCCTTCGGCGACCCGAACGAGGCGCTGATCCGCGTGCAGGGCGAAGCCGGGCAGGCCACGGTCGCCGCGGTGGAAGCGGCGGCCGCGCAGGCCGTTCCGGGTGCGGTCTTCGACCAGATCGACCTCGTCGGCCCCACGATCAGCGGCGAGCTTGCGACGACGGGGCTGATCGCCCTGTCGCTCGCGGTGCTGGCGATGCTGGCCTATATCTGGGTGCGGTTCGAGTGGCATTTCGCGGCCGGGGCCATCGTGGTGCTGTTTCTCGACATCACCAAGACCTTCGGCGTCATCGCGGTGACGGGATGGGAGGTCAACCTGACCACCATCGTCGCCTTGCTGACGCTCATCGGCTACTCGGTCAACGACAAGGTGGTGGTCTATGACCGCATCCGCGAGAACCTGCGCGGCGGCGGCGACGAGCCGCTTGCGGGCGTGATCGACCGCAGCCTCAACCAGGTCCTGGCGCGCTGCATCTTCACCTCCGGCACGACACTGGCGGCGCTGCTGCCGATGGCGATCTGGGGTGGGCCGGCCGTCGCCGGGTTTGCCTGGCCGATGATCGCGGGCGTTGTGATCGCGACGGGATCATCGCTATTCGTCTCGGGACCGGCTCTGGAATGGCTCGCCGCACGCAGCCCGGCCGAGATGAGCGGACCCACATTACAGCAAGCAGGCTAGGCGAAGCACGCGCTGGGAAAAGCAACGCTCCCGGCGCAATTCGCCTGACGGCGCCCAGACATATTCATCCCATGAGACAGATCATGCGCACGCAAACGAAGGTCCCCGATTTAAACTTGGTCTCAAGCCCACCCGATCCGGATGGCGCTCGCAAACCGCGGCGCCTGTCCGACATCCTTCAAGGAATTGCAGATGCACCGGCCACACCAGACGAGCGCATCTCGATCGGTCACCTGATCGAAGGCTTCGGAAACCGTGCCTTTGGAGCGTTGCTCTTCATCTTCGCAGTGCCCGTCGCGCTGCCCATTGCGATCCCCGGTATCTCGGCCATGCTCGGCGCGCCTCTGCTTTTTCTGTCTTGGCAGCTGATGCGTGGACGTGACCAGCCGTGGCTGCCCGATGTCATGCGCAGCCGATCCTTTCGGCGCGTCGATTTCGCCAGGATGCTTCAGCGCGTTCTGCCCTCGATCCGGCGCGTGGAGCGTCTGGTCGGCCCGCGGCTGATCTCGCTGACGAACCGACGTGGCGAGCAAGTCATCGGCCTATTTGCTTTCGTGCTCGCCATGGTCCTGTTCCTGCCGATCCCATTCGGAAACACTGTACCAGCCCTGGCCATCGCGATCATGGCGCTGGCGGTTCTGGAGCGAGACGGACTTGCGGCGATCGCGGGGACGCTGGTTGGCGTCATAGGGATTGCGGTCGTGTCAGGTGTCGTCGTTGGCCTGGGGGAGCGCGTTGCACCAGTCCGGGGCTCTCACGCTGATCGTCGAGGGGGTATCGCCCCTGCTCGCGACCACACGACCGATCGTGGCGCTTGTCCTTGTCTATGCTCTGACCTCAATCCTGACGGAACTGGTGACCAACAATGCGGTCGCCGTCCTCATGGCGCCAATTGCTGCGGGGGTCGCCATGCAACTCGGCCTGGACCCACGCCCCTTCGTCGTGGCGGTGATGTTCGGCGCAAGTGCGAGCTTCGCGACGCCGATCGGGTACCAGACAAACACGCTCGTATATAGTGCTGGCGGTTATCAGTTCCTCGATTTCGTCAGGATCGGTGTGCCGATGAACATACTCATCGGTGCCGTGACTGTGCTTGTCATCCCGCTGATCTGGCCGCTTGCGGGGTAGCCCGTAGTTTACGGTTCCCGGGCACTGGTGCGACTGGCTTTGATTTTCATTGAGCAGAACGGCATTCAAGGCCGGGGTGGTTCCAGATCGTGCCTGCTATGGGACGAGTCACCACGCTCGCCGTCATTCCTTGCAGCTGAAGTGCGCGTTCGCATCCAGTGCTGCAGCATCGACCCTATACCGGATTTAGACAATCCTTGCGGCGAGTGAAGCGAATGACCTCCCGCGGCCGAGGAGGCGGCGCCGACGAAGGAGCTGTGGCATCATGCGCCTGCCCTAAGCGAGCCCGGCACGCGCGCGCTTTCAGCGGCGAAACTGGTGGTCTATCAGCCCACTGGCGCGGTGAAGGGTCTCGAGTGTATTGTGAGGAGTAGCCATTTTGCGAGAAGCCTCATGCAGATCACTCCGAGAGTATAGCGAATGAGTGGGCTGCTCTCCTTGCTCGACGACGTGGCAGCCCTCGCCAAGCTCGCCGCCGTGCACATCGACGATGTCGCCGCGCAGGCCTCCCGGGCCGGCGTGAAGATTGCCGGATCGGTCATCGATGACGCTGCGAAAGCCGGCACAAAATCGCTCGGCGTGGTCATAGATGACGCTGCTGTAACGCCAAAATACGTCCAGAACCTGCCGGCCGCGCGCGAGTTGCCGATGGTCTGGAAGATCGCGCGCGGGTCGATCTTCAACAAGCTCGTCATCCTGCTGCCTGCGGCGATACTGCTGTCGGTGTTCGCGCCTTGGCTGCTGACACCCCTTCTGATGCTGGGTGGCACCTATCTGTGCTTCGAGGGGGCGGAGAAGATCCTGCACCTGATCCGCCCCGAGACCCACCACGAACCCGTACCCGAAACGCTCGACACCGCACATCTGGAGGCAGACCGTGTCGCGGGGGCGATCAAGACAGATTTCATCCTCTCCGCCGAGATTATGACGCTGGCGCTGGCCCAGATCACTTCCGACAGCCTCCTGGCGACGGGATCGGCCTTGGCATTGGTCGCCATCGGGATAACGGCTCTTGTTTACGGCAGCGTCGCAATTCTGGTCAAGGCCGACGATGTCGGGCTTCGGATGGCCCAGATCGGACGCTTGGCGTTCACTCGCGCGCTCGGCGTGGGAATCGTGAAGGCGATGCCTTTGGTGCTGGTGGCGATCTCCGCAATCGGCACGGCCGCGATGCTGTGGGTCGGAGGATCGATCGTGATCCATGGCCTGGAAGTGCTGGGCTGGGGCGTGATCAGCCAACAGATCCACGATCTGGCGGCGGATGCGGCGCGAATGGCCGGCACTGCAGGCACTGTAGTGGAGTGGACGGTGACTGCTGCACTGGACGGCCTCTTCGGACTTGCACTCGGCTTGGCAACGATCCCACTCGTCAGTTTCCTGCTGGCGCCCGCGGCAAGGGTCTTGTCGTCGCGGAAGGACTGATCAGTGCGCTGCAGCACGGTTTGACAGCATAGGTTCGACATCATGAGCAGCAACTGGAATCGAGAGGTCGCATGAGTCGGGCCAATTACCACCGCAACAGACTTCGCCGTCGGACCCAGCCGGGTGCTGCCCCGGGAACATTGACCGTGGCGCCAGACTTCATGCATCCGCAAATTCAGCTGATCTCCTACGATGCAGACACCTTCGCAGAAACCGAGACCGCGTCCCTGACCGACCTGGCAGCCCCCGTTCCAGGCTCGGCGCTTCGCTGGATCAACGTCGATGGACTGGGGGACATACCCACGCTCCAACATGTCGGCACGATGTTCGGACTGCATCCGCTCGCGCTTGAAGACATCGTGAACCTGCATCAACGCCCCAAGGTCGAGGCCTACGACGGTTACCTCTTCATCGTCTTGCGCATGCCGGTGGCCTTGCCTTCGAAGTTGGACTTTTTCCCGTCAAGGCTGGAGACGGAGCAAGTGACCATGGCGCTGGGACGTGACTTCGTGGTGACGTTTCAGGAACGCCCTGGCGACAGTTTCGACCCCGTGCGCAACCGGCTGCGCATTCCCGGCGGCCAAATCCGTCAACGTGGCCCGGATTACCTGGCCTATGCGCTCATAGACGCCACGATCGACGCATTCTTTCCGATCCTTGAGGTCTATGGCGAGCAGGTGGAGGAACTGGAGGATGATATCGTTGCTCAAGCCGGAAGCCAACAGATCGCCCGCATTCACGCGTTGAAACGCAACCTGCTGACGGCGCGCCGCGCGTTATGGCCCCTGCGCGATATGGTAAATGCGCTGCTGCGCGAGGACTCACCCCTGATCGAAGAACAGACGCTGATCTATCTGCGCGACTGCCACGACCATGCGATCCAACTGATCGAAATGATCGAGACCTATCGCGAAATATGCTCAGGCTTGATCGATATCCATCTCTCGAGCGTCAACAACCGGATGAACGAGGTGATGAAGGTGCTGACCATCATCGCTACGATCTTCATCCCACTGACCTTCATCGTCGGCGTCTATGGCATGAACTTCGATCCGGCTGCCGGACCGCTCTCCATGCCGGAGCTTGGCTGGCGCTATGGCTATCCGGCGATCCTGGTGCTCATGACACTGATCGCAGTCGGGCTGATCATTTGGTTTCGGAAAAAGGGCTGGATCGGCCGCGGGCAACAGTGAGCCGCTCCCCATCGGTTGGATGGCAACGGCGGAGTAAAAGCCGACAACGTGGCGGCGCGCAATGGCAGCCGGGGCGTCTTATGGTAGACGAGAGGGCAAGGTCTCAGAGCAATTTGTGTAGACGTATAGCGAGACTTCCGGGCGGCCAAGGCCGAA
>JAWLCA010000053.1:0-9302 GCA_041687395.1 Paracoccaceae bacterium | reverse complement strand
TACAACCACCGACGCCCGCACCAGGCGCTTGGAATGAGGACACCCGCAGCTGTGGGATTAGCGGCATAACCTGAGCAGATTCCGCTGGGTCGATACATGCCTTTGGCACGACGGCGCAGGCGCTTTGGTGAGGTTGGTGCGACGATTGAGGTCAGGGGGGTGGTTGGATAAAGTGGCGCCCCCAGTCGTTGCAGCGCCTTTCCCGCGGGCAGGCGCTGCCCTCTGTCGTGCCGGGGGGCTGGTCAGTCTGAACGCCTGCCCCGGCCAATCCTTGACCGGGGCGGGGGTGGGCGCGCGTCCCGCCTATTCCTCGCGGCCGTAGTTCAGTTCGACGTAGTCCATGATGTCCTCCATCAACAATCCGGTCGCGTCGGGGCCGGTGAAGCGCAGCGTCCAGCCCTCGGCCGCCATCTCGCGGCGGATGGTCAGGCGGGGGCGGATTTTCACCATGCGGCGGGGGTGGCCGGGGCGGGTTTCCACGGGCTGGCCGGGCTCGACCGGCGTGCGGTTCTCGGCCTCTGCCTCCATCACGATGGGTTCCAGCAGGCGCCACTGATCCTCGATATTCTTGGCGTGGGACTGTTCCAGCGCCGCCTCCATCAGCGGGCCGAAGCCGTCGCGCAGCGCGCCTGCGAGGCGCAGGAGTTTCGCCTGCGAGAGCGTTTCCGGCGCGTCGAGGCTGCCGTCGAACTGATCGACCACATCGGCGATGGCGCGGATGCGGGTGCGGTTGCGCCGGTCCACGCCGCGAAACAGGCCGTCCACCGCGGCATCGAGCGTGTCGAAATGGTCACCCAGCCAGGCCTGCATCACGATGCGGCCCTTCTCCCAGGGGGAGATCTGGGCGCGCATCTCGTTCTCGGCCACCATCTGGGCCATGGCGTCGGCGATGTCGCGGGCGGGGCGGATGAAGGCGGGGATGGCGTCGAACCGTGGGTCGGAGCCGTGATTGCGACGGAACACGGTCAGGCGACGCATGCCCGAGATCAGGCCATAGCGGCGACCGTCGTCGTCGGGCGCGTTGAGTTCGCAGACCTCGATCGGCTGGCGCAGGCCCGAGATCAGGATGGAGTTTTCGAGTTCCGAAAGCGCCACAGGGTCAAGCGCCACGCGGTCGCGCGGCAGCAGATCCTCGGCGATCTGGTCAAGGGGGAGGAGGGTGAGGGTTTCGGCTGCGATCGGGGTCTGGTCGGTCATCGGGGCATCCCTTGTGGCAAAGGGCGCGAGGATAACCGGGGTTCGGAGGGTGTGGCCGGATCGGGGATTTCGGCGCGCGGCGCGTCAACGGGGCGGTAACGGATGGGGCCCGCACAAACGAAAAGCGCGCCCGCAAGGGGCGCGCCTTCGATGCCGCGTGCGGCGGGTCGGTCAGGCGGCTTCCTGCGCCTCGAGCGCCTGGCGGCGTTCGCTTTCCTCGCGCGAGAGCGCGACGGAGGTGCGCACGCCCTTGGCGACGAAGTCCATCAGGCCCTTCACCACGCGTTCGTTCGGGTCGATGCCGGCGCAGGACAGAACCTCGCGCCCATCGCGGGAGCGGGCCCAGCGGGCGATCTGCTCCGGCCCGTTGCCATATTTCTTGTCGTCGGCGATCGCATCGTCGAGCGCAGCCAGCACGACCGCGGCAAAAAGCTTGCGCGACCGTTGGCCCTGTTCGTAGTTGAAGGCGGTGCCATCGACATAGTCGGCCATGGATACTTCCTTTTATTCTTGCTCTTGCGTTTTTGGGCGTTCCACTGTCTAGCCGACCGGGGCGCGATTCGATATCCCCTTTGTGCATAGCAGCCATGTGCCCGACGCATATCGGCGGTTGCCCGCCACCGCATCTGGTCTGCTTGCACGGGCCGGACCGGGCATATATAGGGTCGGCGCAAATCCCTTCAACCATTTGGTAAGAACAGCAGATGCCCAAGATCAACGGCAACGAAATCCGCCCCGGCTTCACGCTGGAACATGACGGGGGCCTGTGGGTTGCCGTGAAGGTGAACCATGTGAAGCCCGGCAAGGGCGGCGCCTTTGCCCAGGTGGAACTGAAGAACCTGCGCAACGGCACCAAGCTGAACGAGCGATTCCGGTCCGAGGACAAGGTGGAGCGCGTGCGGCTGGAGCAGAAGGACCAGCAGTTCCTGTACGAGAGCGACGGGATGCTGGTGGTCATGGACATGGACACGTTCGAGCAGATCGAGCTGCCCGCCGACCTTCTGGGCGACCGCCGCCCGTTCCTGCAGGACGGGATGACCGTGACGATCGAGTATTACGGCGAGGAGGCGCTGAACATGGCGATCCCGCAGAAGGTCACCTGCAAGATCGTCGAGACCGAGCCCGTGGTGAAGGGGCAGACGGCGGCCAACAGCTACAAGCCCGCGATCCTGGACAACGGCGTGCGGATCATGGTGCCGCCCTTCGTGGGCGAGGGCGAGGACATCGTCATCAACACCGAGACCTTCGAGTACTCCGAGCGCGCCTGAACGCCGGGACGCCGCAAGACGCAGACGCCGGGCCGATGGTCCGGCGTTTGTCATTTGGCGGCCTTGTGTTACGCTTCCCCTACGGCAGCGGTGAACCGGCGGGCAGAAGGTCCGCCACGGCCCGTGCCGATGGGGGGCCTGCGATGCGGCGATGGGTTGCAAGCGTCC
The DNA here is from genome assembly GCA_041687395.1 of Paracoccaceae bacterium. Taxonomy (GTDB): domain Bacteria; phylum Pseudomonadota; class Alphaproteobacteria; order Rhodobacterales; family Rhodobacteraceae; genus JAWLCA01. The sequence goes on along the minus strand of JAWLCA010000053.1, from coordinate 6,669 downwards.
TTTGCCTGGGGTGGTTGGCGGTGCCGGTCGGCGCGCAGCCCAGTTTCGACTGCTCCGGCGCGCTGACCCCGACCGAGCGTCTGATCTGCACCTTTGCGCCGCTTGGGGCGCTGGACAGTGAAATGGCGGCGCTGTTCGGGCGCGTGACAACGGCTCTGACACCCGACCAGCGGGAGCGCATCGTGGCCGAGCAGCGCGCCTGGCTGGAGCGGCGCAATGCCTGCGGGCTGGACCGCGGCTGCCTGATCGGGGCCTATCGCGAGCGTGTCGCGGTCCTGCAGGGCATCTTGCGGCGGATCGAGGCGGCCGAGGCGCCGCCCGAACCGCCCGAACCGCCCGCCGCCGCGGGGGTCGCGGTGCGTGTCGGGCCGGACGGGATGATCGAGAAGCCGCGCGGCGACGGGGCAGTGGACCTGTTCAACCCGGTCACCGGCTTTCGCGGTGTCCGCTGGCCCGACGGCTCGATGTCGCAGTTCCAGTTCCTGGAGGTTCAGCCCGATACCCCACCGCAGCTGCCCGCGGATTATCCGATGTGGACCGGCAGCGTGACGGCCAGCGTGGACAGCCTGGTGCGCAACCTGCTGCGCCCCGACGAGGCGGCGATCCTGGCCGAGGCGGCGCCGTCCGATTTCTTTCAACGGCTTGATTACAACCTGCGGGTTCTGGCCTTCATCACGGGACAATAGGCATGAAATTTTCAACCGTCGCCCTGCTGCTTGTGCTGTCGGCGGGCACCGCCGCGGCGCAGGTCGAGATCGACAACCTGCCGCCGCCGATGGGCGGGACGACGCTGGAGGCGCTGGAGCCGGATGAGCCGACGCCCGATGCCGAGATCGACGATGTCGAGCCCGAGGTTCTGCCGGAACCGATCATGGTGCCGATGCTGCCCAACCGGGTGGCGGATTTCCTGACCCATGAAGGTGAGTTCACCGACTTCGAGGGCGGAGCGGCGGGCTTGGAGGCCTATCTGGACGACGAAGGGATGGCGGCGCTGCAGGACAGCCTGACGGCCTATTACCGCTATCGGGAAAGCGGCTATGCCCATCGCCGCGCGGTCTTCGACTGGCAGCTTATGTCGTCCAAGGTGATCTTTTACGTCGTCATCCTGCTGGTGCTGCTGGGGGTCTATTTCTCGTGGCTGCAGTTCATGGCCGAGCATCGCAGACCGGCGAAGCGCGTGGAGGTCGAGGTGGAGGGGGCGGAAACGGAGCGGCCGCGCGGCGGTCTGCTCACCACCTTCAAGGCCGGCACAGGCGGGCTGGAAGTGTCCTCGCCCGTCCTCGGGATCGTGATCCTGGCGATCTCGCTGGCGTTCTTCTACCTGTACCTGACCCACGTCTACCCGATCAACGAGGTCTTCTAGGGCGCGCGCCGCACCGTCGCCGCCCCGGCCGTCAGCGGGCCATCGGCCCGGTCGAAACGCAGGTAGGCGATGCCGCGCCCGCCCGACTGGGTGAACAGCCGCCCGGCGGGCTTGCCCTCGGCGGTCAGGATCTCGGTGCCCACGGGGGCCGCGCCATCAACCGCGACGGGCACAAGGCCCTTCTTCAACTCGGTCTTGTGCTTCATCCGCGCGGTGACTTCCTGGCCGACGTAGCAGCCCTTGCGGAAGTCGACGCCGCCCAGCCGCTCGAACCCGGATTCGAGGATGTAGCTGTCCTCGGGGATCAGCTCGATGCCGGTCTCGGGGATGCAGTGCTCGGTGCGGATGGCGTCCCAGTCGATGCCGGGCGCGGCGCCGGGTTCCGTGCGATAGGCGCGCCAGCCAAGCGCCGGGTGGCGCGGGTCGGCATGGGCGTCGGCGGGCACCTCACCCAGCCCCCGGTGAACGTGCAGCGGGCTTTCCGAAATCGCCACCTTGGCGCGCAGCTTGTACATCGACAGGCGGCGCGCCAGCCCCTCGGCCAGGTCGGCCTTCACGTCGATCAGGATCGCGTCTGCCTGCGGGACAAGGAAGAAATCGGCCAGATACTTGCCCTGCGGCGTCAGCATCGCGGTGTAGACGAGGCCCTGTTGCAGCTTGCCCAGATCATTCGTGACCAGCCCCTGCAGGAACTGCTCTCGCTCTTCCCCGGTGATGGCCAGCAGGCGCCGGTCGGTGGCGGCTTCGCTCATTCGGATCCCCTTTCGTCCCCGTCAGCTAGGCGCGCCGGGGCCTCGGGTCCAGTGGGGCGGTCGAACTGAAGACGGCAGAGGTCGGCGTAAAGCCCGCCGCGGGCGACCAGATCGTCATGGGTGCCCTCGTCCACCGCCATGCCGCCATCCATCACCACGATCCGGTCGGCGTTGCGCACCGTGGCCAGCCGGTGGGCGATCACCAGCGTCGTGCGTCCGGCGCTGAGCCGCTCCAGCGCGGATTGCACCAGCGCTTCGGAGTGCGCGTCCAGCGCGCTTGTCGCCTCGTCCATCAGCAGGATCGGCGCGTCGCGCAACAGCGCGCGGGCGATGGCCACCCGCTGACGCTGCCCGCCCGACAGCGCCGAGCCGCGGGGGCCTGCGGGGGTGTCCAGTCCGCGGGGCAGCTTGTCCACGAATTCCGACACATGGGCGGCCTCCAGCACCTCGGCCAGCTTGTCCGGCGCGACATCCCGGCGGCCCAGCAGGATGTTCTCGCGGATCGTCTCGTCGAACAGGGCTGCGTCCTGGGTGACGACCGAGAAGAAATCGCGCACCTCGGCCGGGTCCATCTGGGACAGGTCGGTGCCGCCCAAGGTGATCCGCCCCGATTGCGGATCGATCAGCCGGGCGAGCAGGTTGAAGACGGTGCTTTTCCCCGCGCCCGAGGGCCCGACGAGCGCGGTGGTCTGCCCGCCCCTGGCCACGAAGCTCAGCCCGCGCAGGGCCGGGACGCGGCCATAGGCCAGATGCACGTCCTCGAACCGGATGGTGGTGTCGCCGGGGGTGGGGCGGCGCGGGCTGGCCGGCGCGCGGATGGTCGGCGCCGTGTCGAACATCCGGTAGACCCGTTCCAGCGAGGCCGCCGCCGTCTGCCAGGTGCCCGCCAGTTCCCCCAGCCGGCGCAGCGGCTGGAAGGTCAGCACCATCGCGGTGAAGAACGACATGAACTCGCCCAGCGACCGCTCACCCGAGATGATCTCGCGCCCGCCCAGCATCAGCACCGCGAAGAAACCGATGCCGGTCACCAGGTCCACGAGCGACGGGATCGCGGCGCGGCTGGCGGCCATCTTGACGTTGGCGCGCACGATGGTGTCCACGATCGCCTCGAACCGGCCGGCCTGGTAGCTTTCCAGCCGGTTCAGCTTCACCGGCAGGATACCGTGGAAGATCTCGTCCAGCCGGGTGGCGCGCAGGGCGGATTGCTCGCGCATCGCGCCGGTCTTGCGCCGGATGTAGCGCTGCACCGCCAGCGTCGGCAGCAGCAGCAGCGGCGCGCCGACCAGCGCCGCCAGCGTCCACATCGGATCGATCCAGAGCGCCACCGCCATCAGCGAGATCAGCGAGACGATGTCGCGCCCCAGCCCCAGGATCACCGCCTGCCAGACCCCCTGAACGGCGGCGGTGTCGCCCTGCACCCGCTCGATCAGCGCGCCCGGCGGATGGGTCTGGTAGAAGGCCGCATCGAGCGTCAGCAGGTGGCGCAGCAGGTCCACCTGCATCGCGGTCGAGGTCTTCTGCGCGATCCGCGTCAGCAGGGTCTTGGTGATCAGCGACAGAACCGCGCGCAGCAGGAACAGGCCGAAGATGAAGAGCCCGACCCAGATCACCGCATCACCGTCGCCGCCCACGAAGACCCGGTCGAAGAGCGGCTCCAGGCTCCAGGACAGCAGGCCAAGGGTCGAACCCTCGATCATCATCAGCCCGAAGGCCACGGCCATCCAGCCGGCATTCTGCTTCAGATAGCCATGCCACAGCCGCCCGAACAGGCGGGCGGATCGGTAGTCGTCTGTCGCGGGCTGTTTCACGGGGGGCTTGGTCAAGGGCGGGCCTTTGGCCGTCAGGGTCCGCTGCGGCATATCGCGAAGCGGCGCCTGTCGCAAGTTCGGGCCGATTGACGGCGCCATGGCGCGGGCCTAGTCAGGCGCAGGTGCAGTGCGGATGGGGGCGGGGATGAGTCTGGGTCACGGGCGGAACTATCTGGCGATTCCAGGGCCTTCGGTGGTGCCCGACTGGGTATTGGCCGCGATGCATCGCCCCGCGCCCAATATCTACGGCGGCCCGCTGCATGACCTGACCGACAGCTTGTACCCCGACCTGCGGATGGTGGCGCAGACCACCCAGAACGTGGCGATCTACATCGGCAACGGCCACGCGGCGTGGGAGGCGGCGAATTGCAACGTCTTTTCCCGCGGCGACCGGGCGCTGTCGCTGATCACCGGGCAGTTCGGGATCGGCTGGGCCACGGCGGCGCGCGCGGTGGGCGTGCAGGTGGACGAGATCGACTTCGGCAAGCAGGCGCCGGTCGATGTCGCCCGCGTGGCCCAGGCGCTGGACGCCGACAAGGCCCATGAAATTAAGGCGATACTGGTCACACATGTGGATACCGCGACCTCCGTCCGCAACGACGTTCCGGCGGTGCGGGCGGCGCTGGATGCGGCGGGGCATCCGGCGCTTCTGATGGTGGATTGCATCGCGTCGCTGGCCTGCGACGAGTTCCATTTTGACGACTGGGGCGTGGACGTGATGGTGGCGGCCAGCCAGAAGGGGTTGATGACGCCGCCGGGGCTGGGCTTTGTGTGGTTTTCCGACCGCGCCGCGGAGCGGTGCCGGGGCAACGACCTGCGCACGCCCTATTGGGACTGGACCCCGCGCACGAGCGGCACGCAATACTACCAGAAGTTCTGCGGCACCGCGCCGACACATCATCTGTTCGGTCTGCGCGCCGCGCTCGACATGATTGTCGAGGAGGGGATGCCGGCGATCTGGTCCCGGCACGACAAGCTGGCCCGCACGATCTGGGCCGCCTTCGGGGCCTGGGGGACGCAGGGGCCAATGCACCTGAACATCGCCGATCCGGCACACCGCGCGCGGTCGGTGACCAGCGTGCGGATCGGCGCGCCGCATGGCACAAGCCTTAGAAACTGGGTGGAAAATCGCGCCGGGGTGACGCTGGGGATCGGGCTGGGCATGGCGGATCCGGACGATCCGGCGTGGCACGGCTTCTTCCGGGTGGGGCACATGGGGCATGTGAACGCCCACATGGTTCTGGGCGCGCTGGGCGCGATCCAGGCGGGGCTTGTGTCGCTGGAGATCCCGCATGGGAGCGGCGCGCTGGAGGCGGCGGCGGCGGTGATCGCCGAGGCCTGATTTCGGCCCAAAAATTGTATCCAAGCGTATACACGCGGATACAATCTTGCCTGCGCCGCAGCGGAAATCTTGTATCCAAGCGTATACACGTGGATACAATCCGGGGTTTTCGGTTGGTTTGCAGATGGCCCGAAGAGGCCGCAGCCCCCGTCCGGGGCGGGGTTGCACCGGCAGGCCCTGACCTACGCGTCCGCCGAAATGTTGCAGGCCATGCGCGTCATGATGTGGTAAGATTTCTACTTGCAGCGCGAGGCCGCGACAGATCCAGAGGCGAGGGAGACTTCAGCAACCGCGGGGGAGGATGGGACCATGGCAATGACCAGCTTTTTGCGCATAGCGGCCAGTGGCGAGGACGCGCCGGTGCAATTCGGTGAGGATGCAACCCGGTCCACGCTGGGCAGCGTGGATGTCAGCAACTTTCTGGAATGCAGCGCGTTCGAGGTTGCGCTTGAGACTGGGCAGAGCGCCGCTGCTGGCGGCGGCCACCGGGTCTGGCAGCCGGCCCGGTTCGTCGTTCGGATGGGCAAGAGCACGCCCTTTCTGTTCGAGGCGGCGCGGCTGAACAAGCGGATCGACCTGACGCTGTATTTCTTTCGACAGCCGCCCACGCGAGAGCCGGTCGAGCAGCACTTTCAATACCGCATCCAGGAGGGTCGCATCACCGCGATCCGGATCGTCCAGCCCGACACGCGCGACCGGGCGACGGCAAGCCTGCCGGAACGGGTGGAGTTCAGCGTCATCCCCCGCGTGAGCGAGGTGGAATCGATGACCGGCGGGACGTTGATGGTGGACGACTGGGCGCAGGCGATCGTCTGATCGTGGACGCGTGGCCCCCTCACTGCGGATGCGCGGCCGGGCGGGGGCACGCCACTTCGCCCCGCGCTGCGCCGCCCTACCGCGACGACAAAAGTTAACAAAAAGTTGACGTAGGGTCATGATGAGAGGATGCTTTGTCGCCGGAGCCTCTGGCCCGGGGCCTCCGGCACCCGGCATGAAGGATGGAGGCACGACCATGATGACGACGATCAAGACGGCTGCCGTGGCCGCAACGCTTGCCCTTGCCAGCGCCGTTCCCGCCGCGGCGACGGTGCTGAACTTCGAGTTCTTCTCGGATTCGACGAAGGAAACGAAGCTTTGGGGGGTGGAGATCGACTTTGGCGATTTCGGCTTTGACAGCGATCTTTTCGGCGTGACGGAGGGCGTCACCCTGACCCAGCCCGCCGCGCCCTTCGACACCGGGGTTGGCAGCTACGATTACCGTGCTGGCGCCATCAGCCGCCTTATCTTCAGAGTTGCGGGGAACACGTCTCATACCAACGGCCTTAACCTTTGACCGTTTTGGCGTAGTCTCTGGTGGTGATTGAGCGGACGGTGTCGATGTCGTTGGCGAAGAAGTTCCAGGCG
>JAWLCA010000052.1:0-9828 GCA_041687395.1 Paracoccaceae bacterium | reverse complement strand
CAGGCCCCCACCCACCGGCGCAGAAGCCAGTACCACTGTCCCGGCTTTTCGAGAACGCGTGCAGACAGGCTGTCATTGGCGGCCATCGTCATGGTGAGGGCATCCGTGTGGGGGATCGGTGCCTCGAACTCGACGTCGAACTCGGACCCCTCGGGGCGGCGCGTTCCGTAGGCGGGCACCATAAGGAGATCATACTTGAGCGCCAGCACCGCCGCCGAGGTGGATGTGAGGGCGGGATGGCCGAGGAACGGAACGGCGACACCCCCTGCATATTTCTCGTCGAGCAGGATTGCCAGGAATCCGCCCTTGCGCAAGTAGCGCACCAGATCCGTCGTCCCTGCCCGCCCGGTCGCAAGAACTGGCCTGCCGCCATGCTCGATGCCGGCCAGAAAACCGCGCTGGTAAAAGCGGTTCTTCTGCGGTCGGTAGACCGCGCCGGTTTCCATTCCGCGGGCCTTGAGAACGGCGCGCACGGCATCCCACTGGCCGAAATGGCCGGACACGACGATCGCGCCCTTGCCCGCGGCATGGGCCCGCTCGAGCGCCGCCAGCCCCGGTCCCGACACGTGAAAGCGCTCCGGTCGGGTCTGGAACTCTTCGCTGTGGAGGATCTCGAACAGCGTCCGGCCCATGTTGCGGCCCATCTCGCGGCTCAGCGCCGCCCGCTGCGCGCGGGGCATGTCGGGGAAAACCCTCAGCACTTCCGCGTCGAACCTCCACCGTGCGGGTGGAAACCAGCGCATCGCAGCGCCGACCATCGCGCCGAACAGCCGCGCACGATGATCCACGCTGCGCAGGCGCGTCGCCGACAGCGCGGACCAGAGGGGAAGGTACTGGGCCCTGTGCCAGATCCAGGTGAAAAAACGCGATCTCATTAAGGTGATATGCGCGCAACGCGGCTTTGGACCAACAGTAAATCCCGGAACGGACCGTATATTTTTTTGATCACAGGCAGATGCGGGCCCGCCGTCCATGATCGACCTGCGCAAAGGTCCTCTTTGGGTGTACGTCCTCATTGGCGCCCAGCAGCAGGGTGTTGCTGCCCTTTTCCGGATATGTCCGTGCGGTCCATTTCCCTCGGGGGAATCCGGGGGGGTGTCAGGTTTCGCGCGGGTCCAGCGCATCGCGCAGGCCATCGCCGAGAAGATTGAACCCGAGCACCACCAGAAAGATCGCCGCGCCGGGCCATATCGCCATCCAGGGCGCCTGTTCCATGAAGTTCTTGGCGGTGTTGAGCATCGCGCCCCAGGACGGCGCGGGGGGTTGCTGGCCCAGCCCGAGAAAGGACAGGCTGGCCTCGGCGATGATCGCCGTGGCGACGGTCAGCGTGGCCTGAACGATGATCGGCGGGGCGATGTTGGGCAGGATGTAGCGCCAGAGCGTCGGCAGTTGTCCGACACCGGCGGCGCGCGCGCTTTCGACGTAATCCTCGGTCTTGACCGCCAGCGTCTGGCCGCGCGCCAGTCGAATGAACACCGGTGTGGCCGAAAGCCCGATGGCGATCATCGCATTGGTCAGCGAGGGACCCAGAAACGCCGCGAAGGCGATCGCGAGGATCAGGAAAGGGACGGCCAGCAGCGCCTCGGTGATGCGCGAGATGGTGGCGTCGGTCCAGCCGCCGCGCCAGCCGGCGATCACCCCCAGCGGCACGCCCACGCAAACGGCGATCACCACAGAGACCACGCCGGCAAAGAGCGATGCCTGAGCGCCCCAGATCATGCGCGACAGCAGGTCGCGCCCGTTATGGTCGGTCCCCAGGGGATGCGCCAGCGACGGCGGCAGGCGGATGGCCCCCCAATCGGTCTCGGCGTATCCGGGGATCGGCAGGACCGGGGCGAGGATGGCCAGCACCAGAAACACGACGACCAGCGTCCCGCCAAAGAGCGCGGCGGGGCGGGTGCGCAGCTTGCCCCAGACCCGGCTGCGGCGCCGTTCGGCTCGTGGTGCGACGGGGCCGGCCCTGTCGATCGGGGAGGACATGCTCATGGCGTGTACCTCAATCGCGGGTTGAGAACGATGTAGAGGGTGTCGGCCAGTATGTTCATGCAGATGAACCCGATCGAGGTGACCAGCACGATGCCCTGCACCACCGCGTAATCGCGGTTGAAGACGGCATCGACGACCAGCTTGCCGAAACCCGGTATCGAGAAGATCTGCTCGGTCAGCACGGCCCCGGCCAGCAATTCGCCGAACAGCAGCGCCGAGACGGTCACCACCGGCACGAGCGCGTTGCGCAACGCATGCTTGAGGATCACGACACGCTCGCGCAGCCCCTTGGCGCGGGCGGTCCGGACGTAATCGGATTTCAGCACTGTCAGCATGGCGCTGCGGGTGTGGCGCATCAGCGTCGCGGCCAGCGCCGTGCCGAGCACGAAGGCCGGCATCAGCATCGTCTCGATCGACCGGACGGGATCGACCGAGAAGGCCCTGTAGCCCGAGGCGGGCAGCCAGCCGAGATTGACCGACACCAGCAGGATCAGCAGGATACCCAGCCAGAAATTCGGGATAGACAGCCCCGAAAGGGCGGTGAAATTGGCAATGTAGTCCAGCCATGTGCCCTTGCGGACTGCCGACAGGATGCCCATCGGAATCCCAATACCCACCGCAAAGATCAGCGCCATGACCGCAAGCTGGAATGTCACCGGCAGCTTGGCCAGCATCAGCTCGGTCACCGGCTGATTGGTGCGCAGCGAGATCCCGAGATCGCCGCGCAGGGCGTTTCCGGCCCAATGGGCGTATTGCACCACCAGCGGATCGTCGAGCCGGTAAAGCTCGCGCAGCGCCGCCAGCGTTTCGGGGTCGCGGTCCTCTCCGGCCAGTGCCAGCACCGGATCGCCCGGCAGAAGCTTTTGCAACATGAACACGAAGACCGAGATCACGAAGATCGTCGGAATCGCGATCAGCACTCTGCGTCCGATGAAGCTCAGCATGAACAGCCTCTCCGCGTATGGCCTCTGGATCCCCGGCGCCCTTTGGCGGGCGCCGGGGATGACGGTTCAATCCGTGGCGCGCATGCCCTCGAGACGGATCATCCCGTCAGGATAGGCGACGAAGCCCTCGATCCTGGCATCCATCGCCCAGATCCAGCTGGGGTGATAGAGATAGATCAGCGGCAGTTCCTCATTGAGGATTTCGCGCGCGGCATCATAGTTCTCCTTGCGCACATCGAACTCGTTGGAGGCACGGGCGGCATCCAGATACTCGTCGACCTGAGGATCGCAGAACCCTGAATCGTTGATCCCGCCATCGCAATGCACGAAGGGGTGCAGGTTGCCGTCGGGATCCACACGGCCCGACCAGCCAACCTGGCTGCCCTGATAGGCCCCGGCGGACTGGTCCTGCAGCATCGACGCGAATTCCTTGGCTTGGATCGAGATGTTGATCCCGGCCTCGGAGGCCATCGACTGGACAACCTCCATCACCTGCGTCTGGACGGGGTTGTTGGCGACCTGGATGGTGATGTCCACGCCGTCGGGATAGCCGGCCTCGGCAAGCAGCGCGCGCGCCGCCTCGATGTCACGCTTGGGCACCGGAAAGCGCTCGTCGTACCATTGCGAACTGGGCGCCACGTGCTGGTTGCCCGGCTCGAATGCCCCGTTGAAGACCACTTCGTTGATCGCACCGCGGTCGATCGACAGATGCAGCGCCCGGCGCAGCCGCGCATCCTCGGCAAAGGGGTTGTCCTCCGCGCCCTCGCCGTTGCCGACATTCATCGTGATGCCCTGGTAGCCAAGCGCGACCACATCCATGACGGTCAGATCGGGATCATCCTGCGCGCTGGCCACATCGGTCGCCGACAGCCGCTCCAGCATGTCCAGATCGCCGGCCCGCAGATTGGCGAGCCGCACGGTGGTATCCGGGATCGGCAGGAACACGACCGTGTCGAAATGGATCTCATCGGCGTTCCAGTAATCGGCAAAGCGTTTCAGCTCGATCCGGTCCTGCTGCACCCTCTCGACAAAGCTGAACGGCCCCGAGCAGACCGGGTTCGACCCGAAATCGGCGCCCATTTCCGCGGTCGCCGTGGGCGACAGCATCATGCCGGGCCGGTCGGCCAGTTGCGCCATCAGCGTGGCGTCGGGCTGGCTCAGGTCGATGCGGATCGTGAGATCGTCGACAACCTCGGTACCGGTCACCGATCCGATTTCCGATTTGCGGCGGCTTTCGTCCAATGTGAGGCTTCGGTCGATGTTGTCGGCCACTGCTTGCGCATCGAAGGCTGTGCCGTCATGGAACACGACGCCCTCGCGCAGGGTCATGGTCAGCTGGGTCTCGTCGTCGGACCAGCTCCAGTCGGTGGCCAGTTGCGGGACGATATCCAGATCGGGTGTGATATCGACCAGCTTGTCGCACAGCGATGTGTAGACGATCCGCCCGACGAATGTGCGCGACTGGTCAGGGTCGAGCACGTCGGCATCATCCTGCAGACCGATGCGCAACTCCTGCGCCTGCAGCCCGCTCGACAGGACCGCGATCGCTGCGGTCGTCACAAGTGTTCGTTTGAATTCCATCGGTTCTCAGACCTCCTGGTTGGATTGTTTCTCGCGGCCCGTTCGGGGGGCTTCTTCTGGTTGATCGGAACGTGCCGGCGCCGGTGCCGCGCTGCGGTCGCGATAAAGCGCAAAGCGGCGTTCGACATGGGCGGCGCGCGGCGGTGGCGTGGCGATCCCCGCGCTTGCGGGCAGCACCTCGAAATGATGGCAGGCGACCTTGCGGCCGCCGCCCGCGTCCCGCAGCTTCGGGCTTTCGACCGCGCAGCGCGCATCCGCATGCGGGCAGCGCGTGTGAAAGCGACAGCCCGGTGGCGGCGCCGACGGGCTTGGGATATCGCCCTTCAGCGCCGGCGGCGCAGTTCCGCGCAGTTGCGGATCGGGCGCCGGGATCGCCGCCAGAAGTGCGCGGGAATAGGGGTGAAGCGGGGCGGCGAAGAACGCTTCTGTCGGGCCGGTCTCGATCATCTCGCCCAGATACATCACACCGACCCGGTCGCTGATGTGCCGCACCACGGCCAGATCATGCGCGATGATGACAAGGCTCAGACCGAATTCGTCCTTGAGATCCTCCAGCAGGTTGATCACCTGCGCCTGCACCGACACGTCCAGCGCCGACACCGGCTCGTCGCCGATCAGCACCTTGGGCCGCGTCGCCAGCGACCGCGCGATCCCGATGCGCTGGCGCTGACCGCCCGAGAACTCGTGCGGATAGCGGTCCGCAAATTCCGGGCGCAGCCCGACCCGGGTCAGCAGACGAAAGGCCTCTTCGCGCCGCGCCGCGCGGGACCCCATGCCGTGGGCGCGCATCGGCTCTTCGATCAGGGCGGCCACCGTCATGCGCGGGTTCAGCGACGAGAACGGATCCTGAAACACGAATTGCAGATCCCGGCGCAGCGCGCGCATCGCCTTTTCCGGCAGGCTCGCGATGTCCTGCCCGTTATAGATCACCGAGCCTTCGGTCGGGTCCAGCAGCCGGATCAGCAGACGCGCAAGGGTGGATTTTCCACAGCCGGATTCCCCGACGATCGAGAACGTCTCGCCGCGCCGGATATCAAGGTCGATGCCGTCCACGGCACGCACGACGGTGGGCGCGCCGAAAAGCGGGCTGGCGGTCGTGAAGTGCTTGCGCAGGGTCTTGGCCTGCAGGACCAGATCCGTCATGACGCCGCCCGTTCCGGGACGGTGTCCTCGAGCGGGGCGAAATGGCACGCGACCCGGTGGCCTGTGTCGATCTTGCGCAGGGCGGGCACCTCGGCGCAGACCGGGGCCGCGAACGGGCAGCGTTCGGCGAAACGGCATCCGGTCGGCATCGCTTCGGGGGTCGGCACAAGCCCCGAGATCGTGACCAGCCGCCCGCCCGCTGCGCGCGCACCCAGTCCGGGCAGCGAACCGATCAATCCGATCGTGTAGGGATGCTGCGGGTCCTCGAACAGCGCGCCGACAGGACCGGATTCGACAACGCGCCCGGCATACATGACCGCCACCTTGTCCGCGACTTCGGCGACGACGCCCAGATCATGCGTGATAAGGATCATCGCCGTGCCGGTTTCCTGCTGCAGATCGCGCACCAGATGCAGCACCTGCGCCTGGATCGTCACATCAAGGGCGGTCGTGGGCTCGTCCGCGATCAGCACCGACGGATCGTTGGCAAGCGCCATCGCGATCATCACGCGCTGACGCATGCCGCCCGACAACTGGTGCAGATAGGCGTCCAGCCGGGTCTCGGCTGCCGGAATGCCCACCTTCCGCAGCATCTCCAGCGCCTTCTGCCGCGCCTCGCCGCGGGTGACGCGGCGGTGACGCCGCACCGCTTCGGCGATCTGCTCGCCCACCGGGAAGGCCGGGTTCAACGCCGTCATCGGCTCCTGAAAGATCATCGCCAGCCGGTCACCCCGCAATTCCGACATCTGCTCGTTCGACAACTCCAGCAGGTTCTGCCCGTCAAATCGGATTTCGCCCGCGACCACGTTGACCGGCGGCGTCGGCAACAACCCCATCAGGGCCAGCGCGGTCAGGGATTTGCCGCAGCCCGATTCGCCGACGATGCACAAGGTCTCGCCCGGCGCGACCGACAGGCTGACATCGTCCACGAGGTTCGAGCCGCCCGAGCCGATGCGGATCGACAGGCCCCGCACCTCCAGAAGGGGGGACTCACCCGGCACGCGTCACCTCCGTGCGATCCTGTTTCAGGATATTTTCCGTCAGCGTCTGCAGATGCGTGTGCATCTCCGTCTCGGCGGCCTTCGCATCGCGCGCGGCAATCGCGGCCACGATGGCACTGTGCTGGCGGCTGTAGGTGGCAACAAGCGGCACCGATCGCGCCCGCTCGCGCAGGCCCCGCCACCCGTTGTCCCGGCGCACCTCCTCGAAGATCTCGCACAGACCGAACAGCAGCCTGTTTCCGGCCGCCTGACCGATCATCCGGTGCAGCGCCTCGTCCCACAATTCGCGCGCATCATCGTCCCCGGCATTGTCAATCCGGGCGCACAACTCGTGCATGCGCTCTATCTGCGCGCGGGTGGCACGCAACGCCGCCAGCCCCGCAAGGTGCGGCTCCAGCAGCGCGCGCGCCTCACACATCTCGACCGGATTGGTTTGGTCCACCAGCGAACTGACCGTGGAATGTGCCTCTCTGGGGGCGCTGCCAAGGAACGTCCCCTTGCCCTGCTTGCGCCATATCAGGCCCTCGGATTCCAGAACCTCCAGCGCCCTGCGAACCGCGCGCCGCCCCACGCCAAACCGCACCGACAGATCGCGCTCCGTCGGCAGACGCCCATCAGCGGCGCCAAGCCCCTCCAGCCTGTCGCGCAAGATCGAAAGCACCCGACTGGAGTTTTCGGATCCGGCCGGGTCGGGATCATTCTCGGGGTTCTGAACCATTTCGTCATTGGTTCATATTTGGTCAGCATAATCAATCAAAAACTTCGGATACCCGCAAAAGGCGCGCGGCTCTGGCCGAGCCGATGGCTGTCGCCGTCCATCAGGGGATCGTCACCTGATTGGGCCAGCCGGTCGCGGCAACATCTCCGTACCGGCCCCGCCAGACTCGCAACCCAGCCAGGCTTGCACACCGCGCTGCAACCTGAAGGGGAGACCTTGCAAGGATTTTCTTTCCAAATTGTCAATTTTATGCTTACTTGAAACAAGTAAAGGTTGAGTTCACATGGTTAACGGTTCCGACATCACTGGCAAGCGCCTTCGGCTGCGACCTGTAACGCCGCAGGATGCCGCGTTCATCCACGGCCTGCGCACCGATCCGGCCTACAACACGCATCTGTCACCCGTGACCGGGACGGTGGCCGATCAGCGTGACTGGATCACCGCCTACAAGGCGCGCGAGGCGGCCGGTCAGGAAATCTACTGCATCATCGAACGGCACGACGGTGTCTCCTGCGGGACCGTGCGGCTATATGATATCACGACCGACGGCTTCACCTGGGGCAGCTGGATCCTCAACAACGACAAACCGCCCAAGGCCGCGCTGGACAGCGCGGTTTTGCTCTACGATATCGGCTTTGAGATGCTGGAAAAGCCGCGGGCCGTCTTCGATGTCCGCGCGGATAATGACCGGACAGTCCGCTTTCACCTTCGCTTCGGTGCCACGCAGACCGGACGCGATCCTGAAAATCTTTATTTCGAACTCACCCGCGCGCGGTTTGCCGATCTGCGTCCCGCGCTTTGTGAAAAGTTGGAGGTCGAGACGCTGTCATGAACATGCAACGCATCAAGCCGCGCGGCTCTGCCCGCCTGATCGAACTTCCGGTCAGGTCCGATCCGCGCGGCGACCTCACCTTCGTCGAGGGCAGCACGCATCTGCCGTTCGACATCCGCCGCGTCTATTACCTCTACAATGTTCCGGTGGACGCCGAACGGGGTGGCCATGCCCACAAGGTGCTGCAGCAGATCGTGTTCGCCCTGTCGGGCAGCTTCCGGCTGAGCGTCGACGACGGGGTCGACAAACAGGAGTTCTGGCTGCGCAACCCGCGCCAGGGCGTCCTGATCGACCGCCTGATCTGGCGCGAGATGGACAGCTTCAGCCAGGGCACGGTGTGCATGGTGCTGGCCTCGGATCCCTATGACGAGGCCGATTACATCAGGGATTACACGCGCTTTGAAGAACTGGTGAGGGCATCATGAAACCGTTTGGCAAGCGCATCGCCCACAGCCTCACACGGCGCTTCAACGCAAGGCTCTACAGCTTGGCCAAAAGCAAACCGCCCGGCCCGTTCTGGGATCGGGTGTATCACGAGACGTTCTTTTTCCGGTGCCACGGACGATATCCGCGCAAACCGTGGCTGTTCAACGACTACCTGCACAAGATGAAGGTCGATGGCACGCTGGCCGACGCGCTGCGGGTATACGTCACGGACAAGGAACTCTCCAAGCGCTTCGTCACCGAGACGATCGGCGAAAAATACGCGGTGCCGACCCTTGCCGTGCTGCGCAACGCAGACGAGATCGACGCGTTCGCGTTTCCAGAGACATGCTTCATCAAGGCCACGCATGGATGCGGCAGCAACATCTACAGGAAACCGGGCGACGACGTGGATCGCGCGGCGCTCAAATCCTGGCTGTCGCATGACTACTACGAGTTACACCGCGAGCCCAATTACAAGGGCCTGCACCCCAAGATCATCGTCGAGCCGGTGATCTTTTCCGGCAGGGAGTTTTCCGAATACCGGGTGTTCTGCTGGCACGGCGAGCCGCGGATCACGGTGATGAACGTGATGGACCACACCCGAGTGAAGACCATAACGCACCGTGTGCTGTTCAACAGCAAACAGGAACGCCTGCCCTTCTCACTGGGCTATCCGGCCCCGCCGCCCGAGATCAGCATAGACCCGCCCGCAAACTTTTCCGAGATTCTCGCAGTCAGCGCAGAGCTTTCGAAACCTTTCTCGCTGGTCCGCGTGGATGTTTATTCCGACGGCAAGGAGCTTTTCATCGGCGAGCTGACAAACTGCCATGCCGGGGCAACACAGAATTTCCTGCCACGCGACAGCGAAGACGCGGCCTCGAAAATTCTCTTTTCAGCCACCATGAACGGCCAAGACACACACAATGAAAACCTACCAATGCATCCACAAGTACCCGCCGCACATTCCCGCGTTCGAGCGGCGGTGGGGGATCGGTGACGGCTCGAGCTTTGCCGAGATCCATGACGCGCTGATCCGCGACGGCTATGCGTCGGTCTACCGCCTCGTGCCCTCGCCGGGCCATCCAGGTGACGAGGTGTTCTTCACGGTCTGGAATTACGAGCGTCTGCAGCTGACATGGGCGCGCGAGCACGGGCTGCAGACGACGGATCTCGATGACATCCGCCGCGCACAGATCG
>JAWLCA010000051.1:0-12292 GCA_041687395.1 Paracoccaceae bacterium | reverse complement strand
GCGGGTCAGATCGGCGGCCTGCAGGCAGACGGTGCGGATGCGGCTGAGCAGGTTGAGGCGGTTGCGGCGCAGCACCGGATTGTCCACGTTGACCTGCACGGCGTCAAAGAACGCATCGGTGGGCGCGCGCAGGTCGGCCATGGCGCGCATGGCCCCGGCGAAATCCTCGGCCTGCAGCGCGGCCGTGATCTGCGGCTCTGCCCGGTCCAGCGCAGCGAACAGCGCCTTTTCCTCGTCGGTGTCCGCGAATTTCACATCCGCGCCGAAGGAATACTCGACGCCGTCGGCCTCCTCGGCCTGCGTCAGGATGTTGTTGGCCCGCTTGAAGCCTTGCAACAGGTTCTCGCCGTCGTCGGTCTTGAGGAAATCGGCGAGGGCCGTGGCCCGCTTGACCAGCAGGGTCAGGTCGTCATTGCCGGGCATGGCAAGGCAGGCGTCGATCACGTCATGCCGGATGCCCTCGTCGCGCAAATGGACCTTGAGGCGGTCGTGGAGGAAGGCGAGGAGACTTTTCGCCAACTCTGAAATATCGTAACGATACGGCTCAAATGCATCTAACCCCATAAGATTGGGGAAATTTATATTCCGGTACACCCGATTATTGACGCAGCAATTGTCAAAATCCGTTCTGTTGAACTTCATCAACGTGTCAGGATCGTCGTAGAACTGAACTGTTCGACTAAATTTTTCATCTTGAGACGGTGACGCAACCCGAAATATCTCACCATCTCTCCGAAGCGCACCTAAATGACCGAGTAAAGCGAGTAATTCTCGTTTCTCTTCAAACTGAACAGAAAATATTTCCTCAAAAGAAATCCGCAATCCATTCCCCAACACCAACCTTAGCACCCCCAAGGCCGTGCGGCGCAGGGCGTAGGGGTCTTTCGAGCCGGTGGGTTTTTCGTCGATGGCCCAGAAGCCCGTCAGCGTGTCGATCTTGTCGGCGAGCGCCACGGTTACCGAGACGGGCGCAGATGGGACCGCGTCGCCGGGGCCGAGCGGCTTGTAATGCTCCTCGCAGGCCTCGGGCACGCCGTCGTCATGGCCGGCAGCCTCGGCGTAATAGCGGCCCATAAGCCCTTGCAATTCGGGGAATTCGCCGACCATTTCCGATTGCAGATCGGCCTTGCACACCCGCGCGGCCTCGGCGGCCAGATCGGGCTTGGCGCCCACCATGCGCGCGATCTCGCGCGCCAAGGCCTCGATCCGCTTGACGCGGTCGGCCTGGCTTCCCAGCTTGTTGTGAAAGGTGACATCCGCCAACCCTTCGGCCATGCCCTCCAGCCCGCGATCGCGGACCGTCCGCAGATCGTTCTCCCAGAAGAACTTGGCATCCGACAGCCTAGCGGCCAGCACCTTCTGGTTGCCCGCCAGAATTGTCGCCCCGTGATCTTCGGGGGCGATGTTGGCGACGGTGACGAAGCGTTCGATCCGGGCTGTCCTGGGGTTGCGGACCGAAAAGAACTTCTGGTGCTCTTTCATGCTGGTTTGCAGCACCTCGGGCGGCAGGTCCAGAAAGGCGTCGTCGATGGTGCCCATCAGCACGACGGGCCACTCCACCAGCCCCGCGACCTCGGCCAGCAGGCCGCGATCCTCGACCACCTCATAGCCGCCCGCGAAGGCCTGATTGGTGGCGTCGTGCCAGATCGCCTCGGCCCGTTCCCCGGCGTCGAGCACCACATGCGCGCGCTTGAGCTTTGCCGCGTAATCCTCGAAGGAGGTTACGGAAAAGGCGTCCGGCGCCATGAATCGGTGCCCGCGCGTGGTGTTGCCGGCAACAATGCCGTCCACGTCCATCCCTACCACCTGCGTCTCGCCAGCGTCGTCAGTCAGGATGCAAAGAATGCCGTGCAGCGGCCGCACCCATCGCAAGGATCCATGGCCCCACCGCATCGACTTCGGCCATGGGAAGTTGCGGATGACCTTTTCCAGCTCCTCGGCCACGATATCGGCGACCGGCCGGCCGGGATGCGTGATGGCCGCGACATAGACCTGGCCCTTTTTCTCGTCGCGGATCTTGAGATCGTCGCGGGATACGCCCGCGCCGCGCAGAAACCCCTCGATCGCCTTTTCGGGGGCATCGACGCGCGGGCCCTTGCGCCGCTCCACGCGTTTCGGACTTTCAGCCGGCAGGCCCTGCACGGTCAGCGCCAGCCGCCGGGGCGTCGAGAAACCGGCCGCCCCCGCATAGGTCAGCCCGGCCTCGACCAGCGCGTCGGTCATGCCGCGTCGCAGATCCTCGGCCGCGCGGGCCTGCATGCGCGCGGGGATTTCCTCGGAGAAGAGTTCGATCAGCAGATCGGGCATGCGTCAGTATCCTTCGGGCGGTTCGGGGCAATCGTCGGGCGCGGGCTGGCCGTCGAAGACCACCTCGCCGCAGCGGTTGATCTGGTGCCAGACATAACCGCGCCCGTCCTCGGTGATGGCGACGATCCGGTCGATGCCGTAGTGGATGTCCTTCTCGCCCAGAAATGCCGTCGCCTGCCCGTCCTCGAGCGCGTCGGCGATGGCCTGCGAGTCGAAACAGTCAAACCAGAACGGCGCGTTGAGCGGTTCTGCGGCGGGGTAGGGCGCATAGGTCTCGGCGAGGTCGGCGGGCCGGGCCGTCGTGGTGAAGCAGGCCCGGTAGCGGATCGGCGAACTGTCGGCGTCGATGGCCTCGAAATCGTCATGCGGCAGGGGTTCCGGCGCGCCGCCGGCCTGCGCGGTCAGTTGCACGTCGCCCGCGCCGGTCGCCGGCACCTCTTCGTAGAAGTGGTAGACCTGCAGGTAATACATTGACACCCCGGCGATCACGCCTGACGCGAGCAGGAAGGCTGCGAGTATCTTTCCCATCAGGCTGCCTTTCCGCCGGCGTCGGTCTGCAGATAGGCATCGGCGCATTTGCGGGCCAGCGAGCGGACCCGCCCGATATAAGCCTGACGTTCGGTAACCGAGATCACGCCGCGTGCGTCCAGCAGGTTGAAGATATGGCTCGCCTTGATGCACTGGTCATAGGCGGGATGCGCCATGACGATGTGGTAGCCGGTTCGCGGGTCGGTGGCCGCCTGCGCAAGGATCGCGTCGCATTCCGCCTCGGCCTCTTCGAAATGCCGCAAGAGTACCTCGGTGTTGGCCACGTCGAAATTCCAGCGCGAATATTCCTCTTCGGTCTGGCGGAACACGTCGCCGTAGCCTAGCGGAATGGGCGCGTCCGGGTCGTTGAAGGGCATATCCATCACGTGATCCGCGCCCAGCACATACATTGCCAGCCGCTCCAGCCCGTAGGTCAGCTCGCCCGAGACGGGCGCGCAGTCATGCCCGCCGACCTGCTGGAAATAGGTGAATTGCGACACTTCCATGCCGTCGCACCAGACCTCCCAGCCCAGCCCCCACGCCCCCAGCGTGGGGCTTTCCCAGTCATCCTCGACAAAGCGGATGTCGTGCAGCGACGCGTCGATGCCGATGGCCTGCAGCGACCCCAGATACAGATCCTGCAGGTCCGGCGGGCTGGGTTTGATCAGCACCTGATACTGGTAGTAATGCTGCAGGCGGTTGGGGTTCTCGCCGTAGCGCCCGTCGGTCGGACGGCGCGAGGGCTGCACATAGGCGGCCGCCCAGGGGCGCGGGCCGAGGCTGCGCAGCGTGGTCGCGGGGTGGAAGGTGCCCGCGCCGACCTCCATGTCATAGGGCTGCATCACGGCGCAGCCCTGCGCCGCCCAGTAGCCTTGAAGCCGCAGGATCACCTCCTGAAAGCTGCGCGGTTTGTCTGCCTTGTGCGTCATGCCATACCCTTCGGGTGCCCCTTGAAATCGCCGCCTTTCTCTAGGCGTACCGTGCGGTAGGGTCAATCGCATGCATCCATGCTTCGATTGGCTGGGATCGTCGCGATTATTGGGGTGCATCGCCGGGGAACTTTGTTAAAACATCCAAGTTAAACTGATGACGTTCTTGCCTGATCGGAAAATAAGCCCATGACGCGTATCGTGCTGATCCTGATATGTCTCGTTTCGGTCTGCACGACGACAGGTCGCGCGCAGGACGTCCTCGGCCGGGACGGATCAGGCGCGCCCCTTGTCTGGGTGCAGATCGAGGCCAAGCCCAGCCTTCTGGAGGCCAGAGACGCCGCGCAGCGCTATGCCGCATCCCTGCCCGAGGTGGGCGGGTTCACGCTTGGCAATGGCTGGTATGCGATCGCGCTTGGCCCCTACCGGCGCGACGAGGCCGAGCGGGTGCTGCGCGACTATCGCCGCGACGGGCGGATTGCGCGCGACAGCTATATCGCCCGCCGCTCGGCCTATCAGCGGCAGTTCTGGCCCGTGGGCGCGTCGCTGGAGGAGTCCTCGGCCCCTGCAACCGATGACAGGGCGGATGCCGTCGGCGGGCGCCCTGACGTGACCCCCGATGAGACACCCCGCGAGGCCCGCGCCAGCGAAGCTCGCCTGACACGCGAGGACCGGTTCGAACTGCAGAAGGCCCTGACGTGGACCGGGGTCTATGACGGCTCGATCGATGCCGCGTTCGGACGCGGCACCCGGGCCGCCATGGCTCGCTGGCAACGCGAGAACGGTTTCGAGGCCACCGGCGTGCTGACGACATCGCAGCGCGCGAATCTCTTGCGTGACTTCACTGCGGTGCTGGACGGTCTGGGTCTGGAACGGATCGTGGACCGGGCGACGGGAATCGCGCTGAAGTTGCCGAGCGACGTGGTCGATTTCGCGCGCTATGCACCGCCATTCGCGCATTTCGATCCTGTGGGCGATCTGGATGCGCGGGTGCTGCTGATCAGCCGGAGCGGCGACCGCACCAGCCTGAACGGGCTGTACGAGGTCATGCAGTCGCTTGAAATCGTGCCCGAGACGGGGCCGCGAAGCCTTGATCGGGACGGGTTCACGCTGGTCGGCGAGGGGGCGCTGGAGATTTCGCACACCCGGGTCTGGCTGCGCGATGGCGAGATAAAGGGCTTCACCCTGATCTGGCCGGTGGGGGACGAGGAGCGCCGCAATCGCGTCTTGCAGGAGATGCTGGAAAGTTTCGACTGGCTGCCCGGCACACTTGATCCCGCCGAAGGCAACGCGTCAGCGCAGCGGATCGATCTTGTCGCCGGGCTCGAGGTGCGCAGGCCGCGCCTGACACGGTCGGGCTTTTATGTGGATGATGGTGGCACCGTCCTGACCACGGCGGATGCCGTGCGCGGGTGCGGGCGGATCACGATCGACCAGGTTCACGAGGCCGGGATCGCCCTGATCGACGAGGGCCTCGGCGTGGCGGTGCTGCGTCCCGAGGCCCGTCTTGCGCCGGCGCGCGTGGCCATCTTCCAGGATCGCACGCCGCGTCTGGCGTCGGATGTGGCCGTTGCCGGCTATTCCTATGGCGGGGTTCTCGGGGGCCCCACCGTGACCTTCGGGCAGGTGTCGGATCTGGAAGGGTTGAACGGCGAGCCTCATATGAAGCGCCTGACGCTCGCCGCGCTCGAGGGCGATGCCGGGGGGCCGGTTCTGGATCAGGGCGGATCGGTTCTGGGCATGCTTCTGGCGCACCGGATGGACAATCGCAGCCTGCCCGAGGATGTGAGCTTTGCTGCGACCAACGGTGCCTTGCAGGATATTCTGACCCGCGGCGGCATCATGGCGCGCCGGACCTCCGAGGCCGGGATGATGTCCGCCGAGGCGCTGACCGACCGCGCCAATGCAATGACCGTTCTGGTGAGCTGCTGGGACTGAGGGTCCGACCGCGTGCGGCCAGAGCGGGCTGGGTGCGGAATGTCAGGTGCGGATGCTGCCATGGGCGACTTCTTGGGCCTGAAGGGGACGTTTGGGGTGAGCCGCGCATCGACGGGCCGCGGTGCGGCGATCCAACGTGATTTTGGCAGCGCTTTATGGTGGCCAAATCGGGAAAATACCAATGCAAGGCGCAGGTTGCGGCCAAATCGCCGTGCCGGGGGGCGGCCCGGCGATGCGCGGCGGCCTTCGGCCTTGATTCCGCGCAGGGCAGAGTCGGCAACGTCCCCTTCAGGCCAATTTCCGACTCTCGCAAATATCGCGGTTCACCCCGCCTGCGGTAAAAGCCTTTCCTCGACCATGCGATCGGCGATCACCGCTGGGCTGACACCTTCAGCATGCGCCAGGGCCAGAATGCGTGCCATGTTGGCCTGTATCGCTGACAGTCGGTCCTCGACCCAGCTGTCACGCTCGGCGATGTGCAGGATTTCAGCGGCAACATTGATGATCCCGCCGCCATTGGCCACGTAGTCAGGCAGGTAGAGGATGCCGCGCGCCATCAGCGCCGTCGCGTCATCGGGGGCGGCGAGCTGGGTGTTGGCCGCGCCGCAGATCATGCGTGCCCTGATCTCGGGGATGCTCCGGGCGTCGAGCACCCCTCCGATGGCGCATGGGGCGAGGATATCGACATCCGCGGCGTGGATGTCGGACGTCTCCAACGGAACCGCCCCGAACGCCGTGACGGCAGAGGTCACGCGGGCCGCGTCCATATCCGCTACAACCAGCCGCGCGCCCGCGTCGTGCAGCCGCTGGCAGACATGCCAGCCGACATGGCCAAGACCCTGCACACCCACCACGCGCCCGGCAAGATCGGCCTTGCCCCAAAGCTGCCTCGCCCCGGCCTGCATCGCACCACACACCCCGCGCGCGGTGACCGGAGATGGGTCGCCGCTGGCGTGATCGCCCTGATCGCGCCCCGCGACATGGCGCGTCTCGCGCGCGATCTCAGCCATGTCGGCAGGCGACATGCCCATATCCTCGGCGGTCCAGTACCGACCTTCAAGGCTCTCGATGGCGCGGCCCATGGCACGCAAAAGCGCCGGCGTCTTCTCGGTGGCCGGATCGCCCATGATCACCGCCTTGCCGCCGCCAAGCGGCAGACCGGCGGCCGCGTTCTTGTAGCTCATCCCGCGCGACAGGTTCAGCACATCCGTGATCGCATCCTCCTCGCTGGCATAGACGCGCATCCGAAGCCCGCCCGCGGCGGGCCCCAGTTGCGTAGAATGCACGCCGATGAACCCGCGAAGGCCGCTGTCGCGATCCTCCACGCGGTAGAGGGCTTCATGTGTCGCTGAGGGTAGATGTGTTAGCATGGTGACATCCTTTCGAATTTCAGGATAAGGACGATCGGACGCGATTAAACGGCAAATATCGGTCAAATTCCCGTTACAGGCAGGGATTTGGCGCTGCCAGAAGGAAGATCTTGGGGAAAATGGACACAATCGATCGCCGCATCATCGCCGCCCTGCAACGCGACGGGCGTCAGAAACTGGCCGATCTGTCGGTGATGGTGGGATTGTCCCCGACGCCTGTGGCCCGGCGCATCGCCCGGCTGGAGGAGCTCGGGATCATCACCGGCTATGCCGCGCGCATCGACCAGGAAAAGCTGGGCCTGCCGCTCAACGCGTTCATCTTCGTCGAACTGGAGCATCACGGCCGAGACGCGGTCAAGGCATTCGAAAACGGACTTCGGCGCTTTGACGAGGTGATGGAGTGCTACCTGATGACCGGCACACGCGATGTGCTGATCCGGGTCGTGGCCGCGGATCTGGCCGGTTTCGACCGGTTTCTCGAGGACGGTCTGATGCAGATGCCGAATATCCGTGCGATGCGGTCGAGCTTTGCCCTGCGCACCATGATCCGGCGCGATGCGCTGCCAGAGGTCTGAGATATGGAGCGCTACGATGTGATCGTGATCGGCGCGGGCCCGGCGGGCGGGGCTGCGGCGTATTGCGCCGCGCAGGCCGGGCTGCGCGTGGCGCTGATCGACCGCAAGGCCTTTCCGCGCGACAAGCTTTGCGGCGGCCTGATCACCGGTCGCGCGCGCCGCCATTACGCCGAGATCTTCGAGCGCGAGATGCCGTTCGAGGCGATCGACCACAAGACCGAGGTCGATTTCCGCTTTCGCGGTCGTCCCGTCGGGTTGATCCGGGATGCGCCCGCGCTCTGTGCGACGATGCGGTGGGATCTCGACGCCATGATCTGCGGGCATGCGATCGGTGCCGGTGCGGCGGATTTCACCGGGCACAGCGTGGCGGCGCTCGATACGGATGCGGGCACGGTGACGCTGAAGGATGGCCCGGTGCTCGGTTGCGGCGTGTTGATCGGCGCGGACGGCGCCAACAGCCAGGTGGCACGGCACTTGTTCGGTCAGAGTTTCGATCGCAAGCGCATCGGCTTCGGGCTTGAGATCGAGGTCGCCGGCGCGCACCTGCGGCCCGACGCGCCGATCCGGATCGATCTGGCGGCGGTCAACTGGGGGTATGGCTGGGTGTTTCCCAAGCGCCGCACGACGACGGTTGGCGTTGGCGGGCTGCTGGCCCGGAATCCGCAGATGAAACAGGCCATGGCCGACTATTGCGAGATGCTGGGCATCGACGCGCCCGAGGCCCGCGTCAAGGGCCAGTTCCTGCCATTCGGCGCGTTTCGCAAGACCCCCGGCAAGGGGGCGGTCCTTCTGGCGGGCGATGCGGCCGGGCTGGTCGATCCGATCACCGGCGAAGGGATCGGCTATGCGATGAAAAGCGGTCAACTGGCGGCGCAGGCGGCCATGGATGCCCTGTCGACAGGCCATCCCGGGCGTGCCCTTGCGCTTTACACTCGTGCCTTGCGCCCCATTCACCATGCCTTGCGCATGGCGAGGCTGATCCGCCCGGTGATCTTTCTGCCCTGTCTTGCGCCCGGGTTCGAGCGTGCCTTTCGCCGTTCGACCCGCCTGCGCCACCAGTATTTTCGGCTGATGGCGGGCGAGTTGGAATACGACGATATCCTGTGGCGGCTTCTGCTGCGCCTGCCGCGTCTGGCATGGATATCCCTGCGCGGCGACCCGTCACACAAGGCGGGGGGCTGACCGCGTCGCCCCCCGCTTCATCTTTCTCAAAATACTCACATCCACCGATGGCAGGATGTGCCGGGCTCAGCCATTGGGCACGATGATGATCTCGACCCGGCGGTTCTGCGCCTTGCCCTGCGGGGTCAGGTTCGAGGCGACGGGCTGGTCCTCGCCACGGCCGAAGGCGTTGATCCGCGACGACCTCACACCGCCACTCAGCAGCACATTGGCCACGGCGTCGGCGCGACGCTCGGACAGTCTCTGGTTATAGCTCGCCGCGCCATCGCTGTCGGTATGCCCGATGACCTGCACGCGGGTGTCAGGATATCTCTGCAGGCTGTCGGCGACGCTGAACAGATCCTGGCGCAATCCGGGACGGATGTCGAAGCTGTCGACGGCGAACAGGATGTCCTGCGGCATTGTCACGATCAGCCGGTCGCCGGTATTGTTGATCTGTACGTCATCGTCGAGTTGTTGCCGCAGTTCCGCCTCCTGCCGGTCGAGCGCATTGCCGACGACCGCACCGCCCGCCGCCCCGATCGCCCCGCCTATCAGCGCCCCCCTGGCCCTGTCATCGCTGGCCAGCGCCCCGGCCCCGGCCCCGAGAAGGCCGCCGACGATCGCGCCCTGCCGGGTTTTCTGACGGTCTTCTCCGCCGACGGAGGCGGGGTCGGTACACGCCGTGGCGAGCAGCAGGGACGCGCCGGACAGCAGAAGCAGCGGATTGCGCGTGGCAGAAACTGGGAATCGGATCATGAGTGACACCTTTGTTGTTGATCTGACCCGAAACATCGGGGGTGCGGGCATGATAAGCAATAACATGTCCGTTCCCAAGGCCCCTTGACCGGAAAACATGCACTCTGGCACGCATGACTTTGCTCAAATGCCGGCTTGCGCACTTTCGTAGGCGAGGATCGCCCGCTTGACCGGCAAACCCCAGTGATAGCCGCCCAGGCCCCCGGATTTGAGCAGCGCGCGGTGGCAGGGAATGAGATAACTCACAGGGTTGCGCCCGACGGCGGTGCCCACCGCCCGCACGGCGCGCGGATGGCCGATCGCCTGCGCGATTTGCGAGTAGGTCGTGACATGCCCGGGCGCGATCCCGAGCAGCGCCTCCCAGACCTTGATCTGGAACGGCCCCCCGATCATCTGCAGCGCCACTTCGCCGCGCCCGGCGAAGGCCGCCGCGACCCATGGTTCGACATGCCCGGGCGCATGGGTGTACCCGGCACGCGGCCAGCGCGCGCGCATGTCGTCGAGGGTTGCATCGCGCCCGATCTCGTCGGCAAAGGCCAGCCCGCACAGGCCGCGATCCGTGCCCATGGCCAGCGTCGCGCCGAACGGGCTGTCGAACCAGCCGTAATGCACGGTCAGACCCTCGCCCTGCCGGGCGAAGGCGCCGGGGCTCATCGCTTCCCACCTGAGGAAGAGATCGTGCAACCGTCCGCTGCCCGACAATCCGCTTGCCTCGGCGGTCTCGAGCGTGGTGAACCGCTGCGCAAGCAACGCCTTGGCATGGCCGAGCGCCAGATATTGCTGATATCGCTTCGGTGACACCCCCACCCATTGCGAAAACAGGCGCTGGAAATGCGCCGCGCTCATGTCCATTTCGCGGGCCAGTTCGGCCAGCGACAGCCCCTCGCCGCGCGCATCGATCACCGCGATGGCGCGACGCATGACGTTGTAATGATAGGTCTGGTCGAGATCGGTCATGCAAATGTCCTGACGGCTTTGTCGCAGGATAGGCCGCCCGCATGGCGCACGCGACCCGAATGTTGCGCATGCGCCGCAGGCCGCCAAGCTTGCCGTGTCCCACAACCACTTGGTCGGGATCTCATGGCGGTGTGAAACACCTGATACACTTTCAGGTTGTGAAACGTTGTTTCACTCGCGTTAACACAAGTTAAGAGAAAACATTCATAAAATTGATCTTATCTTTTGCGGGATGGCATTTCGGAAATCCTGCGGGCTTGCGTCAGCGTCGGCCTGTGGAATGGCTCGGAATAATCCCGTTTGACGGCTGCCAGATTTCCGCAGCCATTCTCTTTGTTTGGAAACTGAAAAATGAAAAATATAAAACATGTGACTGCCCTCGCGGCGACAGGGATCAGTATGTTGACCGCCGGCAACGCCGGCGCCGCGACGATCACCGGGTGGAACACGGACAATGTGGTCGTGGGGGATACTTTTTCTGATGGTGACCCCGAGCAGACCGGAGAAAGCGTCGTCTATGACCGCGACGTGCCGCCCACAGCGGGCGCGGTGACCAACGGCAAGATCGTCTACGATTTCCCAGAGGCGAACGCACCCGGGATCAAGGTCGTGAAGGGTGCGGTTGATGTCGGAGGCAACGACCTCGCCGGGTGCATCATGGCCTCGAGCGAGTCGACCTGTGACGGTCCGCGCCAGAGCGGAAAGCGCCTGAAGCAGCACTTTACCGATATCGGTCCGACGGATCTGGTGTTCGATACCAATCCAGGTGGCACGGTCACCCCGGTCGATGACGGCAACGGTGGCACGCTGACCGGCGATATCGGCTACCGGGTGTTCCACAAGCTGACCAACGAAACCGGAGCGCCGCTGGCGGGGTTCACGCTGTCACTTGGCACCGGCGTAGGGGACCACTTCACGCCCTCGGCCTCGGGTGACGGGCTGAGCTTCTCGCAAGACTTCGAGAACGGACCGGAAAAGCTTGCTGCCTACGCGCAGTTTCCGGTCGGCCTTTTTGGAGAAGTGAACGACCGGAACGGGGGCCTCGGCGGCTTTTTCGACAGGACCGCACGCTCGGGGTTCAATACGGTCTTCGGTGAGGACATGATAAAGACAGCCGGATTCTTCGGCAGTTACGGCGATACGTTCGGTCCGTGGCTTACCGGGGAGGCGGTGCCCACCGGCCTGTTCTGGGATGACGGCGACGATGACGTCGAGGATCCCCTGATCGCGTGGATCCTCGACGATGGACGCGTCGAGCAGCGCCGCGATGTCAATGGTGGCGTCGTCTCGAACCTTGCCGATGATGGGTTCCGGCTTTTTGCCGATCTGAACGAATTCGAAAATGAAGATGGGGGTCTTTTCGCTCAGTTGTTCTCCGGAGATATCGAGGATCTGGCGAATGTGAATGTCAACTTCGCCATCGATCTCTCGGACTTTTCGGGTGACAATTTCACGCTGCGCGTGACAGCCACGCCAGTGCCGCTGCCGGCGACCGCACCGCTGCTGGTGGCAGGGATCGGGGCGTTTGCCATGCTCCGTCGCCGCAAGCGTGCCAAGGCCGCCTGAGCAACTTCCACATGACCGCAGGCAATCCCGCTTTGGCGGGGTTGCATCTTCGCTGTAGTGCGTGACACTTGGCACTTGTGAGCAAGCAACTCGATTACCATAGCCTTCGCGAGATCTTCACCCGGTTTCAGGCGACCGCGCCGGAGCCCGAGGGGGAACTGGCGCATGTCAACGCCTACACGCTGCTGGTCGCGGTCGCGCT
>JAWLCA010000050.1:0-12321 GCA_041687395.1 Paracoccaceae bacterium | reverse complement strand
CGACGCCTGGAACTTCTTCGCCAACGACATCGACACCGTCCGCTCAATCACCACCAGAGACTACGCCAAAACGGTCAAAGGTTAAGGCCGTTGGTATTATTACCAGCAAAGCCGGCGTCACAGGCAGGCCGAAGAGCGCATTTCTTCAAGGAACCTTCGTGCATGATGCTCGCTCGGCAGGCGTCTCCAGATATCCCTGACAGATTTGAACTCTTCGATCATTCGTGCCTCCAGGCGGCAATCGGGACGATCGATATTGGCCGAAGAGACCGAGCAGGCAGCGAGGTGCAGCAAAAATCCTCGGCAGGAGCGCGAAATGTGGTCAGGAGGTTGCAGACCCTTGGATCACATCAGTGATCCGGGTCGCTGCTTCTTTTCTTGGATAATTGGGATCCGTTTCGGCCCCGTCGATCGACTTCGGCGGCGTGACCGTCACCGGCTCGACAAATGTGTTCGCCTTTGAACTCAGCGGCCTCGGGATCACGGGAGGGTTGCTTCCTTTCGTGGATAATTGGGTTCCACTACACCATCTGGCACGGGCTCGTTCTGACGGCGAGCCTGCTTTACTATGTGGCGGTGGTGCTGGGCTGACCCAAGCCCGGCTTGCACGACCGCGCCATCGGGGCTTAGAGTTCCGTGCAAGTGACGACGGCCGGGGCCACAGTCGGGTGGCAGGATGGAACTGATTTCTCAACAGGTGGTGGGGCTTCGCCAGCAGCGCGTCCTTGCCATGACGACGCAACTGCGCCATGCGATCGGTCTGCTGAAATACAACAACACCGAGCTTGCCGCCCATCTGGCCGAACTGGCGGCCGTGAACCCCGCGATCGATCTGATGCCGGCGCCGCCGCAGCATCTGCCGGGACAACCGGATCGGGTTCCCGGGCCAGTGACCCCGCAGCCGCCCGCGGGCGGGACAACGGCAACCGAGGCGACATTGGCGCAGGACGCGGGCGGCCTGCACGATCACGTCCGCGCTCAAATCGGCCTAACGTTTCGTCATCCCCGCGAGCGCGCCATCGCCGACGCCTTCTGCGAGGCGTTGGAGCCAAGTGGCTGGCTGCGCGAGACGGTGGCCGAGGTCGCGCAGCGGGCGCGGTGCAGCGCGGAGGAGGCCGAGAATGTGCTGCGGAAACTGCAGCAGCTGGAACCGGCGGGTCTTTTCGCCCGAAACCTTGCGGATTGCTTGCGGCTTCAGGCCGCAGATCGGGGGCTGCTCACCGCCGAGATGGGCACGGTGCTGGACAACCTGCACCTGCTGGCGCGGGGGGCGCTGGATGTGCTGGCGCGGCTGTGCGACGCGTCGGAAGACGAGGTCCGCCGCATCGTCGCGCAAGTGCGCCGCTTCAACCCCAAGCCGGGGGCGGCGTTCGGCTTCGATGCGAGGCCCGCGCGCCCGCCCGACCTGATCGTCACCCCCGGCGGCACAGGCGCCTGGCAGGTAGAGCTGAACAGCGCGACAACCCCGCGCGTGATTGTCCGCGAGGCTGCTGTCGAGGCGCTGCAGGACGCCGATGCGCGCCAGAAGGCGATGGCCGAGGCGCGCTGGCTGGAACGCGCCGTGTCCCGGCGCAATGCCACCACATTGAAGATCGCGGCCGCGGTCGTGCGACGCCAATCCGAGTTCATGCGTGTGGGGCCGGCGGGACTGACGCCGCTGTCGTTCGCGGATGTGGCAGAGGCCACGGAGGTTCACGAAAGCACCGTCAGCCGGATCAGCGCGGGGCTGATGGTGGCGACGCCCCGCGGCACGATCCCGCTGCGCGATCTGTTCAGCGTGGCGCTGCCAAGGGTTGACGGCGCGGCGTTGGTGGCCGCCGGTGCGGTGCGGCATGCGATCCGCAGCATGATCGCCGCAGAGGAGCCGTCCTGCCCATTGAGCGACAGCGCGATTGCCCGGCTCTTGCAAGCGGATGCAGGCGCGCGCATCGCCCGACGCACGGTGGCCAAGTATCGAGAGATGATGCGCATTCCGGACTTTGCTACGCGCCGCGCCAGGGCCCGGATTGCGCCGGACCGCTGATCCGCAGGGTGCGCGCGAGAATTTTACGGCCGCCGCGCGAAACGCACGCATCGTGATCCATTTGCAACTCATCAGTTGTTCGGTTCTGGAAAATATTCCGTCAAAACAATGATTCCCCGCAGGTCGCTGGGTGCGAGGAAGCTGGCACGGTTCATGCATTTCAAACAGATGTTCGAGCAATGGGCGTCAAGACTCAAAACGATCGCACACTCACACCCCGGCACACGGGTAACAGGGAGACATCACGCATGATCCGAATTCACCGAATCCTGCTGGCTTCGGCAGTGGCGCTTGGAACGGGGGGTCCCGCCGTGCAGGCGCAGGAACTGATCGTCGGCTTCAGCCGCGACGCCGATACGCTGGACCCGGCCAACCACCGCAACCGCGAAACCGAAACCATCATCCGCAACCTGTATGATGGAATCCTGACCCGTGATTCCGAGATGAACATCCATCCCGAGATCGCCGAGTCCTACACCCAGGTTTCGCCGACGGTCTATGAATTCAAGATCCGCCAGGGCATCCGCTTCCACGACGGCAGCGAGATGACGGTGGAGGACGTGAAGTTCAGCCTTGACCGCATCACCGTCGAGGGCGCAATGGAGGGGCAGACAAGCCCCCGCAGGGATCTGATGGGGCCGGTGGCATCGGTCGAAATCGTCGGCGAGGACACGATCCGCGTGAACCTGTCGGAACCCTGGCCGCTGCTGCCCGCCATGCTGCCGAACCAGCAGGTCGTGTCTAAGGCCCATGTCGAGGCCGTGGGCAGCGATGGTATGGCGACGCAGCCGATGGGAACGGGGCCGTTCCGACTGATCGACTGGCGCCGCGGCGACTCGGTCATCATGGAGCGGTTCGACGACTATTACGGCGGGGCCGACGGCATTCCGCCGGTAGAGGCCGCCTGCGTCGAGCGTGTAATCTTCCAGGTCATCCCCGAGTCCGCATCGCGTGTTGCCGCGCTGCTCTCGGGCGATGTTCACATCATCAACGAACTGCCGCCGCATTCGATCAACCAGGTCGCCAACAACCCCGGCACCGAGGTCATGACGGTGAACGGCACGCGCAGCTTCTTCATCGCCATGAACAACGAAAGCGAGATCTTCAGCGATCTGCGCGTGCGCCAGGCCGTCGCCCATGCGATCGACCGCGACCTGATCATCGACCGCATCCTTGGCGGTAACGCCGCGCGGATCGAGGGGATCCTGAGCCCTGATGCCTTTGGCAAGAACCAAGATCTGCCGGTCTATGAGTACGACCCCGAGCGCGCGCGGGCGCTGCTGGCCGAGGCGGGCTATCCCGATGGCATAGATGTCACCATCGACACCGACGGACCGCAGCGCGACACTGCAGAGGCCATCGCCGCCCTGCTGACCAACGCGGGCATCCGCACCCAGGTCGTCATCGGCGAGGGCGCGATGCTGACCCCGAAATGGCGCACCGAGGGCGCGCCCAAGAGCGGCGACATGTATCTGTCGTCTTGGGGCAACGGGTCGCTGGATCCGTATGACATCTTCGTGCCGACGCATCGGTCGCACGACCGGGGCAATTCCGCGGGCTACGCCAATCCCGAACTGGACGCGCTGCTTGACGCGGCCGGCATCGAGGTCGACCGTGAGCGGCGGGCCGAGATGTACCGGGAAGCCGAGGCGATCGTGAACGCGGATCTGCCCTACGTCTACCTTTGGGTGCCGCAGGACATCTATGGCGTTTCTTCTCGGTTGAGCGGCTGGAGCCCCAGCCCCGACAGCCGGATCAACCTGCACGACGCCTGCCTCGACTGAGCTGGCCGGAACCACAACAGGGGAGTGCGGGCATGAGTTTGACCAGACTGCTTGAACGGCTGTTCCAACTTGTGCCCGTTCTTCTGGGTGTCAGTGTCATCGTCTTCGTGATGATGGCGCTGACCCCAGGCGACCCGGTCCAGATCATGATCGGGGATCAGAACGTCTCGCCCGAGCAGGTCGAGCAGATGCGCCGCGACCTAGGACTTGACCGGCCGGTGCATGAACGCTTCTTCGTCTTCCTGGGCAATGCGGTGCAGTTCGATTTCGGGCAGAGTTTCTATCATCGCCGCCCGGTGGCGGATGTGATCATCGAGCGCCTGCCCGCGACGATCGAACTGACTGTCGTGGCCATGCTGATCGCGCTGGTTACCGCAATTCCGTTGGGTGTGCTGGCGGCCGTGAAGAAGAACTCGTTCCCGGACCGCATCGCCACCGTTGGCTCGCTTCTGGGGGTGTCGCTGCCGGGTTTCTGGTTCGGTATCCTGCTCCTGATGCTGTTCGCGGTGCACCTGAACCTGCTGCCGGTTGCGGGGCGGATCAATTTCGGCGTCTCGCAGGGCATCACGCCCTACACCCATTTCCTGCTGATCGACACGTTGCTCAACGGGCGGCTTGACGCCTTCCGCAATGCTTTGGCCCACATCATCCTGCCCGCGATCACGCTGGGCCTGCCGATGACGGCGATCCTGATGCGCGTCACCCGCACCTCGATGCTGGAGGTGATGCGGCAGGATTACGTCACCTTCGCCGAGGCCAAGGGCCTGTCGCGCACCCGCGTCATCTTTCGTCATGCGCTGAAGAACGCGCTTATCCCCACGGTTTCGGTCGCCGCAATCGAAACCGGCAGCCTTCTGGGCGGCAACATGATCGTCGAGACCGTCTTTGGCTGGCCCGGACTGGGGCGGCTGGTGGTGGAGAGCATCTTTGTGCGGAATTATCCGCTCGTGCAGGCGGCGGTGCTGTTCTACGCGGTCGTCTATGTGATGCTGAATTTCTTTGCCGACATCCTCTACACGGTCCTGAACCCGCGGGTGAAGCTGTGAGCGTGGCCGAGCAGATCCCGGCGCCGGCGCCGGTGGCGGATTCGATCTTCCGGCGCAACCTGCGGACCTTCATGGAGAACCGCCTTGCCTTTGGCAGCGCGATCATGGTCCTGCTGTTCGTGCTGATGGCGATCTTCGCGCCGCTGATCGCGCCCCACGATCCCTATGCCACCGATCTTTTCCGCCGCCTGCAACCGCCCGCCTGGATGGAGGGCGGCGACTGGGCCTTCCCGCTGGGCTGTGACGCGCTGGGTCGCGATATCCTCTCGCGCATCATATACGGCGCACGGATCTCGATCTTCATCGGCGCGGCAGTGATCCTGGTGGCGACGACGATCGGCATCCTGGCCGGCCTTGCGGCGGGCTATCTGCGCGGTTGGGTCGATGTGGTCATCTCGCGGCTTGTCGATATCCTGCTGGGGTTTCCCTACCTGATCTTCGCCATCGGCCTGATGGCGATGATGGGGCCGGGTCTGTCCAACATCATCCTGGCGCTGGCCTACAAGGAATGGGTGATCCCCTGCCGGGTGGTGCGCGGCGAGACGCTGGTGACGCGTGAGCTGGAGTATGTCGAAGCGGCCCGCGCGCTGGGGGCGTCGCGCTGGCACATCATGCGCAAGGAGATTCTGCCCAACATCCTTTCACCGGTGATCGTGGTCGCGACGATCCGCATGGCGCATGTCATTATCCTGGAGGCGTCACTGTCGTTCCTCGGTCTGGGCGTGCAGCCGCCCACCGCGTCCTGGGGGGCGATGGTCGCCGATGGCCGCGCCTTCATCCTTGAAAGCTGGTGGGTTTCGACCTTCCCGGGCGTCGCGATCCTGTTGCTGGTTCTGGCCATCAATGTCGCCAGCCAAGGCCTGCGCGACGCCTTTGACCCCAGGTTCACCGAATGACCGTGGCGCCGGGCGAAACCCTGCTGGTGGTTCGCGGACTGCGGACCGTGTTCGACACCCGCGCGGGCAGTGTGCGCGCCGTGGACGGGGTAGACGTGACGGTGCGATCGGGGGAATGCCTGGGCGTCGTGGGCGAGTCCGGCTCGGGCAAGTCGGTGACCTTCGCCTCGGTCATGGGGCTGATCCGCAAGCCGGGGCGGATCGAGGCCGGCGAGATCCTGTTCGACGGGCGCGACCTGCGTAAGCTTTCACCGCGCGCGCTGCGGGCCGTCCGGGGCGGCGACATTGCCATGACCATGCAGGACGCGCTGACCGCGCTGAACCCGGCGCTGACCGTGGGCACGCAGATCGGCGAGATGATTGAGGCCCATGACGACGATCTGCCGCGCGCCGGCCCGGCCCGGCGCCGTGCGATCCGCGACCGCGCTGTCGAGATGCTGGGCCTTGTCGGCATCCCATCGCCCCAGGATCGCCTGCAGCAGTATCCGCACGAATTCTCGGGTGGGATGCGCCAGCGGATCATGATCGCCATCGCGCTCGCCTCGAAACCCCGGCTGCTCATCGCGGACGAGCCTAC
This sequence comes from Paracoccaceae bacterium, assembly GCA_041687395.1. Taxonomy (GTDB): domain Bacteria; phylum Pseudomonadota; class Alphaproteobacteria; order Rhodobacterales; family Rhodobacteraceae; genus JAWLCA01. Next base: position 5,995 of record JAWLCA010000050.1, on the reverse strand, counting down.
GACGGCGCTGGATGTGACCATTCAGGCGCAGGTGCTTGAGTTGATCAGCGACATCCGTGTCAAGCTGGGGATGAGCGTCGTCCTTATCACCCATGATCTGGGCGTGGTGGCCGAGCATTGCGACCGCGTGATGGTCATGTACGCAGGTCAGGTTGTCGAGGAGGGGCCGACGGCTGACGTGATCCGCAGTCCGCAACATCCCTATACACGGGGGCTTCTGGCCTCGATCCCGCGGTTGGCCCTTCGCGGCCAGCCGATCACACCGATCGAGGGGCAGGTGCCGGAACTGATCGGCCTGCCGCCGCAATGCCGGTTCTATTCACGCTGCCCCCAAGCCGGGCCGGATTGTCTGCGCCCCATTGAAATGGTCGCAGCCGGTCCCGGTCGTCGTGCCCGCTGCATCCGGATCACACCGCGGGAGAGCCGTTCATGACTGCTTCGCCAGGCGCCCCACTGCTGCAGATCGAGAATCTGACCAAGACCTATGTGGGCAGCCCAAGCCTGATCGCGCGGCTTGTCGGCCGAACACCGACCGTCGTGCAGGCGGTGTCGGACGTGACATTGGCGGTGAACCGGGGCGAAATTCTGGGCCTGATCGGTGAATCGGGGTGCGGGAAGTCCACCCTGGGCCGCGCCATCCTGCGCCTGCACGAACCGACGTCGGGCAAGATCACCTTTGATGGAACCGACATCACCGCACTTGATGCGCCCGCCTTGAAGGCGATGAGGCGGCGGATGCAGATCATCTTTCAGGACCCCTACGCCTCGCTCAATCCGCGCCGCACCGTGGCAGAGATCGTGGGCCTGCCGCTACAGCTGCACGGGCTGGCGACCACGCGCAGTGACCTGCGCGACAAGGTTGCCGCGATCATCGAAAAGGTCGGGCTGAAGGCCAACCAGCTTGACCGCTATCCGCATCAGTTCTCGGGCGGGCAGCGCCAGCGCATCGGTATCGCGCGCGCGCTGGTGTCCAACCCCGAATTCATCGTCTGCGACGAGCCGGTTTCGGCGCTGGATGTCTCAATCCAGGCGCAGATCATCCAGCTTCTGCTGGATCTCAAGCGTGATCTCGGTCTGACCTATCTGTTCATCAGTCACGACATATCGGTCATCGGCTATATCAGCGACCGCGTCGCAGTGATGTATCTGGGCGAGATCGTCGAGCTTGGCCCCGTGGAGGCGGTTCTGACGCGACCACGCCATCCCTATACGCAAAGCCTGATGTCCGCGGTGCCCGAGGTGGACGCCGTCGGCCCGCGCACCCGGGTCCGGCTGACGGGCGATCTTCCCTCGCCGCTGAACCCGCCGCCGGGGTGCAAGTTCCACACCCGTTGCCCCTTCGCCATCGACGTCTGCCGTCGCGTCGCCCCCGCGACCGAGACTCTGGGTCCGGGTCATAGCGCCGCGTGTCATCGCCTGCACGAGAACCTCTCGGTCGCGGCTGAGGCAACGGCATGACGACGATGTCCGTGACCCAAGGAACCGCGCGTGTGCTGTCCGGCCCGGCATACGAGCGGGGCTTGGGGCAGTCGGACGGGGATCCGGCGTTGGCGGCACAGGTGCGCAAAGCCACTATCGGGCGGGTCGAGCAGGCTCTGTCCGAAGGCTGGGTCGACAGTGCGATGCAAGACTATGTCGCCGCGCAGCGTCGTCATGCTGACCGCCATGACCCTGATGGGATTGCGGAGCTTGCCGGCATCGCGGCCGGCTTCGGTCTGTCCGAAGAGATGCTGTTCCTCCACCTTCATCTCGGCACGATCCGCGACTTTGCGGCGGGGGCCACGATCGAACAGGACGGCTGCAGCGCCTGGGCCGCGGGATCGGGCCCCGACGGGCCGCTTCTGGTGAAGAACCGCGACTTCGGCGGCATACACCTTGGAGTGCAACGCCTGACATGGCACGAAGGGCCGGACATCGTCACCGGCGGCATGATGTGCTTAGGCAGCCTGGGCAGCCCCGGCGCCTATTCCAGCGGGATGAACGCGACCGGTCTGGCATTGTCCGATACTCAGATCGGAGCGCGGCATCACGGCGTGGGCTGGTTGCGGTATTTCCTGATGACGCGCATCCTGGCCCGCTGCAAGACAGTTGAGGAGGCGCTTGCTTTCATCACTTCGGTCCCCCACGCGGGCGGCGGTTCGCTCATTCTGGCGGACCGCAGCGGGGCGACGGCTTCCGTGGAGTTGGGTGCGCGGTCTGTCGCGATCTCGCGCGGGGCTTGGTCCTGCCGTACGAACCATTTTGTCAGCGCGGAACTCAGGACAGAAACTCTCCGCTCTACTGGCGACCGGATCGGCGGCAACTCCGAGGCACGCCTTGCGTGCCTTGTCGCGACGCTGCACCGCAGGGCATGGGACATAGACGCGGCAGCAGCGCTCATGGCCCGGCACACGGACGATCCATCCGGCGCCCCTATTTGCCAGCATCCCAGCCCCCACGACGATACCTGCACCCTGTCATCGGTGATCTATGCAATCGACCGAGGCTGCGTATACTGGACCGAAGGCAATCCCTGCGCGGGACGCTGGCAGCAGATCCTGCCGCCAACCTGACCCGCGCAATGGTGACAGGGAACCATATGGCGGATTATCAGCGCAAGCTGATCGGGGAACACGAAAGCATCGTCGCGCTGCGCCAGTTTGCGGACCGGATCGCCAGAAGCCCCGCACGCACGGTGCTGATCTATGGCGAGACCGGCACCGGAAAGGGGCTGCTGGCACGCCTGATCCACAACCTGTCAAGCAGAGCCGGGCAGGAATTCCTGGACATAAACTGCGCCGCAATACCCGGAAACCTGATGGAGTCAGAGCTTTTCGGTCACGAAAAGGGCGCTTTCACCGGTGCGGTGGAACGCAAGATGGGGTTGGTCGAATCCGCCAACAAGGGCACCATCTTCCTTGATGAAATCCGGGAACTGGACCTGCCGCTGCAGGCCAAGCTTCTCAGTCTTCTTGACACGCATCAGTTCCGCCGCGTTGGCGCGGTCAGATCCACATCCGTCGATGTGCGGTTCATTTCGGCCACAAACAAGGTGCTTCTGTCCGAGGTCACCACCGGCAGGTTTCGCGAGGATCTCTATTACCGGCTGCAGGTGGTCGCGTTGAATATTCCGGCAGTGCGCGACCGAGGCGACGACGTGCTGATCCTTGCGCGGCACTTCATCGAACGCTTCAACGTGGCCTACGGGCGCAGGATCACGGGGCTTGCTCCGGAAACCGAGGCGATCTTTCGCAAGTACCCGTGGCCCGGCAATGTCCGCGAGCTGGAGAACCTCCTCGAGCGGATCTTCATCCTTGAAGATGAGGACCTCATCTTGCCGCGTCACCTGCCGGACCGCGTCCTGCGTACGGTGCGCGCAGGTGCGACTTCGGTGCCGTTGCCAGAGACGGCCGCCCCGAGAAACCTGGGATTCCACGACGCCACATCTGTCTTCCAGCGACGGCTTATCGGTGATGCGCTGGAGGAAGCCGACGGCAGCCTGCAAAAGGCCGCCACGCGGCTTGGCATCAGCCGCCATGCGCTGCGGCACCAGATGATCAAGCTTGGCATGTAACCTGCGTGAGAATCCCGCATGGGCATTGCAGGTTCCCGCGCCCGAACAGGATATGACTGCATAGATAGACTATTAGTCTCGTAATTTCAGGTATTTGACCGGATTAAAGGGGCTGGCACGAAATCTGCATGAAGCTAAGGGAATTCATCGTGTGCGAGGCACCCATGTCGTCCCTTAAGATCATCTGCCCAAACGGGCACCTCGGCTTCGCGCCGCTCAAGCCGCGCAGCTTTCACATCGGTGTCGCAGCGAAACCCGATTTCATCGCCGCCGACTCGGGCAGCGACGACATTGGCCCGGTTCCTTTGGGAAGCGATACCTGCGCCAGCCCAAAAGCCTGGCAGGAACATGATCTTGAGGAGATGCTTCTAGCCGCTCGCAAGATCGGAGTGCCGATGCTGATCGGATCAGCCGGCGACACAGGATCGAACAGCCGTGTCGACATGTATGTTCAGATCATCCGCGATATCGCTGCGAAACATGATCTCGCGCCGTTCCGGTTGGGATGGTTCTATTCCGAGGTGGACCGGGAATACATCCGGAGGAAGATCCGGTCGGGTTCGCCCGTTCTTGGGCTGGATGCGCGTGAAGACCTATCCGAAGAGGAACTGGACGCAACGTCCCGAGTCGTCGCGATGGCCGGTGTCCATCCCTTTCTGAAGCTTCTGGATGAAGGCTGCGACGTGATCATCGGGGGCCGTTGCTCGGACAGTGCGATCTTCGCGGCTGCCGCCTTGCACCGCGGCTTTCCCGAGGCGCAGTCTTACTATCTGGGCAAGGTTCTGGAATGTGCCAGCTTTTGCGCCGAACCCTACGGTGCCAAGGAAACCGTCATGGGGAAGATCACACGCGACCACGTCGAAGTGACCGCCATGTCGCCGGAACAACGCTGCACCATCGCCTCTGTCGCCGGGCACGCGATGTACGAGCGTTCCAACCCGTTCCACGAATTTGTTGCGGGCGGCATGCTTGACATGACGAACTGCCATTACGAACAGGTGGCCGAAAAGACGACCCGAGTGACCGGCATGAAGTTTGTCCCGGCAGAGGAATTCCGTGTCAAACTGGAAGGCTCGGGCAAGGTTGGCGAGCGCTTTGTCGGCATGGCTGGTATCCGGGACCCCTACACCATCGCTAATGTCGATGCAGTCATCGAATGGGCTCGCGAGCAAACACGCGAGCGCTTCGGCCCGACCGGGTGGGAGCTGCACTACAACGTGTTTGGCCGCAACGGCGTGATGGGCGACATGGAGCCCTTGAAGGAAAAACCGGGACACGAGCTATGCGTTGTCGTGCAGGGCGTGGCGCCTACCGTCGAGATGGCCGAGGAGGTCACCATGACCGGCACGCGCCAACTGTTCTACGCGCGTCTGCCTGATGTGAAGGGCACTGCGGGGGGCGTCTCGTTCGTTTTGGATGAGGTCTTGCGCGCGAGCCCCGCCTATCGTTGGACAGTCAACCACACCATGGCGGTCGATGACCCGCTGGAGCTTTTCCCAACCCACAGCGCGATGATCGGCGAAAAGGTGATGGCATGAACACTCTCGTAAAGCTGGCCGATCTGGCCAAGACGATCCGCTCGAAGAATGCGGGAACGGACAAGATCACCTTTGACGTGATCTTCCGCGAGAAGGACACGTACGAAATGGTAAAGCGCTCAGGCGCGCTCAGCCGCGCCAGCGTCTGCGATGTGCTTGGGATCGATTCTGCGCGCTTGACGGATTTCGTGGAATACGATCCAGGCTACGCCATCAAGTTCACCATCCTGCGCGAGCGTCCTTCTGGCAGTGCCGGAGACGCCGACATTTTCGGAGCCCAGCAATACGCGCCGTTCCTCGACGTCGAGGTGGATACGACGGCGTGATGTTGCGGCGCCGCTGTAGCTCTGCTGTCGGCCACGCTTGCCTGTCGGCGCGGCGTCCCAAATCATCTCGGGGTCGAACCAGATCGTCAGCGAGCCACGGTGGACCTGTCGCGGTTTGGTGCCGCTCCTTTGATCACGTAATGTGCAGCAAAGGAGATGAACCATGGGCACAGGCAGAACGGATGAATTTCGCAGAGATGCAGTGAGGATTGCACTGACAAGCGGGCTTTCGCGGCGTCAGGTTGCGGATGATCTTGGTGTTGGCAAGTCGACGCTGAACAAGTGGGTGACGGCGCATCGGGACACCGACGTGGTCTCGTCCGAGGATCGCGAGCTCGCGCTTGAGAACGAACGACTTCGGCGCGAGATCCGCATTCTCAAGGAGGAGAGGGATATCCTAAAGAAAGCCACCCAGTTCTTCGCGAGCCAAAAGCCGTGAGGTTCAGGTTCGTCGAAGAACAACGCGGGGCCTTTCCGGTCGAACCAGAAATGGGCGGGCGACATCAGCTACATCTGGACCCGTGAGGGCTGGCTGTATCTGGCGGTCATCCTCGATCTGCATTCGAGACGGGTCATCG
>JAWLCA010000049.1:0-12664 GCA_041687395.1 Paracoccaceae bacterium | reverse complement strand
TACAACCACCGACGCCCGCACCAGGCGCTTGGAATGAGGACACCCGCAGCTGTGGGATTAGCGGCATAACCTGAGCAGATTCCGCTGGGTCGATACACTTGAACGACTTTGTTGACCTATTGTTATCCCGGCTTGCGGGTATAGGAATACCCCACGGCCAGCGGCGCGCAGGGTGTTGATTTATATAGGGGTTTTGGTTGCGGGGGTAGGATTTGGACTTCAGCGAACACTAATTGTAGCGAGGACAGATCGCCGGACTACCATATGTCGCTGTTGCACGCTCGGCTTTCTACAGGCCAGCAATCCCTATAGCTTGATATGATGCCCATTCCGCAGCTTTGAATTATGCGACCGGTATGGTGTTCGCATAGGAGGCTTGGGTGATGTGGTATGATCCTTTTTGCAGTCGGAGAACAACTTGTGGAAGTTGCCGCGTTGAATTTCCAAGCCGGCGGCGCAGAAGGCGCGTTCGCGCGATGAGCGCGCAGACCTTGGGCCGTGCCTCGTCCGACCGGCTGTCGCGCGCAACGCTGTGGCTCGCGGGGCTGGGGGGTGTCTGCCTGCTGGCCATCGTGGCGCTGGTCGCGGTGGGGGTGATCTTGCGCTACGTCTTCGGCGCGCCGATACTGGGTCTGAACGAGATCGTGCAGCTGGCCGCCGTGGCGTTGGTCATGGCGTCACTGCCCTATTGCACGGCGCAGCAGGACCATGTGGCGGTCGATGTCTTCGAGGGGGCGATCGGCCAGTGGGGTCGCTACGCGGGCGATATCCTGTCGCGGGCGCTATCGGGACTGGTGATGGCAATCCTGACCCATCGCGCGGGGCTGAAGGTGCTGGACGCCTGGGAATGGGGTGACGCGACCAACATGCTGCGCCTGCCGATCTGGCCCTTCTATGCTATCATTGCCGCCGGCGCGGGGCTGTGCGTCGTCATCTTTGCGCTGCAGTTGCTGCTGGTGCTGGTTCGGGGGCCGCGCTGATGACGCCTCTGGTCGTGGGCCTGATCGGCATCGCCTGCCTGTTCGGTCTGCTGATCCTGCGCATGCCGGTCGCCTTTGCGATGATGGTGGTGGGCTTTTTCGGCTACTGGGCGCTGTCGGGCCTGCGCGGCGCGGGCGGGGTTCTGCTGACCGAGACCTACGGTGCCATTGCCAATTACAGCCTGATCGTGGTGCCGATGTTCGTGCTTCTGGGCAACATCTCCTCGGCCGCGGGCTTCAGCCGGGGGCTGTACGAGGCCGCCTTTGCCTGGGTCGGACGGTTCCGGGGCGGGCTCGCCTCGGCCTCGGTCATGGGCTGCGCGGTGTTCTCGGCGGTATCGGGGTCGTCGGTCGCCACGGCAGTGACGCTGGGCAAGGTCGCCCTCCCAGAGATGAAGCGCCTGGGCTACGCCGACCGGCTTGCCACCGGGTCGATCGCGGCGGGGGGCACGCTGGGCTTCCTGATCCCGCCGTCCACCGGCTTCGTGCTCTACGCGATACTGACCGAGCAATCGATCGGCCGGCTGTTCATGGCGGGCATCCTGCCGGGACTCTTGCTGACCGGGCTGTTCATGGCGACGATCTGGCTGATCGCCTGGCGCGATCCGGCCGCGGGACCACGCGGAGCGGCGGTGGGGCTGGCCGAGCGGCTGCGGGTGCTGGGCCAGGCGGCGCCCCTGTTGGGGGTGATCGTGCTGTCGATCGGCGGCATCTATGTCGGCGCCTTCACGCCGGTCGAGGCCTCGGGGATCGGGGCGGCGCTGGTGATCGGGCTGGCGGTGGTGCAGCGGCGGCTGACCTGGTCGGGGTTCCGGCGGGCGGTCATGAACACGCTCAGCACCTCGGCGATGCTTTATGCCATCGTGGTGGGCGCCAACGTGCTCAACCCGTTCTTCGCCGTCACCCGCATTCCCGCCGCCCTGGGCGAGGGGCTGGCCACCCTGGGCTTCGGCCCCTACGAGACGCTTCTGGTGATCATCCTGGCCTATATCGTGCTGGGGATGTTCATGGACGGGCTGTCGATGCTGGTCATCACCACGCCCATCGTCTTTCCGGTGATCGTGGCGCAGGGGTTCGATCCGATCTGGTTCGGCGTGATCGCGGTGATCGTGATCGAGATGGGGATGATCACACCCCCCGTGGGGCTGAACGTCTTTGTCGTGCGCGGGGTGGCAGAGGGCGTGCCGCTGACCACGATCTTCCGCGGCGTGCTGCCGTTTCTGGGCGCGATGGTCATCGCCTTGCTTCTGATCATCGCCGTGCCCGATATTGCGCTTCTGCTGCCCAATACGATGTTCGGGCAATGACCGGGCATCGCCATATCGCTGCCGGGGCGGGCAACCGCCGCCGGACTTGCACCACCACCATCCGAAACGGGAGGAGACCGGGATGTTGACCAAGACCCTGACCACCGCTGTGACCGCGGCGCTGATGCTGGCGCCGCAGCTTGCGGGCGCGACCGAGCTGAAGCTGGCGGACTTCCAGCCGCCCACCCATCTTGTGGTGGATTCCACCTACAAGCCCTTTGCCGAGGCCGTCGCCGAAGGCACCGGCGGCGAGGTAACGGTGACCGTCTACATGGGCGGCGAACTGGGCCCGGGCCCGGCCGAACAGTACAACCGCGCGGTCGAGGGAGTGACCGACATCGCCTTTGGCCTGCCGGGCTATACCGCGTCGAACTTCCCCATGACGCTTCTGACCGAACTGCCCGGCGTCATCACCGCCGAGGAGGGCACGGCGCGCATCGTCGAGAACATCGACATGCTGTCGGATGAATACCGCCGCGTGGTGCTGCTGGGGCTGTGGAACAACGCGCCGAACCTGTTGTTCACCGCCGCGAAGCCGGTGCGCAGCCTGGAGGATCTGCAGGGGCTGAAGATCCGCGTGCCCTCGCGCAACGCGGGCCTGGTGGTCGAGGCCTGGGGCGCCACCCCGGTGTCGATGCCCGCGCCCGAGATCTACAACGCCATGCAGACCGGCGTGATCGACGGGGCGATGACGGATGCGAGCACGCTCAAGGCCTTCCGGCTGGAAGAGGTGACGAACTTCATTACCACCGGGATGGAGACCACGATCTCCAGCTTCTTCCTGATCATGAACCGCGACAGCTTTGAGGGGCTAAGTGCAGAGCATCAGGCCGTCCTGCAGGAGGCCGGGCGCGCGGCGGCGCTGAACGGCAATGCCGCCTGGCTGTCGAGCGCCGACGCGGCGCTCACCGACTTCGCCGGTGCCGAGGGCAAGGAGGTCATCACCCTGTCCGAGGAGGAGGCCGCGAAGTTCGACGCAGCCTCGGCCCCGGTGGTCGATCAGGTGCTGGCCGAGGCCGATGGCCAAGGCCTGGCCGCCAGCGCCTTCGTCGAGGCGCTGAAGGTCGACTGACCGGCCCTGCCTGAGCAGACAGGGATCGGCCCGTCCGGCACGCCGGGCGGGCCGTTTCATTGGGGTCGGGCGGGGCCTCAGCCCTCGCGGGCCGCCGCCTCGGCCGCCTTGGCCGCCAGCGCCACGAACTGGCGGTATTCCTCGGCCGTCAGGCCGGGCAGGATCTCGGACTGCAGCGCCATCACCACCGGCCGCAGGGCGGCCAGCACCCGCGCGCCTTCGTCCGACAGGGTCAGTTCGCGCGCGCGCCGGTCGCGTGGGCTGACCACCCGGTGCACCAGCCCCTTCTGTTCCAGCCGGTCGGTCACCGCTCCGATCGTGGCGCGATCCTTGGCGATGTTCTGGGCCAGCCCCGCCTGATCGAGGCCGGGATGGCGGCCCAGCGTATCCAGCGCCGCGAACTGCACCGGCGTCAGGTCGAACCCCGCCCCGCGCACCCGCTGCAGAAACACCTTCGTCGAGATCTGGTGCAGCCGGCGGATCAGATGGCCCGGCATCCGGGAAATCGGGGCCTTCGTCGCTGTCGTCTTCATCCTGCCTCGCCTCGCGTCCTGCAGTGACCATAGCAGCAGGTGATAAGCCGACGCACTTTCTTATTTGACCCGCCGCGACCGCTCGGGCAGATAGTATGTCAACTTATCATCTCGGGCAGGAGGCCGCGATGCAGTATCACCTCAACGGGTTCCGCCCCGGCGATCCGGAAATCCTCGACCCCGCGCCCGGCCACGAGACACAGGCGAATCTGCCCGAAGCGGTGGATGTGCTGATCGTCGGTTCGGGTCCCGCAGGGCTGACGCTGGCGGCCCAGCTTGCCGCCTTTCCCGACATCGCCACCCGCATCGTCGAACGCCGCCCCGGCCCGATGGAAAAGGGCCAGGCCGACGGGATCTCGTGCCGGTCGATGGAGATGTTCAACGCCTTCGGTTTCGCCGAAAAGGTGATCCGGCAGGGCTATCAGGTGAACGAGACGACCTTCTGGAAGCCCGATCCCGCCCTGCCCGAACACATCACCCGCAACGGCCGCATTCAGGATGTCGAGGACGGCCTGTCGGAAATGCCGCACATGATTCTGAACCAGGCCCGCGTCCATGACATGTACTTGGAGGTCATGCGCAACGCGCCCACGCGGCTGGTGCCGGACTATGGCCTGCAACTGGTCGATCTGACGGTCGATCCGGCGGGCGGCACCCACCCCGTGACCGTGACGCTGGAACAGGTGGAGGGGGGGGCGCACCGCACGCTTCGCGCCCGCTACGTGGTGGGCTGCGACGGCGCCCGCAGCGCCGTGCGCCGCGCCATCGGTCGCGAACTGATGGGCGATTCCGCCAATTCCGCCTGGGGCGTGATGGACGTGCTGGCGGTGACCGATTTCCCCGACATCCGCTGCAAGACGCTGATCCAGTCGGCGGCCGAGGGCAACATCATCATCATCCCGCGCGAGGGCGGCTATCTGGTGCGGCTCTACATCGAGATCGATAAGCTGAGAGATGGCGAGCGGGTCGCCAGCCGCAACATCACCCTCGACCAGTTGATCGCGGCGGCGCAGCGGATCTTCCGCCCTTATTCGATCGACGTCCGCGATGTCGTCTGGTGGTCGGTCTACGAGATCGGCCAGCGGCTGACCGACCGCTTCGACGACGTGCCCGAGGACGAGAAGGCGACGCGCCTGCCCCATGTCTTCATCGCGGGCGATGCCTGCCACACCCACAGTCCGAAGGCGGGTCAGGGCATGAACGTGTCGATGGGCGATGCGTTCAACTTGGGCTGGAAGCTGGTCTCGGTGCTGCAGGGGCGCAGCGCCCCGGAGATCCTGAGCAGCTATTCCGCCGAGCGGCAGGCGGTGGCCGCCGATCTGATTGCCTTTGACCGGGAATGGTCGAAAATCATGAGCCGGCGCCCCGAAGGGCAGGACGCGGCCGGGGCAGAGCCCGTCTTCCAGCGCTATTTCATCCAGCACGGCCGCTACACCGCGGGCATGTCAGTGACCTATGCCCCCTCGGCCCTGACCGGGCCGAAGACCTGGCAGGCGCTGGCGCCGGGCTTCGATATCGGCGCGCGGTTCCATTCCGCGCGGGTGGTGCGGCTGGCGGATGCGAAGCCGATGGAGTTGGGCCATACGGTGACCGCGGACGCGCGCTGGCGCCTGTTCGTCTTCGCCCCCACCTGGGAAGCGGGCGGTGCGGCGATCCGGGAATTGTGCAACTTCCTCGACCGCGATCCCCGCTCGCCCCTGCGCCGCTACACCCCCCCGGGCGCCGACCCGGATGCGGTGATCGATCTGCGCGCCGTCTTCCCGGAGCCTGCCCCCGCGCTGGCACTGGAAACCCTGCCGCGCATCCTGCTGCCGGCCAAGGGGCGGTTCGGGCTGACCGATTACGAGAAGATCTTCTGCGCCGACCCGAGCCCGGAGCGCGACATCTTCAACCTGCGCGGCATCGACCGCGACCGGGGCGGCCTGGTGATTGTCCGGCCCGACCAGTATGTCGCCCACGTCCTGCCGTTGGACGCCATGGGCGAGTTGGCCCGCTTCTTCGACGGCATCCTGCAGCCGCCGACGATGGAGTGAGCCATTCTTGGAATTTTTAACTCAGAATGCACCGCGCGAGACGGGCCATGCAACTTAGACTATATCTTTTAGCTTGGTTGCGGGCGTAGGATTATGGCTTCAATGAATGTATTTTTTTGTATCCTGCAGATTTGCCGGAACTCAGCGCGGATTCACGGCCCCGCCTCCAGATCGTCGGGCCGCAGGATGCGCACCTTCCGTCGCGCGGACTCGATCACCCCGGACTTCGTCAGCACCGAGATCGCGCGGCTCACGGCCTCGCGGTTCGCGCCAACCGTGTTAGCGATCTCGGCATGAGTCGGCGCGCCCTCGATAACTCCGCCGGCGCGGAACTGCCCGGCCTCGAGCGCCAGCCGCGCAAGATAGCCGCGTACCCGCTGCTCGACATTCTGCGTCAGGAGCGCCGCCATCCGCTCGGTCAGTTGCCGCACCCGTGTGGCGAGGTCGCATATCACGCGGTGCCGCAGGTCGGCCGACCGGTCGAGAAGCCACAGAAAGCTCGCCTGTTCGAGCGCGATCACCTCGGCAGCGCTCTGCGCGTAGACGCTGACCGACCGAGGGCCTTCGTCGAGCGCCCCGATCTCGCCGACATAGGCGCCCGGACCGATGCGCGAAAAGACCAGTTCGCGCCCGTCCTCGGTCCAGTAGACGGCCATGAGCGTGCCATCGAGCAGGAACAGGACTTCGCGGTCCTCCGCCTCGCGCTCGATGACAATCTGGCCCGGCTTCACCCGGCGCCGGTGCCATCTCAGGTCCGGCGCATCCAGCAGTTCCGACGGCAGGCCGGCCAGAAGCGGCAGCGCAGCGAGCGCGTCTCGCAAGCCAGAACCCATGTGCGGTGCCTTCCGGTGTCAACTGAAAGGCATACATAGCACGGAGGCCCGGTGCAGGAACAGCATCGGGCCTGAAGCGAGCGCGTCGGACAGGATGCCGAGCGCCCCGCCCGAGGATTAGATGGCGCGGATCAACCCGCGCGCTCGGCCGCTCACGATATGTCGAGGTCAAGCACGAAGTTCTTCGCGTTGTCGCCGAGCTTGGTGATGGCCGTCTGGCGCACCTGCGCGTAGACGTTCGAGTCGAGCGACTGCCCGACTGTCGCGGTCTTGAGCTGGGTCGACGACGAGGCATAGCTGAAGAACAGGACATCGGTGTTTTGCTGCCTGGCGTCGTAGGTGAAAGCCATCGTCTTCATCGCGACCGCACCGTTCTTCTCAGAGCAGACAGAGATCTGGAAGTTGCCCTCGGTGTCGGAGGCCGCCGAATGATTGAACAGCTGCAGTCGGCCGTCCTTCTTGGGCAATTTACGCATCGCGTCGATCGCGGCGACGACCACAAGCTCTTCCTGGCCCGTGAGCGCGGCCTCTGCGATCTCCAGCACCGCCTCGTCCATGGTAAAGGACTGCTGCGACTGCTTCCTCGTCTCGAAGTTGAAGCCCTGAACGACCCAGCCGATCTTGCCGAGAACGTCCTGGTAAAAGCCGTACCAGTCCATGACCTGCTTCTCGCGGTCGTACTTGTGGTCGGCCGCGAGTTGGGAGAGCAGTGTCGAATTGAGCACGTCCTCGCGGTTCTGGCCGCTCACGCCTGCGGTGAAGGCAACGATGCTGCCCTTGTCGACGAAGGCCGAGGGCTTCTGGATGTCGGCCGCGATCGCGGCCGGCGAGATGGGAAGGGCGCGACCTTTATGGGCCTGCCCGGCCTTGGGCAGGTCGAGCGCCATGATGCTGGCATCGTGGTCGAGAGGCATGGGAGATCTCCTCCTGTTCAGGGTTCCGGGGGTTTACCGCCCCGCTCAGAGGTCGAGCGACGCGATGCTGTCGAGCGCGGCCTGGCCGAGCTTCGTCTCGATGTCGGTTCGGATGAGGCGCCAAAGGTCGGCGTTGAGCGTGATCGTCGCGCTGCGCAGCGTGATCCGAGTCTCGGATGAGACGTCGGAGACAAAGAAACTCTGCCAATCGGTCCGCGCCGTCCCGAAATCGAGGAAGGCGAGCGTCGCGGAGACCTGCCCGTTCCCGTCAAGCGTGAGGGGCGTGGTTGAGAACACCGTCGAGGTGGCGCTGTCTGCGACTGCGGCCCACCACGTCGTCAGGAACGCGCCGAGCGCACTGTCCGCGCGTCCGCTCTCGATCCGGTCGAGGACGGCGAGGAGTGGCGCCGCCCCAGCTGCGGGCATCCGGTCCCCCGCGATCCCGCGCAGGACCGAGGCCGGCGTCGGAGGGCTGCCGGAATGGTCGTAGCGGGTCGAGTCGGCATTCTCGACGAACCAGCCGACGCGGCCGAACTCGTCGCGGACATCGGTGTAGAAATCGGGCGCGGTCGGATCGGAGGCAGCCTTGCGTGCCACCCGCTCCGACCAGAGCAGCGAGGTCGAAAATGCCTCGCGCATCTCGGACGTCACGGTCGCGGGCACCGTCACAAGGACCGGCCCGACGGCGAGAAGCGTCGCGGTCATGACACGGCCTCCAGGCAATCCTCACCGAGATCGAGCCTCGCCTTGGCAATCTGGGCCTTCAGATCCGCGGCGAGCGCAGCTTTCAGGTCGTCCTCGATCAGCCCGTAGGCGATCCAGTTGAGCGACATCACGACCGGCGCCGCCGACAGCCCAAAGTTCGCGCTCGGCTCGATCAGCGCGCGCCAGCTCTTGCCCTCGAGCCTGAGTCTGCAATGCAGGACCCCAAGCCACGGGACGCCGAGGATGTCGGCGAGCGGCCCGACGGTCATCACCCGCGCGCGACCGGCCTGCGTGCCGGTCCACCAGGCATCAAGCTGGCGCTCGACCTCCAGCGGCGGATCTGCCAGGGCTCTCTCGGCCGCCTCGAGCCAGCCGTTCACGGCCTTCACGTCGATCGCCAGCGGCAGCGCGGAGACGAGGATTTGGAGGAACGCGTCGACCAGCGCCGTGAGCGGCGCTATGGGCCTGTTCCCCGGCGCGTGGCGGTAGGGCGCCGCGCGGCTGACCGTCCAGCCGAGATCGCCGAGTGCCCGCGTCATCGCGTCGAAATAAGCCTGACTCGTGGGATCTGCGTCGACCTTTCGCGCTTCTGACTGCGCCTTGGTGAAGGTGTAGAAGTACGCCTCGATCTGTTGCTCGCTGGCCTTTGTGCTCAGCGTCATCAGCCCGCCGGGTCCGGTGTTTATGTCAACGCGATCCAACCTCCGTCTCCTCAGAATTCGAGCGCCGGCACGGCGACGTAGTGGTCAGCAAAGCGGTCGCCGAGCGCCTTGCGGATGTCGGACCGCTGTGCGCCGAACCGCTGCTGGTCGAGCGTGGCGGTGAGCGTTGACGTGGAAAGGTCGATCGAACCGGGATCGAACTTGACGAAGAGGGCGGCGGCCGAGGTCGCGTCGAACGGCTTGTCACGCCGGAGCCAGCCGTCGACCTCGGCGAGCCGAGAGAGGTCGAGCGTGAAGGCCGTCAGCGCCATTGCCGGCGCGCCGTTGGCGCTCGAGACGGTGCCGAGCGCCCCTTGCAGGAAGCTTTCGCCGGCCGCGGCCGCCCACCAGCTCTCGGCAAGGCTGTCTACGGGATCGGAGGTCGCGAGCGACTTGAGCGCGGCCAGCGCCTCGCCGACGCCTGCGCCCCCCGATTGGCTCAGCCGCTCGGCAATCGAGACGCCGCCGCCGGAGGTGGTCAAGATCGAGCCCGAGCCAGCGGACTGGACAATCCAGCCGATCTTGCCGAGCGTGTTCATCCATGTCCTGCGGAACGCATCGGACGTGTCGGCCGCGGGGCCGGAGCCCTTGCGAGCGGCCCGGGCGGCGGCGTTCGCGAACACCATCGAGAGCGCATAGTCCTCGGCCTCGCTGGCCGGTAGGTAACGGGGGACGGTGGTCAGCACCTGATCGACCACCAGGACGCGGCAGGTCATGGCGAAGCCCTTTCTGCGGACGTAGGGGAAACGGGCGGGCGGCGGCCACTCGGAAACGCAGCACGAACTAATCTGCCGCCGCCCGCCGTGGGGGCGACCCGCTCAGATGTCGAGCGTGGTATCCTTGATGTGTTCCTTTTCCTTGCCGGCCAGCCGGTGGATCAGCTCGTCCTTGATCCTGTCGTAGAGCGCCATGTTCAGGTTCATCTCGAGGTTGTAGGCCGTCACTCCGAGCTTGGCGCTATCGATCTCCACGAAGAGCGAGCGCGTGTCGGTCGCATCGAAATCGAAGCTGTAGAAGATCATCTGGATGTCGGACGCATTGTTGACCACGGTCAGAGGTCCCATGGCCATGTTGGCCTTGTGCGCGTCGGTGTGCGATTTGCCCCAGAAGAAGTCGACGAAGTTCTTCACGCTCACGTCGGGCTGCTGGATGGCTCCGAGAATCCCGGCGAGTTCCTTCTGCTTGTCCGGCGAGAGGTAGGGATTGATGATCGACTTCACGACACCCGCGGGGCTGATCTTCTCGGCGCTGTGGTTGTAGGCCAGTTTGCCGGCTTCGGTGATGTTCCAGCCCAGCTTGGCAAGCTCGCCCGTCATCTCGTTGAAGTAAGCCTCGCTCGCCGGGTCGGAATTGACGGCGCGCGCGGCGGCCTGGGCGAAGGTCGTGGTGTAGCTCCACGCGTCGATCAGCGGCTGGGGCATGCTGGAATCGTGGAAGGCAAGACTCGCATCGACAGCGGTGACGCCAACCTGGCTCGTAGCAACATCGGACATCGGGGATTCTCCTGGTCTGTGTTCCGTTCTGCGCGGACCTTGGGGATGTGATCCGGCACAGGACCAATCGTGCCAGCGCCGGCCTACACTTTATGTGCGCTCCGACACATTCACCGGAAAACTTTGGGCAAGCAGATCTGCTGTGAGCTGCCTTTGTCACGGAACATGGCGCGCAAGGTCATCCGGACGGGCGCGGCCGAGTTCACGTAAGTGTCACATCCCGCATGATTGTAGACCTGTTTTCTGGAGAGTTCGGGCCTTTGACGATACCATTCCTTGAGGGCATCGATGGGTGTTCTTGCCTTAAGGACGGATTGCGGGAGCTGGCTGTTGTAGAGGTGGACGTAGCGCAGGATGGTCTGCTCCAAGTCCTCGCCGCTCTGGAAGCGATGGCTTTGAAGGACATCCTCGATCCGGCCGTTGAAGCGCTCGACCATGCCGTTCGTCTGCGGCCGCATCGGAGGCGCGAGACGATGCTCGATGCCGATCTCTGCGCAGAGCAGGTCGAACTCGTGCTGCCCCGTGGGGCTGCGCTTGCGCAGGCCGAACAGGCGGTCGGTGAAGGCCTTTCCGTAGCACGTCGGGAGGAAGGGCTGCTGATAGGTTATGGCCACGCGCGAAGCCCCCAGATAGCGCAGCGTGTGGCCATAACCGGGTCTCAGGTCTCAACAGTGGTTTTGCACAACCACACCGCTGAGGAGACCGGCTATGACCGCCAAACAGTCTACCGTCGCGACCGTGCTGGTCGCCATCGACATTTCCAAGCATCGCCACGAGGTGCGGATCGGCATCCCGGGCAAGACGCGCCGCCTCCGACTGACGGTCATGAACACGCTGGAAGACTTCCACCGCCTGTCCGCGGCCCTCGCCAGCTACGATCTGCCAGTGCGTATCGGGTTCGAGGCGACCGGCAACTACCACCGCCCGCTGGCGCACCATCTCGGCCGGGCCGGGTTCGACCTGAAGCTTGTCTCCTCCGTCGGCCTGGCCCGCACGCGAGAGGCGCTGCACAACAGCTGGGACAAGAACGATCCGAAGGACGCCCAGGTCATCCTGCACATGCTGGAGATCGGCGCCGTGCAGTTCTTTCACGATCCGTTGGTGGTCGGGACCGCCGACATACAGGAACTGTCGAAGACCCATGAGATTGTCTCACGTTCGAAGACCGAGCTCTGGCACCGCATCCTGACCCACTACCTGCCGCTGTATTTTCCCGAGGCCGAGCGGTTTCACCGAAGTTCGCGGACGGATTGGTTCCTCGCATTTCTGGAGAAGTACCCATCGCCACACATGATCTCGGCCATGAGCCGGGACGCTTTCATCGCCGACGCATGGGCGGTCGTTGGCCGCAAAGTGTCCAAGGAGCAACTGCTTTCAGACATTTACGCGACGGCCGTTGGTTCTGTTGGACTTCCAGTCCACCCGGATTCTGATGCTGTCCGCATGTTTCGCCTCGTTCTCACAGAGGGCCGAAGCCTGATCCGGCAGCGCGATGAGATCGAAGCGCGGGCCGTGGAGTTGCTGTCTGACCTGCCCGACTATCAGCTGCTGACGACCATTCCCGGCATCGGGCCGATCAACGCCATGTCCATCCTGGCCGAGGCCGGTGACCTGCGTCGATTCCGGCATCACCGCCAGTTCCTGAAGTTCTGCGGAATGGATCTCGCCACCGTTCAGTCCGGCATGTTCCGCGGTCAGAGCAGGATCTCGAAGTATGGCAACGCCCGGTTGCGGCGCACGCTCTGGATGGCTGGCCAAACCGCCGTTCTCAAGCGGACCAACAGCTTCCGGGACAAGTTTGAACGCTACATCTCCAAAGATCGACACAATGCCCATCTGCGCCGCAAGGCCTACACCGCGATCGCGGCCAAGATGGCGCGCACCGTACACGCCGTCATCAATCACGGCGAACCCTATCGCCCCTTCTTCGAGGGGGTGAGCCCAGGCGGAAGGACCCCTCTCTGATGAGCCGTGGAGGCAGCTTGCTGACCTCGTATACCAGCGGCCCTCGTCACTGACTCGCGCAGGATTCCCTTCTGCTTTGTGCTGTGATTCCGTGTCATCGCATCACGGAGGGGCGGATGGCGGTTGCG
>JAWLCA010000048.1:0-13071 GCA_041687395.1 Paracoccaceae bacterium | reverse complement strand
TTCCGCTTCGCCGTCCACCGTTTGATGTTCTCGTCCATCGTCATACTCATCGCTACGTTCTCCCTTGTAGCATGAGCAGGATTTCACTGGGTCGATACACACCCTTCCAGATGATCGTCTCGGCCTCGCGGATTCGCTCCGGTTTGATCAAAACCTGCGCATGATGTAGCACTTGGTGAAAACCCCGAGTTCTGACAGCGCCATGCCGAACACCAAACCCCCACGAAACCTGACCCCGGTGCTCTGTCAGCGGCTTCAGCTCGACATGCTGAAGGCCTGCCAAGAGGTCGCTGCCCGCCACGGTCTCGTGGTCGAGGCGCAGAATCTCACCAGCGTGGACCTGCACTGGGGGTTTAATGCCGCCTTCCGCGTGTCCATTCCTCTCCCGGATGGCACCGCTCTCGACCCGGAGAGGCTGCGCTTTGAGGCGCTGGCCGAGGCGTTCGGGTTGTCACCTGGCGATTACGGCCGTGAGTTCAGTACGGGGCGAGAACTGTTCAGGATCACAAGCATCGACCCCCGCCGCCCAAAGTACCCAGTTTCGGCCGAACGCATCCCGGATGGGCATGGGTTTAAGTTCACCTCAGACCAGGTGGTTATGCTGTTGCAATAGGGAACGAGAGACGTAACCCCGAAGGGCCAGTGACGACACACCCGGCCCTGACCTGCCATTGACGTCATTGTCGAGCGCTGGGCTGCAGCTTCACGAGACCGGCCATCTATCCGTCGCGCAGCATTTTCGAAGGGCGAAGGTCGTCAGCGCAAGTACTGTTGAAAAACGCCGAGGCGCCTCCCGGACAACCGACCTGTCGGATTGCGTGATGATCTCGACGCTGCAACCTTGCGAAATGTGCCTGTCGGCCATGCGGTTTGCTGGAATCACGCGTGTGGTCTTCTCTGCCACGCAGGCGCGTGTCGCCAGCAAGTACTTTGTCTTCCCGCACCTGCGGATCGAGGATTTTCAGCGTGGCAACACTTTTGTCGCCATTGGCGGGATCTGCGAGGACCGCATCGTGCATCTCTACGCAACGGGAAAGGAGTGAGATCGCCATGCCGGAACTGTTGTCGATCCTGGAAACGGCGCTGTATGTCGACGATCTGAACAGGGCGTCGGCGTTCTACGAAGGCGTGATGGGCCTGCCCTGCCTGCATGCGGATACCCGGATGCGAGCCTATGACATCAGCAAGCGCAGTGTCCTTTTGCTTTTCATCCGCGGCGGGACCACCGAACCTGTGCAGACCGGCGGAGGCCTGATACCCCCGCACGACGCCTCGGGACAGATTCACATGGCCTTCGCCATTGTCCACGGTGAGCTTGAGGCCTAGCGTACGCACTTGGCGAAAAATGGGGTATCCATCGAGGGTACCTCGGACTGGCAACGGGGCGGCCACAGTCTCTATTTCCGCGATCCCGACGGCAATCTGCTGGAACTCGCGACGACGCCCGGGCTTTGGGACGGGTTCTGAGTGCCAGATACTTCTGCGCCGGTTTCCGTCGACCGCGGTACTCCCGCGAGGCGGCGGCCTGGACCCTTTCTTCTGCGTGCCTACCGACCAAGGCGGAGCGGTCGCGGATCGCAATTGAGAAGGTTCCTGCGCAATCTCGACCCCGTAGCGCCGACGCCGGCCACCCCCGCGCCTACCGCCGCACGTCAGCGACTGACTTTCCATTAGAACAGAATCGCTTCCGGCCGGAACCGGCTCGCCCGCGCAGGGAAAGTGGCCCCCGCCTCGCCGCCCGCGCCTCAAGGTGAAAGAGGCGCGCATCGGGATGGGTGACGAGACCCATAGAGCCCATTTCACTGCCGCGGCGACAAAAACCAAGGATCGGGGCTTGTCATTGGGATGTCGAAGGCGACGCACTGGAGGTCGAGCGCGCGGATCGGAATGGCGGCATCGGATCCTCCTCGCGCCGATCAGCCGATCTTTCGGCCCCAGAAGGACGTGTGAATGGCCGCGAAGTAGGCGTCGGCGCCCGGAAATATCCCATTGGCTCACCTCGGGACCGACCGTTGCAGTTCGTCACGCAACGCCGCAATATCCTCGCGCAGCGCTGCGATCTCGCGAGCACCGGCGACATCACTGTCTGGAGCCGCGGCCTCTTGCCCGATGAAGAAGGTGGCAAGGCTGGCGGCGATATAGCCGAAGATCGCGAGGCCGTAGATCGACAGGAGCAGCGCGAGCACTCGGCCCTCAGGCGTCAGGGGCCAGAAATCCGATCCGGTCGTCGTCACCAACATCGCCGTCCACCACAGCGCGTCAGCATAACCGGAGAAGCCGCCGCTGACGTCGCGTGCGGGTTCGAAAGCAAGCATTCCCCCCGCGCCCAGCAAGATGACCACCGCCGTTGTGGCCAGCACATAGCCGAGTCCCCGGCGGTCGAAGCTTTTCTGCAGCGCACTGAAACCGCGATTGGCGGTACCGACGATCCTGACGAGGCGCAGCCCGCGGCTCAGGCGCAACAGGCGCAAGGCGCGGAGGAACCGGAAGGCGGGCGCGACGAGGGCGATGATGGTAATCGGATTGCGCCTCAGGAACTTGATCTTGCGCGGCGCCAAGGCGAAGCGCAGCAGGAACTCGATGATGAACACGATCCAGATGATCGTGCCGAGCAGTTCGAACACGCCCGAGGTCGTCCAGACGAGTTCGACAATGACGAGGCTGAGCCAGATGAACGACAGGACCAGCATCGGTCGCTCCAGCCAGTCCTCGAGCTGCGTCAGCACCTCCCAGCGCTCGCGTTCTTCCTGCGGCGCATCGGACTGCGGGTCGGGGGCCTCTTTCATGGGTCTCTCCTTTCGGAACGGCAAGAATTCTTGAAAGTCTGAGCGCGTTCGTGATCGGACACCATCCGTTCAGAGTCGGGTGTCGCCTCATGCCAGGTGCATTCTACTTGCGGCAGCGTGATGCTGCATGGCGATTGTGCCGCCTTGGCCGTCGTTGCAAGGTCAGCCTCATGACGAAACTGCTTGCCCTCTGGTCCGGCGACCTTCCTCTGAACGAAGCCTTCTGGACCTGGACGGTGACGGTGGGTCTGCTGGTCAATATCGCCACCAGCATAATGTTTCTCGTGCTGATCCTGCACGATCAGCCGCTGGCTGCCGTGCTGATCGGCTACGGTCTCTCGGTGCCCTACAACATCCTCGCAATCGTCGGTGTCTGGCGTTCGGCGGCACGCTACAGCGGTCCGTCGCTCCATGCAGATCTTGCGCGGCTCGCGAGCGTCCTTCTGATGGCGGCCCTGACGCTGACGTGACACGCGGCGACACCAAGGGTCATCGCATGGGTACGTCGGCCACTCAGGGACTTGGCGCATCCATGACCGCGATCTTCTCGTGCTCGCCCATGCCGCTCAGCAGGCATCTGAGGACATCCGACCCGGTGATCATCCGCTTCACCTTCGGCGACCAAAGCAGCATGACCGTCTCGTCATGGCCGGCGTCCTTGGCGCGCAGCGTGGCAAGGATGCCCAGCGCCTTGTCGAGGGTTTCCGTCGGTCTGGTCACCACTGCCGGTCGATGGCAGTAGTCGCCGAGGCCGACATCGCTCCCGAGGACCAGAAAGTCCCGCAGAAAGGCATTCGCGTTCAGCAGGAGGCGCGGCTTCGCGTCCTGCCAACGTCGATGGGGGATATCGTGCTTGATGCCGTCACGGCTACAGATTGCCTGGCTTGCTGTTCAATTCGGACAGGATTCCGCCGCGCTTGCGGGCGCGATCCATAGATCAGTCTCGCAGGCCCCACACCCCGTCGAATTCAGGATGCCGTGCCAAAATGGGCGTCCGAAAGAGTTCGGACGCCCACGGTCATGTCGAGCGAAGATCGCAGAGTCCTCGATTCAGTGGTGATGCTCAGGCAGGTCCTTGACCTGCTCCTTCGTCCAGGATGTGACGGCGTGCACCGTGCCATCGTCATCACGCATGAACTTCAGCTGGCTGGCGTCAATAGCGACGGGCTTTGATCCGATGCCCAAAAATCCGCCGACATCGACAACAACCTGCGTCGTGGGACCCACGCCATGGACATGTGCCACAGTGCCAATCTTTTCGTCATGCCGCCCGTAAATAACGGCGTCGATCAGGTTTGCCTCGTTGAGCTCAGCCGCTTCGAGCGGGGTGTGCCGTGTGTGATCCATTGGTTCTTCTCCAGAGTTTGGTCCTGAGCGAATTGGCTCACAAATGTAACGTAGGTGCCATGCGAAGGTTCCGGTTCGTGAAGGGGGGCGGCCGCGCTTCCGACGCCAATCGCAGGGCAGCCGGCGTTAGTTCGCTTGCCCACCTGGATGTTCTGCGCGAGCGTTGAGTGCATGCCAGTGGGGTCGATGCTACCAGTGCTAAACGCTCCCGCCTCAGCACCAGCCGCTCCCTGGCTTGGCTGACATGCAGCCCAATGCCGAACCTCGAAGTGCTCAGGCTTTCAGTACCCAGTGGCGCCATGCAACGCGCGACGGAAGCCGATAAACTGCGTGTTTCCCCTCGCGCCTGTACGTCATCGCGGATCTTCTGCGTCGTTTCGCTGTAGACGCTCATTGCCTCACGTGTGTCCGACGCAACCTTCTGGGTCTCATCCTTGATTTTCGCCGTCACCTGGCGAGCAGCGTCCTGCACTGAGGCCGCACCTCGTGCCACTGTTTCGGCAGCTTTTTCGGTGACCTCACGAGCGGAGCGCTCCGCAGCTTTCTGAGCACGGACCGCGGCACGTTCGTCAGCCTTGGCCTGCTCGGCTTCCTCAGCCTCACGCTTGGCTTGAGCGTTCTCTTCCCGCTTCTCGTCGCGCTTGGCTTTTTCCGCCTCGGACACAGCTTCGTCGATATTGTCTGCCAGGGTGCCAGCTTCCTCATCGCTGAGCGCCTTCAGGACTGCGGGGAGCAGCTCCTTGCGCTCGTTGCGAACATGCTGCTGGAAGCTCTTCTTCAGAATGTCGAGCTCAGCGAGAAACTCATCAGTGTCCTTCGGCATCTCCGTGAGTTTCTTCAATGACGCCCGCAGTTCCTTGTTGCCCTTGAGGGCATCGGCAGCGAGGTGTTTGGTCTCGGAGTGCTTGCGGAGCATGGGCAGAAAATGCTGCTCCTCGATCTCGACATAGCGGGTAAGCTCTTCGCTCGGCTGCTCGAACAAGCCCTCATGGGAAACCTCCCTCCAGGTTGCAGACCGGCGCTCGGGTTCGAACTGCGGCTCGATCAGGCGATCGAGCAAGGCGGTGGTCACCTTGGCGTCGCCGATGACCGAGGCCCAATCGGTGAAGCTCATTTTGGTGGTGATCAACATGCTGGTGCGTTCGTAGATGGCGATGATCACGGCGACGGAGATGATCCACCCGGCACGCCGGACCGTGAGGTAGGTCGCCTCGATCCAGAGGCAGGGCCAGTCTCCTTGATCAGTCGGCTCAAAAAAGGGCCTTAACCATGTCGCCGATCTCATCGCTCAGGCGACGGACTTCGTTCTTGGAGTTGCCCGACATACCCATGGCCTTGTCCAGATAGTCAACCGAGCGCGCCGAGATACCTTGAACATGGACTGCCCGAGTCACAGAGGTCAGCGCCTTCACCACCATGCCTCGGCGTTCAAGAAAGCCGAGAAAGCAGCTGGCCCTATACAGCTTCAGGATGCGCAACTCGACCGTCCCGGTCCGGGTCTCCCCATCCCGGTCGCCGTAGCGATGCACCCGCCCAACCGCGTTCTCGCCTTCAAACCGTCGGAGCGAGCGTCAGCGCTTCACCCTGTGGACGAGTTGTCAGCAACTCAAGCAGCTTGTCATCAGTTGACGTGCCGGGCACCTCTTCGGTCCAGACCCGGAACGACTTCAGGTCGTAGGCGCCGAACGAGGTGATCATCGCGCCGTCGGCAGCATCGCGGCCACGGACCATCAGAACCCGGCCGATCCTTGGTGTGTTGTAGCGCGCGTCGAAGGTGTACCAGCGACCGCCCAGATAGGCCTCGAACCAGGCGCAGAAGTCTCCGGGCCCGGAGTAGGGCACCCCGATGTCGCCGAGGTACCCGCTGGCGTAACGGGCCGGGATATTCATGGCGCGGCAGAAGGCGATGGAGAGATGCGCGAAATCCCGGCAAACGCCGGTCTTCTCGCGCTGCGCATCGCCGGCGGTCTTGGTCGGTCGGCCGAAGCCGTAGCCAAACGTCAGATGGTTGTGGACATGATTGCAGATCGCCTGCACCCGCGCCCAGCCCGGTGGGGTGGATCCGAACAGGTCCAGCGCCTCGGGGGCGAGCGCGTCGGAATCGCAATAGCGACTGGCGGTCAGAAATTGCAGGGTCTCGGGCGGCAGGTCACCCACATCATGCTGCTGCGCGGTCCAGTCGAACACGTCGGGCTTGCCGCCAACCTCGACGATGCAGTCGGACCAAAGCATCAACTCTCCCGCCGGCGCCCGCAGCCGCGTCAGCCGGTTGCCGAAGCTGTCAAGGAACGTCTCCATCGGAAGATCAGGGGCGGCCTGTACTGCAGAGGAGCCGATGATCCGCCCATCGAAGCTCGAATGCGGCGACAGGGCAAGGATCATCACGGTATCCGCCTTGCTGTCGATGACGATCTCGTAGCCGATCCGAATGAACATTGCCGCCCTTTCTGGCCTGACGTAGAGTCTGCACTGGTCAAGCGTCTCTTTCTTGCGGTTTGCGCCGTACCGACGCGATCCCCCACACTCCACAGGCAAGTCGAAGGATACTCCAATTCGAACTCTGCGCATCCTTCATCGCACGCGATATTCCTATGACCGCCCGGTGACGTTCGGCGAACATCGACTCATGATCCGCCCCCGCGATGGACATGACATGCGAATCCTGGATTCCAGTCTGACGGTCTCGCCTCGCGCGGATGTGCATTGGGCCTTCGATACCTTTGGAAACTCCGTCGCGCTGCTCTCGTTCCACGACGAAGCGGATGAATTGGTGATCGAAAGCGAACTGCTGCTGCGGCGTTACGGTCTGGATGAGCCGTTGGCACGGATCGAGCGCTATGCAGGCGCCTATCCAGTGGCGTACGACGCCGACGCACGCATCGACCTTGGTCCCTTTCTCATGGCGGACCAACCGCAGGATCAGGGAGTGTTGGCGGCTTGGATCGCGAAGGCGCTGCCGCACCTATCCGGCGGCAGCCTTTGGGTTCTTGGTGCTCTTGCAACGTTTGTCCACGATGAGTTTCGCTATGCCAGGCGCGAAGCCGAAGGCGTACAAACACCGGCCGAGACGATCAGGCTGGGCGCCGGCACCTGCAGGGACTTTGCCCTGCTGTTCATGGATGCGGCACGAAGCCTTGGGTTCGCTGCACGCTTCGTCACCGGCTATCTGCACGACGAGATCTCTGGCACTGACTCGGGTGAGGACATGAAAGGCGGCGGCGCAACGCATGCCTGGGCCGACGTCTTCGTCCCCGGTGCCGGCTGGGTGGAATTCGACCCCACTAATCGAATCATCGCCAGCCGAAACCTTATCCGCGTTGCCACAACCCGCACGCCGTCACAGGCGATGCCGGTCAGCGGGACCTTCCTGCACGAGGGCGGCACCCTGCTCGGGCTGCAGGTCTCGGTCAAGGTGACGGATGTCGAAAGGGGTAGGACACCAGCTAATACCGGTTAGTCACGACCGGGACTGTTCTTGGCAAGGATTGGTCTGTGCCGCCCGCCCTCTCCGGCGCGGGCTGGGAGATCAGCATGAACCGACCCAAAAGCAAAATGCCCGAGGTTCGTTCTGCATTCAACCAACCGGCTAGGCGACGTCGTTCGAGGAAAGAACCATCGCGACAATAGAAGCAGATTGAGGAAGTTTTGCTGGCCGCAGGGAACAAGAATCGTTTCTTCCGATAAACGATTAATTCGATCCGAGGAGCTTCGCGGGTCATTCAGGCCGGATCAGGCAACTGCCGGTGACTCGCAATAGATCCTAGGTTTAGCTCACGGCAAAGCTTGGCCAGCCCTCTGTATCTGTTGCTGGTTCTTCAGGACCAACCGCTGGCAGTCGTGCTGTTCGGCTAGGGACTCTCGGTGGTCTACAATGTTATCGTACGCTTCGGTACCTAGCGTTGGACCTTGCGCTTCGCCGACCAGGTTCGACGCGAAAGCTTCGCAGACGTTCGCAGCGTATCCGTTGGTGACCGCCGACTCGCGAGCGTAGGACAGCAGCCGCGGTCCGCCCGAGGCGACCATCGCGTTAATGTTCTTCGGGGGGGGCAGCCGCGCAGCCGGCGCCGGGACATCGCACCTTCTAGCTGGGCGCGCATGGCCTCAGGGCCGCCTCGTGCGGGACGGCGAAAAAGGTCGAAGAGGCGCATCGAGGGAACGTTGGCGAGGAACGCTGCTCGGCGCCCCCCGGAATTGACAAGCATCAATTCGGGGCCTCGCAGGGTGTGGCAGGATGGCTCTTGAGGAGGTCCATTACGGCCATGCGGCAGGCTGCGTTTGATCGGACGCGCGAAGAAGAACTCGGTGAGGCGTTGCGCCAGCGCCTTCTCGAAGCCACGGAGTGGATCGAGGCAGTGCCAGATGTCACGTCCGACCATAGCGCGTGGCTGGACTATCGCAGGCGCTTGAAGGACCTGCCGCAGGATCCGCGGTGGCCGCATGAGATTTCATGGCCCAAGCCCCCGAGGCCTGACGACCACGAACGGTAGGCGATCAAAGCCATTTCGATTTGGTCACGCGCACCTGTCGCACGATCCGCCGCCCCTCTGCTGACACGATTTCACGGCCGAGCCACTCGATGGCGTGATCGATCTCCGCGATACTGCGATACCCCACGGTCTTCCCGTCATGGCTGCCGCGCCCCACGCCCGAGGCGTTGCGTGGCCAACGCCTCCCGGCGGGTGCGCAATTCCTCAAGGTTTGCCATGGGGCCAGCCCTCTACTGAACACCTGGCCCGACCCGTTGAACGGTCATCACCGCCCAGTTTCCGGAACCTTCGTCCAGCCATCGAGTTGTTGTCTGGTCGGCGCCTCGCACAGCGCGAACAATAAGCAGCGGAGAACAAGCATGGCTCAGGAAGCTCGGAGGGAATCGCGGTATCGCATGATCGGTATCGCCGTGGCCACGGTGGCACTACTGGGTTGGCTACTTGCCCTGTATTTCTGGTCCGCGTCCGCGGAAGCAGAAAACGAGCTTGAGCGTCACCGTGCACTGACCGGCACCGTCGCCGAATTCGAGACCCGCATTGTGACACTGCGATCCGAGGCGGACCAGGCTGTGGCCGATCGCGATCAGCGCGTGAGCGAGCTGGATCAACTGGAGCAAGAGTCGGACGTTCGACGAAAAGAAGTGGCGGCTCTGGACACCCGGGCTCAGACACTCCGCGACGAGCTTGAAACACTTGAGACCGAGATCACTGAGGGAAGAGACGAACTGGCTGGCATCCAGGAAGGCGTTGAACAATCCCGACAGCAGATTGCTGAAACATCTCAGGAGTTCTCCGATGTTGGAGAGCGACTGGAACAGGCGCGTCGTCAGGAGGCCGATCTCCACTCGAGCCTGGGCCACGGCCCAGCATGTGAGGACGCAGCCCGGACCAGATCGCCAAGCGCCACGTCATCCAATCGGGTCCCCGCGGCCATGACCCGCATCGCCTGCAGCGGAGACGTCGCCTCTGCATGCTGACCGGCAGCCGCGTGGGCGAGGTGCGACAGGCGCGGTTCGAGCAGTTCAACCTCGAGCTTGGGATCTGGTCGAAACCGGCGGCGACCACCAAGCAGCGCAAGATCCACCGGGTTCCGATCTCCGCCGATGTCGCGGCCATCGTGCGCCAGCGCGCGCTCGTGGTGGCCAATGGGACCCCGTGGCTTTTCCCGGGCGATGTGCCGGGCCAGCCCGTCAAGGAAATCCGCCGGTTCTGGGTGATGGTCCAAAGGGAGGCGAACCTGCCCGATGTGCGCATCCATGACCTGCGCCACACATTCGCGTCGCTGCTGGTCAGCGGTGGGGCGTCGCTCGAGATGATCGGCAAGCTTCTCGGCCACAGCCAGGTGCAGACGACCCTACGCTATGCGCATCTGATGGACTCGCCCCTGCGCGCCGGGGTGGATGCCGTGGCCGGTATGCTCCGGCCACGGCCAAGGATCGTGCATGATGCCGATGCTGATTTGGATCCGGATACGAAACGCGCCTGAGATGGGTGGCCTGATCAGGCCGCGCCGCGCAGCGCGCGCCAGAACGGGCGCAACCGCCGGCGGATGGTGCTCTCGTCCGGAACCTCGCC
Organism: Paracoccaceae bacterium; assembly: GCA_041687395.1. Taxonomy (GTDB): domain Bacteria; phylum Pseudomonadota; class Alphaproteobacteria; order Rhodobacterales; family Rhodobacteraceae; genus JAWLCA01. Next base: position 2,876 of record JAWLCA010000048.1, on the reverse strand, counting down.
GTTCTCGGCCACATCGGCAAACCACTCCTGCAGCTCCCCGATTAGCTCAGCCTGTGTCGCGGGCAGGCCCTGTTCGTGAATGCGCTTGATCATGGTCACGTACATCCCCTCCCAATCGTAGGGCGAGAGGGCGCCCGTGCCGCCGCCGATGCGGCGCAGCAGGTCGTGGTCGTCCTCGAACCGCAATACATCCTGGCCGCTGATCAAGAGATCCGCGATCGAGACTTCGACACCGTCGGCTGGTTCGGTGACATAGGCCCAGTCACGCCCGGGCTCGGGCTTCATCCTCAGAAGCTTGATGGCGGTGGGTCCTGTCCCGCTGCGGCGGAAAAGGGGCAGCATATCCATGGGTGAGAGGGTGATCTTGCCAGACACCTTCTCCGAGCCGCAGACCGCGAGGGGGATGCCGGTGACGATCTCCAGTCTTCCCTCGGTGGCCCAGCCCGCGATATCGGCGATGGTACAGCCCCACCGGGACGCGGTTTCGTGCAGGGTGAAAAATGCTCTCGGTGGTAGTGCCATCATGACTCCTTTTCTCGTTCTGAGCGGATGCGGCGCGCCACCTGAACCAGGTGAGACGCCGCCCCGGGCTGCTGCGAGGGAAAGCCTTCCGGGCTTTGGATCGACCGAGCCGCGCCGTGGCGACGACGCAGTGCGTGGCGCCGACAAACCCCGGACCGAATAACAACCTTTAGGCGAATCTCCCTCTGGTTGAATATACGTCAGGTGCTACGTCATTAACTGTCGGGGATAGAAGGAGTCCGCCATGTCGTTTCTGAAGGCGCAGGATCTGTTGAAGTTGGCGCGCATTTCTGCGTCGCGTCATCAGGGTGTCACGGTTAAGGAAACTGCAAAGGAGTTCCGCGTGACCGAGCGCACGGCCCAGCGCATGATCTATGCCCTGAAGGAGGTGTTCCCGAGCCTTGACCATGATGTCGACAGCGAACGACGCCGTTGGTGGAAGCTGCGCGACACGACCATGCTGGGCATGCAGGGCGTGTATGAGCACGAGCTGGTCGCGCTCGAGATGGGCATCAGGCGGGCAGAGCGGGAAGGCGCGAATTCGGATGCAGAGGCGTTGCAAGCCTTGCGCGACCGTCTGCTGGCGACGCTGCCCGCGCCCCATGCGCGACGGGCGGAGGCGGATGCCGAGACGATCCTTGAGGCAAACGGCTATGCCTGCCGTCCCGGCCCCAAGGTGAAAACCTCGCGGATCATCATGAGCAAAATCGCCGCGGCGATGAAAGGCCCGCATCGGCTGATCATCTGGTATCAGGGCGCGCAGGATGCCGAGCCGCGCCAGCGGGTCATCGAACCCTATGGGATGCTGCTCGGGACGCGGCATTACCTGATCGGGCGCGACCCCGTCAAAGAGGCGGGCCTGCGCCGGTTCCGTCTGGACCGCATTGCCAGGGCAGAGATCACACTGGAGTGGTTCGAGAAGGACAAGGATTTCGACCTCGAAGCCTATGCGGCGCAATCCTTCGGATCTTTCCACTCGGACCAAGAGGTTTCCCGGGTCGTGTGGCGGTTCAGCCCGGCCGCTGCGGCCATCGCGCGCGAGTTCGCATTCCACCCAAACCAGGAGATGGTCGAGCAGGAGGATGGCGGGATGATCGTCTCCTTCGAGGCAAGCGGCCTGGTCGAGATGGCTTGGCATCTCTACAAGTGGGGCGACGCGGTCGAGGTGATCGAGCCTGCGGCACTGCGCGAGCTCGTGGCGGGATGGCAGAATGACCGCATCAGCGTGCTACCGTGAGGCGCCCGGCGGCGATGATTGGCGATGGTGTACAGCGATGGCGGCGAACGGATCTTCGCGGCGGGCGGGACCTTGTCAGACGGCGCCGCAGCACTGCATCCCCAGAAACCCGCAACAGCCGACGCTCGCCGTGGCATTCTTCAGCGGCAGCAGTGCGCAGGAAGGGGACAAGTCTCGGCCATTTCCCGACAGCGGTCATTCGTGTAGAGTGCGTCGCAGGTACCAGAAGAGCCCAATCTGCCAATTATCCTGCAGCGCGGCTCACGTGCGCTTGGTTTTGGGCGCGCAGAGATTAAAGTATGGAGAAGATTACTAACTGCGAAGGTACGAGTTTGTCAGTCTGCGACCTCAGTCGCTGTTTACATTCACATTGCTGAAATGCTGTCATTTTCAGCAGGGGGACAAACATTGGCAAGGCGTTTTCGAGTTTGGGTGATGGGCGCCAGCCTAGCTGGAGTATCCGCTTATCTAAAAGTGACTTATAGAATTGCGGTTCGGGTTGCGGCCTATTCCCTTGCTACATTTATGTTCCTCAGCACGTCAATCGCTGCTCAAGAGGCCGTTGAGTTCGAAACGGTCGCTGAGGGCAACGCAAGAGTTGTTCAGCTTTACAACGAGGGGAAATATGATGCGGGCATCCGGCTGGCAGAGCAAGTGGAAAGACATGCACGCGAAAGTCTGCGTGAGAATGATCCTGATCGTTTAGCGTCGGTCTCCAGCCTTGGAATCTTGTACTGGGCTGGCGGGCGACTAAGAGACGCTGAAGTTTTTCTTACCGAGTCCCTGGAAACCCGACAACGTTTGAGACCGGAAGATCCGGCTCTCGCGGGGCTCTTAAACAACGTAGCGTTGCTCCTCCGATCATTGGGTAAGAGCGAAGAGGCGGAGCGCCGATATTTAGAAGCCCTCGAGTTGAGCAACGACGCATTCGTTCTCCCCAACGTACCAATCTCAGTATAAGAAACAATTTGTCAACCCTCTATATTGCCGAAGAACGCTTGGGAGAAGCGGAAGCTCTCCTAAAGCGCTTCTGTTTTAACTTGAGACATACCCGGCGGCACGGAAGTAGTTCCAGCACTCATCTGGCGTGAACATGCGGCAGATATCACCGAGCGCC
>JAWLCA010000047.1:0-13511 GCA_041687395.1 Paracoccaceae bacterium | reverse complement strand
GGATTCCTGAACCGCCTCCGCCAGAAAATACACCAGCTCGTGCTCGTGTCCCACGTGCTCGTCAAAGACGTCGAATGCCCCGGGGAGAAACTCGTCGTCCGAGTCCGCAAATACGAGTCGCTCCCCCCGCGCATGGTCCAGCCCCACATTGCGCGCCGCGCCGGCACCCGAATTTTTGGCCGTCGACAGCCAACGAACCGTTGGCCAGCGCACCTTGACCGCTTCCAGCGCTCCCTGGTCCGGGCTGCAGTCGTCGATCACCAGTACCTCCAGGTCCGGGCGTTCCACCGGTACCGTCCGAAGCAGCCGCTCCAGTCGTTCCGGATCATTGAAATGGGGGATGATCAGGGAATATTTCATGTTTTTTATCGATCAGGGCAAGTGCGGGCGTCATGCTGGTAACTTCCGCAAATCCCACATCGACGGGCATCCGGGCACGTCTGGATGTTGTGGCCGGGCTTGCCGCAGTTAGAACACCGGTTGATATTTGGACAATTTCTCGCCGTGTGTGACCCCGACCCACAGAATCTGCACGCCATGACGTTTTCTCCGTTCTACGTTAGCAATCGCTTGTCAAAAAAAGGATCAATTATCGATCCAAGTCCATTGACTCCGAAAATACTTCTGACCCCTTTTTCGGCAGACCCCTTTTTCGGCAAGCCAAAAATACTGCAGGCCATATAGAACTCGCATCTCAAGCCGAGACCCGGTCCAATCAAGTTTCAGAAGCGTTCAAGGAGCCTCGATCAATTAGTTCAAACACCTCTTTCCACATTTCTTCCGAACGACGCTTCAATCGCTCAGACTCAGTTTTCAGGGACTCGGCAATCTCTCGGTTGGACAGCGGATCCACCAGATCGTCGATCTTTTCTGCAAGCAAGTCATCAGAAATATCGACCGAGACAACCCCTTCGGGGAAAAGATAATCACGAAAGAGTTCCTGGTATTTGTGACTCCACCCTGTCGCTAGAGAAGGAACACCCTGACTAAGAGCACTCACAAGACCGTGGAATCGACTGCCAACGGTAGCGTAGCTCGCTCCTAGGATGCCCTTGATCTTCAGCGGATCGTCCTCGACGATGACCGGGAGTCCTCCGGCACCTTCTGAAATCTGCTCCGCAAGCCAACGGTCGTTTGCGCCTTCATGAACCAGGATGAACGGTTTTGCACCTTTCTTACGTAGCTGCTGGGCACACCGCACCATAAATGGAAGATACGCATTGCTCTGGCTGTCACCTGTTTTGTCAACCATGCGGTAGTTCGGTACCAGACACACACCATACTGGTCGCGCTCAAAGTATTCCGGCACGACCCCCTCAATCAGGTTGGTAAAATCTGGGTACTGGCGGATGTTCGGGCGCTCACCCGTGACCTCTGTCAGGTAGTCGTAGGATGTTCGCTCCCGCGGCATGACCAGATCAATATTGTCGACTGCGTGCCGGATCGCCTTGCGAATGCGCGTGCTAGTGTATGGCCCGAAAGCCTGGGGCATTAGGATCACCTTTGTGCCCTGCTTACGCCAACGCGCGGCAGAATACGCCAGTTCACGCGAACTCCTTTCGCCCCACTGATCGCTGTAGGAAAAACCGGCGGCGTCAATAACGACGTCGATATCACGATCGAGCACGAGCCCATACATCTCTCGAAGCTTACTGGGCGCCAGTTTGGCCAGATCCCCTAATTGATACCCATACCGATACAGCGACGCTTTCGGATAAAAACCATGATCGACGACCTTTCGGTAAGGCATCGACCCTGCTGCGGGGGTTGGGGCCATCGTCAGCATGGCATCGGGATAGGCCGTTTTTACTCTCTCTATAATCGCGCGTAGCATTAATTCTGCGCCTTTGTTTACAAACCCCGCCTTCCGGATTTCGATGATCATTCTGGTGCACACTCCTGCGTAATAAGAGAATTCTGCTTTTTCTGCGAATATGGAATACCGCTTGCCGGGTCTCCATAACCGATAGCGATCAGCATCACGACACGCTCGTGTTCCGGCAGGCTTAGGATGCTCTGGAGCTTTCGCTCCGACCGTTCCACGTCGGGCCAATTGATCGGGCAGGTGGAAAGCCCTACGGTCTCGGCCGCAAGCATAAGTTGCATCGAGGCTAAAGAGGCATCGATGTAGATCAAATGCCGATCGCGCTCATGTGGATAGGCAGAGAGATCGCCCACAACCACAATCAATGAAGGCAACTGCTGAGCGAACCCCCTGGTACCTCCCGCGCATTCCGCGATGCGCGCGGCCATCGGCGGCTCATTGGCAACGATAAACCGATATGGCTGACGATTACATGCGGATGGAGCCAAGGCGGCGGCGTTAATTACCTTCTGAATGAGGTCAGTTGGGACCGGTTTCTGCTCATACCAGCGAACGGATCTCCGCCGCTGGAAGAGCGTCTCAAGCTGATCGAAAGAAACCGGGTTGGCTGGGCAAGCTGCTTTTGGGTATGGTTTAAAGATTCGTGCTTCAATCAGGCCCCTGCTGGGGTTTTGACCTGACTCTTGCTCGTATTCCTGCCTAGCTTTCGTGATTACCGGAGACTCCTTGACAACACTGAAATATTCATCCATCACATCCCGAGCCCATTGTAATTCGTCGGCGGAATACCCTGGCCGGCGTTTCGCCCGGTTGTAGCAGCGGACGGTTTCCAGAATGAAGGCCTCCGCAAACACCTCCCGGCGTGGACGCATGATCAACCCCTTCTCCAAACGATGCACGTTACGACGCAGCAGCGGGGATGTTTGGTCAATATCCCGCAGGGCACGGTCGTACTCTGCGCGTCCCTTCAAAACCGCTAGGTGCTCACGATCGAAACGACGGCTGAATAAGCAATAGTACAGGCTGGCCAACCAGCGGTTTGCCGAAAATAAGCGGACGCTTCTAGAACTAATTGCACCACGTGCCTGCTGAATCACGCGCTTGACAGGAGATGGGATAAATCTACGGATGCTAGATATCATTGTTGTTTATTCATTGCATGAGTGGCCAGACGTAGCGGATAACGCAGGGGCGAAAGAAAAGCCCACGCCATCTGCCAAAAGACCGCGCGGGTCCGTTGGTAGAAGAAAAGCGCCACAAACGAAGCCATGGCGTACGAGAACAAGGTTGCGTATGCCGCGCCGATCCCGCCATAAGATGGGATCAATGCAAGGTTAAACAATACATTGGCCAGCGCACCCAGCCCTTGCGTGATCAGTGAGAAAACCAGAACGTTCTCGATCAGAATCCATTTCGAAAACGCCGCACGCATGAAGATGAATATCGCCGCCCAGATGTGGATCACCAGGATCGATGCGCTGGCTGCGTAATCGGTGCCAAAAAATACGCTGATGATCCATGGAGCGGCGATGGTCATCGCCACCGCAACGGACAGCCCTATCAGGAAGAGGGCATCGAAAAGCTGTTGCAGACGCCGTTTGAACTTTGCTTCATTTTCTTCGCGAAGCTTGATGAGTCGCGGGAAGAAGGACGCGACAATCGCCGTTGGGACGAAATACCAGGCTTCTGACAGTTGTGCCGCTACCGCGTACTGCCCAACTTCCTCTGTACCGGCCAGCCACCGAAGCATCACCTGATCCACCTTAAGGTAGATAACGGCAAAGATTGAGCCGAGGTAGATCAGCCACCCTTGGCTCAGAAGGTTACGCGCTCGTGCCCGGTTGAAGCGCCACTCAGTAATGCGGATTCCCGCTTTGAGTCGGAAGAACAGGAGTAACAACAAGGCTGCCAGCATGGCCTGAAGAACTTGAGCTGTTGCGAAATACACTAGCCCCGCCCCGGCGAAAACCAGCGCAAGTTTGAACGCAGTCGTCGCGACATGTGCAGCGATCCGGGCAAGCGCAGCGTATCGGGCCTGCACGAATGCATGAAACCAGAATTCGAGCACATCCAGCGGTCGAAACAATAGAGCAAAGCCAGCGATTGCGATCAGATAGAACTCTGTCGTGTGCAGACCTTCGTATACCACTGCATAGACGAGCAAAATCAGATAACCCGCCCCCATCCCGAGCAACTTGAGCGTTGCCGCCGTTCCAAGCGTTTCGGCGCGACCCTCTGGGTCCTTGACAATCTCTCGAACGACCAGCCCCTGAAGGCCCATATGCCCCGCTGCCGAAAACAATGTTGCAAGTGACAGGGCATAAGCCAGCGAGCCAAAGTCCTCCGGACCCAGATATCTCGCGATAAAGACTGTCGCGGCGAACGCAAGCCCCAATCCCACAGCCTTCTCGCCCATGATCCAAAACGAATTGTTCAGATAGATCTGGAGACGGCGGTAATTCGATGCAATGGCGGATTTCAACATGCCCGAATTGTTCGGTTCTTGCGTGGAATCACGCGACTAATGAAAAGGGAGAGAAATCCTCCAGTACGGCGTGTCATCTCAGTCGGCCCCGAACAGGTCGCGCGTATAAACCTTGTCCACCACGTCTTCGAGGTTGCAGGAACGCCGGTTGGCAACGATAACGTCGCTGACACGTTTGAACTCGTCCAATTCACGGATGACGCGGGAGTTGTAGAAACTGTTCTCTTCCAGCACCGGTTCGTAGACCACCACCTCGATGCCCTTGGCCTTGATGCGCTTCATCACGCCCTGGATGGCCGAGGCGCGGAAGTTGTCGGAGCCGTTCTTCATCACCAGGCGGTAGATACCGACGGTCTTCGGGTTGCGCTTGATGATGGAGTCGGCGATGAAGTCCTTGCGGGTGGTGTTGGCGTCCACGATGGCGCCGATGATGTTGTTGGGCACTTCGTCGTAGTTGGCCAGCAGCTGCTTGGTGTCCTTGGGCAGGCAGTAGCCGCCGTAGCCGAACGACGGATTGTTGTAGTGGCTGCCGATGCGCGGGTCGAGGCAGACGCCGTCGATGATCTGGCGGGTGTCCAGGCCATGGGTCTCGGCGTAGGTGTCCAGTTCGTTGAAGTAGGCCACCCGCAACGCCAGGTAGGTGTTGGCGAACAGCTTGATCGCCTCGGCCTCGGTGGGGTTGGTGTAGAGGATGGGCACATCATCGGCCGACGCGCCTTCGGCCAGCAGGTTGGCGAAGGCCTCGGCACGGTCGGAGTGCTCGCCGACGATGATGCGCGATGGATACAGGTTGTCGTGCAGTGCCTTACCCTCGCGCAGAAATTCGGGCGAGAAGAGGATGTTGTCCGTTTCCATCCTTGCCTTGATCTCGCGGGTGTAGCCGACCGGGACGGTGGACTTGATCACCATCACGGCGTGCGGGTTGACGGCCATGACGTCCCGAATGACGGCTTCTACCGAGGCGGTGTTGAAGTAGTTGGTCTGCGGGTCGTAGTCCGTTGGCGTGGCGATGATGACGAAGTCGGCATCGATGTAGGCCGCCTGCTTGTCCAGCGTGGCGGTGAGGTCCAGCTCGCGGTTCTCCAGGAAGTCCTCGATCTCGGCATCGACGATCGGGGATTGCCGCTTGTTCAGCATCTCGACCTTCTCGGAAACGATATCCAGCGCCACGACGTGATTGTGCTGGGCAAGCAGAACGGCGTTGGAGAGGCCGACGTAGCCGGTGCCGGCGATCGCGATCTTGGTTTTGGTTATGTCTTTTGTCATTTATCTTGGCTGGGAAATTCGAGAGGTCAGAGGTCAGAGGTCAGAGGTCAGAGGTCAGAGGTCAGAGGTCAGAGGTCAGAGGTCCGGAAGCGTACTGTCTTTGCTCGATCACTCAAGTTTATTCATTACTCTGATTTCTCGGATCTGAATTCTCCAGCTATTCCTTATCGGTCCTGTTTGTTTCTGCTGTGGGTTGGACTTCAGTCCAACATCGGCCGAAAGGCCGACTGCCTAACCCCGGCACCTTTCAGGCATCCATCCGCCCTCCCGGGCGGATTGTCGATTTGGAAGCCCGACCCACAGGGCTTGTTGCCATTCTGGTGCCGGCGCTTTGTGGGTTGGACTTCAGTCCAACAGTCGGCTGGCGGGCCGACTGCTTCACCCCAACGCCTTTTCGGAATCCCCAATACCCCTTCGGGGGTTTGTCGATTTGGAAGACCGACCGGCTTGCAAGGTGCCATGTTGTGGGTTTCGCGCCTGAAGGCGCTCCTACGGGTTGTTTTTACGTAGGAGTCGCTTTGGCCGCGAAGGGTGCTTTTCTTCTTACAGTCGGCCGTCGCTTTCTTCACGACCAAGAACGTGCTTGATGTCGTACACGAGGCCGCCATTCCGGGTTAGTGACCGAATATCCTGCGCACCCATCTCAACGAACTGATTGTGAGCGACGGCAATAACGACGGCGTCGTAATCACCTTTTTCGGGCCGCTCCACCAGTGAAATGTCGTATTCGTCGCAGGCCTCTGACGGGTCCGCCCAGGGGTCATGGACGTGGACATTGACGTTGTAGTCACGCAACTCGCGGATCACGTCGATCACGCGAGTGTTGCGCAAATCCGGGCAATTTTCCTTGAAGGTGAGCCCGAGGATCAGAACCTTGGAGTCCACCACCTGTACCCGTTTCCGGGTCATCAATTGCACGATCTGGGCGGCCACGTATTCGCCCATGCCATCGTTGGTGCGGCGACCGGCGAGGATCATCTCGGGGTGGTAGCCGATCTCCTGGGCCTTCTGGGTGAGGTAGTACGGATCGACGCCGATACAGTGCCCACCGACCAACCCCGGCTTGAAGGGCAGGAAGTTCCACTTGGTGGCAGCGGCCTCGAGCACGGCCTGGGTGTCGACGCCCATCTTGTTGAACAGCATGGCCAGTTCGTTGACCAGCGCGATGTTCACGTCCCGTTGGGTGTTCTCGATTACCTTGGCGGCCTCGGCGACGCGGATGGCCGGGGCCAGGTGGGTGCCGGCCTTGATCACGCGACGGTAGAGGCCGTCGATGAACTCGGCGGCCTCGGGCGTGGAGCCGGAGGTCACCTTCATGATGTCCGCGACGCGGTGTTCCTTGTCGCCGGGATTGATGCGCTCGGGGCTGTAGCCGGCGAAGAAGTCCTGGTTGAAGGTCAGGCCGCTGGTCTCTTCGAGGACCGGCACGCAGTCGTCCTCGGTCGCACCCGGATAGACGGTGGACTCGTAGATGACCACATCGCCTTCCTTCAATACCTGCCCGACCGCCTTCGACGCCGAGATGAGCGGGCCCAGATCGGGGCGCTTGTAGCGGTCGATCGGCGTGGGGACGGTGACGATGAAGACGTTGCAGTCGGCGATGTCTTCCAGCCGGTCGGTGAAGGAGAGCTGCGTCGCCTCGGCCAGTTCGTCGGGTTCGACTTCGCGGGTGTGATCGACGCCCTCTTTCAGCTCGGCAATGCGCCTGGCGTTGATGTCGAAGCCGACAACGGGCTGGACGCGCCCGAAAGCCACGGCCAGCGGCAGGCCGACGTAGCCGAGGCCGACCATGGCGATGCGGATGTCTTTCGGGACCTGGAAGGGAACGGTGTTGGTCATGGAATGCTCTGTCTGCAATTATTCTTCTTCGGTGTCGGTATGGCTTTGCGCCTGGGCCTGCAGGCGTTCACGCGCCGCGGCGATGAAGTTGGCCACCAGGGCGGCGAACAGGCCGGCGAACAGGCCGAGGATCGCTCCCAGCGCCACGATCAACGCGCTGGAAATCCCGCCTTCCAGTTCACGTTGCTGGCCAAGCTCGACCAGGCGGCCGCCGTTGAGCGACGACTTCTCCAGTTCGGCCGACAGCAGGTCAGCCTTCACCTTTGATATCTCGAGCGAAATATCCGCGAGGTCCCCGTCCGTCTGGGCGAGGGATTCCGCCAGGGATTCGGCATTGGCGAGACGGGTTTCCAGCATCTCGATGCGACGATCGAGTTTCCCGCGCAGCGCCTCGACCTCGCTCTCGACCAGCCCCGCGATCCGGTCAGTGATCGACTCATGCAGCGCCTCGACACGGGCGGCTTCCGCCTCGGTGGCTTCCGTCTCGAGCACGACCAGCGCCGTGTCTTCGGGCTGGTCGAGCTTGACCTCCAGCTCCCGGGCTTCCTCCGCGGGGTTGGCCTCCCGGTCCGTCTTCAGGGACTTGGGCACGAACACCCGCTGGGTGACCTGCATCACCGCTCCCGGCTCGATGACGTAACGATCTTCCCCACTTCCACCGGAGGTCTTGGGAAGGCTGTAGATCGACGCGAATGACGTGGGCTTTACCGCCTCGCCCCGGGCGAACGCGAACAGGGCGGCCAATGCGGTAATGGCCACCGCGACAACCACCACGGTCCACTTGCGACGCCAAAGAGCAAGCGCCAGGTCCACCAGGTCGATCTCGTCTTCGAACCGGGGCGGATTTGGAGTTGGCGGCTGGCTGGGCCGGATTTCGTTCATCGATTCGTCCTTTTCCTTGAATTAATGCCTATTCCACCGTGACCGACTTGGCCAGGTTGCGCGGCTGGTCGACGTCCGTGCCTTTCAGTACCGCGACGTGATACGCGAGCAACTGCAACGGGATGTTGAAGATGATCGGCGCGCTGATTCTTCCCACATGGGAGGTGACCGGCAGCACGTGGGTGAAGTCCGCCGAGTGTAGGCCGGCTCGCTCGTCGGCGAAGACGAACAGCTCGGCCCCGCGCGCGGTGACCTCGGCGATGTTGGACTTCAGCTTGTCGAGAAGTTCGTTCTGCGGGGCGATGGTGATCACCGGCATGGTCTCGTCGATCAGCGCCAGCGGGCCATGCTTGAGCTCACCCGCCGGGTACGCTTCCGCGTGTATGTAGCTGACTTCCTTTAGTTTCAGCGCGCCTTCCATGGCGATCGGGTACATCGGGCCACGTCCGAGGAACAGGGCGTGTTCCTTATCCACCAGCAACTCGGCCAGATCGCGGACGCCATCGCCGTGATCCAGCGCATCCTGTACGCGGCCAGGCACCTTCTCCAGGCCTGCGACGATGCGCCGTTCCTCGGCTTCTTCCATCCGGCCACTTGCTCGCCCGATAGCGAGCAGCAGCAAGGCCAGGGAGACGAGTTGCGTGGAAAACGCCTTGGTGGAGGCCACCGAGATCTCCGGGCCGGCGCGGGTCATCAACACCAGGTCCGACTCGCGAACCATCGAGGATTCGGGCGCGTTGCAGATGGCGAGCACCGGCCGCGTCGGGTCCTCGCGCTTGAGCATCCGGATGGCGGCTAGCGTATCGGCCGTCTCGCCGGACTGCGACAGCGCGACGATCAGGGTGTTGGGGCTGACCACCGGGTTGCGATAGTGGAATTCCGAAGCCACCTCGACTGCGCAGGGCAGCCGCAGGATATCCTCGAACCAGTAGCGCGCCACCATGCCGGCGTGGTAGCTAGTGCCGCAGGCGATGATCTGCACCCGCTCGACGCTGCGGAAGATCTCGTCGGCGCCCACGCCGAAGGCGGCGGGCAGAATGTGTCCGTGGGCGATGCGCCCCTCGAGGGTGTCAGCGATGGCCTGCGGCTGCTCGTGGATCTCCTTGAGCATGAAGTGGCGGAAACGACCGCGATCGGCGCTTTCCGCCCGCTGGGCCGACTGGCGCACGGGACGCTTGACCGCGTTGCCCGCCGCGTCGGTGATGGTAAGCGTCTCGCGAGTGATGACCGCCCGGTCACCCTCCTCCAGGTAGATGAACGACTGCGTGACCGGCAGCAGCGCCAGGGCATCCGAGGCGGCGAAGTGCTCGCCGATGCCCACGCCAATGACCAGCGGACTGCCCTGGCGAGCGACGAACAGCGTGTCGGGGGCATCGGTGATGATCACCGCCAGCGCGAAGGCACCGTGAAGACGGTCGACCGCTGCATTGAAGGCCGCTTCGGGCGAGAGACCCAACTTGAGCTCGTGATGGATCAGGTGGGCGATGACCTCGGTATCGGTATCCGAGGCGAACCGGCAGCCGTCGGCGAGCAGCTCGTCCTTGAGCGTGGCGAAGTTCTCGATGATGCCGTTGTGCACCACGGCCACCCGACCGTGCTCGCAATCCGGGGCGATGTGCGGATGGGCATTGCGCTCGACCGGCACGCCGTGTGTCGCCCAGCGGGTGTGGGCAATGCCGATCTGGCCGGAAATCGGGGTGGCCTCGAGCTTTTCCTCGAGCGCGGCGACCTTGCCCACGGCACGCGCCGAGGCCAGCCCCTGCTGCTCGTCCAGAAGGGCCAACCCCGCCGAGTCGTAACCACGGTATTCCAGCCGCCGCAATCCCTCGAGCAGGATCGGCCCGACCTGGCGTTCGGCCACTGCCGCCACGATTCCGCACATAAGTCCGTTTCCACTCACCGTAAAGTAGTAGCGCGGGATTGTACCCCAATGGCAACCGGCGGGTGGACGTGTTACCAGGATTTGTATGCCGGGCACTATTATCGGGTAGGCGTTCAATCCACCTTCGATGCCGCTAGTAGCCATGGGTTGGGCGTTAGCCAAACAACCTCAGCAGGGAAACTTTCCCCCTATTCCGGACGGATAGGCACGCCGAGGCCAGTCCACCAGAAGGCGTATCAGTCGTCGAGGGCGGGCCAGGTGGTGACGCGCAGACCGTGGACGAGGAAGTGGGGATTGAGTACCCGGTCGGTGTGCGAGTAGTCCAGCGTCTCGCCTTGCGGATCGAGCACCTTGCCGCCGGCCGCCTCGACCACGGCCTGGGCCGCGCCGGTGTCCCAGAGGCTGGTCGGACCCAGCCGGGGGTAAACGTCGGCCGCCCCTTCCGCGACCAGGCAAAGCTTGAGCGAGCTGCCCATGGGCACCATCTCGTGCTCGCCCAGTTCGGCGAGCCAATCGGCCATCTTCGGGCTGGCGTGAGAGCGACTGCCCACCACGCGCCATGGGCCGCCGTGGTCTTCCGCCACCGCGATCTCTCGCTTGCCATCGGCGTCAATTCGCCAGGCACCCTCGCCCGGCCAACCGATATAGGTTCGCGCCAGGTCGGGGGCGTGGACCACCCCGAGTTGGGGGCGACCGTTCTCGATCAGGGCGATATTAACGGTGAACTCGCCGTTCTTCTTGATGAATTCCTTGGTGCCGTCTAGCGGGTCGACCAGCCAATAGCGACCGGACGGGTCCGCTCCGGCAAAGCCCTCGACATCCTCTTCCGAGAGGATGGGAATGCCACCGAGCAGCGAAGAAAGCCTTTCGCTGATCAAGTCGTGCGCCGCCTGGTCGGCTTCCGTCAGCGGACTCTTGTCGGCCTTTTCCTCGACCGAGAAGTCACGGGCATAGATACTCATGATGGCCTGCCCCGCTTGCTCGGCGATGGCGACCACTTCATCCAGCAATTTCGTATCGATTGTCATTACGCTTCCTGCCCTCAGACGGCGGTGATCATGCCGCGTTCCTTCAGGAACGCGAGGATGCGATCCGCGGCCTCGTCAGCCGACAGATCGGCCGCCTTGATATGCAGATCCGGAGCTTCCGGTTTCTCGTAGGCCGAGTCGATCCCGGTGAAGTTCTTCAACTCGCCGCGGCGGGCCTTCTTGTACAGCCCCTTGGCATCGCGCTCCTCGGCCACCTCCAGCGGCGTGTCCACGAAGATCTCGACGAACTCGCCCTCCTCGAGCATACCGCGCGCCATCTCGCGCTCGGAGCGGAACGGCGAGATGAACGAGGTCAGCACGATCAGGCCGGCATCGACCATCAACTTGGCCACCTCGGCCACGCGTCGAATGTTCTCGACCCGGTCGGCGTCGGTGAAGCCGAGATCCCGGTTGAGCCCGTGACGCACGTTGTCGCCGTCGAGCAGGTAGGTGTGCTGACCGGCCGCGGCGAGCTTCTTCTCCAGCGCGTTGGCGATGGTCGACTTTCCGGCGCCGGAAAGCCCCGTGAACCAGAGCACGGCGGGCTGCTGCGCCTTGAGCTCGGCACGGCGGGCCTTGTCGACGTCGACGTGCTGGCGATGGATGTTCTGGCTGCGACGCAGCGCGAAGTGCAGCATGCCCGCGCCGACGGTGTTGTTGTTCATCCGGTCGATGAGGATGAAGCCACCGGTGTCCTGGTTCTCGGTGTAGGGGTCGAAGGCGATCGGGCGGTTGACCGAGAGCGTGCACACGCCGATGCCGTTGAGCCCCAGCTGCTTTGCCGCCGTGTGCTCGAGCGTGTTGACGTTCACCTCGTGCTTTATGTCGGTGACCGTGGCGCTGACCGTCTGGGTGCCGATCTTCATCAGATACGGGCGGCCCGGGTAGAGCGGCTCGTCGGTCATCCATACCAGCGAGGTCTCGAACTGGTCGGCCACCTGCGCCGGCTCCTCGTTGGTACAGATGACGTCGCCGCGGGAAATGTCGATCTCGTCCTCGGTGGTCAGGGTGATCGACTGGCCGGCGACGGCCTGGTCGAGATCCCCGTCGAAGGTCACGACGCGCTCGACCCGGCTGGTCTGGCCCGTGGGCAGCACGCGGATCTCGTCGCCGGGGCGGATCACGCCACTGGCGACGGTGCCGGCAAAGCCGCGGAAGTCGAGGTTGGGCCGGTTGACCCACTGCACCGGCAGGCGGAAGGGCTTGCCCTGCAGGTGATCGTCGTCCACCTCGACCGTCTCGAGCAGCCCCATCAGCGTGGTGCCGTGGTACCAGGGCATGTGCTCGCCGTGGTCGATGATGTTGTCGCCCTTGAGCGCGGACATCGGGATGAAGGTGACATCCTCCAGGCCGATCTCGTCGGCAAACGCGCGATAGTCGGCGACGATGCGGTCGAACACCGCCTGCGAGTAGTCGACCAGGTCCATCTTGTTGATCGCCACCACCACGTGGCGAATGCCGATCAGCTTCATCAGGAAGCTGTGCCGGCGCGTCTGGGTGAGCACGCCCTGGCGGGCGTCGACCATCAGGACGGCGGCATCGGCGGTGGACGCGCCGGTGACCATGTTGCGGGTGTACTGCTCGTGGCCCGGCGTGTCGGCGACGATGAACTTGCGCTTGTCGGTGGAGAAGAAGCGGTAAGCCACGTCGATGGTGATGCCCTGCTCGCGCTCGGCGGCCAGGCCGTCGACCAGCAACGCGAAGTCCATCTCGCCACCCTGGGTGCCGTACTTCTTGGAGTCCGCTTCCACCGCGGCCAACTGGTCCTCGAACAGCAGCTTGGACTCGAAGAGCAACCGCCCGATCAGCGTGCTCTTGCCATCATCCACGCTGCCGCATGTGATGAACCGCAGCAACCCCTTGTTCTCGTGTGATTTCAGGTATCCCTCGATGTCCGAGGCGATCAAGTCCGATGCGTGTGCCATTTTCCAAAAAACCTTCTGTAATCTCTGCCAGCGCCAATCCGAGCCTCGATGGAGGGCCTAGAAATAGCCTTCCTGCTTCTTCTTCTCCATCGAGGCCGCCGAGTCGTGGTCGATCACCCGACCCTGGCGCTCGGAGGTCTTGGTCAGGAGCATTTCCTGGATGATGTCGGTGAGGGTGTCGGCCTCGGACTCGATCGCGCCGGTCAGCGGGTAGCAGCCGAGCGTGCGGAAGCGAACCTTGCGCATCATCGGCACCTCGCCTTCGTTGAGCGGCATGCGCTCGTCGTCGACCATGATCAGCGTGCCGTCACGCTCGACCACCGGGCGCTCCGCGGAGTAGTAGAGCGGCACGATCGGGATGTTCTCGAGGTAGATGTAC
>JAWLCA010000046.1:0-14212 GCA_041687395.1 Paracoccaceae bacterium | reverse complement strand
GCAACCGCCATCCGCCCCTCCGTGATGCGATGACACGGAATCACAGCACAAAGCAGAAGGGAATCCTGCGCGAGTCAGTGACGAGGGCCGCTGGTATCATTCATCCGAGGCCTGACCTCGAAGAACTGGCAGGCCGTATGCAAGGCACCCCGACTTGCCATCGTCAGTTCTCAGTGACAATCAACACCCCAGAAATCAACCCGCGAATTCTCCGCATAGCCGGAGGAGAGTCGGGGCTCAGGTCACGTGCTGCTCAACAGGCGAATTTCATCGCTTTGTTACAAAGCCGGCCTCGGAGCGTCCATGTGATCACCTCGGCGCCATACCCACCGTTGCCCAACCCGCCTCCAGGACCAGAACTGAAATAGCGAAGCTCTCTGATCTGGGATGCAAACTGGCGGCAAGGTCACCACCTGTCGCCTTGATGCGGGCAAGGCGATAGCGTTGGACATTGCCGGAACGCTCATTTCTGGAAGATGTAGGTGCCGGGTGCCGGACAGATGGGATCAAGCCCCTTGGTGGGGGACCCCATCATGGGCGGCGTAACGAGGTTTGGAGAGCTTTGATTTTCCAGCCAAGTGATCCATGCCGGCCACCATGATCCTTCGTTCGGTCGATGACTGCGCGCCCAGGTGTCCGGATCGACATAGCGATCGTCCCGTGTTCGGCAGCCGATCCGGTAATGCCTGCGCGGATGCCCCGGCGGGCTGAGCATGCCGCCGTTGTGGCCGCCACTGGTCAGCACGAAGGTCAGTTCGGTATTGGTGAAAAGCGCCGTTTTGTAGACCGATCGCCATGGGGCGATATGATCGCTTTCGGTCCCAATCACGAAAAACGGGGCTTGGATATCCCTCAGAACGATGATCTTGCCGCCGACGGCGAACCGTCCCGCAGTCAGGCGATTTTCCATGAAAAGACTGCGCAGATATTCCGAGTGCATCCGGCTGGGCATCCGCGTGGCATCGGCGTTCCAGACCCCGATGTCGAAATCCGTATCGTCCTCGGCAAGAGCATATCGCCGAACCGCCCGTGCCCAGACCATTTCTGGTGCCCGCAGCGCCTGGAATGCCCCGGTCATCTGCTTCTGGTCGAGGAAGCCCCGATCCCACATCATGTCTTCGAGGAATGCGATCTGGCTTTCATCGATAAACAGCGAAAGCTCGCCGGCTTCGAGAAAATCGGACTGCGCGGCAAGGAGCGTGATGGACGCCAGCCGGTCGTCCCCGTCCCGAGCCATCGTCGCGGCCGCGATTGACAAGATCGTGCCGCCCAGACAATAGCCGCAGGCATGGATCTTGGCCCCGGGCACTATCTCGCCCACAGCATCAAGGGCCGCCATCACACCGCGCTTGCGATAATCGTCAAGCGCAAGGTCGTGCTGATGCGCCGTGGGGTTGCACCACGATATCGCAAAGACCGTGAACCCTTGACTGACGAGATAGTGGATCAGCGAATTCGTCGCGCTCAGGTCCAGAATGTAGTATTTCATGATCCAAGCGGGCACGATCAGGATGGGCTCGGCCCGGACACTTGCCGTTTCCGGTTCGTACTGGATCAACTCGAACAAATCGTTGCGGAAGACGACTTGACCGGGTGTGCATGCGAGCGTGCGGCTTACCGCGAACTCGGACGGCTCTTCGGTTTCGCCCCCTGCCGCCTTCTGCAGCAGATCGGCGACCAAGTTCTCAGCGCCTTTGATCAAGTTTCGCCCCCCTGTCTGCAGCGTCCGTTCCAGGATTTCCGGGTTTGCCAGCGGGGAGTTCGAGGGCGATGCCACATCCAGGATCTGCTGAGCGGAAAACGCAACGCGCTGCGCGCTTTTTGGTCGCATGCCGCGGAGTTCGCGGGTGGCCTCGCCGCATACTTGCTGCGCGGCGAGAAACCCCTGTTTCCAGAAATGGAAAGGCGGCCTGGTCCAGCCTGCGTGATGGAACCGATGGTCATCGGGTCGGGGCGACCAGGCCTCGCCGCCGAAGCCGGAAGCCAGACGCAACAGACGGAACCAGCTTTTCTGCGCATGGAGCGCGATCTGTGCCTGCCTCCCCGGCGCGCGGGACAGGTGGACGAAATAATCCGCCCAAGCTGCAGCGGCGGCATTGGGTGACATGCCTTGGGTCAGTCTGGCGGCCGAGGCGCGCAGCGCACGGTCAAACGTGACATCCGGCGCCCGAGCCACGAGATGACCGTTTGGAAGGGGGGCGTCGGTCAAAATGGCCTCCGGTATCTCTGTCGGTCCTCGTTGGAGGACCAACTCCCCTTCGGATCTGTCGCGGTTGCGGGTTCGATCTTGTTCATCGCACTGTCCTGCCGCTTGAGCTGCAAATGACGTTCAGGTGCCGCGTGGGTCAAGCCATGCACCATTGATAGTCGTCAGCATGGACCAAAGTCCGTGACAGAACCGCGACGTTGGCTCAGATGGCGGGGGGCGGACGCTTGATTGCCGGGCGTTGTGAGAGTTGATTTGCAGCCATGCGCCCGGCGACAGGCAGCAGTGCACGCGGCCGAGATGTGCGAAGAATTTCGCACCTGCGAAGGTATCCCGAGATCCAATTGTGACATTGGCGGATTATCTGGCATTCATTACGATGTGGGCACCTGATGCGAAAGGGCAAAGCGTGGACAAGAAATACGTGACTGGGGCGGCCGTGGCTGTGGGCGCATTGGTTCTTGTTCCGGGTTTGGCCGCCGCGTTGGCATGAGCTGGCGAGCCATTGAAGAAAGCCGCCGTGCGATCGGGCGCAGTCGCCTGGGACGAGTTCCGCAAGGCTGCCGCCGAGGCCTATGAGCACATGGAAGATCTGGCCGCGGAAGTCCGCACCGAAGTAGAAAACCGTCAGGCCGAAGAAGCCGCCGCACAAGCCTCTGCAGCCGCATCCGCGACTGGACAAGATGGCGCCTGATCCGGTTGTACTGGAAATCCATCATGCGGTGCCCGGCCGGGCGCGGTTACGTCTGGCCAGGCCGATGGATGCCGGCGTGCTGAACGCCTTGGGCGATACGATTGCGATGGTACCGTGCCTCACGCGCGTTCTGGTGCGGCCGAACACAGGCAGCATGATGCTGAAGTTTGCAGGTCACCCCGACGCGCTGTTCAAGGCGATCAGCGCCCAGGGCCTCGCCACAATTCGCCACCCGGCGCCACCGCCCCCGATCGGCCAGGTCGCCAGACTGGGGATTATGCGCGCCGACATGGCCCTGAAAGACCGCACGCGCAACACGCTCGACCTCAATTCAACGATGGCACTTCTTCTGTTTGCCGCAGCGGTGGTGCAAATCGGGCGCGGCCAGATCGCGGGTCCTGCGACAACCCTTGCCACGGCCGCGCTCAGCATGCTCGATCGGGACAGGGTCAAATAGCGGCCCAGTTCAGGCCAGGCGGGTCGCGACCTCGACCTCTTCCCATGGCGCGAGCAGATCCCTGCGGCCCATTTGCCCCCGTTGCACAGGATGCCCAGCAACCAATTGAAATTAGGGAACAATCGCCACCATCCATCATCGGGAAGACCATCGCCCAGATCAGGACCGCGACCACCAGGTTGACGCTCGCCACCTCCGCGGCGGCGACCGCCTCGACCAACACGGGCGCCGAAGTGCCGATGGCGATGCCTGCCAGAATCGCCAAGGCAAGCCAGACTGTCAGTTAGCGCTCGAAGACGCTCACGCCGGTGTGACCTCCGGGTGCTCGGGGCTGAGGCGGCCAGAGGCCAGCGCGGAAAGCGCGACCATCGCGGTCACCGTTCCCAGCATCAAGGCGAGGCCGCCCACCTGGTAGGTGAAGCCCGAGAGCACGGTACCGAGGAGGCGTCCGCCGGCGTTCGCCATGTAGTAGAAGCCGACATCCATCGTCACGCGCTCGGTCTTGGTGAAGGCGAGGATCAGGTAGGAATGCAGCGCGGAGTTCACCGCGAAGACCGCGCCGAAGGCGAGCAGACTGGCCACCAGCGTGACGGTCAGCCAGGGCTGCGGCTCGGCGGAGACAAGCGCCGCCGCGGTCAGCGCCGCCGGGATCGCGGCCAGCGTCCAGGCCCAGCCACGCGCCTTGCCGACGAGATCCCGCTCCGGCGTCGTGGCCGCGCGCAGGAGCTTCGGTGCCGAGGCCTGCACAGCGCCATAGAGGATGATCCAAAGAGCCATGAAGGTGCCGATCACGAAGAAGGCGGCGCGGCTGCCCTCTTCCGTGCCGTCGGACAGCACGGCGTAGAAATAGATCGGGATGCCGACGACGAACCACACGTCCCGTGCGCCGAAGAGGAATACGCGCGCCGCCGAAAGCCAGTTGATGTTCGCCGACTTCGAGAAAACTTCAGAGAATTTTGCGCCCTTACGGCCCTTGGGCAGCCCCGGCGGCATGGCGATCAGGACGGCGACGAGGATGACGGCAAGGACCGCCGCCATCGCCAGCACCGCAGAGGCGAAGCCGACGGTGGCCAGAAGCGCCGCGCCGAGCAAGAAGCCCAGACCCTTCACGGCGTTCTTCGATCCCGTCAGAATCGCAACCCAGCGGAACAGCCCGCCTTGCGCTGTGGGTGCGAGGATCTTCACGGCCGACTTGGAGGACATCTTGGCGAGGTCCTTGGCCACGCCCGACGCGCCCTGCACAACCATGACGTAGGCCACCGACAACCCGATCGCCCAACCCGGGTCGAGCTGCGCCAGCGCGACGAGCGCGACCACTTGGAGGCCGAGGCCCGCGTAGAGAGTCGAAGTCAGCCCGAAGCGCGCCGCAATCCAGCCCGCCGAAAGGTTCGTCACCATCCCGGCGATCTCGTAGAGCACGAAGAGGTAGGCAAGCTGCACCGGCGTAAAGCCGAGGGTGTGGAAATGCAGCAGCACCAGCATCCGGAGCGCCCCGTCCGTCAGCATGAAGGCCCAGTAGGACGCCGTGACGGCGATGTAGGCGGACAGCCCCTCGGGATGCTTGCTCACAGCGACGCCCCCACCATCAGCGCCACGTCGACGAGCCGGTGCGCATAGCCCATCTCATTGTCGTACCAGGCGTAGATCTTCACCTGGGTGCCATTCACAACCATTGTCGAGGGCGCATCGACGATGGCGGACCGCGTGTCGTTCACGTAGTCCGCCGACACCAGCGGACGCTCCTCGTAGCCGAGGATGCCGCTCAGCGGTCCTCCGGCGGCCGCCTTGAAAAGGGCGTTCACTTCCTCGGCCGTGGTCTCGCGCTCGACCTCGAACACGCAATCGGTGATCGACGCGTTCAGCAGCGGCACCCGCACGGCATGCCCGTTCAGGCGACCCTTGAGCTCGGGATAGATCAGCGTTATAGCCGTCGCGCTGCCAGTGGTCGTGGGGATCAGCGAATTCAGCGCCGAGCGTGCGCGGCGCGGGTCCTTCGCCGGCCGGTCCACGATGGTCTGCGTGTTGGTCACGTCGTGGATCGTGGTGATGGAGCCGTGGCGGATGCCAAGCGCCTCGTGGATGACCTTGACCACCGGTGCGAGGCAGTTGGTCGTGCAGGAGGCCGCGGTCACGATCCGGTGTCGCGCCGGGGCGTAGGTGTCGTCGTTGACGCCGAAGACGATGTTCGCCGCCCCTCCCTCCTTGACTGGCGCCGAGACCACCACCTTCTTTACTCCTGTTTCAAAGTACGGTGCGAGCTTCGCCTCGGACTTGAAGACGCCGGTGCAGTCAATGACTACGTCCACACCGTCCAGCGGCAGGCTCGCGAGGTCAGTCGTGCCGATGAAAGGTAGCCGCTTGCCGTCGATGGTGACGCTGTCGGCATCCGCCGCGAACGCCGCGTTCCAGCGCCCATGGACCGTGTCGAATTCCAGCAGATGCGCGTGCATTGCCGCATCGCCCACCGCGTCGTTGATCCAGGCGATCTGGGCTCCCCGCTCCAGCAGGGGTCGCAGAGCCAGCTTGCCGATCCTGCCCAGCCCGTTCAGCGCAAATACGGTCACACCGGCGCTCCTGGTTGCGCTGCGCCAATGTCGTCCACCGCCTTCTGCAGCGAGATGCGATTGAGCGAGGAGAATGGAAGCGCGGTAAAGGCCTTGATTCGGTTGTGCAGCGCTCCGTAGACTTGATGGAAGGCAAGGCTTTTCTGCGCATGCGAGCCTTCCGCTTTCACGGGATCGGGCATCCCCCAATGGGCGCTGACGGGCTGACCCGCCCAGGCCGGACAGTCCTCGTTCGCAGCCTGGTTGCAGACCGTGAAGACAAAATCGAACTTCGGCGCGTCTGCGCCCCGGAACTCGGAAACATTCTTCGAGCGCAGGACGGAAATGTCGTGACCCTTCTGCTCAAGCACCTCGAGCGCGAACTGGTTGAGTTCCGAATACGGCTTCGTGCCGGCGGAGTAGACCTCGAAGCGGTCGCCGGCCTCCTTGCGAAGGATGGACTCGGCAAAGATCGAGCGCGCGGAGTTGCCTGTGCAGATGAAAAGGACGTTATACTTGCGGTCGGTCATGGGATGGTTTTCCGAGTTGGTTGAGATGGAGAAAGGGGCGCAGAGATCCGGACGCCCGCGGCAGCAGTCGAGGAGCAGGTAATCGAAGGTGCGCCGAACCTCCGTCATCGCGACTGCGTAGCGCAGCGACGTGCCTGCTCGCTCTTGGGTCACAAGTCCGGCCTGCAACAGCGCGGACAAGTAGGCCGACAGAGTGGACGCCTTCAGCCTGAGCGCCTCGGCCAGTTCGCCGGCAGGCACACGATCCGGATAGCGGCGCATAAGTAGCCGGAAGATGGCGAGGCGCTGGGGATGGCCGAGCGTCGCGAGTCGGGAGGGAATCATTTCTTCCATATTTTACGGATAACAGAAATATTGAGCAGAGAAATCTCAATTCGGCTCTGCCACCAAACCTTCACAAGCAAGGCCGCGTCTGGTCTCGTATCATGGCGTAGTCAGTCAGCATCTCGGCAATCGCCGCCCCCTCCGGCAGCAGGACAGATTCCTCGGCCGCCCGCGCCTGGAACTCCCGGCTGTAATCGACGAGGGGCGGACAGAACCCCAGGGCGCCCCCGTGAGAAGCGCCCCCCGCGCAACCACTTAGCAAGCTTGTTGAGATCGTGAGGGCGGCGAGTCGCCGCCTCCAGGATCTGGCGTTGCACGTCATTTATCTTCTCCGAAGTTTCGCGACGTACGCCGAGGCGTTCCACTCGTTCGCCGTACCGACGAAACGCAAGCAGGAACAGGAGCAGGCCAGGGCGCTGGCGCCGTAGCGCAGGGCCGCCCGCATCAAAGGGCTGGCGACTGTCCCTCCGAGCAAGGTGGCAACCTTGCGCTGCGTTGAGCGCTGCTGGCTGAGTGTGCAGCAGGCGCGGCGCTCGAATACGCCGAGCGGCTGCCGCACATAATAGATGCACTTGCGGCGGCGCGAACGGCTCAGAAGTTTCCCCGGGCAGATGCTCACGCGAAAGGAGTCGTACAATCGTGCTGCGGAGTCCGCCTTCGGCAAAGTCCGCGGTGCGGGCAAACTGGTCGCTTCGAGACTGCTGCATCGGCGGAATAGCTGACACCCGGGCATTGCTCGCACTCTTGAATTGTCACGTTGGCGTTACGAATCCGTCGCACAATCCACACACCGCGCGGTTAGGCCGACACTCGGAGCCGTCGAGTGCAGGCGGTGCCAGAAAGCAACCAGCAAGGAGCATTCCATGTCCTTCGTGAAAGTCAGCGTGTCCGTTGCGGCGCTTGTGGCGGTATCGGCGTCTGCCGGTTACGCGCAGTCGCGGGACTCGATCCGCATCGTCGGATCCTCTACGGTCTTTCCCTACACTCAAGCCGTGTCCGAACAGTTCGCCAACGCAACCGAATTTCCCTCTCCGGTCGTCGAATCGACCGGCACCGGCGGTGGCATGCAGATCTTCTGCGGCGGGATCGGTGAAGCACATCCCGATCTGACCGGCGCGTCGCGCGGCATGACGCCAGGCGAGTGGGAACTGTGTCAGCAGAACGGCGTCGAGGACATCACCCAAGCCAATATTGGCTCTGATGGCCTTTCGATCGCGATCTCGCGTGACAACGGGTACGATTGGGACATGACGCTGTCCGAGGTTTACCTCGCGCTCGGCGCGCAGGTGCCCGTGGATGGCGAGTGGGTCGACAATCCTTACCAGACCTGGAATGAGATCAACCCCGATTTTCCGGCTACCGAAATTCTCGTCCTTGGCCCGCCGCCGACCTCCGGCACACGCGACGCATTTGTCGAACTGGCCATGCATGCCGGCTGTGAAGAACTCGAGTATGTCCAGAGCGGGAATTTTGACGGCGACTGGATCGAAGAAAACTGCTCGCGTATGCGTACCGATGGGCCCTTCGTCGAAGCTGGCGAGAACGACAATCTGATCGTCCAGCGTCTTCAGTCCGACACGAACGCGATGGGCATCTTCGGCTATTCATTCCTGTTCGAGAATCAGGATTCGCTCAAGCCCGTCGCCATCAACGGTGTCGACCCAGAAACCGATACGATCGCGTCGGGCGACTACCCGATCTCTCGCCCGCTGTACTTCTACGTCAAGAACGCGCACCGGGGCGTGATCCCCGGCCTGAACGAGTTCATCGAGGAATACATGTCCGAAGAGGCGATGGGCCCCGGCGGCTACCTGAGCGAGCGCGGCATGGTCGTTCTCGGCGACGCACGCCGTGCCGAAGTGCAGGCGAATGTTCTGGAAGGCGTCTCGATGGACGCGCCCGAGTAAGTCCGTCCTACAAATCTGATCGCCCGGCATCTTGCCGGGCGGTTGTCATTTCGGCCACCCCCAACGCTGCACCGGATACGCCATGACGGGTCTTGCTTTCCTTCTGATGTTCGCGGCGGCGATCTTTGGTTACATAATCAACCGCCGTGCCGCCGTAGCGATACGCAACGACGGGCATCGTCTGCACTCGCTCGACTATTTCCACGGCTATCATTCGCTGCTCTCGGTGATCGTGCCACTGTTCATTTTCATCTGCCTTTTTCTTCTGTTCAAGCCGTTGGCAGTCGACGCCTTGCTGGTCGCCAGCCTGCCGGAGAGCGAATTGGTGAATCTGTCGTCCGGTCAATTCCAGCTTGTCATCTCTGAAATAAAATCGATCTCGGGCGGGCGTGTGTTCGGCCAGCCAGAGGAATGGAAACTTGCCGGAGCCGCACGGCTGCTGTTTCTGCGCGAGGCTGCCGACTGGGTTCTGGTCGGCGTTGTCGCAGTGGCAGCCGCTCTTATTGTCTGGACTCGCCGCCGCACGGTGACAGCCGATTTCCGGGCGCGTCAACGGGTCGAGAAGATCACCTTTGGCATCATGCTTTCCTTCTCGATCGTGGCGATCCTGACCACAGCCGGGATCATCTTCGCGCTGGTGTTCGAAACGTCCCGGTTCTTTGCGATGGTGCCAATTCAAGACTTCCTGTTCGGTACCCAGTGGGAACCGCAAATCCCCATCCGCGAGGAGCAGATCGCGGCGGAAGGTGCGTTTGGTTGGTTGCCGGTTTTCCTGGGTACCCTGGTGGTCACAGTCGTTGCCATGTTCATCGCCACGCCCATAGGCCTGCTTTCAGCGATCTATCTAAACGAGTTTGCGCCGAAATGGTTTCGCGGAATCGTCAAGCCACTTCTGGAGATCCTCGCCGGTGTGCCAACCGTCGTCTACGGGTTCTTCGCCATTCTTGTCGTGGCTCCGGCGCTGCGCAGCTTCGGTGCATCGATCGGGGTGGATGTCGCGCCAAACACGGCGCTCGCCGCCGGGGGCGTGATGGGCTTCATGCTGATCCCATTCATTTCATCGTTCGCCGATGACGCGCTGTCGGCAGTGCCACGCAACCTGCGCGATGGTGCGCTGTCACTGGGAGCGACACGCGGCGAGGCAATGTTGCAGGTGCTGTTTCCCGCCGCTCTGCCGGGCATCGTCGGCGGCGTTCTGCTGGCGGTCAGCCGCGCCATTGGTGAGACGATGATCGTGGTCATGGCCGCTGGCCTGATCGCCAAGATGACGATCAACCCTCTGGACAGCGTGACCACCGTGACCGTGCAGATCGTGACCCTGCTGATAGGAGATACGGCGTTCGACAACCCCAAGACGCTTTCCGCCTTTGCACTTGGCCTGATGCTGTTTTTAGTCACGCTGATCATCAATGTCTTCGCGCTGCGCATCGTGCGCAAGTACCGCGAAGCCTACGACTAAGAGGTCTCACATGGCAGATGCACCCTTCGATCTTGGGACTGGCGCCTTCAAGGGAGAGAACAGCCATCTGCGCAGGCGCAAGCGCAGGCAAATGATCCTGCAGGGCTCCGGGATGGTCGCGATTGGTCTGGCCGGGCTGATGCTGTTCATACTGATCTCGTCTCTGGTGTCGACCGGCTACTCGGCCTTCACGCAGACGCATCTGGTGATCGAGGCTCGAATCGACCCAGCCCTGGTCGATCCGGAGAATCCGCAGGACGGCAATTACCAGCAGCTGGCTCGCGACATCGTAACCACACGCGTGAGTGACGGCGTGGAAGTGGATAACGCCGAGCGTCTAACCGCAATTCTGTCGAACCGCGCCCAATTCACGCTGCGCGACATGGTGGTAGCCAATCCTGAGATCGTCGGGCAGACGGTCGATGTGAAGCTGCCCGTCGCGGACAATTATGATCAACTCTACAAGGGATTGCTTGACCGGACCACGCCCGAGCAACTGCGCCGGCTGAGCGATCGGGAAATCGAGATCTTTGACGAGCTTGTCGACAGCGGCTATGTGAGCGCCCCATTCAACTGGGCACTGTTTACCAACGCGGACTCGCGCTTCCCTGAGGTTGCTGGCTTGAAGGGCGCGATTCTGGGGTCATTCTACGCGCTGATGACGTGCTTTATCCTGGCATTCCCCGTCGGAATCGGTGCGGCGATCTATCTTGAGGAGTTCGCCCCGAAAAACCGAGTGAGCGACTTCATTGAGGTCAACATCAATAACCTGGCCGCAGTCCCGTCCGTGGTTTTCGGACTTCTGGCACTCGCCGTCTTCATCAACTGGTTCGGGCTTCCACGATCGGCGCCATTCGTAGGCGGCATGACCCTGGCACTGATGACTATGCCCACGATCATCATCGCAACGCGCGCCGCACTCAAGGCCGTTCCGCCCTCAATCCGTGAGGCGGCGCTTGGGGTGGGTGCTTCGAAGCATCAGGTTGTCTTTGGACATGTGCTGCCGCTTGCAATGCCAGGTATTCTGACAGGCACCATCATCGGGCTTGCGCAGGCGCTTGGCGAGACAGCACCGTTGCTCTTGATCGGAATGAACGCCTTCATCACCTCGGCGCCGACCGGGCCGTTCGACAACGCCACGGCACTTCCGACACAGATCTTCATCTGGGCTGATAGCCCTGAACGCGGCTTCGTCAGCCGCACTTCGGCTGCGATCTTGGTCCTTCTCGGCTTCCTTGTCACGATGAATGGCCTGGCGATCTACCTGCGCCGGAAATTTGAACGCAGCTGGTAATCGGAGAAGAGACAATGGACGACATGCGGTTGGCGGAGCGAGAAGTGGGTACCAACAAGATCAAGTTCGACTGCCGGAACGTTCAAGTTTTCTACGGTCAGGATCAGGCAATCCGGGACGTGAGCGTTGAAATCGAGGACAAGGTGGTCACCGCGTTCATCGGTCCTTCTGGTTGTGGCAAATCGACATTCTTGCGTTGCCTGAACCGCATGAACGACACGATCGACATCTGCCGAGTGGAAGGTCTGATACGCTTGGATGGGCAGGACATCTACGACAAGCGCATCGATCCGGTGCAGTTGCGCGCGAAGGTGGGGATGGTGTTTCAGAAACCCAATCCATTTCCAAAATCGATTTACGACAATGTCGCTTACGGACCGCGCATCCATGGCCTTGCCAGCACGAAGAGTGAACTGGACGCCATTGTGGAAGAGTCGCTGCGCCGTGCCGCGATCTGGGATGAAGTAAAGGATCGGCTTGGGGCATCTGGGACTGGCCTGTCGGGAGGTCAGCAGCAGCGTCTGTGCATCGCGCGCGCCATTGCGACTCGACCTGAGGTGCTTCTTATGGACGAGCCGTGTTCGGCGCTTGATCCGATCGCGACGGCCCAAATTGAGGAACTGATAGATAACCTTCGGACGCGGTTTTCTGTAGTGATAGTAACGCACTCAATGCAGCAGGCCGCGCGGGTCAGCCAGAAGACAGCTTTCTTCCATCTGGGCCATCTCGTCGAGGTTGGAGCTACCGACGATATCTTCACCAATCCAAGGGACGACCGAACAGAAAGCTATATCTCAGGCCGTATCGGTTAGTCGCGCTATCAGGGAGGAGCGTGAGCATGGTTCACCAGCAGCATATTGCATCGGCCTTCGATCGAGATCTGGAGGCGGTTCAAGAGCGCATCATGAAGATGGGTGGGCTTGTCGAAGCCGCGATGCACGATGCGGCAATGGCGCTCGAAATGCGCGACGAAGCGGCTGCTGAGGAGGTTCGCCGCCGTGATCGGCAAATCGACGAGATGGAAGTCCAGATTAACGAGGCGGCCGCCCGCGTGCTCGCGCTACGGTCGCCGACGGCCGGCGACCTTCGCGCCGTGCTCACAGTATTGAAGATCAGTGGCAACCTCGAACGCATCGGGGACTTTGCCAAGAACATTGCCAAACGAACATCGGTCCTGGTGCACTTAGCACCTGTCGATGACACGGTCTCGGACCTGCAGCGGATGGCGACTGCCGTGGAAATAATGCTCAAGGATGCTCTTGCATCCTACATCACGCGGGATATCGACCTTGCCCAAGGCGTGCGGATGCGCGACAGCGAGGTCGACCAAATGTATAATGGGTTGTTCCGCCAATTCCTGACCTACATGATGGAGGATCCGCGCAATGTCACGGGCTGCATGCACTTGCACTTCATCGCAAAGAACATCGAAAGAATGGGCGATCACGTGACCTCCATTGCCGACCAGGTCATCTATCTGGTCACCGGTGAACTTCCCGTCGATGTACGCCCGAAGCGAGACCGCACTTCATTCATCCGAGCGCCGGAGGAGAACTGAGACAATGTCACCGACGGCCCAACCCGAGGTTCTTATGCACGATGAGGCTTGTGCAGCAGCCTTTTATCTTGAAGGTGCTCGAGCGGATCGGCAGTAAATTGACTAATAATGCCGACCGCAACATTCTCCTGAAGCTTCATCATCCACGCGACGCAACCCGTGTTTTGGGGGCATTCCTATGATTGATCGGGCGATATCGACCCCTCTATCCGCAAGGATCTTGGTCGTTGATGATGAGCAAAGTCAACGCGAGATGCTGGCATATAACCTTGAAGCCGAAGGTTGGACGATATGTCGAGCCGGAGATGGCGAAGAGGCATTGATGAGGGCCGACGAGTTTCGTCCAGATGCTGTTGTCCTCAACTGGATGCTGCCAAAGCTCTCAGGCCTTGATGTCTGCAGGACTCTCAAACTTCACCCACATTTCCATTCTGTGCCAATCATCATGCTCGCAACACGCGCAGAAGAGCACCAAAAGGTTCGCGGTCTCGAAAACGGGGTCGACGAATTCCTGACCAAACCTTACGCTATTGCCGAACTCGCATCGAGAATTCGCGCAAATCTCCGTCGCGTGCGTCCCACCGTTGTGGACAACGTATTGACGTTCGACGACATCACTTTCGACTCGGAGACACACAGGGTACGCTTGCGGGGTGAGCCCGTGCGTCTCGGCCCTACCGAATTCCGCCTGCTCGCGATATTGATCGAGCGGCCGGGAAGAGTCTGGTCACGAAAGGCACTCGTTGATCGAGTTTGGGGCGAGCACGTGTATGTCGAGGCCCGAACAGTTGACGTTCACATCGCTCGACTACGCAAGGCGTTGGGTCAGAAAGACCAAGACTATCCGATCCGCACGATAAGGGGGGCAGGATACTCGCTCGGTTAGACGGCGTTGGCTGCGTGAGAAGTGAAGCTCTGGCGCCGATCGGCAAGGCTAAAGACCGGGGCCATGGGCGTTGATGATGGGTTGGGTAGCCCCTCCTGACGGCACTTGTGCCAATGTGATCCATGCGGGATCAGGAGGAGTTGGCTATGAACGAAGTATCGATCATCGGCGTAGACTTCGCCAAGCAAGTATTTCAACTGCATGGTGCGACAGCTGAGGGTGAAGTCGTGTTCCGCAAGAAGCTGTCGCGCAAGCAGTGTATCGACCCAGCGGAATCTGCTCAGGTTATGCCGCTAATCCCACAGCTGCGGGTGTCCTCATTCCAAGCGCCTGGTGCGGGCGTCGGTGGTTGTA
>JAWLCA010000045.1:0-15359 GCA_041687395.1 Paracoccaceae bacterium | reverse complement strand
CATCATGGCCAGAGATCCAGACCGCCAGACCGCCGAAATCCACATCCGCATCGCCCTCATGAACCGCTTCAACGCCCTCGGCACCGCCGAGATCGTCCGCGTGGCATGACGTCAACGGGGTAAGGGGAACTCACGCCTCAGGCGCGAGTTGCGCAACAACGCCCACGGCCGGTACCGCGGCCTGGATAAGACCAGACCAAGGACTGGCAAAGTAGCTTCTGGTGGCTTCATCCTGCTCGGGGAAATCATGGCCGGTAGCAAGGATGACATGATCGAACCGGACAGCGAGCGGACCGGTGGTCGTCGCAAGAACCAGGTCCGCATCATGCAGGCCGACATCGGTGACTTCCGTGTTCTCGCGTATCACGATCTCAGAGCCGGCACCGCGGGCCTGATCAACCAACCGGAGGAGTTGGTCGCGGAAGTACTCTCCCAGCAGGAGGCGGGGGTAAACTGGCGCTTGTCCAGATCCTCCGGATCCAGACCGTAGCTTTCAAGCCGTTCCGGCGGCTGCGCCTCGAGCCAGTCGATACAGGTCGTCACGATCGGCGGGATCTCGATGCTGGCGATGTTGGCCAGAATCGCCTTGCTGGCAGTCTCGGGTGAGTAGGGCATGCCGATGCCCGCATTCGCGCCTATCTCGAACAGCCAGACGGACATCGGCTGTTGCTGACGGATCAGATTTTGAAACGTGTAGATGCCGGTCGGCCCGGTTCCGACGATTGCTATTCTTTTTCTCATGGCGTCACCTCGCGGCACAGTGAGCCGACAACCATGCGGCGGGTGTTTGGTTCCCCGGCTTCTCTGACGCCAACAGCGCTGTACCGTCCACCCGACGGCAATTTGGGTGCAGGGCCGAAATGAACGGTGGGCAAGCTAGGCTTCGAGGCTCGCGTCAAGTCGGGAAATCAAGGGCGCGGTGAGCGCGACCGCCTTCGGGGATACGAAGTCACTCTGCCGTCGGTCGAGCGCTGCCTCGAGATCGAAGGCCTGCGCCGATTTCAGCGTAGCGAGCTCGTCCCAGGTGACAGGCATCGCGACGGGCGCGGTGTCACGGGCGCGAATCGAATAGGGCGCAATCGCAGTCGCGCCGCGTTCGTTGCGCAGCCAGTCGATGAAGATCCGTCCCTTGCGTTTCGCCTTGGACATCTCGGCGGTGAAGCGCTGCGGCTCCTCGCGCGCCATCAGGCTCGCCACGAGGCGCGAGAAGAGCTTCACCGTTTCCCAACCCGCCGTCCGCTTCAGGTTGACGATCACATGGATGCCCTTGCCGCCGGACACGAGCGGCCATGAGGCAAGACCCAGGTCATCAAGTCGGTCCCGCAGGTCGCTGGCCGCCGAGACGACCTCAGCCCAGCCCACCCCGTCATCGGGGTCGAGGTCGAAGACCATGCGCTCGGGCCGGTCCAGACGGTCGCGGCGCACACCCCAGACGTGGAACTCGATCGTGCCCATCTGCGCGGCGGCGACCAGACCTTCGGCGTCAGTGATGTAGATGTAGGGAGCTTTTCCGCCATCACTTTCCTCGATCTCGATGACTTTCAATGCCTCGGGGAACCCTTTGCCGGCGTGGCGCTGGAAGAACGCCTCGCCCGCCATGCCCTCCGGCAGACGCAGCAGCGAGACCGGCCTGTTGGCGCAGGTCGGCAGCATACGGTCCGCAATCGCTTCGTAATAGGCCGCGACGTCGCGCTTGGTTAGTCCCACCCTGGGGAAGACGATCCGGTCAGGGTTCGTGATGGCGACGCCGGCAATCAGCGCCTGGCCGCTGCCCGGCGACTTCGGTGTTTCCCACATGACGCTCCTCGCAGGTTTGTCCTCGCGCAGGCCGCGGAACACCGCATGGCGCACGCGACCCTGCGCGGTGCGCTCTGCGAAAGCCACTTCCACGACCAGGCGCGGCGTGACCCAGCGCACACCGCGGGCCTCGGATGGCGGCACCTCGGCGGATGGCGTCGATCGTTCGATCGCCGCCATTGCCGTGGAGAGGGTGGCCATGTCATCGGCATCGAAGCCGGTCCCGACCTTTCCCGCATAGACGAGCGTGCCGCCGTCATGCGTGCCCAGCAGCAGCGAGGCGAAGGGCCGGCCCCGGCTGTCGCTGGGCACCCATCCGAGGACGAGGAATTCCTCGCGCCGCTGGCACTTGATCTTCAGCCAGGCGCTGCCGCGGCCAGCACGATAGGACGCATCGCGGCGCTTCGCGACGAGGCCTTCGCCGCCCGCGCCGCAAATCGCCTCCAGACTCGGCGCGGCATCCCCCTCGATGATCGGGGACAAGGCCACGGGCCCCAGGGGCGGCACCTCGGCGAAGAGCCGCTCGAGCGCCGCGCGGCGTTCCTGCAGCGGTCGCATGGCAAGGTCTTCCCCATCCTGTTCCAGCAGGTCGAAGGCATAGAAGGTGAAGGGGCCTCCGTTCCTGATCGCGCCCTGAAGGACGGAGAAGCCCTGTACGCCCGCGCCCGCGACGATCTCGCCATCGATCAGGGCACTGCGGCACGCGATCGTGTCGAAGGCCCCTGCGAGCGACGAAAAGCGCTCGGACCAGTCGTGGCCGTTCCTGGTATAGATGCGTGGCCCGCCGCGGCCGAGGGCGACAAGAGCGCGGTAGCCGTCGAACTTCAGTTCATGCCACCAGTCGTCGCCGGTCTGCAGGCGGTCGTCGAGGCTGGCCAGCTGGACCTTGCGGAACCGTGGAAGGACCTCTTCATGGGGTGGGCCTTTGGCGTCCGCGCCCGAGGCAATCTCACGCATCGTGCGGCGGGTCGCGACGCTACGCAGATAGCGGGCGACCGGGTCGCGGCGTCCGGCGGCCTCGTCATCTTGTTTCACCAGAAGCCAGTTTTCACGGGTGGCGTCCCCGGACTTGTTGCCTTGCATCCGGATCAGGTCCCACGCGCCCGTCAGCCGCTGCCCGTGCAATACAAGGCGCAGGTGCCCCTTGCGCAGCCCGGCCGCGACCGAACCCTTTGGTTGCCAGTGGCCGAGATCCCAGAGCATGACCGTTCCGGCGCCGTAGTTGCCCTCGGGTATCGTCCCCTCGAACTCGAGATAGCTGAGCGGGTGGTCCTCTGTCCGCACGGCGAGCCGCTTCTCCGAGGGGCGCAGGGACGGTCCGCGTGTGATCGCCCAACTCAGCAGCGCGCCCTCCCATTCCAGACGCAGGTCGAAATGCAGCCGACGCGCCGAGTGCTTCTGGATCGAATACCGTGGGGCGAGCTGCGAGGACACGCCCGGCGTGTCCGGCTCGGGTGTGCGCCTGAAGTCCCGCTTGCGCCGATATGCACGGAGGCGGTCCATTGGTTTAGGCGGACTTGCGCGGCGTGCGCTTCTCCTTGGAGCGTGCAGATGTCTTCGACGACGAGGTGGGCGACGACTTGGACCGTCCACCGCTGGCCTTCAGGCTGGCCTTGAGCGCCTCCATCAGGTCGACGACGTTCTCACCCCGCTCGGGCGCCTCGTCGGCGGGCTTTGCGCGCGGGGTCTTCCGGTTCTTGCGCTTGCGCTCGATCAGATCGCGCAGGGCGGCGTCGAAGCTGTCGGAATACGCGCGCGCATCGAAGGGCGCGCTCTTTCGGGCGATCAGTTGCATCGCGACCTCGAGCAATTCGCTGTCGGCCTCGTCATCCTCGATCGACGAGAACAGGGGATCGGCTTCCCGGATCTCGTCGGCATAGCGCAGGGTTTCCAGCAGCAGCCCGTCACCGCAGGGCTTCAGCGCGCAGAGGTATTCCCGTCCCCGCATCGTCAACTGCCCCAGCCCCACCTTTCCGGCCTTGCGCAGCGCGTCGCGAAGCACCCGGTAGGCGTCCTCGGCCAGATCGTCGGTCGGCACGACATAGTAGGGCTTGTCGTAATGCAGGGGCGAGATCTCGGGCAAGTCGACGAACTGCACCAGCTCCAGCGTCTTGCGGGTCTCCAGCTTGATGTCGTCGATCTCTTGCGGCTCGAGCAGGAGGTACTCGTCGCTCTCCAGCTCGTATCCCTTGAGGATGTCCTCGCTTTTCACGGGGCCGACGCCTGGTACCGATTTCTGGTATCGCACAGGCTGTCCCGAGGGGCCATGGATCTGCCGAAACTGAACCCGTGCCCCGCTTTTCGTCGCCGGATGGATCTCCACCGGGATCGCAACCAGCGACAAGCGAAGCTGCCCCTTCCAGATCGCGCGAGATGCCATGACATCCTCCCATCGCTGAGCACGATAACGCATCTTGGGCGGTTTTGATCCACGTCGCGAAGAAAAGACGAGGCGCCTGCATGATGCTCATAGGAGGCGTCGTCTGGATACCGGGCAGGGTGAGCACCGACCTTGTCGTGTTTCACGTTAGGTCCCCAATAGTTCCTTCGGGAGATTGGGAAAACAGCGGCCGACTCCAAACTATCGCGGCCATGACCGTTCACAGGGCGGTGAGCATGGGTTTGAGGGTTAGCGGGGCAGGGCGACCGGCAGGTTTGGTGCCGGCAGGTCCCACAAGGGTGCCGGTGGGAGCCGCCGCTCGACGCGCGCACCGTCAAGCGGATCGGGCAGGCCTGGGCGCAGCGGCGCGCTGCGCCCAGGCGGGAGATTCAATGCAGCCGTGGTGCGGGGCCACCGAAGTCCTCGTCCGTGGACCACTTTAGTGCGAACCCTGTCGCCTCTGCCTCCGGCGCGGGACGGACCAACCGCAGGCTGTCCGGATGCAGGGGCCTCGGGTAGGGCGACGGTGGCTGCCTCAAACAGGTTCAGCCAATCGGTACCGGTTTCCTCGGAACGGGCAGCGACATACTCCCCAGGATCAGCCTCAGGCGCTGCCGCCGCGGATCAGCCGCAGGTTTGTCGCCAGCGGCGCAGCGTCGACGCGGCCGAACGGGCGCCGGATCGCCGACACGGAGCGACGCGCGACAACAATGAGAACGACGAGGCTTACCAGCGCCACCACCAGTGACGAAAGACCCGCCCCCGTAGGCCCGAAAGCCGGAACCGGCCCAAACCCATTCATGAAGAGGAGATTCCCGAGGGCGTTGAGCGGAAGCATGGCCGCTGTCACCTTGAGGAAGACCTTGGGCCTTTCTGCCGCCGTAAGGATCGTCCGGTAGAGTATGACGCCAAGCATTAGTACCAGCCTCAACGCCATGGCGCGTGTGTAGCCGCGGCCATCCGCATCTGACAATCGCGCGCACTGCCTTCGGCGCGCTTGGGGCGGGCCAAACCCGATGCCCGCGTCTTTCCGGTCAATCCGCGATCAATCCTGCGGTGCTCTTGGCGATGCCTGCCGCAAACGGAGTCTGCGTTCCCTGCGCATCCGCCTGTTGCGTTCTCGCGTCTACGAGGCGCACGACGCTCGCAGAACCAAGCCCGAGATCGCGTCGCCGTCCCTTGATGACGATCCGCAAGAGCCACCGCCTCGCGCCGGATGGGCTGACTTCAAGATAGAGGCCTCCCCCATCGGTGTGGCGGCCCGGGGGCAGAGTCTTGATCTGAGAAGACTTCAGGCGGCGCTCAACATGCGGGCCTTTTCGCTTCCCTCTGGGGAGAATCTCGCGCGAACCATCTGCCATGACGCCCCCACATTTTACCCCACATTCATGAGGCAGAATAGGTAGCGGCATGGACATCGGACAACCACGAAATCTCTATTTTTGTTGATAAATCAACGCGATTTCGGACGCCTGTGAGGCCAAATGGCGGAGGGGATGGGACCGGGATCGAACGTTCTCCATGTCAAACCTGGTCGGAGAACACGAAACGGCATGGAGCTAACGGGAGACTTGCCTCTCGACATCGGATGACCTGTCGGACGCGGCGTGTTCGCGTGTGGAAGCAGGCGTTCGTTCGGAATCGGCGAGGTGCGCTGCGCCGAGCCTCAGCATCGTGTTGCTTACGGTCAGGAAACGGCGCGCCATGCGCTCGGGAAGTTCGTCTTGGCCGAGTCGGGCGAGCGTGCCGCCTGACGTCGACAGGCAGCCGCGGCTTCTTTCCACGATCATGCCGCGCGCGAGCAAACCGGCGACCGTGCGGCGCACGGTTTCGAGGGGAATGTCGAGCGTCTCCGAGATCCTTCGTCGGGAGATCGAACCGGCCGCCTCCGGCGGGAGGGGCGTGCGATCAAGCCAGCTTTCGTTTGGGTTACGGTCGCGCGCGAAGCGCTGGACGGTAGACATGACGATCAGCATGAAGACCTGGAACTCTTCGGCGCGCAGCCCGAACGTCCTTTGCAGTTCAAGGTTTAGCATCAGGAGCGTGTTGCCGATTTCGTAGGCGACAAGGCGTTCCCGCGCCGCGTAGCCGTCCGGGTCCAGCATCAATCGCTGACTACCCTTCTCGCCAAAGTCGCGCATCAATGTTGCTCCCATGCTGTCATTCTTGACATACCATGATCCGAAGAGATTGGCAGCACAGGGATTTCAGCATGACGGACGGGCTTGCCGCGCATACGGTGAGGGCCGGGCCTGATCCACGAGATGTCGAGAGATGCGCTCCCTACCGCTCCTGATAGGGCTCATCGGCCCATGCGCGGCGGCGCTGCTTCCGCCGCCCGGCGGATTGGCGCCCGAGGCGTGGAGCACCGCCGGGATCGCCTTCATGATGGCGGTGTGGTGGATGACGGGCGCGATGCCTCTCTGGATGACGGCGGTGGCGCCGCTCGTTCTCGCGCCCGTCTTCGGGCTCGGGCCGTTCGATGCCGTAGCCCGCTCTTACGTCCACCCGCTTCTGTTCCTGTTCCTTGGCGGCTTCCTGATCGGGCGCGCGATCGAGCGGTGGGGCCTGCACCGGCGCATCGCGCTCTGGATCCTCGGGATCGCGGGCGACGGGCCCGCGCGGCTGATCGGCGGCGTGATGCTCGCCACCGCGTTTCTCAGCCTCTGGATCAGCAACACCGCCGCGGCAATCGTTATGCTGCCCATCGCCGCCTCGCTGACCGTCGGGCGGCCCGAGATGGACAGCTTCTCCACCGCGCTGATGCTGGGCGTGGCCTATGCGGCTACGATCGGCGGCATGGGGTCGCTGATCGGCACGCCGCCGAACGCGCTCTTCGCCGCCTATGTCAGCCAGACCTACGGGCGCGACATCGGCTTCGCGCAATGGGCGGCTGTAGGGCTGCCGGTTGCGGCGGTGCTGCTCGGGGCGGCGTGGCTGGTGCTCGTGCGTCTCAGTCCGGGCGTCGGGCATGCCGGAGCGGCCGGCACGGGTGTCGAGCGCCCGGGCTCCTGGACAGGCGCGGAGCGGCGCGTCGCCGTCGTGGCGGGGCTGACCGCGGCAGCCTGGATCGCGCGCCCCTTGGCGGAGCGCCTGCTGCCCTGGCTGGACGTCAACGATGCCATGATCGCCATGGCGGGCGGCGCGGTGCTGTTCCTGCTGCCATCCGGTGC
Source organism: Paracoccaceae bacterium (assembly GCA_041687395.1). Classification (GTDB taxonomy): domain Bacteria; phylum Pseudomonadota; class Alphaproteobacteria; order Rhodobacterales; family Rhodobacteraceae; genus JAWLCA01. Next base: position 8,009 of record JAWLCA010000045.1, on the reverse strand, counting down.
GAACGGCCGCCTTCTGGACCTTTCTGCGCTCAGGGGTCTGCGCTGGGACATCCTTGTGCTGTTTGGCGGCGGGCTTGCGCTTGCGGGGCTGATCGACCGCTCGGGCCTCGCCGGTTGGATCGGATCGCACGTGGTGCTGGCCGAGGGTTTGCCCGTCTGGATCCTGATGCTCGCGATGGCCGCGGCCATCGTCTATGTCGGCGAACTGGCAAGCAACACCGCGATGGCGGCCGTATTCCTTCCGGTGGCGGGCGCGGCGGCGGCGAGCGTCGGGGTCGAGCCGGTCGGGTTCCTCTGGCCCATCGCGCTGGCCGCGTCGGTGGGCTTCATGCTGCCGGTGGCGACCCCGCCGAACGCCATCGTGATGGACAACCCCGCCGTGACGCGGGTGGCGATGCTGCGCGCCGGGGCGCTGCTCGATATTGTCGGTATCGCCGTCGCGGTGGCAGCCGGCCTGCTGCTCGTGCCATTGCTTGTCTGAAACAAGTTGAAGCGCCACCTTCGCCGTCGCGCGACAAGCGGGTGTGCGGCCGGCCCGAGGGATTGGCCGACCGCACAGCCTTGCCGGTCACTCGTCTGCGCCTTTCCCCCAACACCCTCGCCGGCATTCTCCGAAGGATCCGCTGCGGGGCCGAGGCAGGTGGACAAGCTCGCGGATCACGTTGGCACGTCGGCCTCGCCGGGATGACGTCAGCCGCTTGTGGAAAGGACCAGGAATTCCTCTCCATCGGCCTCGCCGGAAAGTTCCTCGATGATCTCTGCGCCATAGGTGCAGTAGGCATCGGGATCGTAGGTGGCCAGCGCCATCTCGCCGCCGAGGAAAATCCCGTAGCCATGCATGATGCGGCCGAGGATGAGCGGGTTGAGGTTGCCGTCATCGGACAAGGGCTGCGTCGTCAGGATCGCAGCTTGCACCTCGTTCGCTTTCGTTTCGTCAAAGGTGTAACCCTCGCAGACGGTGCCGACGACGCGCTGCTTGGTGAGGATCAGAAGCCGGAGAGCCTGTTCGGGCTCCAGCAGGTCCTCGAACATGCCTGTGGCCATGTCCGCGTAGCTCATAGCGATGCGCTGACCGAGGTCGAGCGTGGCCGGGTCGACCGGCGTGTTGTCCTGCGCTGCGGCGGCGGTGCAGAGGGACGCCCCGCAGAGCGTGGAAAGAAGAGCGGTTCTAATGTTCATGTCGATCCTCGTGGACAGGGACGGCGTGCGATGCACGGTCGAAGGAAGCCGGTTCAGGCGCCGAAGATGCGGCGCGTCCAGCGGCGTGAATAATGAGCGTTCTCGAAGCACTGGCGCGGCACCGGCAGGCAGACCACGTCCCGGCTGGGCGAGAACGGCTCGCCGTATCTGCCGTCGTCCCAGTCGTTGCCGTGATGATGGTCGTTTCCGTGCCGGGCGACTGCCACACCGATGCCCAGAGCGATGATTGCCGCGATGGCGCCGGCGGCCTCGTCGCGGTCCATCCGCTGCTGCGCCGCTGCGGGCATGGGGGAGAGCCAACCGAAGGCGAGACTTGCCGCGAGAAGGCCGACGGTCACAATTCTTGCTGTCATGCGTTCAACTCTCTGATTTGAAGTCATATTGCCTATCCGGAGATGTCCGCTTCCGTGGCGGACATCGACCGAGCTGTATGACACTGGCGAGCGCGCGTCTTTTCATGTTTTAGGGCCGTCTCATGGGATTGAGCGTCGCGCGACCTGTGTCGTACATGAACCTGCACCGCGTGTAAGACAGGCTCACTGTCATCGGGTCCCGGCGGGTGCTGAAGTAGAGGTCTATGCCAGCTCCGTTGAAGGGGAAGTCAACTGAGTTCGTCCTGTATATCTCTACGATCCGCACGCCAGTGTCCCGGACAGCCTCGCTACAGACCTGGCGGGCGAGGCGCTCCCCTGCCTGGGAGGACCCACCCGATCCTCCGAATCCACCGCTGCCGCCGGACCCGCCAAACCCGCCGCCGCTGCCACCGGAGCCGCCGAATTCCGCTGTCTCGACACAACCCGCAAGCGCCACGCCGGTAAACAGCATGACGAAAACTGACTTGATCCGCATCCGACGATTCTCCGATTTGAAGCATGATCAACGTATAGCGGCCGATCGCCACCTCCCCATTCTTGCATGACCCAATTTGGGTCATCTTCCATGATGGGCCCCACGTTTCGCCGGTAAATTCAAGACGGCTCGACAAGGCTTGGCGTGGCGAACGGATGTTGGAGTTTCAATGCTCGGCGTGATGGTGCCGACAGAAGTGTGAAAGGAAAAATGGATACGATTTTCCATTCCCGGGCTAGTATCGGTCCGCCCAGACGATTTGTGCCGATCATCGGGCTTCTGCTCGCTGCGATGGCGATCATGACCGCGGGGCCCTTGGCGGCCGACACCCTGACCGGACGGGCGATGATCGACACGCGGATGGCGCTGCCGAGCGGCCTGACCTTCGAGGCCGTGATCGAAGACATCTCGCGCGCCGACGCGCCGGCGACCGTGATCGGCCGCACCGTGATCGAGAACCCGGGCCAGCCGCCGATCGACTTCGCCATCGACTACGACCCCGCCGGCCTTCTGCCCGGCGCGATCTATTCCCTGCGCGCGACGATCCGGCGGGGCGATGCGCTGATGTTCACAACCGACATCGTCACGCGCGTTCTGACCGATGGCACGACACGCCCGGTCGAGGTTTGGCTGCGGCCCGTGGCCCGGTCTTCGGGCGCGAGCCCGGCCCCGGTCGGCGCACATGGTCTGAGCCTGCCCGCCAGTTTCACAGGCATTCTGCCCTGCGCTGATTGCGAGGGCATCCGCCATCACCTCGATCTCTGGCCCGACCAAGTCTACCACATGCGCCGCGATTGGCTCGGCCGCCCCGAGGGACCGCTGCGCCGGGACGAGGTCGGACGCTGGTATGCCGACCCGCCCCGCGGGGCCATCGTCCTTTTCGGCGCGTCGGAGATGCCCCTCTTCTGGGAGGTCCGTGGCCCCGGCCGGCTGCGCCAGATGGACATGGCGGGGAACCCGATCACGTCCGATCTGCCCTATGAGCTCACCAGCGACGGCACGCTGTCGCCAACCGAACTCGAAGGCATGTTCCTGCTCGGCATGATGACCTATCCCGCCGACGCCGCGAGTTTTGAGGAATGCCTCACCGGACGGCGCTATCCCATCGCGACGGACGGCGACTATCTCGCGCTCGAACGCGCGTATCTCGATGCGCGCGCCGGACCGGGCGCGCCGCTGCTGGTGCATGTCGAGGGCGGGCTGGGCGAACGCCCTTCGATGGAAGGCACCGACCGCACGCATCTGGTGGTCGAGCGGTTCATCAAGGCCGCGCCAGGAGAAAGCTGCGAGGGGCGCGACCCGGACGCGGCGCTGACCAACACCTACTGGCGCATCGAGGCCATGTCGGGCGCGCCGGTCGCGGCGGTCGAGAATCGCCGCGAAGCCCACCTGGTGTTGCTCGATCCCCCCGAGATGCGTTTTCGCGCGACCGTCGGCTGCAACCAGCTGATCGGTGGGTACGAGCGGGACGGCGACAGCCTCACTTTCGGGGCAGCGGCCATGACCCGGATGGCTTGTCCGCCGCCGCTTGATACGCTGGAACGGCAGCTGTCGGAGGTTCTGGAGGCGACCCGGCGGATCAGGCTCGAGGGGGAGCGGCTGGACCTGCTCGGTGACGACGGCGCCGTCCTGGCCGAGCTACGCGCGGTCTACCTGCGCTGACGTGACGGCGCTCCAGGTCGTCGTGCGACAGGCCTCATAGGGGCCGCCGCGCCATGACCCGTTTCGGGTCACCAAGCTCTTGGGGCTGATCCGGAATGCGCTAAGTCGGCGGCGATCAGCTATCGGGTTGCGGCCCGCGAAGCCTTGGCAATTCCGGCTTTCGCGTCCGAACGAGTAATATCGGAGTCTTGCGATGAAAAAGCTCTCTGCAGAGTTTCTGGGAACCTTCTGGCTGGTCTTCGGAGGCTGCGGCAGCGCCGTGCTGGCCGCCGGTTTCCCGGATCTCGGCATCGGGTTCGTCGGCGTGTCACTCGCCTTCGGCCTCACGGTTCTGACGATGGCGTATGCGGTGGGCCACATTTCGGGCGGTCATTTCAACCCCGCCGTCACGCTCGGCCTCGCGGTGGCGCGCCGCTTCGCATGGGCCGAACTGCCCGGCTACTGGATCGCGCAGGTCGCAGGCGGCCTCCTCGCGGCGATGCTGCTCTACGCGATCGCCTCGGGCGCACCGGAGTGGACCGCGGGCGGCTTCGCGACGAACGGCTACGGGACCCTGTCGCCCGGCGGCTACGGCTTGACTGCCGCCCTGCTGATCGAGGTGGTCCTGACCGCCGGTTTCCTTCTGGTCATCCTCGGCGCCACGTCCGACAAGGCGCCAGCCGGCTTCGCTCCGATCGCGATCGGTCTCGCGCTGACACTGATCCATCTGGTGTCGATCCCCGTCACCAACACCTCGGTGAACCCGGCCCGCTCGACTGCGGTGGCGCCTTTCGCCGACACCGCAGCCCTGGGGCAGCTCTGGCTGTTCTGGATCGCGCCGCTTGCGGGCGCTGCGCTCGGCGCCGCGATCTGGTCCTTTCTTCTGTCGGACCGCGCGGCAAGCGGCAGTCCAAAGGCCGGGCCCGAGATCGCCGCGGAATGAGGATCGGCATCACGGGTTCGCTTGGTCGGGACGCCGCGACGCGCAAGACACCCGAAAGGGCGCCGACGGTTTTGACCGCTGCGCGCCAAGTCCTGAGCGTCGAACACGGACGGATGCCGCGTCTTGGCGCACCCCGCATTGGAACATGGGCGCTTGGCCTCTGCACCGCGCTTCTCGTCCTCCTGTGGGCCAGCGCCGCGCCGGCGCAGACTACGGCAGATTGGTCCGGCCAGTGGGAGACCACCTGGCGTGACGGCGGCGGCAGGCTGATCCTCGAACAGTCCGGAGCGCGCGTAACTGGCCGCTATCCTTTGTTCGATGGGCGGGTCGAAGGCGTGGCCGAGGGGCGCGTTCTACGGGGAGAATGGTTCGAGGATGGGCAATCCGGCCAATTCGAACTCGTGCAATCCCAGGACGGCAACAGCTTCGCCGGACGTTTCGATGGAAACGAGTGGTGGACCGGAGGCCGCACTGCGGAGAGCGGGATCGTGTTTGCCACGGATCAATCCAGCCCCGCGGCGACGATGCGCAGCTTCCTGGCCGCCGCGAACGGCGCGGTCGACGGAGATTTCGATGCGCTGCGCGTCGCTTTGGGGCTCGTGCTGCCGCTGGACGATGACGAGGACGTCAACGCGCAACTCGACCGGGCACGAATGCTGTTCCGGGTGATCGACCGGACCACGCTCAGGATATGGGACATGCCGGCAGGTGCCGACGAGGACGGCGACGGCGAGACCGCCACTGCGATCCTGGAACAGGCCGGCACCGGCGCGCGCGTCACCATCGCGTTCAGGCAGTTGGGCGCCGACTGGTTCCTCGACCCCGGCACCCTGTCGGACCTAGCCATGAAGGACGAATTCCTGCGCGAAACCCGCGCGATGGCTCGAACAGAGGCGGACGCGCCACCCGAATTGCGTGGCACGCCGCGCGACACGATGCGCCGCTTTCTCCTCAGCTTCCGGCACACGCCAGACGGCTCCTCGGCAGAGACGCTCGACACCCTTGACCTGCGCGGGCGGCCAGAGATCACCCGGGATCATGACGGACAGGTTCTCGCCGGTTATCTGAAACGGGTGATCGACCGCGCGGGCTATGTCATCTGGCAGGAGATCCCGGACGATCCGCTGAGCGAGTCTCCTTACGTGCATTTCCAGCACCCGGAAGGCGACATCGTCATCGCGCCGGTCGAGACCGACGGCGGCGTGACCTGGCAATTCACGGCCGAGACGCTTCGGACGATACGCGCCGTCTACACGGCGATGGAGGACATGCCCGTGGCGGAGGGGCTGTCCTCGCTGCCAGACGACGACCAACATTTCGCCATCCGCAACGTCCTGCGCCGGGTCGCGCCGTCGGCGCTGCTCCCCCTCGGACCCTTCGAGCGCTGGCAATGGGCGGGGCTGGCCGTGACGCTTGCCGCAATGGGCGTGACCGCTGCGTTCGTGGGCCTCCTTGGACGCGTGAATGGACGTGGCAAGAACGGCGGCGCCGAGCAGAACTCGAGACCTGGTCGAGGCTTGATCCCGTGGGCGATGCGCGGGATTGCGGCCGGCCTCGTGCTTCTCGCCGCCAGCTGGGTCCTCGGCCTTCCGGAAGGCACGACGCTGGTACTCGCCAGCATCGCCACTATCCTGATTGTCTTCGGGCTCTTTCTGCTTGGCTGGTTGTGGATCGGCCGCCTGGCGGAAAGCTACCGCAGGGCCGAGCGCATTACCGGTCACAACCTCATCCTGCTATCGCTCACTTCAGGCGTCCTGCGCGGTCTCCTGCTCGTCGGCGCGGTGCTGGCCGTCGGCGACCAGTTGTCCATCCCGCTGACCGGCGTGCTTGCCAGCTTCGGCATCGGCGGCATCGCCTTCGCACTGGCCGCACAGCCGACGCTGCAAAACCTTCTCTCCGGTTTCACCATCTACGCCGACCGACCGCTGTCGGTGGGCGATTTCTGCCGGTTCGGCGACAAGATGGGAACTGTCGAGGAGATCGGCCTGCGGTCCACGCGTCTGCGCACCCTCGACCGGACGGTGATCAGCGTTCCGAACTCGCAGTTCCTCGACATGCAGCTCGAGAACTACGCCCGCCGGGACCGCTTCCTGTTCACCACGACGCTAGGCCTGCGCTATGAGACGACGCCGGATCAGCTGCGTTATGTGCTGGCCGAGTTGCGCAAGCTGCTGATTGCCCATCCGATGGTCGTGTCGGACCCGCTCCGGGTGCGGTTCGCGGGCTTCGGCGCCCATTCGCTGGATGTGGAGGTCTTTTCCTACATTCTCGCCTCGGACATGGACGCCTTCACCGCCATCCGCGAGGATCTGCTCTTGCGGATCATGGCGACGGTGGATGCGGCTGGAACCCAGTTCGCCTTCCCCTCCGTGGTCCACTACGCCGCCCGGGACGATGGGCTGGATGCCGAGCGCATCGCCCAGGCCGAGGGAGCGGTTGAACGCTGGCGCGCTTCGGGAGACCTTCCCTTTCCGGACTTCGAATGGCAATCGAAGGCCGAATTGAGTGGTAGTCTGGATTATCCGCCAGAAGGCTCGGCGTTGCGACGGAGGGAAGGCGCCCCATGAGATCCGGTGGAGGGCACCGTCTACGCGCGAGGACGATGTTCTAGGGCTTGCGGGGTGATGTCATCGTCTCGAGACTTGTGCTCGCAACGATGACGCGCACACTCGGATCTGACCCCGCATCACAGCATAGTCCGCCAGCATCTCCGCGATCGCCGATCCCTTCGGCAGCAGGGCCAGTTCCTCTGCCGCTCGCGCCTGGAATTCGCGGCTGTACTCAACGACCAGCGGACATGCCCCAAAGTTGCCAACGTCAGAAGTGCCCGTCGCGCAGCCGCTCAACCAGATCGTCGCGAGAACGAGGGCGACGCGCCGCCGCCTCGAGCATCCGTCGTTGAATGTCATGCATCTTCTCCATGGTCTCGACCTGCTCGGCCAGCCGGCCGGCGCGCTCGCCGGAGCGGCGCAGGGCCAGCAAGAACAGAAGGACCGCGAGAGCGATGGCGCAGTAGCGAAGCGCCGTGTGCGCCCATGGCGATCCGGCGATCCCTGTGAGGAGTCCGCCGATCATCGCTGCCCCCGTTTCCAATCGTCGAGCCGTGCGTAGATCGTGACCACGATGCCGCCGAGCGCGACCGCGATGAACACCCAGCGGAGCGTATCGAGATACGGCACCATCGGCAGGATCGCAGTCTGGGTCTCGGCCAGGACGCTCTGCGCGACCTCGACCCCGGCTGCGCCCAGCGTCGCCACACCGGCCGCCCCGCCGCCCTTCATGGTGCGGCTGTCGGCCAGCATTTCGCGCGCAGGCGGGGTTTCAGCCGCGAAGGCCGTCTCCCGAACCGGAAACCGCTGGCCCCACTGACGCGCGG
>JAWLCA010000044.1:0-15877 GCA_041687395.1 Paracoccaceae bacterium | reverse complement strand
TGTCACCGGCGGTCTATGCCGCCACCTTCACCGCAACGGGCGCCCGGCTGCGCAACACGGACAAGCTCCGCCGAACGCCCGTTGCTCCCACGGCGGGAATGCCAAACTCACGCCGCGGCTCTGCTTCCGGCTGGATGAAGAAAAGGGGTCAGAGCACAAACTCCTTCAAGGAGCTTGAATCATCCTTCGCCTCCGAAGGGAATCTCCTTTATGAGTTTGTGATCTAACGCGGCTGGATGACGTTCAGTGGCAGGTCCCCGGCATTTGTTGGAGCGGGTCGCGCGTGAAGCGGTGACGCTCCGACGGCATCACATCTGACTGGGCAACCAGGTTACGAGCGCTGGCCACGTTATCAGTGCGGCCACCAGGAGAAGATCAGCTACCACAAAGATGCCCACGCTCCGCCATACGCTGTTGATGTCTATGTCGGGCACCGATCTGGAGAGAACCAGAACGTTGAACCCCATTGGGGGCGTCACGACCGAAATCTCGATCATCTTGACCACGATCACGCCGAACCAGAGGAGGTCGAAGTCGTGAACCTTCAAGAGCGGCATGATCAATGGCACTGTGATGACCATTGAGGCGACGCCTTCTAGAAACGTGCCTAGAAGAAGGTACATCAGGATGATCAGAAGCAGGATCTGGAAGCGGCTCAGTTCGGCCGCCTCCACAAGGGAAACAAGTTCGCGTCCGACACCCGACAGCGCGACAAAGCGACCGAATAGCAGGGCCGCAATGATGATGAGAAATACCTGCACCGATGTGTGAACGGCGTCGCGGCTAGAGGCGAAAATGTCGTTGAAGCCAAGCTGCCGTCGGGCGAGGCCAAGAGCGATCACGAGGAATGCGCCAGCCGCGGCAGACTCGGTTGGAGTAAGGACACCTGTGTAAATACCCCCCACGACCACGCAGGCTATCCCGGCCGTTGGCAAAATGTCCTTCGTGCCGATTATCCGCTCTCGAAATGAATAAGAGAGGCCCCTTGGGGCAAGGTCAGGCCGCAGGCGAGCCCAAATTGTGACGACGACGAGATACAAGAGGACCGTCAGCACGCCGGGCACGAGTCCGGACATGAGAACCCGCCCGATCGATTGCTCTGTGAGGAGCGCGTAGATCACGAGCATGCCGCTTGGCGGAATGAGCACCGCGAAAGAGCCCGCCGAAGCTAGCACACTGCCGCTAAAGGCATCCCGATAACCTGCCTTGCGCATCTCCGGAATGGCCACGCGGGAGAGCATCGCCGCCATGGCCACGCTCGATCCACTTATCGCGGCGAAGAGGCCGCTCGTTGAAATGGTAGCCAGCGCAAGCCCGCCGGCCGTCCGCCCGAACCATATGTTGAAGGCCTTGTATAGGCGCTCCGTCAGACCGGATCGAATGGCGGCCTCGCCCATGAGCATGAACATCGGAATGATCGTATAGGCAAAGACCGCCGTGCCGCTGAAAGCGGCTTGCCCCAGCGAGGTGAGGCCAACGTCCATTCCTCGGATCAGGACGATTCCGAGGGTTGCCGTGAATAGCAATGCCACGCCGATATAGACACCAAAAGCGATGAGCCCGAAGAGAAGCGCGATCATCGCGAACCCGATCATCGGCCCGCTCATTCCTTCCCTCCCTCGGGGCGCCTTTGGCGGATGCTGGTGATCGACTCGGGAAGCATAACGCACACGATGACGGCGGTCGTGAGGATCGACCCGAGCGCAATAAAAAAGCGACTGTAGTAGACGGGAATGTTCACCGGCCCTGCAAAGTACTCCCTGCGCAGGAAAGAGCGCTCGACCAATTCCACGGCCTCAACAGACAACATGGCGAACACGATTCCGCCGAGCACGATCTGCAAAACCAGGCCAACGCGCTTCAGCGCTCCACCCCTGGCGTCGATGAGGGAAGTCATTGCAAAATGGCCCACCCGAGCAAAGACCCAGGCCATGCCGCCAAAGATTACTACCGGCATCAGGAGCATGCTGGACTCAAGAGCCCCTGAAATCGGCCGATTGAAGAGCGCTCGAGATGCCACGCTGGCACATGTCACGAGAAGAATTGCGATCATCGCCACGGATGCCACGTGATCGAGTGCCCGGGCCGCTCGTAAGACTGCGTTCTTGAGCATTCCAAAAAACCTTGGGAACCCGCATACTCCGCCCTGCCTTGGCGCCTGCCCTCAGGGCGGAGTTGCGCATGCCGCTTCTAGATACGAGTTGATCTACTCATACTGGGCGATCATCCGGTCCCAAAGTTCATTATAGCGCTTCTCAATCTCCTCGCCGGGCATCTCCGTGAATTCGAGGTATGTCTCAACGAGCTTGGTGCCGGGTAGGCCTTCTGAATTGAGTCTTTCGGCCAGCTGGCCGAACATGTCCGGCGCCCGTTCGGCCCATTGCTCGCGGTCTTCAGCACTCATTTCCGTGATCTCAAGACCATAGTCACGGAAAAACTCGACCGCCGCTTCAAGATCGCCCGAGATGAAGTCCTTGGAAAAATGTTTCTCGGCGTCACGCGCGGCCTTGAGCATGATGACCTTCAGTTCATCCGAAAGGCCCTCCCACACGTCGAGATTCATGGTCGAGTGGTAGCCCACCGTAAGTGGCGGCGTGGTGCCTTCACCAACATACATCCACTGCTTGGCCACCTCGTGAGCGCCAATGTCTCGCAAAAATGAGGCTTGCGTATACGCGCCGTCGACCACGCCACGATCGAGCGCCGTGTAGAGTTCATCGGGCGGAATGTTCACTGGTGTTGCACCGATCGCCTCGAAAAGGCGCGGCATGTACTGCCCGTAGGTGCGAATCTGCATGCCTTCCAAATCCGCCAGCCCCTTGATTGGCTTCGCGAGGATCAGGTTGTGCGCTGGGCTTGCGATCGCAAACATCATGCGGAGATTGGCCCGCTCGAGTTCTTCCGCAAGTTCTGGCACCGCGTCCATCATCAGCCGCGTTACCATCGTCTGCTCGTAGGCGCTCAGGCGCGTCCCGACGACGGGATCATGAATTCCCGACAGAGACCACAGCGGAAAAGCCGAAGGGTCGACAGAAAGCTGCGCAGAACCCATGTCGGCCAGGCCACCACCGACGCCCTCCATCATATCGGAATGCGAGAGGAGCCCGCCGCCGTGGGTGACGTTGAAAGTAACCTTGCCATCGGTCGCGGTTTCGACCTGTTCGATGAAATGACGCGCAGTTTCCGCATACCCCTGCACGTCGGACTCGGCGACCGGATTCGCGTAAACGAAGGTTTTGGATTCGACCTCGGCTCGGGCCTGTGAAATCCCCCAAAAACTGGATGCGACCAAAAGGGCCGCGCACGAGCCGGCAATCCATGGCGTTCGGCGGATTCCCCCATGCAGCGTCGTCCTTCTCATGCTGTTCTCCTGGCTCTGGATTGACATGGTTCGTGGACAAGACGGCCCACTCAGCTCGCAAGCCCCTGCCTCGGCTATGAGGCTATCGCGCCCCAGCTAGGATTGTCTACACAATGTTTTTGAGTGTTGACAGATGCGGTCGCTGTGCTTCACTCCTGCTCATTGTACTGCTGCGAAATCCACACGATTTGGTACGGCATGACCCTTAGTAACCCCTCACGCCATCTCCCCATCTCGATCAGCCATTATCTCTGCCCGGCGGACTGGCCGCTTCCGCGATTTCTGAACGCAGTGGCAGAACGCGGGTTCAGCGGCGTTGCCCTTACCGAGCGGGCGCTGACGGAGATGCCTGTGGAGTGCATCCGCAGGGAGTTGCGCGAGAGGAAGCTAAGCATCTCCTCCCTGAACTCAGCAGGGTTTTTCACCTGGCAGGGCGAGAAGCGGAACTGGCAGGAACGCCGCAATCGGGATCTTCTCGACTGGTCGGTGGCGCTTGACCGGGCCCCACTCAACCTGATCGTTGGAGGGACAGGCGAACAACCGCTCGCGCATGCGCGCAGCATGGTGCTTGAAGCAATTGGGCCGTTCGTTCAGGAAGCCGATCGTCTTGGTGTCCCGCTCATGCTCGAACCGCTGCATCCATTGCGGGTGCGCGACAAAAGCTGCATCAATACGCTTGCCGATTACGAGCGATTGCAAAGCAGTTATCCGTCCCTGCGCCTGACGCTGGATCTCTTCCATGCCTGGTGGGACCCCGATGTCGAAAGAGCGTTCGTCGACCATGGGGACCGTATCGGAGTTCTGCAGATTTGCGACATCATCGATGATGGAGTCCCGCGGCGTGTTCCTCTTGACGAAGGCTTCCTCGACTGGCGGTCCTTCGTGCAGCAGGCCCGAAAGTCGTTTCCCCAAGTATCGGTCGAACTCGAGCTTTTTGCGGACCAACTCCCCGGGCGTGACGTCGAGGAAATCCTGACGCAGGCGTCCCGAATATTTGCTGATTTCCGCCTCGGCGCGGCACAGTAAGGCAAGCAACGGCAGCCCCCTGAACGGAGTCTTTTTCCGATGGCAGATCTGGAAGGAAAAGTCGTTGTTGTAACCGGCGCGTCCACGCCTCATGGCATTGGACGAGCGATTGCACGACGTTTCGCTGCTGAAAAGGGACGCGTTTTCCTCGTGGCCGACCGGACCCGGGAGCAACTGGATGCGGCCGTTCAGGAGTGCGGCGATCTGTCGGGTCCCGAGAACGTCGGGTCGGCCATCATCGACCTCGGCGTGCCGGGAGAGCCGGAGGCAATGATTCAGCAGGTGCTTGAGTTATTCGGCCGTGTCGACGTGCTCGTCAATAATGCAGCATTACGAGCCCCCTATGATTTTGGTGATTATCAACGCTCTACATTTGACCGGATGATCTCGGTCAATCTTGCGGCTGCCTTCTTCGCCAGTCAGGCTGCGCTTGCTCCGATGCGAGTTCAAGGAGGCGGGCGCATTATCCATGTCACAAGTCAACTCGCTCAGGTGGCGGCGCCGCAACGTGCCCTTTACGGGCTCACGAAGGCGGCACTTGTCTACCTGGCGAAGTCGATGGCCGTCGAGCTCTGCAAGGACAACATCATCGTCAATGCTCTTAGTCCCGGTCCAATTGCCACGCAGCCGCTGCGCGACATGGGTTTGACGAGCATGCGGGAACTCTTTGAAGGCGCCTCTGGCGCGGCAGTTCGCGCGGAATCCGATGCATCGTGGAACGACGACCTTGTTGACCGGGTGCCGATCGGACGGCTTGGCGAAGTCGAGGAGATCGCCGAGGTCGCACTCTATCTGGCCACGCGAAGCCCGCCTTTCCTGGTGGGGCAGGACATCGTGGTGGATGGAGGCTATGTCCTTCGCTGAGGCGGAGTTGCCACAAGCCGCTGACTTGGACGAGAGATGCGAACACGAGCGAATTAGCGCGCGAGGGACCGGGAATATGGTGCATGCCCCGGCGCCTCGCCCCATGATCATCTTCGGCGCCCCGCGCTGGATCGACGCTGCCCCTTTTGGGTGGGTTGTCGCGAAACGTCCGCCTCGTCTCTTGCCGCATAAAGCGCTTCAAACGTCCGAATCATTCGCTGACATCCTGCCAGAATGTGAGCTTCCGCCGCCTTTTGGGCAGCCTCCCGGTCTCCCGTGAGAATCCCCTCATACACCTTCCGGTGCTCGATGTTGGACTTGCGCATGTTGCCGCTGTTGTTGAAATCCTCGCGTCGCAGGACGTGAAGTTCCTTCACAAGATCGCTGTAGAGCCGCTGAGCGCGCTTGCTCGCCGCCATAGCCACGACCGCTCCATGAAACTCTAGGTTCGCATGAAAATATTCGTTCCTGTCACCGTCCTCGGCAGCCCCATCCATCCTGTCCAGGATCGCTGCGAGACGCTCGCACCCTTCCCGCGTTCGATTTTCAGCGGCAAGCCCAGCCGCGAAACCAAAGACGAGCGCTCGGAGATCGGAAATCTCCGCGATCTCACGCACAGAGAGCTGCCGCACAAAAACGCCCTTGTGTGGCACGGCGACAACCAGTCCATAGCCTGTCAAAATCCGGATTGCCTCGCGTATCGGTCCGCGACTCATGCCCATTTCGGCAGCGAGCGCGGCTTCGTTGATTCGGTCGCCCGGTTGAAATTTTCCATCGTACACTGCTTGTTCAAGCTGTTTGGCAAGCCGCATGGGTAATGTGTCGGTCACTTGATCGTCCAATTTTGTTAAGGCACCTCGTCCCGCTTCTTAAAGAGCGCACAATCCGTATGCAATTGGTCCTGTAACGTCTACAGCGCAGCATGGTTTGTTGACTCCTTGAGATCAGTTGGGCGCAGACCCTGACGGCGGGCCTACAAAGTCCCGTTCTCTTCAGCATTCTTGCGCCGCTCCTTGCCAGCCTGAACCGTGATGGTAGCGTCATGGGGGGGGCGATCATCAGGGAGTTCGACAAGCATGGCACAGTACCCTTCGATCGACTGCTGGATCACGCTGGGGAGCACCTATAGCTATCTTACGGTGATGCGATTGCCCGAGGTCAGCAAGCGGAACGGGGTCGCCGTGCGTTTCCGGCCATTCAACCTGCGCAGGCTGTTCGACGAGCGCAACTACTTTCCGTTTCCAGAAGGTTCGCCAAAAACGGAGTACATGTGGAAGGACCTGCGCCGGCGCGCCGACATGTACGGTATACCGGTCGCGGATGACGTCCCCTATCCGGCGAAAGGTTCCCGAGTGGCAACACGGGTTGCGCTTCTGGGTCTCCAGGAAGGCTGGGGCGATGACTTTATCAGGGCGGCCTACCGGGCCTGGTTCCAGGATGGCCTCGAAACGGGAAGCGACGAGAATCTCGCAAAGAGTCTCGGTGAGGTCGGGCAGGATGTCCAGCGCGTCACCGAACTCGCCGCGAGCTCCGAGATAGAAAAGGAATTCGAAAACGCAACCGACGAGGCAAGGTCCTTGGGCATATTCGGCTCCCCAACCTTTGTCGTGGGAGATCAGCTATTTTGGGGCGATGACCGGCTGGAGGACGCGATCAGCTGGGCCCGGCATGGTCGCGTACGTCGCGATCCAGCGTGACGGCAATCGCCCACCCATGCGTTCGTGACGCGACAGGATCAAGAAAAGCCCCGCCGCATCATCAGGGGACGATTTGGCGGGAGCAGGTGGGACGACGTCAGGGAGAGTGGCATCAGGTTCCACGTGCCCGGCACGGCAGTCAATCGGGGTTCGTCCAGGCTTCTCCGCCCGCAGCGATCAGCTGGGGATAACGATCATTGCGTGGTGCTAGTCGTCCTGCCAGGTCTGCATCGGATCCGGCCGCAGCTGCCCGGGATATTCCGGGCGGGGTCGGCTGGCGGCGCGGCGCGGGGCCTGCGGGCGCTGGCGCGGTTCGCGCGCGGCATGAGCGGGCAGCACGCGAGCCGAGAGGTAGTCCAGCGCCTGGCTCGTCGAATCGACCTGGTCGTCATGGCGGCCGTTGGGGAAGGCGAGAAGCTCCTCCATCCAGCTGCCGAGCCACGGCGCATCCTGCGGCACGTGCACCTGACCCGCCTCGAAGCGGGCGGACTGGGCGAGGAAGCGCGCCTGCTTGTCGAAGCGCGGTCTTCGCAGGATGACGCGGTACTCGCCGGCGCGCCGGAGGTCCTGCATGACGGCCCGGCCGATATCGGTGTCCTCGATGATGGTCTGATCGGTGGAATACCGGCGCGAGAGCCGCACCACCTCGCGGCGCAGTTCCGGCACCTCGAACCGCGCGCGCACCAGATCGAGCAGATAGAAGTCGAGCCCCTTCGCACCCCAGACGGTGCCAACCGAGTAGTCGGCGTTCTCCCCAAGCGTAGAGGCAGTGTCCCAACTCGCGATGGTGAAGTCGAAGGCATCGGGGGGATCCCGATAGAAGCGCAGCCAGTCGCGCCGCACGATGTTGCCCTGCGCCGGAACAGGGCTCTGCTGGTACTGCGCCGAGAAGGTGAGCGAGCCGAGGGAGCGCCGGATCTGCTCGAGCACCTCCCGTGGCTCGCGCTCTTCCTGCAGGACCTCGCCGGCGCGACGTTGATAGAGCTGCCACGGCTCGTTGCCGAGCCGGTAACTCCGGTCCTCGGTGGCGATGGCCGGGATGCTGGCGACCTCCCAGTCGTCGCGCTCCAGGACATGGCCGACGAGATCGTCCTGGTGCAGGCGCTGCATGATGATGACGATGGCGCCGCTGCTCTTGTCGTTGAGGCGGGTGTAGAGGGTGTTGTCGTAGAACTCCGCCACGCGTCGACGCTCGGCAGCCGAGAGGGCGTCGGTCGCCTTGATCGGGTCGTCGACGATGATGAGATCGGCGCCGCGCCCGAGGACGGAGCCGCCGGCACCGGCGGCGAAGCGGTAGCCGTGGCGGGTGGTGATCAGCTCGGTGCTGCGCGGACGCTTCGAGGCAAGGGCAAAGGCCGGGAACAGCTCCCGGAAGCGCCTGCTCTCCAGCACGGTGCGAGTATCGACCGAGAGCTTGCGCGCCAGATCCTCGGCATAGGAGACGCAGATGATGCGTCGCGTCGGATCATGGCCGAGAACCCATGCCGGGAAGGCCACCGAGGCGATGATCGACTTCATCGAGCGCGGCGGCACGTTGATGATCAGGCGGCGCCCCTCGCCGCGCGCCACTCGCGTGAGCTGCCAGCACAGATGCTCGATGTGCCAGTTGTGGCGATAGCGCGTGCCAGGCTCCAGGAGGTTGAAGGTCATCTCGGCAAAGCACGAGAGATCCTGGCGCAGTGCGGCGCGCAGGAGCCGATGCATGAAGGCATTACCCATCACCGTCATCCTCATCGGCGCGCAGATCGTCCTCCCGCGGAACGCCCGGCATGTCTTCCAGCAGGTCTTCGGGCAGGTCTTCGAGGCCGACGTCGCGCTCCGCCATGGCCTCGTCGTCGCTCTCCCGGGCGCGTGCCGACGGGCTGCCCCGGAACGCGAGATCACG
The DNA here is from genome assembly GCA_041687395.1 of Paracoccaceae bacterium. Classification (GTDB taxonomy): domain Bacteria; phylum Pseudomonadota; class Alphaproteobacteria; order Rhodobacterales; family Rhodobacteraceae; genus JAWLCA01. The sequence continues at coordinate 7,044 of JAWLCA010000044.1, read as the reverse complement.
GACGGCGAGCGCACGCCGCAGGATGTCGGCATCGCGTTCGGGAAACTCGTCGTCTTCCGCAAGCGGCTCAGGCGGGGCATGACGCTCGTAACGGTCAAGCAGGTTCTCAATGGCGCGCATGTTGCCGCGCAGGCCCTCCTGGGCCTGGCGCTTGATCAGAGCTGCCACCAGGGTAACCTTGCGCTTCCTGCCGTTCTCCGTCAGCTCGATTCCAGCTTCGAGGATCTCCTGCAGGATCGTCTTGAAGTTGCGACTGCCCTTCGGGCGGCCGCCGGGATTGCCCGACTGGCCGGGCTTGAAGCGCTTGTGCCGGGGCGGCTTGCCGCGCCCGATCGCATAGTCCGGGCTCTCGCCCCGTGGCGCCGCGGCTTGGACATTTGCCCTGCCGGCGCCGGTTTTGCGGGAAGTTGACATGACGCATCTCCCCTCATGAGCGCCGCTGGCGCTGACGCACGGGAGCAAGTCGGGGGGTTCCCCCCGCGGCCACTGCGCCGCCCGGGGGCTTGCCGGCCGCCGCCTGCCGCGCCGTCTCGCGCGCCTCGCGCATGAGAGCAAAGCTCAACCCGGTCTCCGCATGAAGCGCCTCGCCGCCGCAGCAGGCGTGCCACCGCCCGACCGTCACATCGACAAACTTCGGGTCGAGCTCCATCACCCTGGCGCGGCGGCCGGTCTTTTGCGCAGCAATCACCGTACTGCCCGAGCCCGCAAAGGCATCCAGCACGAGATCGCCCCTGTTGCTGGCGTCCCGGATCGCCTCGGCGAGAAGCGCCACGGGCTTGGGCGTGGCGTGCAGCTTCAGTTCTTCCCGCAGGCTCGGCGCGCCCGGGTGATCCCAGACATTGGTGCGGTTGCGCCCGAACCTGCCAAGCTGGACGTTGTTGACGTGCGGGCCGTTCGGCTCCTTGAAGACGAACACGAGCTCGTGCTGGGACCGGTAGAGCGAACCCATCGCGCCGGCGCCCTTGTTCCAGACGCACAGGTTCTGCAGCTTCAGTCCGGCCGCAGCGCCGGCGACCAGGACCTCGCGGATATGGCGCCAGTCCATGAACACGTATGTCAGCGCGCCGGGAGCGACCATGGCGGTCGAGGCACACAGGAACTTCGTCTGGAACGCCTCGAACTCCTGCTCCGACATCTCGCCCGAGCCCATGACGAACTCGCCGTGGCGGCCGCTCTTCGAGACATGGCCATTGATCGGCACGTTATACGGCGGATCATGGATGGCCATGGCCGCGCGCTCGTCGCCGAGCAGCGCCTGATAGGCCGCGGGATCGGTCGCATCGCCGCAGATGATGCGATGCGGACCCATCAGCCAGATATCGCCGTGCTGCGTCACCGGTGGCCCCGGATCGACCTCGGGCAGCGCGTCATCCCCCTCCCCTGCGGGACCGTCCTCGCCGGTGATCAGCCGGTCGATCTCGGCCGGTTCGAAGCCGGTGATCGCCAGATCGAAATCGAGATCGAGGGAAAGATCGAGCGCGACCAGTTCCTCGAATTCCAGGGCGAGCGCCGCTTCGTCCCAGCTGTTGAGCTCGGGCAGGCGGTTGAGGGCGATGCGCAGCGCCCTGATCTGCGCTTCATTCAGGTGCCTGATCCGGACCACCGGGACGTGGGTCATCCCCAAGGCCTTGGCGGCCTCGAGAAGCGCGTGCCCATCGACGACAACACCATATTCATCGACGAGGAGCGGCAGCACCATGCCGAAGGCCGCGACCGAAGCCCTGAGCTTTTCCTCGACCCGCACCGCCGGCTTGCGCAGGCGACGCTTGTAGGGCTTCAGGCTCTCGACCGGCGCATGCTCGAGCGCGAGCGCCGGTCCGGCATGGCGGGGCGCTGGCGAGGCGGGTATGTGTTGCTGATCCTGCTTCGCAGGAGCTTTGGCAGAAGTGCCGAAAGGGGGCATTGACGCGCTCTCGCGCGAACTGGAAGATCTACTCATGGCATCGCCTCGACCATCTGGAGGCTGCGCGACGAGATGGACTCGTTCACCCATCGCATCCCGAAGGGTTGCGGACGTTCCTCACGCTGCCTACGCGGCTGCCCGACGGAACAAGGATGATCTCGACTGAGACACGTGATGTCGAATTATGACATCGGAATTGGCTTGTCAAGTTTCCGGCACTATAAAGTTCGATTTTGCAGAAAAATTTCTATGCGTATTACTGCAGATGACTTGCCGATCTTACGTCAAGCAAAAACTCAATGCGCTGAACAATTTGATTTTTGCTTCATTTCTTTTTCCCTGTAATTTTCCCTCAGAACAGCGAAGTCCAATTAGAGACCGGTTCGCCGGCCAGTGCCCGTCCCACCACGCTTTCCTGCCGAACTCGTGCTTTTCCTGGTTCTGCAGAGACGCGGGACGGCAAACTGAACAATTGGACCGCACTCCCGTCCAGGCAGATGGAACAGAAATCGAACCTTGGTCGGGCACCTCTGGAGCTGCAGGCCGAAGTATCTGAGGAGATGCTCGAGCGCAGGCGCCGATCTGCGCCAAGGTCCGCATTGCCGACGCCGTGGTCATCTGAGGAAAAGCCTCAGATGACCGGTTCATGCACATACTGACCGCCCAAGCGACGGAGAGCTTCTCACTCGAGGTATGGAAGATCGACATGTCCGGCCCACTGTGGACGTTTTCGAGCGCCCGGGCGCCGCAGTGCAGCCTCCCCGATGTGGAGCATCGATGGCGCGCACGGTGTCCCGGGCTTCCGGCGTGAGCTGCGCAGCGCGGCACCTATGCGCAGGGTCAATAGGCGACCGCCTGGCCGCCGACGGGCATCGAGAAGTGGAACTGCGCAACGTGCCAGGTGGTGCCCTCACGGAAAAGCGCGCCGGATAGGCGCACCGCCTCGAGCACCACGTTCTGGCCGCCCGCCGCGATATGCCAATCCCAGACCGAGCTGAACACGGCCGCGTCGCAGGCGGGGCTCGGCTGAACGACATTGTCCCGCACATCGACGCGGGTCGTCTGGAACGCCGCAAGCTGCGCGCCGTAGGCGGCGAGCACCGCCTCGTGTCCGACCCAGCGCTCGGCGCCGTCGGTGCCGAAGAAAACCGCGTCGGGGCTGTCCAGCACCAGCTGGTCGATCAAGTCAATGTCGTTGGTCCGGATGGCATCTTCAAAGGCCTCGACGGCTTCTTCCGGCGCGCAGGTGTCGGCGAGAACCTCGCCGCCAGAGACCGAGAGGAAGGCCAGTGCAACGGCGGCATGTGCAAGCGGAAGGCGTGTCATGAGCAGTCTCCTTGGTTGTGGGTTCGAGGGATGTCGAAACCCAGTGGCAATCAGAACAGGCGAGATGGCGTCAGGTCGCGGACAGGAAGTTCCGCCGTTCGCAGACCGTCTCGAAGCCGAGCCGGCGCATGTTTCGGAAGGAGGCCCCGGCCTCGCCCGGATCGGGCAGGTTGGTCTCTGTCACGAGCCAACGGCAGCCGAGGTCGGCGGCCCGTTGCATCCGGTGCAGAAGCATCTGGCCGTGGACGCCGCGGTGTCGGTGCTCCGACACGACCGAGCCGAAGCCGATCCAGGCCGTGCCGCCTTGCAGGTGCATGGCCCCCGTCGCCACGGGCTCGCCCTCGGCGAAGGCCAAGTAGCAGCGCCACCCCCTTGCCCCGGTCAGCGCCGCGAAGAGGCCGTCCAGCGTTTGCGGCATCCCGAAGCCGCGCCGGGCGACGGACGCGAACACCCCGGCATCCTCGATCCCGACCTCGCGAAAGCGCAGGTCGCCCTTTTGCGGAGGAAGCGCGCCGGACCCGCGGATCATCTTCGCAAGCGTCGTCGTTGGCCTCAGACCGCGTGTGGCCAGCCACGGCGCGAGATCGGGAGCGCGAGCCTCGCACAGCGAGACGCCGAAGGGCTGACCGGCTGCGCCGAAGCGGTCGAGCTGGGCCGCGAGCCAGCCGCAGTCAGGGATTCCGTCGAGCCCGAGGCCGATAACCCGATTGAAGAACCACCAGCCGAAGCGGGTGGCCCGCAGGGCGAGGGCCCCGTCCGGACCGGTGTCGAAGGACAGGCCGAGCGCGTCGCGCGCAGCCTCGGGCGCCGCCGTCCAGACGCTGCGCCAGGCCTCGACCTCGGCGGTCTCAGCGATCGCGATCTTGTCGATGGTCTCGTGTTTCATGGTGCGACCCGTCATCAGGAACTGCCCCATACTGCCCGGTCATGACTACACCTCGATATCGCCCGAACGGGTGATTTCGCGGGTGAGGTCACTCCGTACCCTCGGACGGACCAAGGCCGAGCGCCTGCGCGCGCACCGCCGCCTCGGCCCGGTTGCGCGCGCCGATCTTGGCGTAGACGCTCTTCAGGTGGGTCTTCACGGTGTTCTCGGAGACGAAGAGCCTGTCAGCGAGTTCCCGGTTGGTGAACCCCAGGCACAGGAGCTGAAGGACCCGGCGCTCACGCGGTGAAAGCAGGCCGCCGCCGGTCCCGGTCCCCTGCGCTTCGACGCGGGCCGCCAGCCGCCGGGCGATGGCGGCCGCCGCGCCGTCGCCGCTCGAGGCCGCTATCGCGGCAATGGCGACGGCGACCGGACGCGGCGCGTCGAGGAAGGAGCGGACGTATCCGGCGGGCCCGCCCTCGGCCAGCGCGCGAGAGATGAGCGCGGTCGCCGTATCGCCCTCGCCGCGCATCGCCCGTGCCGCCGCGAGGTCGATCCGGGCGCGGATCGAGGTCTCGAGCCATCCTTCGGGCTCCGCCCTTTCCAGAAGCGCAGTCAGGACCGCCGTCGCCGCGCCCGGACGATTCTTTTGGATCAGCCAACGGCCGACCAGAAGCGCCTCCTCGTCCGTAGCGCCTGGCGAAAGCGTCTTGGTCGACAGTTCCCGACGTCTGATGAGGTCGGTGGCGCGGTCGGACCGGCCTCGGGCGAGATCGTGGCGCGCCCAAGCGACCTCGAAGTCCGGCAACACCGGCATGAACGGTTCGGCGTAGGGCACCCGCGACAGTTCCTCGAGCGCGGCGTCGGCCTCGTCCCGCCGCCCCGACCGCCAGAGGATTCCTGCAAGGCCGACGCGGGCCACATGGCGAACAACCGGCGGTTCGAGCCGCGCGAGCCGGATCGCCTCGGTATAGAGGCTCTCCCCCACCGGATCGTCCATTTCCTCGGCGCACTCCGCCTCGCCGCAGAGAAGCCAGGACATGAAGGGCAGGTCGCCCCAGCCCATCCGTTCGGCCGTGCTGCGGGCCCGCTCGAGGTCCTTGAGCCCCGCATTCGGGCCCCGGAGCGCCGAGGTCAGCCTGCCAAGACCGAGCGCGGAGAGGAAGAACGTCGTGACGGCCCGCTGACCGAGCGCCGCGTCGACCGCCCCCGCATAGGACGCGGTCGCCCGCGCGCGGTCGCCCGACTTGTGCGCCGCAGCGGCGAGGAGGGTCGGCGCGATGCTTTGGGCCAGGGGCGAGGCGAAGCCCTGCGCGGCCTCCTCGGGGGTGACCAGCGCGATCGCCCGCGCGTGGTCGCGGTGGGTGCGCACGGCCTCGATCGCCTCGATCAGGCGCAGGTCGCTCGCGTTCCGCGCCCGCCGCCCGGCATCAGGATCGGCCCGAACGGCAGCCTTGAGGTCAGCCAGAAGGGCCGGCGGGCAGACCCCCTCACGGTTGAAGCGCGCCCAGAGCGCGACGCTAAGGCGATCGGCGTTGCCGGCCAGCCGATCGGCCGGAACCTGGCTCAGGAGCGCGTGCAGACGCTTGCTCTGCCCCGCAATGATCATGTCGCGCCCATACGTCTCGGCGATCGCGGCGACCCGCTCGGCGTCGCCAGCGGCCAGCGCGTACTCGGCCGCATCGTCGATGAAGCCCTGACGCTCGAACCACCGGCTGGCCGCGGACTGGCAGTCTCCCATGCGGTCCCCAGCGGAGCGAGCGAGCTGGTGACGCAGAAGGTCGGCGAAGAGCGCGTGATAGCGGAACCACTCGCGTCGGTCGTCCAGCGGCACGACGAACAACCGCGCCCGCTCCAGCCGGTCCAGGATCGCGGCGCTGTCGAGCATCCCGGTGACCGCCTCGCACAGGCCCGCACACATCCGGTCGAGTACCGAGGTCCTGAGAAGAAACCGCCCAATCTCCGGCGGTTGCGCCGCCAGCACCTCTTCGACGAGGTAGTCCATCACGTAACGATTGCGGCCGTCGAAGGCGTCGATGATCGTCGCGCGGTCGCGCTCGCCCTGCATGGACAGAGCCGCCATCTGCAACCCGCCGATCCAGCCCTCGCTGCGATCGTGCAGGCGCGCGATGTCGTCGGACGACAGTCCGAGGCCCATCGACGCATTGAAGAAGGCTTCCGCCTCCCCGGGCGAGAACCGCAGCTCGTCCTGCCCAAGCTCGGCCAGCCGTCCGCGCAGGCGCCATCGGGCCAGCGGCAGCGGGGGCTCTTCCCGCGTGACGATCACGATCGAGAGCTTTGGGGTGAGGCCCTCGACCAGCGTCTCGATCGCCGCGAGGATCGCCGGATCGGCCAGGAACTGGAAGTCGTCGAGCACCAGCGTGAACTCCGCGTCGGTCTGGTGCAGGTCGTCGAGGAGGCGTTCGACGAGGAAGGGCACGTCGCTTTCCCGAAGCCGGTCGCCGACAGCCGCGACCGCACGCCCGCAGTCGGGCGCGACCGTTTGCACCGCCGCCGCGAGAGAGCGCAGGAAGCGCGCCGGATCATCGTCGCGCCGGTCGAGCGACACCCAGGCCAGGCGTTGGCCCAGTCCGGCGAGCCACGCCACCGCAGTGCTCGTCTTGCCGTATCCGGCCGGCGCGCAGATCACCGTGAGCGCCCGGGGCGTTCCGAGCCGGGCAAGGAGCTGCGGACGGGGGACGGCCTTCACCCAAGGTGGCGGCGGCGTCAGCTTGGTCCGCAGGACGCCTGGATCGCGTGGCAGAGGCCGCGCGTCACCCCCGGTTTCGACATCATCGCCCATCTATTCCATCTCACCTGCCTCGGCCGCCACGGGGGACAAGCTCTCGGGTGTCGTCATCAGAAACCGTACAGCGTGGCAGGGTTTTCAACGAGGATCTGGCGGAGTCGGGCTTCCGAGCCGCACCAGCCGGCGAACAGGTCGACCAGC
>JAWLCA010000043.1:0-16388 GCA_041687395.1 Paracoccaceae bacterium | reverse complement strand
CGATCAAAACAACACCCTGACGCGGGGTGGAGCAGCCCGGTAGCTCGTCAGGCTCATAACCTGAAGGTCGTAGGTTCAAATCCTACCCCCGCAACCAAAATTCGTAGCGTTATCAAACGCTTGAACGCCGCCCTCCGGGGCGGCGTTTGCGTTTCCCCCATCCGTGGAAGCACTGTGGAAGCAAGAGAGGCCGAAGTCCTTCATATCGCTTCGTGAATCGCTTCTGACCTCTAACGCTCACTACTTTTACGGCGCTTCGTACATCTCATCGCAAATGACTTGGCGGCATCAGCTCGGCGAGCCTTCCCGAAGCCGAAATGCGATCGGCGGCGTAACTCGACCGTCCTCGAGGAAGCGCCCAATGGCGCAAAAATCGTTGAGTGAGATGACATCCTCTCGGGTGATACCGACGCCAATCCAGTCGGCAAGTAGATCGGCATCCTGAGGACCGGACCGCAGCGCGACGATATTGCCAGCGTTACCCAGAACGGAGTGTGTGAGATCGCCGTTCATCACCCGCAGCCGATTCAACGACTGCGTTGCGAGAGTAATCTCCAGCCCGTACTTGCGGCACTCGGCGAGCATCTCGGCGATCACCTCGCCCGCGTAGCTCTGGAACTCGTCGAGGTAGACGCGCACAGTGCGCCGCTCGGCTCGGGTACGATCTGCGCGCGACAGCGCCGCCGAGAACAATGCGGTCGTAAACATGCCACCCAGGATCTCGGCCTCGGTGACGCCGACACTGCCTTTGGCGAGGTTCACCACGCACACCCCGCCAGCGTCGAGGATCCGGTTGAAATCGATGGTGGATTCCTTGGCGCACACGATCGGGTTGATCACTGGGTTGCCGACGAACTGAGTGAGCTTTGAAACGATGTATGGTGCGATGTTCTCAAGTCCTGCCTCGCCCCCGGCCTTCGTGGCGATGTTGCGCCAGAAGCGGCAGACGTGCTCGTTGCCGCAGGTTTCGAGAAGCTCCCGCCTGAACCGCGGGTCGCCGAACACGCGGTCCATGTCGCTGATCGTGTACGCCCCGCTGCTGCTGTCAGACAGCAGCAGGAAGGCGTTTCGGAAATATGCTTCGAACATTGGTCCGAAGCCCTCTGGCACGTCCTTGTAAAGGGACCGTTTCAGAAGTCGAATCATCTGGTTACAAACGAAGTTCTGACGATAGCTGTCGCCCGCAGACTCAAGGAGGTTGAGCGAGTATGGTGCTTCGCGATTGCCGGTGTCGGCGATCCAGACTGGGGTATCCGGCTCAAGGTTCAGCACCGCCAGCACGTCGGTGAACAGATCACCGTGGGGGTCGATAAGTATCACGCCGTGTCCGCTGCGCACGTCCGAGGCGATAAGGTTCTGCAACAGCGTTGATTTGCCCGTTCCCGTCGCGCCGCAGACTATCAAGTGTCGCGAACGGGAGCCGTCTTCAAGCCGGACCGGGGCATCGCCCCGCGCGTACCCAATCATCGCGCCGCCGTGGATTTCGCGGTGCGTATGCCCATCGCGGACCGGGGCGAGGTGACGCGCAGCCTCGGCATCGAGTGTGAGCGCGGGGAGCCGTTGCCCACAGACGAAGCAGCCCGCAAGGTCAAGCGAGGGAGCGGTAGCATCGCGTCGCGCTGATTGCGGAAGCGAGAAGACGGTTCCCAGTGCCGAGGTCAGCGTCGGGCTGGCCGCCGGATTGGCATGGATCGAAACCGATAGCTTGACCCCCGATTTGGCCGAGAGCCAGGCGGCGACTAGTGCTGTTACTTCGGAGAGTCGCGCGAGCTCCGTGCCGGACAGTGCCCATTCGCGCCGTTGATCTGCGAGGTCGCGGTAGAGATCCGAAAGCTGCCGGATCTCATTGCTGGAAAGCTGGCGAGGCGTGAGCGTCAGCCGCAGGGTCAATGGCTGTCGCGCTTGGGAAATGATCCGTAGCGCGTCTGATAAGGCGCTTTGGGCGTTGCTGGCACCGAAGAGAACGTGCTGTGGAGGCTCTGCCTCCCGCAAGGGGACGGCCAACAGTCTGGGATCGGCTTTGCCAACTAAGTCTGCCAGGTGCACCGGCAGACCGCGCATTGGGATAGGAGTGAAAACAGTTGTCTGATCCTGAGTGGGAACCACGCCTAGCGGGGCTACCTCGAGGTCTGGGAAGGTCAGGGACAGCGCCTCGTGCAGGTCCGCGACACGTCCTTCGGGATCGGGTCCAGACTCGTCTGTGGCGAGGCGCGCGCCCGCTGTGAGGGTAACTGACCGCGAGACAGACACGCTACTGTGCGCCTCGATCCATACGGTCTCGATCTCAGCTAGGCTTTTTGCGAATAGGAACAGCGCCTCTGGGTGAGCCTTGCTATGGGCGGCCGACGTCAGGACCGGAGCAAATCGGAAGGCGCAGGAGACCTTGGCTGTCTCCCGGATGAGATTGCGCGCAGGGTCGGCGGCCTGCCTGAAATCGAGGGGGCGAATGGGCGTCGGGATCAATGGCTTCTCCATAACGATGAAGGGGAGTGGGCGGCGGTGGGATACCGTATTCTGGGGGGAAGCGGGCCTCCTTGTGCTGGGATCCAGGACCCGAGCCACGCAACAAGGAGCGGGCGGGGGCTCGCGATACCCCAAGATACGATTCGAACAAAGAACAAATGTGGATCAAGGAGACCCTAGCAGTTGGGCATAGGCATCCTATCGAGGCAGACCAGCCTGTAGGTTTCCGCGAAAAGCCCTCGTGGATGCACGAAGGAAGTTCATGTCTTGCCGCAAAGGCACGAACTGGGCGACAGCTGGGCACGCGCAATAACCTGTCCATTCCGGCCTCGGCGTGATTCACTCGGACGCGTTGATCGAGGAGGGAGCGCCATGCGGCAGCCGGGATTGTTTGGCCTTTCGGATCATCTTGAGCGGCTGAGCAAGGATGGCGATCCGCTGGAGGTGCTCGAGGCGACGGTGGATTTCGAGTATTTCCGCGGATGGCTGGTTGAAGGGTTGGGCTATGGAGACGGTTCGAAGGGCGGCCGGCCGCCATTCGACCCCGTGTCGATGTTCAAGGCGCTGATCCTGCAGGCGCAGCACAATCTCAGCGACGCGCGGATGGAGTTCATGATCCGCGACCGGCTGTCGTGGATGCGGTTCCTGGGCTTCGAGTTGGGCGGACCGACCCCGGACGAGAACACCATCCGCCATTTCCGCAACCGGCTCACCGAGACCGGCACGCTGAAGCGGGTGATGAAGGCGTTCGACTGGCATCTTCAGAAGAAGGGCTACGTCCCGATGGCCGGGCAGATCGTCGACGCCTCGCTCGTCCCGGCGCCGAAGCAGCGCAACACCGAGGCCGAGAAACAGGCGATCAAGGAGGGCAAGACGGCCCGGGAGATCTGGCCCGATGAGCCGAACAAGGCCGCGCAAAAGGACACGAACGCGCGTTGGACGCTGAAGGTCGGCGGCAAGGTCCGCTATCGTCCGGACGGCACGCCGCTGCCGATGATCGCCGTGCCGGTGTTCGGCTACAAGTCGCACATCAGCATCGACCGCCGCTTCGGTTTCATCCGCGAGAGCGCGGTCACCGCCGCCTCCGCGGCGGATGGCCGGCAACTGAAGCGCCTGGTGAGCCGGGACAACACCGGCTCGGAGGTCTGGGCCGACCGCGCCTACCGCTCACAGGCCAACGAGAAGTGGCTGGCGCAGCGGATGCTGACCAGCCGCATTCACCGCCGCAAGCCGGGCGGCAAGCCGATGCCCCGCAACGTCGCGCGCGCCAATGCGAGAAGTCTGCGATCCGCGCGGCGGTCGAGCACGTCTTCGCCCATCAGAAGAACCGCTTCGGCCTGTTCATCCGTACGATCGGGCTCGCCCGCGCCGAGGCAAAACTCACGCTCGCCAACATCGCCTACAACTTCGATCGGCTGATCTTTCATGAGCGCCGTCGCGCCATGGGATGAATCCGCCCGAAATCCGCCGCGACGGCCCAGTGTCGCCCCGGAGCGCCAGGCTCCGGAGCAAAAGGACCGCCTTGAGGGGCCGGATCTCACCGTCCGGCGCTCAGATCATGGGGTTCTTGCGGGTGTCCAGCTGGCGGTCACACAAGCGTGGCTTGAGGACATGGTGACAGTCGACGGACTTTGATAGAACTAGCGCAACGGGAGCGAGGGGGCGCGATGAGAGTCCTGATCTTAAGAATACGAAACGGTGGTTTCTTTATCGGACCTCAGCATTGGTTGGTCGACCACGGAACCCATTATGATTTCCAGTTGGGCTTTGTACGCCGCCGCATCTTCAAAAACAGCATAGATTCTTTTTATGAGATCTCGAGTAGTTATGCTGTTCTCATACTTCCTTTCTTGATTGCAATATTTTTGGCTTGGAATCTTTTTCTGGTTTCACTGAAGGGCGTTTTTAATCTGGCGCGCATGCTTCTTAGGTTTTGAGTGCGCGTTCGGCAACCAGTTCTACTTCGCCTCCTGAACATCTCGACGCATGAACTTAGTATGGGTCTATGAAACGATACCGCCAACCGCGAAAATGAGTCGTAGAGTTGGTCACGAAAATCGCCTTGTGCATCAAAGCAAAGCGACTTCAGACATTCATACCCAAAAGCCGTCCTCGATAGACGTTACTTCTTCAAATACCAAGAAGAGCCAAGCGCTGCACAGATTGCCAGCCAAAAGAACAGGTGTGGCGCTATGCCGGAATTGTCGCTGAGCAGAAAGCCGGCCTGGACAAGGCTAGGTGAGGCTACTTGGAGTATTGAAAAATATATGATCGCTGGAATGGACAAGACGTGAAATACAAGTCCCAAAATAGCATAGACTATGATTGCGAGGCCAACATCGGGGCTCTCCATCGCTTGCTGTAGCTGGTTCCTGATCATCATGCAAATGATTGATGGGATCAAGAAGAATGAGATAAACAGCACTGGGACTGAAGCCAACCTCGCAATTTGCAATAAGAAGCCGACGATAGTGGAAGCCATGCCCACAGCAGGACTCCAACGGCTGGCGTTAGTGTTCGGTTTTGCAGTCTTGGAAGGTAATGGCGTTATCTGTGGCGCTGCCTTCGGTGGTGGTGCGTGGTTGGACGATGTGGTCGAGTTAGGGTTTGACGATTGAGAGAACGGCTTCTGTTGGAAGCTGGGCTTGGGCGGGCCGAAGAGTTCCTGCTTTCGTTTTCTCTCGGTCTCGCACCAGGGGCAGGACCGGGATCCCCTGAGATGGTGGTGGAAGCGCGATCTTTGACACTGGACGAGGTCCGCCTCGAGCCTGTCGAGCATGTCGATCCAGTCGCTCGCGGTGGGGCGCTGCCTCACACCAGATGCGCCGAAGGTATGGTCGAAGGCGCGCCGAATATCGTCGGGGAGCCAGGCGACCGGGGGCGCGGTGGGCTGCGGCGCCACCTTCATCCTGGCACTGTCCGCGCCATATGCGTAGCGGAAGTCCTTGATCCTTTCCGGTCGGGTTGGATCGCCGCTCCCCTTCCAGACGCCTCCGAAGGGATGCGTGCCGATCATCAGGAGCCGGAAGATCAATACGGCCAACCCGAAGTTGTCGTGGTTTGGATCGCGCGGGCCGAGCTTGCGCTGGTTGATCCCCTGGTGCTCGGGGGGCAGATACTCGGGCGTGCCCACGACACACGGAAAGACCTTGCCCCGGGCCGCGAACTGGATCGAGTCGCTGTCGATCAGGACCACGGTCGCCTGGTCGGTGACCAGGAAGCCGGACTCGTTGATATCCCCGATCACGCAGCCGGTGTGGTGAAGCTCCGCGACCGTCCGAGCAGCGTTCGCCGCGACACGAACCATGAAAGAAATGCTGGCTTCGGGGAAATACTTCTGCCGATCCTGAGCGTTCCAGAGCTGATGGATCGGTCGGGCGCTCCCGACCCGGCGCATCGTGAAGCCGACGAAAATGCCCCTCTCATCGAGCAGCATGTCGATTGGGAACGAGATGTGCGGAGCCTGGCGATGCAGGCCCGCCGCTACCATGGCTTCGATCTTGGCCCGCCGGTCCTCGGCCCGACCATCGATGTAGAGCTTGGCCACCAGATCCGGCGAACCAACCACCTCGTAGACCGCTCCCTCGCCGCCCTTGCCAAGCTCAGCGCCAAGGGTGATGGAATGGCCGGCAGGAGTGGAGAGGCGGCCAAACGTCATGGTTTTGCCCTTCGAGCAGCAACTATGAGCGTCTTGTCGTCATCGGTCAGATCATTGATGCGCTTGCTCGTCAGAAACGCTGTCATGCCGTGAGAGAACTGCCGACTGCGACCGAGGCCCTCAACACTTTGTAGACCGTCAAATATCCCGTCGAAGAACGGAGCAAAGACCTCTCTGTCGCGATCGTGAAGAACCAATTTGTCAATGCCGTCCGAGAGAGCCGCAATTCTATCGATCTGAGATTCAACTATTGCGCAATCCCACAACGGTATCGGATCCTGAGTTATGAAAAACGTTTGGTTGGCGTACTGGCCTCTCATCGGCCAAATCGGAGCAAGCCACTTGGATCCGTTGTGGATCACGCAAGGCGAATCTCCAACAGCAAGGATGAACGTATGGCTTTCAGATGCCATCACAATTGTTAGCGTCGTCGCAAGTTCTCTAATTGGCAGGCCCAGCATTTGGGATTTAGCACTAACTTGGCGTCGTATCTCCAGCAGCCATGTTTCCCCAATCCGCCGGTCTAGCTGCGAGATCCGATTTCCCGAGTTTAAATATGAACGGATTATCGAATGGGCTGCTAGACATGCAGTTCGAGAGCCAACATCTCCTTTCGATGCAGAGCCTGCACCATCACAGACGACGAGAGCCAGAACGCTACCCTCATGTGAGGGGATCTCCGCAGCGGCCGCCGAGTCTTGTCTCGGCTCTCCCAATTTCTCGTGAGACGTACCGCGGACCGTTGCTCCAGCCCAAGTCCAAGCTCGACTGAACCCGACCAAACGTTGAGTGCCCATCAAGTTGGCGCCGTCCCCCAGCCGGATGGATTCTGCAGCGGCACTTCATCTCCCGGGTTCGATCTTGAAACCGAAGCCAGCGATGATGACAGCCAAACGAAGAGTTCGTGAAACTTGAGTCCCCTAAGTTGCAGCGGATCACGTACGCTCACCTCACGCAGCCGACCGAAGTCGGCACCTTCAACGCCAACGCAGAAAAGGGCAAACTTCTTGTCGCGCTCGCCTTGACGAATTCTATAAACGGCATCCGGCCACTGCGGTTTATTTTCGTCCGTAGGACCACCATCGGTTATCAAAAACACCCAAGGCCGATAAAACGTAACTCCGTTTTTCCGATACGCTGCCTTGCGCTCCTCAAGCATATCCAAGCCAGTGAGGATGGCCTGGCCCATCGGGGTCAAGCCACTTGTTCTCAATTCTTGGGGCCGAAAGTCGCGGGCCGATACAAAGTCCGAATGAATGGCAACTTCCCTCCCAAACGTGACAATGCCGACTTCCACTCGCTTGCTTGCCAATGCATCGTTGCCAAGCTCGACAGCAAACTGCTTGATGCCGCGATTGAGTTCGTCGATTCTAGCGCCCCCCATAGAACTCGAGACATCCAAGAGTAGCAGGCAGGGGCACCGGGCTTCTTCAGGGTCCTCAATAATTGGAAGTTGATCGAAAACACTCATGGGCAATCCATATTTTCAAGGGCTTTACTCTTCATATTGATCTCGCTCCTCACCCGATGCTTTCGATATCTCGACCGGAGTGGTTCTTGATCAGTGCAAGCGCGTCTTCCATTGTTCTTGTCTTGCCTATCTGCGTGTCACTCCATCCGCCGCCTTTGTACACATAGATCGTGCCAGAGGACTCCGAAACGTAGTAGAGATTGCTCCCACCACCCTTCACCACAACTTTCTTCTTTCCCAATCTTCAACTCCTTCACATCGCTCGCATCCGCCTCTAGATGATGGCCTCCACCGCGCATCCGGATCAAGCGTCATTCCTCTGCTCAACGCAGTATGGGGTCGCGGAAGTCCTTATCGCTCTGGTCGGGCTAGGCCGATCATGCACAGGCACACCCCGCTTCACGGTTGATCCCCTTGTGGATAAGGAGTAACAACTCGCAAATCCGCGAACAAGCGGATTGACAGGGAGATGAAGCGATGAACCGGCCATGTCCGCCGACGGTGTGACCTTCGGTCAGGCGATTTCGAAGGCCCGCAAGGGACTCGGTCTCAGCCAGAAGGAGCTCGCAGCGCGCGTGATGAAGGAAGAGGGCGGCGGGTCGATATCCCCTCAGTACCTCAACGACATCGAGCACGATCGACGCAGCCCCAGCTCGGGGCACCTGATCCGCCAGTTCTCCGGCATCCTGAACATCCCGGAGGACTACCTGTACGCACTCGCAGGCCGGCTGCCGGATGATCTGCGACCGGATGCGTCCACCCCGGACAAGGTCGTCGAGGCCTTCGCCAATTTCAGGAAGACGTTGAAAGAGTAAGGAGGTTTGCATGGTGAAGATGATCCGTGACAACACGGGCCGCTTTGCCGAGCGACCCTTCTACCGCGAGCGGGATCTCGACGATGAATGCGAGCGGCTGATCCATAAGCTTCTGATGAAGCGCCACGGAAAGGTCGACTATCCGGTTCAGACCGACGACCTGACCGTGCTGATCGAGATGCACGACGCGGACCTCGACCCGTACGCCGACCTGTCCGCGTACGGGCCCGATGTGGAAGGGGTCACCGAGTTCTTCCCAAACCGGGGGCCCAAGGTCTCCATCTCGGAACGTATCGCCGCCGACGAACGGCGCGAGAATCGCTTCCGCACCACGCTCACCCATGAGTTCGGGCACGTGAAGTTCCACGGGCCGCTCTGGGCGCAGAAGTTCGCCAACGGCGACCTGCTCGAGCGCGGAGTGAATGCGAACAAGGCGATCTCCAAGCGCGACAACATCCTGGACGCCCCGCAGTCCGACTGGATGGAATGGCAGGCCGGTTACATCAGCGGCGCGCTGCTGATGCCGGCCACGCCGGTCCGTCGCCTTGTTTCCGACTACTGCGGCCCGCGTGATCTGCATGGCGATATCCACGTTTCGACGGAGCATGCCGCGCATCTGATCCAAGTGGTCATGGAGCAGTTCGCGGTCTCCGAAGAGGCCGCCCGCATCAGGCTGTTGAAGCTGAACCTGATCACTTGGACACACGGACAGCCCTCGCTTTTCGGCCGTTGATCGCGAATCCGCGGAAGCGCGTATTTTTTCGATTGACTCCCCTCTGGCGCGCTATACGCTGATTAGCAGATCAGCCGATAAATGGAATCGCCAGAAAGGAGACCCCGGTGACTGCACTGTCCGCCTTCCTTCGCAAGACGCCCGGCGAGGCGCTGCGCGAATACTTCGATCGGCTGGAGATCGGCCTGCCCACCGAGTTCGACTGGCCCGCGTCGGACGCCGATCTTTCCGGGCCGCTTCTCGGCGCCATCGAGAAGATGTCCCGCGTCCAGCGCGACCGAATCTCGAACGACGCCGAGCGCGCCCATGCCCTGTCCGACGAGCCGGGGCAGGCCGCGATCTACAGCGTGGCCGAGGATCCCGCCCTCCTCGACGGGCTCGCGAACCCGCACGCGCGGTCGCTCTGGATGTTCCTGAACGCGCAGGAACGCTTTCGTCATGCCGAGGAAGTCCGCTTCACGGAGGACCGCCGGCGCGGTCGGATGTGGGCCGGCTACATGACCGACGCCGGTTGCATCGTGCAGCGCGATGCGTCGGCCCGCCAGGCCTTCGTCTCCGCGATCAAGGAGTTCTCGGGCGCCGCCCATGCTCATGTCGATATCTTCGACCGTGTGAGAACGACCCACGAGGGCGACGAATGCGACCTCGTGCAGGTGACGATCTTCCGCGAGGGACGGCCCGACGACCTGCTCCGCTTCGACGACAAGGGGTCGCTTGTCCGGCAGGCCTATCGTCCCGTGTTCGAGGCCGCGGTGACCTACGAGCCCGCAACCGGCGGCATTGAGGTGATCGCCAACGACAAGGCGACGCGGAGCGAGATCGTGAAGGCGACGGTCACGCACCTCCTCGGCATCGAGTTCAAGGAGAACCGCCTACCGCTGCGGTGCTACGATCTCTCGGTGCTTCTGAACCCGTATGACTTTCCGGTCGATCCGGAGGACGGGATCGAGGGCGTCGAAGTGCGCGAACTGCGGCTGATGCCGATCGCCGACAGCGATTTCAGGGTGACGCTGGAGAAGCCCGCGCGCGCCGACGAGTCGATCTGGATGAAGGCGGAGGAAATACACCGCCTGGCCCACGGACATCCGCCATGAGTTCGAGCCCGCGCGCACGGTTCGCACCGGCAAGCCGAAGTTCCGGCTGATGCTCGGCGAGGAGGTGCGCTGATGGCCATCTCGCTCGCATCCCTGCAAACCTCGACGGCTCTGCGCCCGCCGCGCGTGCTGATCCACGGCGTCGCCGGCATCGGCAAATCCACCTTCGCCGCGTCCGCCGACGCGCCGGTGTTCGTCCTCACCGAGGACGGTCTCGGCAAGCTGCAGGTCCCGCACTTCCCGCTGGCGACGAGCTACGCGGAGGTCGCGGAGGCGCTCGACGCCCTGCTCGACGAGGACCATCCCTATTCCACGGTGGTGGTCGACAGCGTGGACTGGCTGGAGCCGCTGATCTGGGCCGAAGCCTGCCGGCGCAACGGCTGGCAGTCGATCGAAAGCCCGGGCTTCGGCAAGGGCTACGCCGAGGCGCTGACGATCTGGCGCGAGTACATCGACCGCTTGAACGCGCTCCGCGACCGCAAGGGCATGGCGGTCATCCAGATCGCCCACACCGACATCAAGCGCTTCGACAGCCCCGAGCACGAACCCTACGACCGGTACGTGATCAAGCTGCAGGCCCGCGCCTCGGCGCTGCTGCAGGAGCACTCGGACGTCGTGCTCTTCGCCAACTACCGGATCTCGGTCAGCAAGTCCGACGTGGGCTTCAACAAGAAGGTGACCCGGGCGCTCGGGTCCGGTGCGCGCGTCATGCACACCGAGGAGCGCCCCGCCTTCCTCGCCAAGAACCGCTACGGCCTGCCGGAAACCCTCCCGCTCGAGTGGTCGGAGTTCCTGGCCGCCATGGCGAGCGGTGACCGTGGCCCCGGTGGGGCCGCGAAAGCGCCGCGAGCAGCCAACTGATTACGACTGAAAGGACAATACGATGGCACGTTTCGACACCGCCTTTGACGCCACCGGCATCGAGCCCACCACCGCCTACGAGATCCTGCCCGCAGGCAAGTACCGCGCCCAGATCGTCGAGAGCGAGATGCGCGTCACGAAGAACGGCATGGGGAAGTATCTCTGGCTGATGCTCGACATCCTCGAGGGACCGCAGCAGGGCCGCAAGGTCTTCGATCAGCTGAACCTGGTGAACGCCAACCCGACCACGGTCGAGATCGCGCAGCGCACGCTGTCTGCGATCTGCCACGCCACGGGCAGGTGCATGTAGATCTGCATCTGCGCGGCATGCTGGGGCTTGGCGAGCACGACACCCTTGCCGACGAGCTCGGCGAAGCTCTTCGCCGAATGGGTCTTGAACTCGACGACGTGCCAGGTCTTCGGCGCCTCGAGCAGACCGAGGGCGACGGCGTCGAGCGAGCCGCCGAAATGCCCGCCATGCGCCTCGACGCGGAACTGGCGCCCGGTCTCGGGATCGACCTCCAGCACCGTGGCGCCGGTGGCGCGCAGGTCGCGGACGAGCCGGGCCTCTTCCAGCTGGCCGGTCTCGAACAGGCGCAGGATGCGGCCCGCGTGCCGCGCGGGCGTGACCCAGCGGAAGTCGTACCAGAGCGCGCGGGCGCAGGACTTGCCGATCAGCGACGCGCCGAGGTGATCGCGGAAACCGTCGCCCTGCCGCGCCTCGAAGGAGGCGTAGATCGCGGAGAGGGTCGGCGTCGGGGGTTCGGGAAGCTCGGCCATCAGCACGCCTCCTCCCGCTCGAGCCGCGCCCGCGCCTCCGCCAGCACAGCGGTCCAGGCGGCGCTGTCATGGCGTTCGCGCAGGACAGCGATGATCATGTCCTTCAGGCGCTCGCGCCGGCGGCGGCCGCCCTGACGGGCGACGATCTCGGCGCGCTCGCGGTTGAGGTGACGCAGCGCCGTGCGCGCGCGGTGAAACCAGTCGGGGTCGATAGGCTTGGCCGTCCGCTGCCGCGCCAGATCGGCGGTCGCGATCTGCGTGCGGATCTTCGCGATGGCGTCCTCGATCTCGATCAGGCGACGGGTGTCGTCGGGCAAGCCGGGGGCGTTCGCGGCCGCGCAGGCCGCGTCGGTGGTGTTGTTCATGGTCGGTCTCTCGGGTCTGGCGATGTCCGGGCCGCCGCGCGCTATCCGCCCGCGGCGGCCGAGGGCGTCAGCTCTTGCGGTTCCAGGGTGCGGTGGCCGGACGGGCGGGCGCCGACTGCGCGGGCGCGCTGGCCGGCTGCGTCGCGGCGGGCTTCGGCGGGGTCGCCTGCGCCGGGGCCTCCGGCACCAGGTAGCGGATCGTGTTACGCTCGCCGTAGCCGTCCTTCGGGGGCTTCACGCCGACCTGGATCGTCATCGGGATCAGGTGCAGCTCCTCGCTGTCGTTCACCTGCAGCTTGCCCGGCGCAATTCTCCCCTCATTGATCTCTGGCGGCCGTTTGACCTGATCAGGAAACGCGCAGGATGTCTCGCAGCATGATGTCTGGCTGCGGCATTGAACAATGAGCGACGGGAGAGAACACGTTGACGATCGCCTCTGGCTGTACGGGCAAGGCGATGGTGAAGGCGCTCCGAAAGAGTGTCTTATGGCGTCCAGCCAGAACAAGCTCATTGGAATGATGGGCCGCGGCCACATCGGAGTCATGTATAGCTAGATCGCACTGGGCGATCCGATAAGCTTGATCCTCCGTTGACCAGGCTCGATCTGCGTACTTCAATATTGCCGCGCCGAAGCAGCGCTCGAGGACGGGGCGAGCTCGAACGGGATCGGCCATTTGGAACGCCGTGTATAGGAAGTCTTTTCCGTCAACAGCCGTTTGAGGCTGTTCTGCCTCGAACTCAATGAAAATTGGCGTATCGTTTTCAGCGGATCTGTTGTGATTAACGGCATAGTATAGTGCTCCCGTTTCATCGCCGCAGGCGCATACTGCCGCCACTGCCATTGCCCCTGGGCGAGTGTCTTCAAGTGAAAGGTCTGGCTTCATATGAAGCGATTTAAGATCACCGGGATGCTCGTGGGTCATCTTCCACCACCCTTGGTCGCTGGCCAACCCTTTCAATCGAATGTCAGAAATGACCCGTTCAGAATTTTCGGCGGGTACAGTTATCCCTCGGAAGAAACGCATCCTCGCTCCCACAGTTCACCAAGGCTTTTGGTGGTTTGGTATGGCATGATGGTCGTGCTACCGAAACAGCGGTGTCGGGGTGGTTGGAAGCATTGTGGAAGCACGCGGCCGAAAAACGCTGCGCAATCCCGACAGATCGTGCGCAGCGGGGCCACTTCGCCGGGATCGCCAAGTGTCGGAAACTGCGCAAGAACTCGCAGTTCCGAGTGATTGTTCATGGTTCGTTCGGCACGACTCATAACCTGAAGGCCGCAGGTTCAAATCCTGCCCCCGCAACCAAGTTCCTTTGCGTTTCCAAACGCTTAAACGCCGCCCTCCGGGGCGGCTTTTCTGTTTCTGGGGCCCGTGGAAGCACCGTGGAAGCAAGAGGGGCCGAAGTCCTTCGTGCCATAGCGCAAGGTTCACCCGCGGCGATAGACCAGCAGGCGGTTGTCGGCGGGCATCACGCGGCGAGGCTCTGCGAAGAAGCCGTGTGCCGTGGCCGCGCTGTCCACGGCCTCGCGGTCGCGCAACCCCCAATCTGAGTTACGCCGGCGCAGATCGGCGTCAAAGGCGGTGTTGCCGGGCCCCGTAAAACAGCCGCCCTCGTTGAACGGACCGTAGATCAGCAGGAGCCCGCCAGCCACAAGCCGCGCCGCCGCGCCCGCGACAAGGCCGAGCGTCGCGGACCATGGGGCGATGTGAGTGAGGTTCGCGGCGAAGACCGTGTCCACTGGGTCGCCGGGACAGGGCGGCCGCGTGGCGTCGATCAGTACCGGGGGCGCGACGCGATCGGCGAGATCGGGGCAGTGCGACCTCCAGCCCTCGACGGCAGCGAGACCTTCCGCCGTCGCCTCGCTGGGCATCCATGTCACTTGCGGCAGGCAGCGGGCCATCCACAGGGCATGCTCGCCCGAGCCGGAGGCGATTTCGAGCACTGCGCAGGGCTGGGCGGGAAGCAGTTCGGCCATCGCTTGGCGGATCGGCTCGCGGTTTCGCGCCGTCGCAGGGGCATGCTGGAGGCCGGGATACAACGACGCAGTCGCGGCCGGGTCGGCGAGAAGGTCCGTCTTGGCAGGACCGGGCGTCATGGAACTCTCCGTAGCAGAAGGATTACGATATTGTGGCGCCGCCGGGTGCGCCAACCAACTGAAAGACACACACGAGGACGGGACAGGTCTACCTGCCTTGGCTTCTATATCACTAGCTTATAAGGCTCCCTCGCGGGAGGCTTTCTGCGTTCCAGTCTCCTTGGACGCACTGTGCAAGCAAGAGTGAGCAAAACGCTGCGTACGGAGGCGTCTGCCCGACGCAACCCTTGGCGTTCGACAGCTCCAGCGATCCCCGCTAAGCTTTCGACCGAAACCGCGGAGACGACGGCATGTACCTCATCGAAGCTGGTGGAGCGCGCATTCCTGCGATCGGTCTCGGCACCTGGACGCTGGATGACGCGGCGGCGGAGGGCATGGTTCGAGCAGCGCTTGCGGCTGGCTACCGGCATATCGACACGGCGGCAATGTACGGCAACGAGGCCGGGGTCGGCGCCGGACTCCGCGCCGCTGGGGTCTTGCGAGACGCGGTTTTCGTCACCACGAAGGTATGGCCTGACCAGACCAGCGACGGTGCGCTTCAGGCGTCGCTGAAGAACAGACTGAACAAGCTCGGGCTCGACGCAGTCGATCTGGCGCTGATCCACTGGCCGTCGACGACGATCCCGCTGGCGGAGAGCATCGGCGCGCTGAACCGGGCGCGGGAGGAGGGGCTGGCGCGGCATGTCGGCGTCTCGAATTTCACGACGTCGCTGCTCACTGAAGCGGCCCGGATTTCGGCCGCGCCGCTGGTTTGCAATCAGATCGAAAATCATCCCCTGCTGAATCAGGATCGGGTAGTCGCGGCCGGACGGGCGCTGGGGATCGCAGCCGTTTCCTACTGCCCGCTGGCACGGGGGGCGGCGCTCTTTACGGAGCCTGCGGTGCCCCGCACGAGGAGAAGCAGCGAACCCGTAGGCGCGATGCGTGTCCCTCGACCGATCGCGGCGGGGCTGACCCTGGTCGGTGCATCAGTGATGACCTCGCTATGCATCGAACTCGCGCTGATCCACGGAATATCACCTGACCAAAGCGCTTCATTCGCCTTTGACGGCGTTCCGCCAGAGGTCCATTTCGTGATCGCGCCAAGGGTCTCCGGGCGCCATTCTGGAAACTCCGACCCGTCCTCCCGGGAGAACCGGACCTCTTGCCGGAAGATGCGGTCCATTGTGCTAACTTTGAACAGCTCCAAGGCGGCGCGCTTGTCGCGAAGGAGGGCGATCTTGCGATCGACGGCATCAACCGAGCCGGCTATTTCGCGCTGCTTTTCGATCGGTGGAAGGTCGAACTCACGCTCGAGCCATTCCTCGACCTTGAAGATCATCTTCTCGATGTGGACGCCGATACAGGAATGGAAGCAGGTCTGTTGGAAGTAGACCGAATGCGAGAGGTGTTTCAGATAGCCGAGATCGAAGCCGCCACGACACCGTAGGACGGCGTATTCGTTCGAGACGATGGCACCGGCGAACTCATCGGGCACGACCGCGCAGGCGCCATGGACGATCTGGCGCTTGGAGATCAGGAAATCGCCGCCTTCGACGCTGAACTGCGACTTCACCGAAATCTGCTGGAGATAGAAGAGCCCTGCGACCAGGCGTGTCTGTGTTGCAGGGCGGCCGACCGAGGACGGGAAGTGCCCGGCCCATTCCCGCTCGAACACCTCCCAGTCGATCAGGTCGGCGAGCTTCACCAGTTCGTGGCGCATGCCGAGCATCTCGACCAGGCGTGCGCGCAGCAGATCATCCTGTTCCGGGGGCGGCTTTCTGGGCTTCACATCGCAGCTCGAAATTGCAGGGTTCTGGCTGCGATAGTACAAAATGCTGCGTCCAAAACCTAAGAAAAACGCCGCGTTATGAAGCAGAAACAGTGGAGTGAGAGTTGTTCAGGGTGAACGCATTAGCTGGACCAGTTCGTCGTGCGATCGCGGGCGGGAGATGGCTTGCTCATGCCGCGCGTCTAATACCAACGGCCTTAACCTTTGACCGTTTTGGCGTAGTCTCTGGTGGTGATTGAGCGGACGGTGTCGATGTCGTTGGCGAAGAAGTTCCAGGCGTCG
>JAWLCA010000042.1:0-16851 GCA_041687395.1 Paracoccaceae bacterium | reverse complement strand
CATGCAGCGACCCCGAGAGCGATCGACTGCGGAGAGAACCCTGAACCCGGCGAAGGCGCAGACCTGAAACAGAAACCTTGACCAGTGCGATTAGAGAACTTCAGTGGGGGCGCTCCACCACGAAGAGAAGCTTACCGCCGTCCAAATTCATCAAGCGATCAAGTGTCAGATGTAACCGGAAACCCCGGTTACGAGATATACCGCTCCTATCGCCATGATGATGTACCGGGTGTAATTGCGAAAACCGACGTCTGTCAGGCGCTCCAGTACTGGGCGCGCGAGGGAGGTTCCAAGAATTGCTGCCCCGACCGCGACGCCCAAGATGATCGGCGAATTAATCTCGGTGCCGGCCACTGTCAGAACAGCGCCGAAGTAGATGATCTTGGCCAAATGGGTCAAAACCTGGCAGGCGGCCTTCGTCGCTACGATGGCGCGTCGCCCGATACCCGTATGCACAAAGAAAAGATCAAGCGTGGGGCCGGAAACGCCAGAGATGAGCTGCAGTGCAGTGCAGATGAAGCCGCAGCTTTCGGCGCCGCCTGGGGACGTGGCTCGGGGCACATGCCGGTCGGGAACGACTGCTGGTATGAAGGGGATCAAGCCAAGAAAAATAAATACGAGCCGCTGATCAGGCACGAAGCTAACCAGCGAGAAAAGAAAACCGGCGGCAAGCAGCCCGCCAGAGTAGCGCAGAACCAACATCCACTGGATGTGCCGATACCAAAGGATCGCACGCCAGCCGTTCGACGTGAGCTGTGTGATACCATGCAGGACCATCGCGCTGGCAACCGGCAAGATGAGCAGCAGCCCACCCATCAGGATCATCCCGCCCGCCATGCCGAACACGCCGGCGAGGAAAGACGTGAAAAGCACAAGGGCCGCAAAGATGGCCAGGATAGAGGTCGTCATCGCTGCTCAGATCCCGAACAGGTTCTGACGAACCGTGACCAAGTGCGTCTCGATGGCTTTTTCTGCGAGTCTGGCGTTGCGAGCCTGCAGCGCGTCGAAAACCTTGGCGTGTTCCTGACAATAGAGTTCGCGGCGTTCCGCCGTGATGCTGCCCTTCTTCAACTCGCCCCATTCTGCGGTGTCGCGTGACAGGGTGACGATCTGGAAAAGGTCAATGATCAGACTGTTGTGGGTCGCCTGCGCGAGCATTTGATGAAACTGGCCGTCCCAATGTTCGAAAGTGACGAAATCGGCTGAGCGCTCGGCTTCGAGCATCGCTTCGCGTATTGCTTCCATGTCCGCCTTGTTGGCGTGCATCACGATCAGTGTTGCAAACCGCGGCTCAAGCAAGACCCGCGCCTCCATGATCTCGCGCGGACTGTAGTCTTTTCGCTCGACCGCGGCCCCCGGGCGCGACGTACCTGCCTTGTTCGCAACATAGGTGCCGCTCCCGATGATCCGAACCACTTTTCCCTGCGATTCGAGTTGCGCCAACGCGCGCCTCACGGCGTTCCTCGGGACCTTGAGTTCTTCGGCCAGCGAACGCTCCGTCGGGAGACGGACGCCCGGACGCATTTCGGGCTGACTGAGCAGTTCCCCGAGACGAAGCTCCACAGCCTTCAGGTCGCTGAACTTGCCGCGACGGTTCTGATCATCTGGCTGTATGTTCTCGTCCATGCGGTACTTTCCTCTTGCCGCAGATTGCAGCGACCTCCGTCAACCAACTCAATCGCCAACCGTGTTCCTTGTTGCCTTGACGGTAACCAATATCATATAAGAACGATGATTGGGCAACCAATTTCTAACTCGGCAACTCTGACGTGGCCGCAATGGATGCGCGCCGATTGAAACAGCGAGGAGACAAAGATGACGCGAGAGGATGCGCACGCGACGTTCGCGGGTACGGAGCACTGGACCAAAAAGGGTGATGTGAACCTGTTCCTGTGGAACAAGGCACCTGAAGGAGCGCCCAAGGGGACTGTCCTCTTCGTCCATGGCTCCTCCATGGCGTCTCAGCCGACCTTCGACTTGCAAGTCCCTGGCAGACCGTTCTCGTCGGTCATGGATTGGTTCGTCGCGCACGGCTACGATACGTGGTGCGTTGACATGGAGGGCTATGGACGGTCCGACAAGCACCGTGACATCACCTCCAACATCGCCGACGGTGCCGACGATCTGAGCGCCGCCTCAACCTACATCATGGAGAAGACGAGTGCCGAGAACTTCATGGTTTATGGCATCTCCTCAGGAGCGCTTCGCGCCGCTGCATTTGCCGAGCGGCATCCGGAACGCGTAGCGAAACTCGCGCTCGATGCCTATGTCTGGACGGGCGAGGGCGCGCCAACGCTAATTGAGCGCAGAAAGAAGCTTGATCAATTCAAGGCGATGAAGCGCCGTCCAATCGACAAGGCGTTCGTCTATTCGATCTTCAATCGGGATCATCCGGGAACGGCAGACGACAATGTCATCGAAGCCTTCGCCGATGCGATCTTGGCGCTCGACGATTCGATGCCGACCGGCACTTATGTCGACATGTGTTCGCGACTGCCGCTGAACGACCCCAAGAAGCTCACCATGCCGACGATCATCATGCGCGGTGAGTATGACGGCATCGCAGCGATGGACGATCTATTGAAATTCTTCGCGTTGCTGCCGCATCCCAACAAGCAGTTCACGGTGATGCAGGGCATTTCACATGCGTCGTTCCAACAAAAGAACTACATGATGGTCTACCAGATCCTGCAGAGCTTTTTCGAGCAGCCGGCGCCCGTCTACACGGGGGAGTGATTCGGGCGGAGCGCCCGAACTGCCACTGGTTGCGGTGGTTCGGGCAAACCACTTCATGGCCAAATTGCCCAATTTGCAGACCAAAACAAAAATGGTTGACATATTGGTTCAATTTGGCACAGTTCGCCGGCCGACGTTCAAGCGAGCTTGATCGTCGAGCCGGATCAAGGGGAGGACAACCAATGACGAAATTGATCACGAAGACGCCATCACTGATCGGGAGGCGCTCGTTCCTGAAGTCGACGGGCGCTGCGGCGGCGGCTGCCGGCGTCGGTGGCCTGTTTGCCCCGGGCCGGGCTCTTGCCCAGGAATTTCCGTCGCGCAACATCGACATCATCATCCCGACCGGCGAGGGTGGCGGCGCTGACCGCGATGCGCGCGCCTTTGCATCGATCTGGTCGCGACATCTGCCGACCAACTTCCAGTTCGGCTACTACCCCGGTGCGGCCGGTCAAGTCGGCTACGAGTTCTACATGGAGCGCGAGCCCGACGCCTATTCGCTGATCTTCGCGAACCTCGGCCCCGAGGTCATCATGCTGGAGCTGCAGGACACCGGCATCAGCGTGGGTGAGGACATCGTCTTCATCCAGCAGACCTTGTCCGAGCCGATGGCGGTGTGGGTCGGGCCAAACAGCCCGTTCCGCACGCTCGAAGAACTGATCGAGGAGGGGCAGCGTCGCCCGATTACAGTTTCGGTCAGCCGTCTGCCGCACCCCGCATCGATCGGCATGCTGGCGCTGGGCGAAGCGATGGGTGTGGAGTTCATCCTGGTGCCGTATGGCGGAGGCAACCCGACCGCGATGGCCGCGATCACCCAGGAGGTGGACTGCGCCGCGCTGCCAGTAACCAACTCCATCGTCCTGGGTGACCAGTCGTTTGTGCTTGGGATTTTCGCCGACGAGAACGTCGCGCCGGATGGGACCGACAACGCGCCGACGGTGAACGCCGCCCTTGGCACGTCGATCCCTGAACTGACGTCTTCTCGGGCCTGGGGCGTTCATCGTGCGGCCTATGACGCTTATCCCGACCGCGTGGCCCGCCTTGTGGAAAGCATGGAGGCCACGCTCGCAGATCCGGATTACGTGACGGCGGTCGAGGGCACCGGTGTGCCGTCGGTCTACATCGATCCGGGCGATGAGGCGCGGGCGATGGCGTCGGCCGAAGCGACAATCGAACTCGCCCGTCGTTATCGCGACCTGCTGACCGGCTCCTGATCGGTGCAGACAGGCAGGGCGGTGCGAAACCGCCCTGCCGACTCAACCTTGCGAGATAGCATCATGTCTGACGACAAGTCGCCCGACAGGAAGCAGGTCGGGTCCGATCTGATCATTCCTGTCGCCGGCATCTGCTACGCGATTTACTATGTGTCCTCAGTCTGGAGTTTTCCGGCCGAGGCGCAGCGCAGTGGATTCTTTCTGGCCGGCCTGCTGGTCAGCCTTTGCCTGATCTTCTTCATCCGCATCGGCGTCCAGATGGCACGGGGCCGTGTGGATTGGGAGTTCACGGCGCTTCTCGGTCCGGAGCAGGGGCGCTGGCGGCGGCTTGGCTTCGTGGCGCTGATCGGGGCCTATCTGCTGACATTCCAGGCACTCGGCTTCACATTGGCGACCTTTGCCTTCCTGTTCATCGGCTCGATACTCGCCGGGCTCACATCCGTGCGGCGCGCGGCCAGTTTCGCCGCAATCGCGGCCATTTCGGGTTGGCTCTTCTTCATCGTTCTTCTGGGCACGCGCTTCCCGCTCGGTCCGTTCGAGGCACTCGTGGCGCAGGTGGTGGCACTATGGAAATGAACCTGGGCGGGCTTGCCGAGCTTTTCCTGTATTCGCTCTCAATGTGGTGGGTGATCATCCCCGCGGTCTTTGTCGGCATCCTGATGGGCGCGATCCCTGGATTCGCCGCGCATAACACGATCATCATGCTGCTGCCGCTGACGCTGGCGGTGGACGTCGATGTCGCACTGACCTTCATGGTCGCGCTCTACTGTGCAAGCCACCTCGGCGGCGGCATCCCGGCCATCCTGCTGAACATCCCCGGCACTGGTGGGGCTGCGGCGACCACGCTCGACGGCTATCCGATGGCGCAACAGGGCAAGGCCTCAAAGGCCCTCGCGCTGAGCTTCGTGGCATCGATCGTGGCGGGGCTGATCACTTCTGGCGTCACGCTGTTCATGCTCCAGTATCTCTCGCAGGTCGGGTTCTACATCCGCTCTGTCGAGATGGTGGTCGTGATGCTCTTCGGCCTCGCGCTAATCGCCGCGATCGCCGCGAAGGACATGATCAAGGGCCTGATTGCGGGGTCGCTCGGCCTGATGCTGGGCGCAATGGGCGCCGACCATATCTATGCCACCCCACGGGGGACCTTCGGCTTTCTGGAACTCTTCGACGGCGTGCCGCTGGTGCCGGCGCTGATCGGTCTCTTCGCGATTTCGGAGGCGCTGATCATGCTGGAGACCCGCACGATCGCCGCCACCGGCAGCGCGCGCGTGATCCCGACCTGGGGTGAGACCTTCCGCGAGATCCTCGGGGCGTTCAAACACTGGTTCCTGATGCTCTGGACCTCGCTTCTGGGGCTGGTGATCGGCGTGATGCCAGGGGCCGGTGCCTCGATCGCGGCTTTTGTTGCCTATCAGCAGGCGCGCGTCTTCTCGAAGACGCCCGAGAAGTTCGGCACAGGCCATGAACAGGGCGTTGTTGCGCCGGAGGCAGCGAACAACGGCGTGACGACCGGAACGCTGGTGCCGCTTCTCGCGATCGGTGTTCCGGGTGGCAGCACCGCTGCCGTCATGATGGTCGTGCTGCAGTTCCATGGTGTGCCGTTCGGCCCGCGCCTGTTCGTGCAGGACCCGATCCTCGCTTATGGCGTGATCATGTCCATGTTCGTGGCTTACGTGTTCATGCTTGTCACACTATTTCCGCTGACACGTTACCTGTCGCGGATCACGGTCGTCGCAAATTACTACATGGCGCCGATGATCGTGGCCTTCACGCTGGTGGGCGCTTTCGTGCCGCGCAATTTCACGGCAGACCTCACGATCGCCGTCGCTTTCGGAATCATCGGTTACGTGGCGCGCAAGACCGGCTACAACGTCGCGGCGATCCTCATCGGGGTGATCCTGGGTCCACTGCTCGAGCGTTCGTTCCTGCTGTCAATGCGGATATCGGGCGGCGATATCACGGTCTTCTTTTCATCGACCATCGGCAACATCCTCTGGGTACTACTGGCGGCGACGCTGCTGGCCTCACCCTCCATCACCCTGCTGCGCAAGATGCGCCGCATGGGCGACATCTACTGACAATCAGGAGAACCGAGTATGCGTCTTGTCACCGTGCAGGCTGGTGAACGGCAACTGGCCGGTGTGGAAACCGAGGCGGGCGTGATAGCCCTGCGGGATCTGTCGGATGATCTGCCCGCGACCGTACTGGATGTGATCCGCGGCGGCGCCCCGGTGCACCGGAAGATCAAGGCTGCACTGGCAGACGGTCAAGCGGCGCCGATGGACCCTGCCAACTACACCGTGCTTGCGCCGATCCCACGACCAGCCAAGAACATCTTCTGCGTTGGCAAGAACTATGTCGAGCACGCCAAGGAGTTCCAGAATTCCGGTTTCGATCAAAGCTCGGCGGGACAGGACGTGCCCGACCTGCCGATCGTTTTCACAAAGGCGCCGACGTCGGTCACTGGACCAGAGGGCGATGTCGAAAGCCGGCATGACGCAGACGGCACCCTGGACTACGAGGGCGAACTGGGTGTCGTGATCGGAACCGGTGGCCGAGGGATCGACAAGTCGACTGCCTACGATCACGTATTCGGCTACACAGTAATCAATGATATCACCGCGCGGCAGGCGCAGAACGCGCACAAGCAGTGGTTCCTTGGCAAGTCCCCGGACACCTTCTGCCCCATGGGGCCGTGCATCGTCACCGCGGACGAGATCGGCGATGTGACCGAGTTGACGCTGGTCACGCGGGTCAACGGCGAAGTGCGTCAGGATGCGGTGGTCCGCGACCTGATCTTCGACATTCCGACCATCATCGAAACGATTTCCCGCGCCATCACGCTCGAGCCCGGAGACATCATCGCAACCGGGACCCCGGTCGGTGTGGCGATCGGCTTCACCCCCCCGAAATACCTGAAGCCGGGTGATGAGGTCGAGGTCGAAATCAGTCGCATCGGCGTGTTGCGAAACCGGATCGTTTGATCCTCCACGTCCTGCGAATGATCGGCCTGCCCAGTGATGGCACTTCTGACGACTGAATTTCTCTTGATCGCGATGGCGCTGCTGGTCGCCGGCGGCATCACCGGTGTATTGGCAGGCCTTTTCGGGGTGGGAGGAGGCGCGCTCATCGTTCCCGTCCTTTACGAGGTGTTCGGTATACTCGAGGTGCCCGACGACACACGCATGCCGCTGTCCGTCGGCACGTCGCTCGCCATCATCATCCCGACGTCAATTCGTTCTCTTCTAGGGCATCGTGCGCGAGGAGCGGTGGATGAAGCGCTTCTCAGGTCCTGGGCGATTCCGATCATCATTGGGGTCGCAATAGGCGCCGTCATTGCCCGACACGCACCTGCCGCCGTCTTCCAGATCGTGTTCGTACTGGTTGCCTGCGTCAACGCCGTGAAGCTCATCAGCGGCACGAAGCGCTGGGACCTCGCTTCCGAGCTTCCCAAGGGCGCGGGCCTACGCACTTATGGTGGAGTTATCGGTCTTCTTTCCTCCTTGATGGGGATCGGGGGGGGGCAGATTGCGAACATCATCATGACGCTGCATGGTCGACCGATCCATCAGGCTGTCGCGACCAGTGCGGGGATCGGCGTTTTGATCTCCGTCCCAGGGGCGATCGGTTACATTCTGGCAGGGTGGGGACAGCCCGGCCTGCCTCCAGATGCGATCGGATTCGTTTCGTTGATGGGACTGCTCCTCTTCGTGCCCACCACCATCCTGACGGCAAATATTGGCGTACGGCTCGCACACAAGCTGTCGCGGCGTGCCCTCGAATTGGCATTCGGTGTCTTTCTCGCGATCGTTTGCCTTCGGTTCATTTACGCGATCCTCCTGGGCTGATCGGTTCCATGAGGTGCCTACTTTCTGCATGTAGAGCTGCGCGTTGATCGGTGTGTTGATTTGCGCGCAGCACTGACCCGGGTTTGGAGTGAACCCCTCGGGCTGGACCACAGGGCCCTGAAGATCTGATACGCTTGCGCTGCTCCCCAACCTCGGACCGCCGGAAGGTGGATATTCCCGGCTCCTGGCTCCACCCCTGAATCTGGGCCACCCTAAGTGAGAAATCCCGGCGGTTGGTCGGCTGGGGATGCTGTCCCGCGCCAAGGTAGCATGGCCATCGGCGGTCTGGCACCGATTGCGCCATGCGGTCTCACTTCATTGTATTCCCGGCGCCAAGTTTCGACCTTTGCGTCTTCGAGGCCCAGGAACCAGTGCGCGTTCAGGCATTCCGCCCGGAGCTTCGAATTGAACGCCTCGATGAAGCCGTTGTCGACCCGGATTGTCGTCGGATAGCCGAGCTTGGTGCAGACCCGCTCCAGGGTCTGAACGACGTCCTCGCCTCGGTAGGCGAAGCGGGGATCGGCAGCCGGGCAGAGCCGCGAGTGCGTGTCGACCACCGTCACCTCGTTCGGGCCACCAGCCTCCTGGCGATCATGCCGCAGCTTCGCCTTCACCCGTCGCTTGGGGTGCTTGTTCCGGATTTGCAGGCCCAACTCATTGTAAAGACTGCGGGTCTTCTTCATGTTCATCACCCATCCCTCGCGTCGCAGCAGGACATGCACGCGGCAGTAGCCGTAGCGCACGCGTGTATCTGCAATCTCCTTGATCCGTCTTGCGACGGTCGGCCTGGTCGGTGCGCCGGGACTTGTAGTGGAACGTGGAGATGTGCAGGATCGCCAAGCCCAGGATCGGTTTGCCGAAGGACATCAGGTCGCGTGCGATCTCGTTATCCAGCATGGAACATTCGTCGACAACGATGAGAGCGGCGCTGGCGGCGAGACTGTCGGGATCAAGTTCGAAGCGCACGTTCCCATTCGAATAATGCCTGGGCTTGTAGATCAGGCTGTGAATCGTGGAGGCATCCTTGCAACCTTTGCGCTCCATCATCAGCGCAGCCTTGCCGGTATAGGCGGCAAAGACGACCGGGCCGTCCAGCAGCCCGGCAAGATGCAGCGCGATCGTGGTCTTGCCGGTTCCGGCATAGCCGAAAAGACGGAAGAATTGCTGCTCGTCAGTCCGGTGCTTGAGCCAGGCGGCTACCGCGTCAATCGCGGCTACCTGCTGGGTGTCGAAGTTCGTAAGTGCTACATTCATGGGATTTTTCCTTGCATGATGGGCGTGATGGGACTGTCGAGGCGCCGATCACAGCGCCTCGGTGTGCATCGCGGGTTGCGATCCGGGGAGTGAATCGCCTGATTGTCGTCGCTCGCCGGAAACTCTTGTCCCTCGGGAGACTGGGGTCAGACAATATGAGTTTCTTCTTTCCCCTCGTCCCAGCGGCCATCAGTCCAGAGACCAGTGAGAACGGCGGTGAGAAAGTCGGCCACGGTAGCGGCGGGGACAATCCGGTGAAGCTCGGCGCGACGGGTTGCACCATCGGGCATGTGGGTCTCCTTCTGGACCGCCCCGCAGGGTTTCTCTGGGGGATGCCGCGCAGCCGCCGCGCAGCTCCGCGGGCCGGTTTCGTCTTTCATTGGCTGCGCTCGGCGAGACAGCCACGTATACCTCAATATCGGTTTCCGGCGCCTCGATGTCCATGCCGGCATGCATCGCCACGACGGCCTTCGTCAAGGCGCGGGTCGAGTGCGTGGCGTTCTCAGGGATCGCGTCTTGGTCAGCATGGTCAGGCGCCATGCGCGCCATGCGCGTTGGCCCAGTGGCCCATCTCTTCGGGTCGGTGGCTGCGCGGCTCCAAGCCATTCTCTACAAGGACTGGGCCGCTGACGCGCTTACCGCCACAGCGCATGATCTGGAAGCGTCGGGCCATCCGGCCGCGCCTCAGGTATGGGTGGAAGGGTCTTGGGCCGACCGTCTCAGCCTGGCGGGAAGCGAGGCCAGCGCACGCGAGCCAGGGTATCTCTCTGGCGCAGTCGAAGCTTCCGCTGCAGCCGTTGCCAATGTTCTTCAACGGTTGGGCAGCATGGTACAGACCACGGCCTGATCCGCTGCGACGGCGCTCGCTATTGGAAGTGGCGCGCCTAACGCAGCTCTTCCAACCTCAATTTGACGCTTCCCTGAAGCAGGCTGTTTGTCCCCTGATCCAGTATGTTCCCACATGGCGGATCGTTCGCGCGGCAGATAGGCCCCCTGGGGCTCCGGGATAGCCAGCTTACCGTTCAGGACGGCATGTTGCCCGCGCAAGACAACGTGGACCGGCCATCCGGTAACCTGCAGGCCCTCGTAGGGCGTATAATGCGCCCCGTGGTGCAGGTCGGCGTTCGTGATGCTCCGCTGCGCCTCAGGGTCCCAGATGGCGAGGTCTGCATTCGCCCCGACGGCGATGACGCCCTTGCGGGGATAGAGGCCGTAGAGCCGGGCATGGTTCGTCGCGGTGAGGGCGGCAAAGCGTGGAAGATCGATGCGGCCCGTGCTGACACCTTCCGAGAACAGGATCGGCAGGCGAGTCTCGACGCCGGGGATGGGATCCAGCGGAAATTGCGCGCGCCCTTCTCGTTGAGCTTTCCGGCTGGATCATCGAACCGGAACGAGCAGTGGTCGGACGAGAAGAGGTCGAAGACGCCGGTCTCCAGCCCTTCCCAGCAAGCCGCCTGAGCTTCACGGTCCCTCGGAGGCGGGGAGCAGACATACTTGGCACCCTCCCACCCCTCCCGGTCGAGGTCGTCCGCCGTCAGCATCAGGTATTGCGGGCAGGTCTCGCCCGCAACTTTCACACCTCGGGTCCGGGCGCGCTGGATCTCCTCCATTGCCGCGCGGTTCGACACGTGAACGATCACGATCGGCACATCCACGATCTCGGCAAGTGACAGGGCGCGGTGGGTCGGTTCCCGTTCCGCCGCGACAGGCCGGGTCGTCGCATGTGCCGCGGGAGCCAGGTCGCCCGCCGCCTCGTGCTTGCCGATCAGGTAGCGGATCGCATCCTCGTTCTCGCAATGCACCAGCACCAGCGCCTTGCTATCGCGCGCGGCATCGAGCGTCGCCAGGATTTCGTCGTCGCGCAGGCGCAGGCCTTCGTAGGTCATGAACACCTTCAGCGAGGTGTAGCCATGGGCGACGAGTGCGGGGATCTCCTGTCCCAGGACGCCGGGCGTCGGGTCCGAGACGATGAGATGGAAGCTCACATCGGTGTGGCAACGCCCCTCGGCCAACGCGTGATAGGCGGTCAGCGCGGCGCGCAGGCTTTCGCCTTTCTGCTGCAGGAAAAACGGCATGACGGTCGTGTTGCCGCCCATCAGCGCCGAGAGTGTCCCGCTGGCGAAGTCGTCGGCCATGACGATCCCCGCGCCCGAGGGCTGGGAGATATGGACGTGGCTGTCGATGCCGCCTGGCAGGACGATCAGGCCGCGCGCGTCGATCTCCATCTGCCCGGACTCAAGGTCGGGGCCGAGCGCGATGATCTTCTCGCCCGTGATGCCGATATCCAGGACCGCGACCTCGGTCTCGGTCACGACCTGTCCGTTGCGGATGACCAGATCGAACATGCGCGGTCACATCGCCTGCAGAAGTTCGTCGCAGGCCGCGCAGAGGCGGTCAACCTCGTCCAGCGTGTTGTAGTGCACCATCGAGACACGCAGCAGGCCGCCGTCGTGCATCTGGCGCAGATCCTCCACCAGCCGCCGCGAATGGAAATCGCCGTGTCGGATCGCGATATTGTAGCCGTCCATCCGCCGCGCGAACTCGCCTGAGTCCCGGCCATCAAAGCGGAACGCGACCGTGGGAATGCGTCGTGAGCCCTCGTTGCGAGTCTGCCCGAACACCCGGCAGTCGTTGCGCGAGGTCAGGTAGGACAGAAGCCGCCCGACGAGCGCGTCCTCCTGCGCGGTGACCGCGGCGAAGCCGGTCTCGATCCGCTCGCGCTGTGTGGCCCCCGCGCCGAGGCCCGCGAAGTAGTCCCGGATCGCCACGGTGGAATAGGCGCATTCGTAGCTGGGATTTCCCGGCTCGAGCTTGCCCGGGACTTTGTCCTTGCCGTAGAAGTAGTGGTAGAGCGTGTCGAGTTCGAGCAGCAGGTCGTGCTTGCCATACATGACGGCGTAATGCGGCCCGTAGGTCTTGTAGAGGCTGAAGACGTAGTAATCGACATCCCAGGCCTTCACGTCGATGGCGCGATGGGGGGCATAGGCCACCGCGTCTACGCAGAGGCGCGCGCCGCGGTCGTGGACGAAGCGCGCAATCTCGGCGATCGGGTTCACCTGGCCCAGGATGTTGGAGACATGGGTGACGCAGACCAACCGTGTCCGAGCGGTCATCACCGGTGTCAGATCGTCGAGGTCCAGCGTCAATGTTTCCCGGTTCAGCGGCCAGACCTTTACCACGATCCCGACCTCCCTAAGGCTCATCCAGGGGCCGATGTTGGATTCGTGGTCGGCCACCGTGACGATGACCTCGTCACCCGGCGACAACTGGCTGCGCATCGCGCGGGCCAAGTTCTGCAGCAGGACGGTAGTCGAAGGGCCAAAGACGATTTCCTCGGGTCGGGCAGCGTTCATCAGGTCTGCCGCGGCACGCCGCGCCGCGCTCAGCGCCTCGGCCGCGGCCTGCGACACCGCGTAGCTGCCGCCGATCTGGACGTTCCGCTCGAACAGGAACTCGGTCATCCGCTCCACAGCGCCGCGCAGGATCTGCGATCCGCCGGCATTGTCGAAAAGCGTCCAGCCGCGATGCAGGCCGGGGAACTGGGCGCGCACGGCATCAAGGTCGAGGGTCGATTGCATGTCGGAAACTCTCCGGTCAGTGGTTGAGGACGGCGCCAAGGAAGTTGCGCGTGCGCGCCTCGCGGGCGGCGTCGAAGATCTGCGTTGGCGTGCCGGTTTCCACAATCCGGCCCCCATCCATGAAGATGACGCGATCGGCGACCTGTCGGGCAAAGCCCATCTCGTGGGTCACGACGATCATGGTGACACCGGAACCGGCGAGCACGCGCATCACGTCCAGCACTTCGCCGACCATCTCGGGGTCGAGCGCCGACGTCGGCTCGTCGAACAGCATCGCCTTGGGTTCCATCGCCAGTGCCCGGGCGATCGCCACCCGTTGCTGCTGACCACCGGACAGCTTCCCGGGATACTTGTCGGCCTGCTCGCCGATGCCGACCCGCGCAAGCAGGTCACGCGCGCGCTTTTCCGCATCGGGAACAGGCAGGCCGCGCACGCGCATCGGTGCAAGCATCACGTTGCGCAGCACCGTCATGTGCGGGAAGAGGTTGAAGGACTGGAACACCATGCCGACCTCTGCGCGCACCTTCTCGAGGGCACGGCCGGGCTTCACCGGGGTGCCGCCGACGGTGATCTCGCTGCCGGGATCGAAGTCCTCCAGCCGGTTGATGCAACGGATGAGCGTCGATTTCCCAGAGCCGGAGGGGCCGACAACGCAGATCACCTCGCCTTCGGCCACGTCCAGATCGATGCCGTCGAGCGCAGTGAAGGTTCCGTAGGTTTTCCGGAGATTTCGGATGCGAATGTGGGGCAGCATCAGCGATCCGCCTTTCCGAAGCGGCGCTCCAGCCGGGAAACCATCGCGACCAGTGGCCAGAGCAGCAGGATGTAGATCATCGCTGCGCCGATCAGGGGGCTGGGATTGGCGGCCAAGGCCTGGGCCTGCGTCGCCTGCTTCAGCAAGTCGGGCATGGCCACGACCGAAGCCAGTGCGGTGTCCTTCATGACGTTGATGCAGTTGTTGGTCAGCGGCGGTATGACGATGCGGATGGCTTGCGGCAGGATCACGTCGACCATCATGTGCCGTTTGCTCAGTCCCAGTGCGCCCGAGGCCTCGAACTGTCCCTTCGGGATGGCCTCGATCCCGGCACGGAAAATCTCGGCGGTATAGGCCCCAGAGACCAGCGACAGTGCGGACACGGCAGAGACGAAGGGCGAAAGCCGAAGCCCCACAAAGGGAAGGGCGTAGTAGATGATGATCAGCAGCACCAGCAAAGGGATCGATCGCATCACGTCGATGTAGACTCGCGCCAGAAGCTGCGCCGGCGCTGGGGCATAGAGACGAACGAGCGCCAGGAACAGGCCCAGGATCAGGCCTACCGCGATGCTGACGACGC
Source organism: Paracoccaceae bacterium (assembly GCA_041687395.1). Classification (GTDB taxonomy): domain Bacteria; phylum Pseudomonadota; class Alphaproteobacteria; order Rhodobacterales; family Rhodobacteraceae; genus JAWLCA01. The sequence goes on along the minus strand of JAWLCA010000042.1, from coordinate 2,887 downwards.
CGATCTGGATCGTCACCCACAAGCCCGTGAGCAAAAGCGGGTAGGTCCGGATCAGCACGGACACGTTGAAGAACGTATCAAAAATATCCATGGAAGGCGGGCCTTTCGGTCCCGACGGCCGGCACGAGGCCAGCCGTCGGATCGGTCGGTTCAGTTGAGCGTGGGCATATCCATGACCTCGGCGGTCGAGGTGCCTTCAGCCGGTGCACTGCCGAACCACTTCTCGTGGATCTCGGCGATGAAGCCTTCGCTCTTGAGCGTGGTGATCACGTGGTTCACCTCGCCCGCCAGCGGCGCATCCTTGGCGAACATCATCGAGTAGCGCTCGCCGGTGGGGATCCGCTCGGCAACCGTGATCTCGGGCTTGTCGAGGGCGTAGTATTGCAGCGCGGGGATGTCGCTGATGTAGCCGTCAATCCGGCCGGCAACGAGGTCGAGCATGGCCGGCGCCAGCCCCTCGTATCGGCGAATGTCGCCGAAGCCGTATTGCTCCTGGTTCTCGGTCGCCCACATGTCACCGGTCGAGCCCGTATCGACCCCGATGACCTTTCCGGACATGTCGCCAAGGCCGGTCAGTCCGCTGGCCGTCGTCACGGTCAGCGACTGATCGCTGTCGTAATAGGGCTGCGCGAAGCTGACCGATTCCAGGCGCTCCTGCGTGATGGTGATCGAAGACATCGCCATGTCGATCCGGCCGGACTGCACGGCCGAGAAGAGCCCGGTGAAGGGAATATTCTCGATCACCACTTCCCTGCCGAGGCGTGCACCGATCTCGGTTGCCAGATCCACCTCGAAGCCCACGATCGCGCCACTGTCGTCCTGGAATTCCCAAGGGACATTCCCGACGTTGGCGCCAACGGTCAGCTGCTGCGCCGAAGCCATGGCCCCGAATGAGAGCGCCACTCCGAGCGCGCTGGCCTGAAGAAAAACGCGTCTGCGCATGTTTCTGTCCTTTCCCTGTTGATCCACCGTTGCTACGGTCAAACCGGTCAGACCGGTAGGGCCAGACAAACACGGCGATCCACGCAAGGCAAGACGCAAGTTGTGGTCTATGATCCAGGCGCGAGTGACGAAACCTTCGGAGTGAAGAATGCGGCAGGGAGGATTGGGAAAGAGCAGCGGATGGACACCCGTGCCCCAGGTGGTCGCACGCCAGCTTCAGGAGAAGATCCTGAGTGGGGAATGGGCCGAAGGTGATCTCATCCCGTCCCAGCGCGCGCTATCCGAGGCCTACGGGGTGAGCCGTGCCTCTCTGCGGGAAGCGCTGCTCACCCTCGAGACGCTGGGACTGATCCGGACCGAACCCGGGCGCGGCACCTTCGTCTCGGCCGCGGCCCCGGTATCCGAGCCGCCCGAGGCCGCTTGGCGATATTCCGACAGCTTCGCCTTGCAGGATGTGTTCGAGACTCGCGTGATGCTCGAAGGCAAGATTGCAGAGCTTGCGGCGCGGATGATCGCCGCAGAAGACATCCAGATGCTTCGTGCCGCCACCGACGAAATGGAGCGCTGCTGGGCGCGCGGCGATCTGCTGACCAACGTCGAGGCCGACCTCCGCTTCCACCGGACGATCGCGTCGTCGTGCCACAACGCGATGCTCATGCGGCTCTACGACACCGTTGCAGACCTGCTGACCGAGACCCAACGTCAACCGATACCGCGCACGCGCACAGAGCGAATGCAAGCCTCGCTCGCTGAACACCGTGCCATCATCGAGGGCATGGAGAAATGCGATCCGGCGCTGGCCCGCGCGGCTATGGAGGCGCACATCCGAAACACGGCCGATTGCGCCGGCGTCGTCATCTAGCGCACATAGCCCGAAGCACATAGCCGATCAGGGTCTTCTCCAGTCGCATGCTCGAGGCTGCCTCAGCCCGATCATGACGACCCGCTCTTCGGCGCCTTCATAGGCTCGTCTATCCCGTCCAGAGCCATCATCCACGTACAGGTCTCCGGTTCGAAAATGCGGTCTCCGGCGTCTGGACGCGGAATTGGGAGTCGATCCGGCAGGGGGTTTTGGGACCACAGTTTGTTCGCGGCCCCGCCGCTCCTCTACTTGCTCTCATCTTTCTCTTGCTCGTCTTTTTCCTGTTCCATCTTCTCCCACTTCCTCTCTGGCCTCGATGTTCTGTCGTATTCGTGTGGACATGGCCTGGGCCTGAGTGTGTTCAGGCCTGACTGCTGTCCTCGTTGCCCGTGTCATGCGTCTGAGTCTCTGGGAGATCGGGCTCTCGGTGCGTCTGGTAAGTCTTGGCACGGTTCTACATATTGCGGGCTGCCCGGGGTCGAGTTTTACACTTTCGGTCGAAAAACGAGATAGGGGAGGATAAGAGCATGAGGTGTCGATTTGTTGAGGAAATCAAGGTGTCGACTTTGACGGAGTTTGACAGATCCGGCCCAGACTTTGACAGGAGTTTTACAGCAGTTTGACAGATTCCCGGTGGAGTTTGACAGATGTAAAACTATTCGCCGCGGAGTTTTACACAAGGTGTAGATCCGCGGGTGTGGGGTCGGTGGGGTCGTCGGTTCTGGTTGGGGTGTCGGAATTATCGCTGTGTGGACAGGATGTGGGGATTCAGGATCGTCACCATGACGCAGTAGATGGCCCGGTCGAACTGGCCTCCGTTCCTGTAATCTGAAGGCTGCGGTGCCGTTAAGTGTTTCATCCCGGATGACCACATAGATTCTCGCCGCTCAGCCTGGTTCATGGCAAGATCAATCCTGCGCGAGGTTCGGGACGGAGTGCGAGCATGCTGATCTCTCTTCACAAGCAGGCGACGACGACGCCCAGGATCCGGGCGGCGATCCAGGCGAGCACGAAACCGGCCTGGGCGGTCGCGGAGCGCTACGGCATTTCCGAGCAGACGGTTTGGAAATGGCGCAAGCGGGA
>JAWLCA010000041.1:0-19783 GCA_041687395.1 Paracoccaceae bacterium | reverse complement strand
GGTAAAGGTGCTGACATGATCCATCCTCCCAGACAGGGTGAATCACAAACAAAAGCCTCTGGGAATCCTGCGATTCAAGTTTCCGCCGAAATGCTTTAGCGGCATAACCTGAGCAGATTCCGCTGGGTCGATACAAGACACTCTTAGGTGTGTCGCGGTGCAATACGCGCACGCAGTTCTGATCAGGCCGTGGTGTTTGTTTGCGGCATCATTGATCAGCCGATGCCGAAGCGCTGCCAGTGCTTTAGTCTTGCGCAGCCTGCGCCTTTCGCTCCAGCCGGCGGGCGTGCAGCACGGGTTCGGTGTAACCTGAGGGTTGCTCCCGCCCCTTGAACACCAGATCGCAGGCCGCCCGGAACGCCACGCCGTCGAACCCCGGTGCCATCGGTACATAGAGCGGGTCGTCCGCGTTCTGGCGGTCCACCACCTCGGCCATGCGGCGCAACACGTCTTCCACGTCTTCGGCGCTGACGATGCCGTGGTGCAGCCAGTTGGCGATGTGCTGGGCCGAGATGCGGCAGGTGGCGCGGTCCTCCATCAGGCCCACGTCGTTGATGTCGGGAACCTTGGAGCAGCCGACGCCCTGATCGATCCAGCGCACGACGTAGCCGAGGATTCCTTGTGCGTTGTTCTCCACCTCGCGGATGATCTGGGCGCGCGACCACTTGCGGAAGGCCGCCAGCGGGATTTCCAGGATGCCGTCGACATGGGCACGGCGGCCGCCTGCCTTCAGGGCCTTCTGCACGGCAAAGACATCGACCTTGTGATAATGCAGCGCGTGCAGCGTGGCGGCGGTGGGCGAGGGGACCCAGGCGCAGTTCGCCCCGGCCTTGGGATGCTCGATCTTCGTCTCCAGCATTGCCGCCATCCGGTCGGGCATGGCCCACATCCCCTTTCCGATCTGCGCGCGTCCCGACAGCCCGCATTCCAGCCCGATGTCGACGTTCAGGTTCTCGTAGGCCGTGATCCACGACTTTCGCTTGATGAAGTCCTTGCGACTGAACGGCCCCGCCTCCATCGAGGTGTGGATCTCGTCGCCGGTGCGGTCCAGAAACCCTGTGTTGATGAAGGCAACCCGATGCTTCGCGGCGCGGATGCATTCCTTCAGGTTGACCGAGGTGCGGCGCTCCTCGTCCATGATGCCCAGCTTCACCGTGTGGCGCGGCAGCCCCAGCATCTCCTCTACCCGGGTGAAGGTGGCGTCGGCAAAGGTCACCTCGTCGGGGCCGTGCATCTTGGGCTTGACCACATAGACCGACCCGGCAGCTGAATTGCGCGGCCCGTCGGGCTTTTTCAAGTCGTGCAAGGCAATCAGGGTGGTGATCGCCGCATCCATCAGCCCCTCGAAGACCTCGGCGCCCTCGCTGTCCAGAATCGCGGGATTGCTCATCAGGTGGCCCACGTTGCGCACCAGCATCAGGGCGCGGCCCTTCACCGTCACCTCGCCGCCATCGGGCGCGGTATAGGGCCGGTCGCCCTCGAGCGCGCGCTCCACCGTCTCGCCGCCCTTGGCGAACCGCGCGGTCAGGTCGCCCTTCATCAGCCCCAGCCAGTTGCGATAGGCCCCGACCTTGTCCTCGGCATCGACGCAGGCGACGGAATCCTCGCAGTCCATGATGGCCGAAATCGCACTTTCGATGCGCACATCCGAAAGCCCCGCTTGGTCGCGTGCCCCGATGCGGTGGGTGCGGTCGAAGACCAGTTCGACATGCAAACCGTTGTTGCGCAAGAGCACTGACTCGGGCGCGCGGGGGTGGCCGCGGTAGCCGATGAACTTTTCCGGGGTCTCCAGCGGCTTGTCATCGACCATGAGCGCGCCGCCGCGCACATGATAGCGGCGGGCATCCGCGTGGCTGAGCCCCGCGATGGGAAACGCCTCGTCGAGGAACACCCGCGTCCGCGCGACGACTCGTGCGCCGCGTCCGCGGTCGTAGCCACCCGCAGGCGGCAAGCCGCCCATCGCATCGGTGCCGTAAAGCGCATCGTACAGGCTGCCCCAGCGGGCATTCGCCGCGTTCAGCGTATAGCGCGCGTTGGTGATCGGCACGACCAGTTGCGGACCCGGCACATGGGCGATTTCCGGGTCCACGTTTGCAGTGTCGATCTCGAACGCCTCGCCTTCGGGCCGCAGATAGCCGATCTCGGTCAGGAAGGCCTTGTAGGCCTCGTGATCGTGGGGCTGGTTCCTGCGGGCAATGTGCCAAGCGTCGATCTTGCCCTGCATCTCGTCGCGGATCGCGAGCAACTCGCGGTTTCGTGGCGTCAGGCCGTGAACAAGGTCCGACAGCCCATCCCAGAACCCCAGCGCTTCGATTCCGGTGCCCGGCAGCACTTCCTGCTCGATGAAGTTGGCAAGTTCCGTGGCGACCTGAAGGCTCGCCTTCGGTGCGTACCTCTTGCGTGCGTGTGCGTTGGTCACCTGACTTCCCCCGTTTGCCTGCCGGTGCGCACAAAGCAATTCCGGCCCGGCAATGCAAGACCTCAGTCAGCATCCCGCCCGTCGTGCGGTTACTCCAACGCTGCGATGTTCAAGGCGGGACAATCCGAAAGGTCGGAGCCACCGGTGCCTTCCACCTGACCGGCAAGGTCGCGCAGGGCACTGCGAAGGCCCTCTTCGAGCACCGGATGGTAGAACGGCATCGCCAGCATTTCCTGCACCGTGAGTTCCCGTTCCATTGCAAGGGCCAGCACGTGCGCCATGTGCTCGGCGGCAGGGACGCACATTTCGGCACCTGTCAGGCGGCCGGTGTCCTTTTGCGCATAGACTCGCAGGACACCCTGTGCCTTTTCCGCGGTGCGGGCCCGTGCCTGGCTGGAGAAATCGGCGCTGCCGATCGCGGTGTCTTGGGGATCAAGATCGGCAAGGCGCCTGCCCACGCGCGCCACGCCGGGATCGCTGAAGACGATGGACAGCTCGGTCCGGCGGCAATGGGCACGCGGGCTATCCGAAATGGCGTTGCGACCGGCAATATGCCCCTCGTCAGCCGCCTCGTGCAGAAGGGCGAGGTGCCCGTTCCCATCGCCCGCCAGCCAGACCGGCAGAGCACCGATCTGAAGCGTGTTCGGGTCCACATCGGGCATGCCCTTGTCGTTCAGTGCGACATCCAGCGTCTCCAGCCCGAGGTTTTCGATGTTCGGGCGACGCCCCATGGCCGCCAGCACGGCATCGGCAAGAGAGCCTGCGTCGCCGCTTGTGACGCGGATCGCGTCGCCCTCGGCCGCCAATTCCGCGGATCCGCCCAAGTGCAACGGGAACTCGGACGAAAGTGCGGCCTGCAGGGCCGCATCCACGTCCGGGTCACTGATCCCGGCTATCCGCTCCTGTGCATCAAAGCCCGCGACCTCAACACCTAGACGTGACAGCGCCTGGGCCATTTCCACTCCGATCGCACCCATCCCGACGACCGCGATCCGGCGCGGAAGGTCCGGCAACTCGAACAGGGTGTCGGTCGTCAGGATACGCTCGCCAAAGGTTTGCCACGGTTTCGGCACGACCGGGCGGCTGCCGGGTGCAAGGATGACAGCCCGCGCCTCGATCATGCGTCCGGCCTGATCGCCGGTTTCGACAACCACGCGCCCTGGACCATCCAGCCGCGCCCGGCCCGAGATCGCGCGCGACCCCAATTTCCCCGGCACGCCCTTTGGGCCCTTCACGAAATCGTCCCGCAGCCCGCGCACGCGCTTCAGCACGGCGGGAATGTCCACCTGCAGCGCCTCGGCGCCGGAGACGCCGAAGGCCGAAAGCTTGTGACGGGCATGAAAGGCGTTCGCCGCCTCGATCAGCGCCTTCGAGGGCATGCAGCCAACGGCGGCGCATGTGGTCCCCCAATGGCCGTCATTGATCAGAAGCACTTTGCGTGTTGCCCGCTGCACCTCGCGCAGGGCCGACAGCCCCGCCGTGCCGGCGCCGATGATGACGACGTCTGCCTGTTCGCTCATGCCTGACAGCCCTCAGCCTTTTTCGGCCTCTGCCTTGGTCGCGTGCTCGGTGCCCGGCTCATGCTCGGGCGGGCTGTATGTGGTGAAGAGCTTCAACATGCCGCGGCCGGTGTTGCGGAAGTTGTGATAAACGCCGGACGGCACGATCGCCAGATCTCCGTCCGCCACGTTCTTCTCGGTCTCACCGATCTTCGCACGCCCTTCGCCTGCCACGAACATCAGAAGCTGGTCATGACCTTCATGCGTTTCGCCGCCGATCTCGCCGCCCTCGGGGATCGCCATCAGCACGACTTGGGTCTTTTCACCGGTCCAGATCACCTTGCGGAACTCATCATTGTCCAAGGCCATCTGGCGGATCGGCAGCGTCAGCTTGTTCGTCTCAGACATCACATCCTCCAATTTCGATCAACGCATGTTAACACAACGTCCATAACCGTGCATCTGGTTCCAATCCAGCACGGAAAAGTCGTCTTTGAGCAGGGGGGCGCAGTCAACGACCAACGCCTCACAGCGTGGCCAGATAAGTGCGCACCGCTTCCTGCACATGGCGAAACCGGTCGCCGCCCAGATGCTTGCCGCCGTACCACCGGGTCACGACAATTATGTGATTGCGCCCAGCCCGCTCCAGCATGCGCAGAATCACCATTCCGGCGCCGCTTTCTCCGTCGTCGTTCTTTATCGCGCCAGTGTCGCACAGGAGCCCCCAGGTATTGTGCGTCGCCTTGGCGAACTTCTTCTGCTGTCTCAGCGCCTCGACAAAGGCCCGCGCCTCTGCCTCGGTGTGACAGACCCCGCCGGACACGGCGTATTTCGACCCGCGATCCGTGATGATGTTGTCAAGGATGACCATGAAGCGGGACCGTGCGGGGTGTTCCAGTTCCAGACGCCTGTTCAGGGTAGGTCGCGTGCACGCCCGATGCAATCGGCCGGGGTTTGCGCGCCCCGGGCCCTCGCCCCCGGCCCTCTGCGCGGCTATAGCCGTCACGAACCCACGTCGTACTTCTAGTCATAGGGAAGCCCCGGATGCCTGACCAAGATCCCGACCGCGTGGCCCGCATCGCCGAGGCGCAGCCGCCGTTTGCCAATCTCATCGGCCTGCGCGTCGTCTCGGCACAGCCCGACCGTGTGTTGGCCGAGCTCGACGTGACCGAGGCGCTGTCGAACCGCAACGGCATGCTCCACGGGGGCGCGATCATGGCGCTGGCGGACAATCTGGGCGGCACCGCGACGTTCCTGAACCTCGGCCCCGATGAGGGGACGACCACGATGGAAAGCAAGACGAACTTCTTTCGTCCCGTCCCCCTTGGTGATGTCGCGCGGGCCGAGACGACGCCGCTGCACAAGGGCCGGACGACGATGGTCTGGCAGACGCGGATCACGCGCGGGGACGGGAAGCTGGCCGCCGTCGTCACCCAGACACAGATGATCCTGCGGACGCGGGGCGCCTGAGCCGGGGAACCGGCGCTTGCCGCCCATCGGTAAATCGGCGATGGGTGGGGCAACTCCACCCCCGCGCCAGCGCGGGCAGTCTCCGGCAGTTGAAAAACATGCTTCAGTTCGCCGTGGAAAACCGCCGCTGGCTCGCGGTCGGGTTTCTACTGACCTTTGCGTCGTCGTTCGGACAGACGTGGTTCATCTCGCTCTTCGCGGCCGAGATCAAGGCGGTGCATGGCCTGACCGACGGCGGGTGGGGAACGATCTATACCGTGGCGACAATGGTCTCGGCCGGGCTTCTGCTGACGCGCGGATCGATGGCGGACACGATGCCGCTGACACGACTGATTCCCGTAACGACGCTGCTCTTCGCGCTGGCCGCAATCGGTGTCGCCTTTGGCGGGTCGATCTGGACGCTGGTCGTCGCGCTGATCTTCCTGCGGTTTTGCGGGCAGGGCATGTTCAGCCACATCGCCATGACCGCGATGGGGCGGTGGTTTCAGGCCCGGCGCGGACAGGCGGTATCGATCAGCAACCTTGGCCACCCGGCGGCAGAGGTCGTGCTGCCGATCCTGGCGGTTCTGATGATCGGCACCGTCGGCTGGCAGAGCACATGGGTTATCGCGGCGGTGGTTCTTGTGCTGGTTATCCTGCCGGTGCTTCTGCTGCTGTTGCGGCAGGGCAGGACGGCGCAAAGCCGGCTGGACGCGCCCGATACGCCGGGTTTGGGCGGACGCCACTGGGGGCGGTCGGAGGTGCTGAGGCATTGGCTGTTTCCGGCCCTTCTGCCGATCATGCTGACGCCCGGCTTCATCGGAACGGTCGTCTTCTTTCATCAGGTTCACATCGCCGAGGTGAAGGGCTGGACCTTGGTGCAGATGGCGCCGGGCTATTCCTTCTATGCCTCCGCCACAGTTGCCTCGGCCCTGATCGCGGGTTGGGCGGCTGACCGGTTCGGGCCGGAAAGGTTGCTGGCGATACTCCTGATCCCCACCGGGATCGGCATGCTGCTGATCGCATCTGCACAGGCGGTGCCGATGTGGTTTGCGGCGCTCGGTCTGGCCGGGGTGACGCAAGGGATCAGCGCCTCGCTGTGGGGGGCGCTGCTGCCGTCGGTCTACGGGACGCGCAATCTCGGTTCAGTGCGATCCCTGGCGACCACAGTGATGGTCGTTTCCACCGCGATCGGACCGGGACTGACCGGCGTGCTGATCGACTTCGGCATCGACTTCCCGCGCCAATGCCTTGCGCTTGCGCTGTGGTGCTTTGTCCTGATCGGTCTTGGCTATGCGATCAACCGACGCCTTGCGCATGAGGTGTGAGCGGACGCTGCAGCCTTCCAGCCGCTGAATTCATTACCCCTGAAGTGCCTGCTATTGGATAACGTCACCCTGCTTTTGTCTAGCATAGCCGCCTGCGCCACTTCTGCTCCGGCAAAGCAGGAGACAAGCCATGCAGATTCGCACCCGACTTCTCGCCACCCTGACCGCCGCCGCCATGGTTGCGGGCAGCGTCACCCCGGCGGCCGCCACGTCGCAGCGCGACCGCGATTTCCTTCGCGGCGTCGCCGCCACCGCGCTGGTGGGCGGGTTGATCTACTATACGCAGCAGAACCGCACCCGGACCCAGGAACAGACCTACTACGCTCCGGTCACGCGGCAGGCCGCCCCGCAGCAGGTCTATCGCCAGCCCGCGCCGGCGCAGCAGCAGGCCAGCTACCGTGCCCCGGTGCAGTTCGATGCCATCGCCTCGGGCTTCCGCGACCTCAGTTTCGAACAGCGCCGGACGGTGCAGTTGCGGCTGCAGCGGCAGGGATATTACCAGGACCGGATCGATGGCGTCTGGGGGCCGAACACGCAGCGCGCCTTGCGCGCCTATGCCATCGACTCGGGATATGGACAAAGCCTCGACACCTCGACCGGGGCATCGCAGGTCTATCGCTCCCTGCTGTACTGAGCCCCGCGCCGCACGGCGGCTCGACTGGGGCTTGCGCCGATCTGACGGAGCCATCAGATTGGCGCGGCTGCCCGTGGGGCGTTGGCGGGGGGACAGCGATGCAGGTCACGTCGGCAAAGGCCGCACCGCAGACCGTGTGGCTGGTGATCCTGGGTATCAGCATCTGCCATCTGCTGAACGACGTGATGCAATCGCTGCTGGCGGCGATCTATCCGCTTTTGCAGGTCGAGTTCGGGTTGGACTTCTGGCAGATCGGGCTGATGACCTTTGCCTTTCAGGTCACCGCTTCGCTGCTGCAACCCGCCATCGGTATCCTGACCGACCGTCGCCCCTTCCCGCAGTCGTTGCCCATCGGCATGGGATCCACCTTTTTCGGGTTGATCCTGCTGGGTACGGCGGAAACCTATGGCTGGCTTCTGGCCGGGGCGATGCTGATCGGCCTCGGTTCTGCCGTGTTCCACCCCGAGGCGTCGCGGGTCGCGCGCCTCGCCTCGGGCGGGCGGCATGTGACCGCGCAATCGTTGTTTCAGGTCGGCGGCAATGTCGGCAGCGCGATTGGTCCGCTTCTGGCCGCGCTGGTGGTGGTGCCGCTGGGACGGCCCAGCATCGTCTGGTTCGCGGTGATTGCGCTGATCGGCATGGTGATCCTGCAGCAGGTCGGGGCGTGGTACGGCCGCTGGCGCCGGGCCAACCTGGCCACAGGAACGGTGCGCCTGCCCGGCCCCGCGCTGTCGCGCCGGCGGATCGTCGTGGCGCTGGTGGTTCTCGCGCTGCTGGTGTCGGTCAAGAACGTCTACAACGCCGGCGTCACCAGCTATTACACCTTCTTCCTGATCGACCGGTTCGGGCTGACCACGCAGCAGTCGCAGTTGATGCTGTTCCTGTTCCTTGCGTCGATGGCCGCCGGGGTGGCGGCGGGCGGGCCCATCGCCGACCGGTTCGGCACGCTGACGGTGATCTGGGTGTCGATCGTTGGCGTGCTGCCCTTCACCCTGATGCTGCCGCACGTGGATCTGCTGTGGACGGCGATCCTGTCCGTCGTGATCGGATCGGTGATGTCGATGGCGTTCCCGGCCATCGTTGTCTTCGCGCAAGAGCTGGTGCCGGGCCGGATCGGCACCATCGCGGGTGTGTTCTTCGGCTTTGCCTTCGGCGTCGGCGGGATCGCTGCGGCGGCGCTGGGCGTGATGGCCGATGCGCGTGGGATCCGCGCGGTCTTCGTGTTCTCCTCCCTCCTGCCGTTCCTGGGCCTTTTCACCATCCTGCTGCCCCGTCGGATGGAGATGCAGGCCTACGGCTGAGCCGCACTCACGCGAACGCCATTTCGCCCCGGCCCGCGATCCCCTACATGAGGACGGCACCACAGAAGGAGCCCGCCCCGTGATCCTGCGACCCGTCAGCCAGAACAGCGCCGTTTCGCCCGCCCTGTGGGCGCTTGTCGGGCTGATGGCTGTGATCGAACTGGCGTTGACCGGGGGCGAGCGGGGCTGGTTCGGTTCGCCCGAATGGCGGGGCCTTGCGTTTGTCTATGGCGCCTTCTGGCAGCCGCTGGTCGATGGAACCGCGCGCCCGGTTTATCCGGGGCAGGGCACGGCGATGTTCCTGACCCATGCCTTTCTGCACGGCGGGATCTTCCACCTGGCCATGAACGGGATCATCCTGCTGTCACTTGGCAAGTTCATTGCAGAGCAGGTGGGCGCGGCGGCGCTTCTGGTCCTTTTTGCGATATCGGCCGCCGCAGGTGGACTGCTGTTCGGGCAGATCAACACCACGCCCATCCCGATGATCGGCGCCTCGGGTGCGGCCTTTGGCTTCATGGGCCTTTGGCAATACTGGGAATACGCCGTGCGGCGCGCCAACGGCTTGCCGGTGCAGCCGGTTCTGGCCACGATTGGTGCTTTGGCGGTGGTCAATGTGGTGCTCATGGTGGCGCTGTCGGGCGGTCTGGCGTGGGAGGCGCATCTGGGCGGGTTCGTCGCCGGCTGGCTGCTTGGCCCGGTCATGACCGGCATCGCGCGGCGCAAGGCATTGCCGACGCGTCACCCGCTGCTGGCACCCTGAGACGCGAGGTGGCCGACCGGTCTCGATTGCCTCGGCAATTTGTAACAGATATGTAACGTCATTGCGCAAGGAGTGGCGGAACCGCCGGTCGCGCACAAGCGTATTCATCCGGTTACAGGAGCCCCGTTCCCCAGATGACAGGTGCGACCGTCTTCCTGCATTTTGCCGGCGCCGTGGCGCTGCTGCTCTGGGCAACGCGCATGGTTCGCACCGGGGTGGAGCGGGCCTATGGCCCGGCGTTGCAGGGCGTGCTTCAGCGGGCGTTCCGCACCCGGCTGCAGGCGGTAATGGCGGGCGGGATGCTGGCGGCGGCTCTGCAAAGCGCCACAGCCGTCGCGTTGATCGTGTCCAGCTTCGTGGCCACCGGCTACGTGACGGCGGCCCGCGGGGTGGTGGCGCTTCTGGGTGCCGATCTTGGCTCGGCACTGGTCGCGCGGCTGTTGCGGCTGGATCTGTCGCTGCTGATCCCGGCGCTGATCCTTGCCGGCACCATCGCCTTTCGAATGAGCGAGGCGCGGCGGACCCGGCAGATCGGGCGGATCATGGTGGGAATCGCGCTGCTGCTTCTGTCGCTGAAGATGCTGTCCGATGCGTCCGAGCCGCTGCGCGAAAGCCAGATCCTGCCGCTGATCCTCGGATACCTGTCGCGCGACTGGTTCACCGCCTTCGTCGTGGCCGCAGTCATCGCGTGGCTGTTCCATTCCAGCATCGCCGCCGTTCTGCTGGTCGCCGCGATGGCCGACCAACGCCTGATACCGCCGGAACTGGTGGTGCCCCTGATCCTGGGCATCAATTTCGGCGCGACCCTGGTTGCGCTTTATCTGGGACGGACGGTCGCCCCGGCGGGACGGTTGGTTCTGCTTGGGAACGTGGCGCTGCGCGGGGTGGGTGCGCTTCTCGCGCTGGTCCTGCACCATTTCATCATGCTCGATGCTCCCCTGCGCGACCTGCCCACGGGCGAGGCGACGGTGCTGACCCACATCGGCTTCAACGTCGCCGTGCTGATCCTCGGCTGTCTGCTGGCCGCTCCGGTCGTCCGCCTGCTGTCGGGCATCTACACCGCGACCGGGCCGACCCGGCTGGATGAGGCGCAGGCCGCGACCGCCCTGTCCGAAGACGATCTGGCGCGTCCGTCGCAGGCCGTCGCCAACGCCCAGCGTGAACTGATCGCGATGTGCGGCAAGGTTGAGCTGATGCTGGACGCGGTGATGGAGCAGTTCCGCCGCCCGCGCGGCCAGGATCTGCGGCTGTTGGCGCGCTATGACGACGAGGTGGACGAGATCCACATGCGGATCAAGCTCTACCTCGCCCGGATCGCCGACGAGCAGCTCACCGATGAGGAGCAGCAGTTGGTCTATGATCTGCTCAACGCCTCGATCCAGCTGGAGCAGATCGGCGACATCGTCTCGCGCGCGATGGTGGTGAAGATCGACAAGCGCGCGGACGCACGGATGCAATTCTCGGAAGAGGGCTGGCAAGAGCTGCGCGCGATCCATGACGAGGTGCGGCGCAACGCGCGTCGGGCGTTCAACGTGTTGCTGTCCGGCGATGTCGAGGCAGCGCGGGAACTGGTCCGCAACAAGGAGACGCTGCGCGAGATGGTCCGCGACAGTACCACCGCGCATCTGCAGCGGCTGCGACGGGGGCTGGACCGCAGCGTGGCCACCAGTTCGCTGCATATCGACACCTTGCGCGACCTGAAGGAGGTGAACTCGCTTCTGGTCGCCTTGGCCTACCCGGTGCTGGAGCATCGGGGGATGCTGAAGACCACCCGGCTGGCGTGACTGGGCGGATGTTGTGTGCCCCCTGTGCCGCCAATAAGGTGCGGCGCAAATCGGGCAGGGGCAGGGCGTGCTGAACGAGGATCCGACGACGCTTGCGCTCACTGCGCTGGCGGTGGCGCTGGTGGGGCTGTCGAAGGGCGGGCTGGGCGGGGCCTTTGCCTTGCTGGGCGTGCCGCTGATGGCGCTGGTGATGCCGCCCGTTCAGGCGGCGGCGATCCTGCTGCCGGTTCTTCTGATGATGGATGCGGTCGGGCTGTGGACTTGGCGGTGCCAATGGGACTGGCCCACGCTGCGGCTGATGCTGCCGCCGGCGGTGGTGGGGATCGGGGTGGGCTGGCTGGCCGCGGCCGTCACCTCGGATGATGCGGTGCGGCTGATCGTGGGCACGGTGGCGCTGGCCTTTGTGGTGCGCATGGTTCTGAGCCGGCTCGCGCGGGGTAAGGGCGAGGCGCTGGGGCAGCGGCCGCACTGGGCCAAGGTCTGGGGGGCGCTGTCGGGCTTCACCAGCTTTGTCGCACATGCGGGCGGGCCACCCTATCAAATCTACACCATGCCGCTGGGCATGGACCCCAAGACCTTTACCGCGACCAGCGTGATGTTCTTTGCCGTGGTCAACGCGATCAAGGTCATCCCCTACGCCGCGCTGGGGATGTTCGAGCCGCGGGTGCTGGGGATCGCGGCGGTGATGTTGCCGGTGGCAGTGATCTTCGTGCTGCTGGGGGCGGCCATCGTGCGGCGGATGCGGGCCGAGGTGTTCTATCCGGTCATGTATGTGATGATCGCGCTGGTGTCGGTGAAGCTGATCTGGGACGGGTTGCGGATCTTCGGCTGAGGCGGTCTTCTCACGCGTGAGCAAAATCATAAGCCATTGATCTAAAAGGATTTAGTATTTTTTGTTTACCTGATCTTTACCTGTTCACGCGCCTTGGGCGTCATAGACCCGGGGCGCGGCGGCGAGCGCCAGCCCGCCGTAGAGCAGGTCGGGGAAGCCGTGGATGCGGCCGCAGGCTTCCTGCACCACCAGCAGGCCCTCAAGGCAATCCCACACCAGTTTGCGCTATCATTGCCCTGTGACGGTCATGCGAGAAGCCCGCATTTACGCCGCATTGCGGCACGATTGGCGCGATACAATCCAGGGTTGGGTCGTGCCGGCTGTCCGCCAAATCGGACATATGCGTTGACACTTGCGGCGCGATTGTCTTGTCTTGAGAGTACCACCGCGCTCCGCCCACGGTGCAAGTTGCGACGGGGCGCAAAAACGGCGCGAGACGCCGAAACAAAAGGGAGAGAACCATGAACAAGATCATCCTGGGGACCGCGGCGGCGATCGGCCTGTCGCTCGCCAGCGGCGCAATGGCGCAGCAGACCTTCATTTCGATCGGGACCGGGGGCGTGACCGGGGTCTACTATCCGGCCGGCGGCGCGGTTTGCAGCCTGGTAAACCGTGGCCGGGCAGAGCACGGCATCCGCTGCGGCGTGGAATCCACCGGCGGGTCGGTCTTCAACGTCAACGCCATCCGCTCGGGCGAGATGGAATTCGGTGTGGCGCAGTCGGACATCCAGTTCAATTCCTTCAACGGGGTCGGCCAGTTTGCCGACGCGGGCGCCTTTGAAGGACTGCGGGCGGTGTTCTCGCTGCATCCCGAACCGTTCACCGTTGTGGCCCGTGCGGACGCCGGCATTTCCAGCTTCGAGGATCTGCGCGGCAAGCGGGTGAACATCGGCAACCCGGGTTCCGGCCAGCGCTCCACGATGGATGTGGTGCTGGACGCGCTGGGCTGGACCACAGCCGATTTCGCCGTGGCGTCGGAACTGCCGCCGGCTGAACAGGCGCTGGCGCTGTGCGACAACAACATCGATGCGATGGTCTACACGGTCGGCCACCCCTCGGGTGCGATCCAGGAGGCGACGACCGCCTGCGACAGCGTGCTGGTGAACGTGACCGGGCCCGAGATCGAGGCGCTGGTGGAAGCGAATCCCTACTACCGGGTCGCCACGATCCCGGGTGGCATGTACCGCGGCACGGATGAGGACGTGACGACCTTTGGTGTCGGCGCGACCTTCGTCACCTCGGCCGAGGTGCCCGATGATGTGGTCTATGCCGTGACCAAGGCGATCTTTGAGGGGCTTGACCAGTTCAAGGCGCTGCACCCGGCGCTGGCGAACCTGTCGGCCGAGGACATGGTGAACGAGGGCAATTCCGCCCCGCTGCACGCCGGGGCGGAGCGTTACTATCGCGAAGCCGGACTTCTGGAGTGATCTGAAAATCGGGCGGGCCTTGGCCCGCCCGGCTTTTTTCGGCCCGCGCAGCAAGGGTCGGGCCAACGAGAACAACAAAGCACACTGACCGGGGGGCCATGAGATGAGCGATCAGAAGGCGCAAGGCGAAGGGCGGAAGTTCACCGACGACGATCTGCAGGACCTGGTCGCCAGCACCGACTCGGGCGCGCGAAATCCCACCAACCGGATCGTGGCGCTGTTAATCGCCGGTCTGGCGCTGTTCTGGTCGGTGTTCCAGATCTGGATTGCCGACCCACAGTTCTGGCTGGCGCAATACATCCCCGGCGTGAGCATCATCGGGTCGGACCAGACCCGGCCGATGCATCTGGCGCTGGCGCTGACACTGGCGTTCCTGGCCTACCCGGCCTTCAAGAATTCGCCGCGCGATCATGTGCCCTGGTATGACTGGATCCTGGCGGCCATCGGGGCCTTCTGTGCGCTCTACATCTTCTTCGGCGCGCGCGAACTGGCGACGACGGCGCGGTCGGGCCTGCCGACGCAGACTCAGATCTGGATCGGCGCGGTCGGCATCCTGGTGCTGCTGGAGGCGTCCCGCCGCGCGCTGGGGCCGGCCCTGACCATCGTCGGTGCGATCTTTCTGGCCTATTCCTATTTCGGCGAAGGCTGGCTGATCCCCGACCTGATTGCGCATGAGGGGCGGTCGTTCACCGCCACCGTGAACTCGCAATGGCTGTCGACCGAGGGGGTGTTCGGCATCCCGCTTGGCGTGTCCGCGGCCTTCGTGTTCCTGTTCGTGCTGTTCGGCTCGCTTCTGGACAAGGCGGGGGCGGGCAACTACTTCATCAAGCTTGCCTTTGCAGGGCTTGGCCACCTGCGCGGCGGCCCGGCCAAGGCCGCGGTCGTGGGTTCCGCCGCTACCGGCCTGATCTCCGGCTCGTCGATTGCGAACGTGGTGACGACCGGCACCTTCACCATTCCGCTGATGAAGCGGGTGGGCTTCACCGCCGAAAAGGCCGGCGCGGTCGAGGTGGCATCCTCGGTCAACGGACAGATCATGCCGCCGGTGATGGGGGCTGCGGCCTTCCTGATGGTGGAATTCGTCGGCATCTCGTACCTTGAGGTGATCAAGCACGCCTTTATCCCGGCCACGATTTCCTACATCGCGCTGGTCTACATCGTGCACCTTGAGGCGCTGAAGAACGAGATGCCGGCGCTGGGCGAGTCGAAAAGCCTGCTGCAGATGTTCCTCAAGATCGCGATCGGCTTCGTCGTCGCGGGCGCCATCTTCTATGGCGCCATCGCGGGCATCAGGGCCCTGCAGTCGGCGGCGCCGGGCATTTCGGGTATCGTGATTATCCTTGTCCTGCTTGCGATCTATCTGGGCGCACTCTTGGTCGCCGCGAAACGGCCCGATCTGGAACCGGATGATCCCAACGCAGAGAAAATCGTTCTGCCGAAGATGAACGAGGTGGTCCCGACCGGTCTTCACTTCCTGCTGCCGATCATCGTGCTGGTCTGGTACCTGATGGTCGAACGGCAGTCGCCGGCGAAATCGGCCTTCTTTGCGGTTGCGGTGATGGTCTTCATCATGCTGACCCAGCGCCCGATCAAGGCGCTGCTGCGGGGCGGGCAGGATTTCGGCGCAGAATTCGCGGCCGGCTTCTCCGACCTGATCGACGGCATGATCGCTGGCGCGCGCAACATGATCGGCATTGCCGTCGCCACCGGCGCCGCGGGCATCATCGTGGCCACCGTCACGCGCACCCCCATCGGCACCGAACTGGCCGGGCTGGTGCAGCTTCTGTCGATGAACAACCTGTTCCTCATGCTGATCCTGGTCGGTGTCTTCTCGCTGATCCTGGGGATGGGCTTGCCGACGACGGCGAACTACATTGTGGTGTCGTCGCTGATGGCGACGGTCGTGGTCAGCCTCGGCGCGCAGGAGGGGCTGATCATCCCGCTGATCGCGGCGCATCTGTTCGTCTTCTATTTCGGCATCATGGCGGACGTGACGCCGCCGGTTGGTTTGGCGAGTTTCGCGGCCGCCGCCGTGTCGGGCGGCGATCCGATCCGCACCGGCTTCACCGCCTTCTTCTACTCCTTGCGCACCGTCGCGCTGCCGTTCCTGTTCGTCTACAATCCGACGTTGATCCTTTACGGGGTCGATCTGGGCACGACGGCCGGGATATTGCAGGCGGTCTTCGTCTTCGTCATCGCGACCTTCGCCATGCTGCTGTTTGCGGCGGCGACGCAGGGCTACTTCCTCGCCCGGTCACGGTTCTACGAATCGGCGATGCTGCTGTTGGTGGCCTTCACCTTCTTCGTGCCCAACTTCTGGCTGAACCGGGTGCAGGATCAGTTCAACGAGATCCCGCCGACCCAGTTCGAACAGGTCCTGTCCGAGGCGGATCTGGGCGATGAGTTCCGCATGGTCGTGGAAGGGCCGGATTTCAACACCGGCAACATGACCCGCACCACGCTGGTCTACAACGTCGAGGGCGAGGAGCCCGAGCAGCGGATGACGCAGTCGGGCCTGATGATGATGCCCGATGGCGACCGGATGCTGATGGACGAACCGATGTTCGGCAGTTCCTGGCAGCAGCGTCTGCAAAGCTTCGACTTCTTCGATCCGGACCGCCCCGTCGAGTTGACCGCGCTGCAGGTGGAGGCTGACCGGATGCCGGCGCAGGTGTTCTACATTCCGGCGCTTCTTCTGCTAGGCTTGGTGATCGTGCTGCAACGCCGCCGCCAGATCGCGCCGGCATTCTAGGGGGACGGAACAATGGCCAAGAAGATTCTTCTGCCGGTGGACCTGTCGGACGAACACAGCTGGCGCCGCCCGCTGGCCGAGGCGCTGGGCCTTCTGGGCTCGGGCGGCGTGCTGCACGTGGTCAGCGTGCTGCCCGATTTCGGCTTCGCCACCGTCGCCGGCTACTTCCGCGAGGGGTTCGAGAAGACGGCGCTTCACGACTTTGGCGAAGCACTTGGCAAATGGGTGTCGCAGAACGTGCCCGAGGGGGTCGAAGTTCATCCCCATGTCCTGCACGGCAAGATCTATGACGAGATCCTGCGCGCAGCAGAAAAGCTGGGCGTGGATGTCATCGTGATCGCGGCACACCGGCCGGAGTTCCGCGACTACCTGCTGGGCCCGAACGCCGCCCGCGTCGTCCGTCACGCGAAGCAATCGGTCTATGTCGTCCGGGACTGAACCGGCTGACGCCGCCGCCCGCCGAGCCATCGCGCCGGTCATCTGCTACCCGACAGAGGCGTTGCCGCAACCGGACCTTGCGCTCTATGCCCGCGCGCGCACCGGCACCGAAGGGGTGGCGACGGTCACTGTGCCGCCACGTGATGCGCGCGCCTTTCGCGTACCTGCGGGGAGTTTTTTCCGCATCTCGTGCCCCGAGGCGTCGCAGGTGGGCGATCTCAACCTCTTCAACGCAGATGATCTGTCCGAGCGGTTCTTTTCCGGCAAGACCCGCGCGCTGCATGGAACCCACGTGCGCCTTGGCGACCGGTTGTGGTCGACCCTGCCGCACCTGCGCCCGATGGCGACGATCATCGCCGACAGCTTGGGCTGGTATGGGGTGGACGAACACGGCGGGCGCGTGCACGACGTGATCGGCACCCGCTGCGACCCCTATACCCATGCGCTGCTGACAGGGCAGCAATACCACCGGTGCTGCCATTCCAACCTGATCCGCGCCCTGGTGGCCGAGACCGGACTGGCCCCCGAAGAGGCCGAGCCGCTGATCCACGACGTGCTCAACGTCTTCATGTGCACCGGGTTCACCCGCGATACGGGGCAGTATTTCATGAAGGCCAGCCCCGCGCGGCAGGGCGACTTCATCGAATTCTTCGCCGAGATCGACCTGCTGGGCCTGCTGTCGGCCTGCCCCGGCGGTGACTGCGGCGCGGAACATTCCAGTGACGCCGCGACCTGCCATCCGCTGCAGGTCGATATCCTGCGTCCCGCGCCCGGCGCGTTGCAAGGCTGGCAGCCGCCGGCAAGGGCGGGTTATACTGGCCGCCACGACCTTTAGGGGGGTTCCATGTCTGACCATATCTTCGGACGTTCCACGCGGGGACATCTGCCGACCGCCGCCAAGGGCGACGGCTGCTATATCGTGGATGCCAGCGGCAAGCGCTATCTCGACGGATCAGGCGGGGCGGCGGTGTCATGCCTCGGCCATTCCGATGCTGAGGTGCGCGCGGCGCTGCACGACCAGCTTGACCGGATCGCTTTCGCGCACACCGGCTTCTTCACCTCGGAACCGGCCGAGGCGCTCGCCGATCTGCTGATCGAACACGCGCCCGAGGGGATAGACCGGGTCTATCTGGTCTCTGGCGGCTCCGAGGCGGTGGAGGCGTCGCTGAAACTCGCCCGGCAGTATTTCCTGGAAATCGGCCAGCCGCAGCGGCGCCGGGTGATCGCGCGGCGGCAAAGCTATCACGGCAACACGCTGGGTGCGCTGGCCACCGGGGGCAACGAATGGCGCCGGGCCCAGTTCGCGCCGCTGCTGATGGAGGCCAGCCACATCGCCCCCTGCTACGAATATCGCGACCGCCGCGACGACGAGAGCCTGGAGGAGTACGGCCAGCGCGCCGCGAACGAACTGGAGACGGAGATCCAGCGTCTCGGCCCCGAGAACGTGATGGCTTTTGTCGCCGAGCCAGTGGTGGGGGCAACGGCCGGCGCGGTGCCGGCGGTGCCGGGCTACCTGAAGCGCATCCGCGAGATCTGCGACACCCACGGCGTCTTGCTGATCCTGGACGAGGTGATGTGCGGAATGGGCCGGACCGGGTACATGTTCGCGTGCCAGGAGGACGGCGTCGCGCCGGACATGATCACCATCGCCAAGGGCCTTGGCGCCGGATACCAGCCGATCGGGGCGCTGCTGACCAGCGGCAAGATCTACGATGCCATCGCCGCCGGGTCCGGCTTCTTCCAGCACGGCCACACCTACATGGGTCACGCCATGGCCGCGGCCGGGGCCAAGGCGGTGATCGGCGCGATCCTGAATCGCGGCCTGCTGCCGCGGGTGCGCGAAAAGGGCGAGAAGCTGGACGCCGCGCTGCGCGCGCGTTTCGGCCAGCATCCGCATGTGGGTGACATCCGGGGCAGGGGTCTGTTTCGCGGGCTGGAACTGGTGTCCGACCGCGAAACCAAGGTGCCCTTTGACCCCACGCGAAAGCTGAACGCCCGGATCAAGGCCGAGGCCTTTGCCGCGGGCCTGATCTGCTACCCGATGGGCGGCACGATCGACGGGGTGCGGGGTGACCACATCCTGCTGGCGCCGCCCTTCATCATCGAGGACGCGCAGATCGATGAACTGACCGAAAAGCTGGGCACCGCCATCGATCGCGCGCTGGCGGCATGAGCCGTCTGTCCGTCCTGCCGCCGGTGATGGTGGCGCCGAACGGCGCACGGCTGACCCGCGCCGACCATCCCGCCATTCCGGTGACGATCGCTGAGACGGTCGCCACTGCGGCCGCCTGCTTCGCTGCCGGCGCCGGCGCGATCCACGCCCATGTTCGCGATGCCGATGGCGTGCATGTGCTGGACCCCGGCCTTTATGCCGAACTTCTGGCCGAGATGGCGCGTGCCGTGCCCGACATGGCGGTGCAGGTCACCACCGAATCCCAAGGTCGCTACAGCCCCGAGGAGATGCGCGCCGCGGTGCAGGGCCTGCAGCCCGACGGCATCTCGGTCGCGGTGCGCGAGATGCTGGCCGAGGGCGAGACCCTTGCCGCACAGCGGTTCTACGGCGACATGGCCGACCGTGACATTCCGGTGCAGCATATCCTGTTCGATACCACCGATGCCGGGCGCCTCGCGGATCTGATCCGCAGCGGCTGGCTGCCGCCCGGTCGGCCGCAGGTGCTGTTCGTCCTTGGCCGCTATGCCGTGCCCGAAGGCGTGCCGCCGCAGACGATCCCGGCGTTCCTGGACACACTGGCCCGCGGCGGCGTGACCGAGGCCGACTGGGCGGTCTGTGCGTTTGGGACGCGCGAGACCGATGCACTGGCCGAGGCGTTCCGGCTGGGCGGCAAGGCCCGCGTCGGGTTCGAGAACAGCCTTTTGCGTGCAGACGGGTCGGTGGCGCGCGACAACGCCCAGCGCGTGGCGGATATCGTCGCGCTGATGCGGGCAGAGGCCTGAGGCGGCGAAGCGCCCGCCCGCCCGTTGAGGGCGGGACGCGCGCTGCCCGGACCACGCGCGCAGTCCGGGCGGGGGCCACCAGAGACCGGATCAGTACAGGATGGCCCCCTTAAAGCATTTCGGCGGAAACTTGAATCGCAGGATTCCCAGAGGCTTTTGTTTGTGATTCACCCTGTCTGGGAGGATGGATCATGTCAGCACCTTT
>JAWLCA010000040.1:0-20494 GCA_041687395.1 Paracoccaceae bacterium | reverse complement strand
GCAGGTCTGGCAGCACGGGGCTGTCGCCGTCGCGGCTGGGCGTGAATTCCACGGCACGGATATCGGATGTGGCCGGGTCCATGGCGAGATGCACCTTGCCCCCCGCTTGCGCAGCGACGCATTCGCCATTGGGCTCGAACCAATGGCGCCTCAATGGCTCATTAGCTGGACCAGTTCGTCGTGCGATAGCGGGCGGGAGATGGCTTGCTCATGCCGCGCGTCTGACGGCATGGATTCGCGAAGTGAATCCTCTGTCGTCAGAGATGTGCAACAACGCCTCTCGCAGGTCTCATCGACTGAGTACAATCGGCACCTTGCAGGAGCGGATCATCTCGGTCGTGGTCGATCCGATGATCAGGCTGCGGATGCGCGAATGCCCATATGCGCCCATCACGACGAGATCGAAGGGCGCTTGCTCGACCAGCTTTCCCAGGGTCGTTTCGGGTTGGCCCGCAACGATCTCTGCTTCGGCCTCGATTCCGGCGGCCTTCAACATGGCCTGGGCATCTGCCAGACCCTTTCTGATCGTTTCGTTGGGATTGCCGACAGTGACGATGGTCAACAGCAAGTCCTGATAAAGTGGCGTGCGGGCGATATGATCGATCGCGCGCATCGACGAAGGCCCCCCGTCATAGGCTACCAGTGCGCGACTGATCGGCTTGAAGGCGCGCGAGGCAACGAAGACCGGCTTTGTGCTGGCCCTCACGATCCTCTCAAGATTCGAGCCGAGATGCCCCTTGGCGAAATCCGCTGCCTCTCCGCGTTTTCCGATCAGCACCATCTCTGCCCCGGTTTCCTGCTCCGCGACGGTATCCACGATATCGCCGTGGCGCAGGCGGGTGGTGATCTCGTTCACGCCTGCCCTGTCCAGGATGGCGCGGGCATCTTCCAGGATCGCGCGCCCCCGGTGGGCGACGAGCCTGGCGCGCTGTGCATCCAGGTCGGCAAGTTCTTCAAGGAGCGCGGAACGGGCCCCAAGAGCGATCGAGCCCGACAGATCCGTCCGGTCAGAGCCCTCGCGGCGACCAAGGACATGAAGCAGTTCGACCGCCCACCCGGTGCGCTGCGAGACCCAGGCCGCGTGATCGCAGACGCTTTGCGAATAGATCGAGCCGTCGATCAGTGCGATGATCTTGTCGGTCATGTAGGTCACCCTCAATGCGCCATCAGCTTGTCCATCGCGCCCGGCTTGTCGTGGACCGCCAGCTTGTCGACGATGGTTTCGGAGGTCTCGTTCATGCCCCGAATCTCGACCTCGGCACCATCACGGCGGAACTTAAGCACCGCCATGTCCAACGCCTGGACCGATGAAATGTCCCAGATATGCGCGCGGCTCACGTCGATGATCACACGCTCGGAGGCTTCCTTGAAATCGAAGGCGGCCATGAAATCCTCGACCGAGCCGTAGAACAACTGCCCCTCGACCCGGTAGGTGCGTACCCGGCCATCCGGGCTGATATCGGTGGTCACGCGGAACAGCTGCGCGATCTTGCCGGCAAAGAAGATGCCCGACAGCAGCACGCCCACCAGCACGCCAATGGCAAGATTATGGGTGTAGACTACCGTCGCCACCGTGGCGACCATCACCACCGAACTGGAGCGCGGGTGCGAACGCAGGTTGCCGATCGAGGACCAGGAGAAGGTCCCGACGGAAACCATGATCATGATCGCCACCAGAGCCGGCATCGGGATGATGCTGACGAGATCGCCCAGCCCCACGACCATGATCAGCAGGAAGACCCCGGCGGCAAAGGCGGAGAGTCGCCCGCGCCCGCCGGATTTGACGTTGATGATCGATTGCCCGATCATTGCACAACCCGCCATGCCACCGATGAAGCCGGTGGCGGTATTGGCGATCCCCTGCCCCACGCATTCCTGGTTACGGTTCGACGTGGTGTCCGTCAGATCATCGACGATATTCTGTGTCATCAGACTTTCCAGAAGCCCCACGACTGCCACCGCAACCGAATAGGGAAAGATGATCGCCAGCGTCTGGAAAGTCAGCGGAATGTCGGGGATCAGGAACACTGGCAGCGTATCGGGCAGCGCCCCCATGTCGCCCACCACGCGCACGTCGAGGCCCAAGCCCCAGGCCAGAGCCGTCAACACCACGATCGTCACCAGCGGCGAGGGGATGGCTTTCGTCAGCAGCGGGAACAGATAGATGATCACCAGCCCGCCCGCGACCAATACAAAGGTAACCCAAGTTACCACGCGCGGGTCAAGCTCGGGCAACTGCGCGAGAAAAATAAGAATCGCCAGCGCATTGACGAACCCGGTCATCACCGACTTCGACACATAGCGCATCACGAAGCCGAGCTTCAGCAGACCCGCCCCGATCTGCAACAGCCCGGCGAGCACGGTGGCCGCCAGCAGGTATTCCAGCCCGTGGTCACGCACCAGCGTGATCATCAGCACCGCCGTCGCGGCCGTAGCCGCCGAGATCATGCCGGGGCGCCCGCCGGTGATCGCGATGATCACCGCAATCGAGAAACTGGCGTAAAGCCCCACCTTGGGGTCCACGCCGGCGATGATCGAAAACGCGATTGCTTCGGGGATCAGCGCCAGCGCGACAACGAGGCCCGACAGCAGGTCGCCGCGGATGTTTCCGGTCCATTGCCGGCGATAGGCATCAAATGAAATCATGCGTGTCCCGTTCCCGCCACGCGGGCGAAGGGCCTGCGATCCGGGATTTCGTCGTTCGTCACGTTGTCCGGCGGATTGGCGGCCGGAAGAGCCACCCGGAGCTTACGCCCAGGTCCATGTTGATGTGGTCCCAATAATCGCTGCGGCGCAGAATGCCAAGCGCACGAACGAAGCTGCGCTCGGTCAAGTGACGTTCGGCGGATTCCACGAGTTTTGGATGAGCCCGGTCGACCAGCATGAATGGCCTCAGATTGCTGGGATCCGCTGCGAAGGACGCTGAAGCGCAAGTTTCTCCATATCAGCCAAATCAGGCAAAGTGCGTCTGATTCAGACCGGCACTAACGACCAGCGAAATGACTGTGCAGTACGCACTGCGGGATCAACTCTTCGGTCTGGTCACGTCGACAAAGCTGCGTGGCCTCGGTCATCACCGCCGCTGCGCCTGCTGCAGTTCCCATGCACAGAGCGCCAGCCACGTCGCCACTGCGAGCAAGGGACAGAACGAAGGCCCCGGTGAAGCTGTCGCCCGCACCCACCTTGCTTTTAACCGGCACTGGCGGCGGCACGCAATGCAGTCGGGCACCTTGTCCAGCAAGGACGTTACCGTTCGCCCCTCGCGCAATGACAACCGTTTCGGCCACACCGGCCGTTACAAGGCGTTCCGCAAATTCCAGGCTGTCGCCGGCCTCGGGCAGCGTCCGACCGGCAAGACCCTCGGCCTCTGCCTGATCAAGTCGAAGGACGTGCACCGCGGCCCCTGCCCCCGTCCGCAGCACGAGCGTTGCCAACGCCGGTCCGGAAGTATCGACGACAAGCTTGGCGTCCTTTTCGATCAAGGCTTCCGCGAGGATCAGCGGGAACCGATCCGTGACTCCAGGCGGCTGGCTTCCGCTGAGAACAACGAAACCGCCACCAGATGCCGCCGAGGCGATCTCGGACATGGCCTGCTCCGCCTCTCCCGGGCGCCAGTCGGGGCCGGGCAAGGTGAAGCGATACTGCTGACCACTGGACTGATCCGTGACGGCAAGGCTGTGGCGGGTCTCTCCGTCCCCGGTCAGGGCCAGTGTCTTGATGCCCTCAGCCTCGACCAGCGCCAGCAACTTGGCACCCATCGGCCCCCGGGCGGCGATAATCGCCTGCGCGTCCCCGCCAAGCTTGTGGATCGCACGCGCGACATTCACGCCGCCGCCGCCCGGCTCCAGAACGGGAGCTGACAGGCGCAATTTCGGCCCAGGCAAGACCCTTGCGACAGATGCCGAATAATCGACCGCTGGATTCAGGGTGACGGTGACAATCGGAGCTTGCGGTGACATTGCCCGATTCAGTCGCAGATCCGCACATGTGTCGCAAGATCGGATGTCGTGGGCGGCCCCCTTCGCTCGCGGAATGCCGACTTGACATATTACCTGACCGTCGCCTGAATGGGGCGATGCAGACTGCCGACACAGGCTGCTGCCAAACAAGCTTGCCAGGGAACAGGGAGTAGAAGATGCTGATGGAACCGACCCTTCGCCGGGGGGGTGTTGCCCTTCTTGCAGCGCTGATGCTGGGCGCGGCGCCCGCCGCCGTACTGGCCAACACGCCGGCAGACACGCTGGTGATTGCCGATGCAATCGACGACATCGTGTCCATCGACCCGGCCGAGGCTTTCGAATTCTCGGGCACGGACATGCTCAACAACACCTACGACACGCTGGTCGAACTGGATCCGGAGCAGCCCGGCGAACTGGTGCCGGGCCTCGCCGAAAGCTGGGACGTTTCCGAAGATGGCCTGACCTTCACCTTCAAGATGCGGCCCGGTGTCACCTTCTCATCCGGGAATCCGGTGCGGGCCGAAGATGCCGCCTTTTCCCTTCAGCGGGTCGTCAAACTGAACAAGACACCGGCCTTCATCCTGACGCAGTTCGGCTTCACACCGGAAAACGTCGAAGAAAAGATCACCTTCGATGGCGACACGATGACGATGGTGGTGGACAAACCCTATGCGCCGTCCTTCGTCTACAACTGCCTGACGGCTGTCGTGGGCTCGATCGTCGACAAGGAGACGGTCATGGCGAACGAGGTTGACGGCGACATGGGCAACGAGTTCCTGAAAGCGAATTCCGCCGGCACAGGGGCCTTTGTGCTGCGATCCTATCGCCCCTCGGAAAGCTATGTGCTTGAGCGGCGCGAAGGCCACTGGCGCGGTGATGCGAATCTGGCGCGCGTTTTCGTGCGGCACGTTCCCGAACCGGCAACCCAGCGCCTGCAGTTGGAGCGCGGCGACGTCGATATCGCCCGTGGGCTGACGCCCACGGACATCGAGGGGTTGACTGGCAATGCCGACATCACCATTGCCGACGATCTGGGCGGCTACATCTACTACATCGCGATGAACCAGAAGCGGGAGCCGCTGAACAATCCGATGGTACTGGATGCCATGCGCTGGGCGATCGACTACGAGGGGATGGCGAACAGCTTCCTGAAGGGCCAGATGATGGTGCATCAGCACTTCCTGCCGCAGGGCTATCTGGGCTCTCTAACCGAAACGCCCTACAGTCTGGATCTGGACAAGGCACGCGAGCTTCTTGCCGAGGCGGGCTATCCGGACGGGTTTTCCACCACGATCTCGGTCCGGAACGATCAGCAGCGAATGGAAATGGCGCAGGCGATCCAAAATACATTCGGTCAGATCGGGATCAACGTCGAGTTGAAACCCGGCGCCGGGGCCGAGGTGTTGGGCGATTATCGTGCGCGCAACCACGACATCACGCTGCAGGCCTGGGGTCCGGACTACCCGGACCCGCATACCAACGTGGCGACCTTCGCGATGAACCCGAACAACGCGGATGACGCAGGGCTTGGGGGCATTCTCGCCTGGCGCAACGCCTATGACCCCGCCGAGCTGCACACCATGTCGGAGGCCGCGGTGATGGAGCGGGATACCGACGCCCGTCGCGGCATGTACGAGGAGATCCAGCGCAAGCACCGTGACGACAGCGCCTTCGTCGCGATGTTCCAGTCCATCTATCAGACCGGCCTGCGCAACAACATCGAGGGCTTCTACACCGGGGGCGCCACCGATCAGGCAACCTACTGGCTGGTGACGAAGTAATCCCAGGGCGCCCCCGTTCTTCGGAGTGGGGGCGCCACGTCCCGATGCAGAACACCACATCCTCACTGAGGCAGTCACAGGGGTATCGCCGCCTGCGGCAGATCGGCGGCATCGTCGTGGCGCTGGGTGCGACTTTCCTTGGGTTGTTGCTCGTCACCTTCATCATCGGCCGCGTCGTTCCCATCGACCCCGTGCTTGCAATCGTCGGAGAGCGCGCGACCGAGGCGCAATATGAGGCCGCACGCGAGGCGCTGGGCCTCGATCGCCCGATCTGGCAGCAATTCGTGATCTATGTGCAGGATGCGCTGAGCGGCGATCTGGGCCGGTCGATCCGGACCGGAACGCCGGTGGCGCAGGACATTGCCCGCTTCTTTCCCGCAACGCTGGAGCTGGCCACGATTGCCACCATCTTCGGTGTGCTCCTCGGCGTACCGGCAGGCGTGCTCGCTGCGACCCGGCCGGGAAGCTGGATCGATCAGGCGGTGCGCCTGATCGGCCTTATGGGCTATTCAATGCCGGTGTTCTGGCTCGGCCTGATGGGTCTTCTCCTGTTCTACGGCATCCTTGGCTGGGTCGGGGGCCCCGGGCGGCTCGATTCTGGATTCGAGATGATGTACGAATTCGAAGTGCCGCGCGTGACCGGGATGGTGTTGATCGACACCGCACTTGCCGGAAAATGGGACATCTTCCGCAATGCGCTCAGCCACATCGTGCTGCCTGCGGGTGTGCTGGGCTATTACTCGATGGCCTACATCAGCCGGATGACGCGCAGCTTCATGATGAACGAACTGAGCCAGGAATACATCACCACCGCACGGGTGAAGGGGATGCCGGAATGGCGCGTTGTCTGGGTCCATGCCCTGCGCAACGTGCTGGTACCCCTGATCACGGTGATCGCACTGTCCTACGCAACCCTTCTGGAAGGATCGGTGCTGACCGAGACGGTCTTTGCCTGGCCAGGCCTTGGCCTCTACATCACCACGGCATTGTTCTCGGCCGACATGCCTGCCGTTCTTGGCGGCACCGTTGTTGTCGGGATGGTATTCGTCGGGCTGAACATGCTGTCGGACGTGCTCTACAAACTCGTCGATCCGAGGGCGCGCTGATGGCCGTCATCGCCTGGCTGCGAGAGCCGAACCCCTCGTCCCGCTGGCAGGCCCGGTTGGCTCAGAGCTATCTTGGGTGGCTCAGGCTGCGCCGCAACCCGCTGGCCGTGATCGGGCTGGTGATCGTCGCGGCGCTGCTGTTCATGGCGGCTTTCGCGCCCTACGTAGCGACCCACGATCCGATCGCCCAGAACCTGGCCGACCGGCTGCTGCCGCCGATGACCAACGGGCACCTGATGGGAACGGATGAATTCGGCCGCGACATCTTCAGTCGCATCGTCCACGGCGCGCGCATCACGCTGTATATCGTGGCGCTGGTCGCGTTGACGGCACCGCTGTTCGGGCTGATCGTCGGCACCATCGCGGGCTACTTCGGCGGCTGGGTCGATCAGGTGCTGATGCGGATCACCGATATCTTTCTGGCCTTTCCGCGCCTGATTCTGGCCCTTGCCCTCGTCGCCGTGCTTGGTCCGGGGATCGAGAACGCGGTTCTGGCGATCGCCCTGACGGCCTGGCCGCCCTACGCTCGCGTGGCGCGCGCCGAAACGCTGACGGTGCGCAACTCGGACTACATCGCGGCGGTGCGGCTGCAAGGCGCGGGGGCGCGGCGGATCGTCTGGGGCCACGTGATGCCGATGTGCCTCCCCTCGGTCATCATCCGCGTGACTCTGGACATGGCGGGCGTCATCCTGACCGCAGCCGGTCTCGGCTTCCTCGGGCTTGGCGTGCAGCCGCCGCTGCCGGAATGGGGACAGATGATATCGGCCGGGCGCAAGTTCCTGTTCGAGCAATGGTGGGTGGCCACGATGCCGGGCCTTGCCATCTTCACCGTCAGCCTTGGCTTCAACCTGCTGGGCGACGGCTTGCGCGATGTGCTGGACCCGCGGAGCGCGTCGAAATGAGCCTGCTGGAGGTCGAGAACCTGCGCGTCACCTTCGATACCGAGGCCGGCCGGGTCGAGGCCGTGCGCGGTGTCTCGTTTCGGCTGGATCGCGAACGTCTGGGGATCGTTGGCGAGTCCGGTTCCGGCAAGACAATGACGGGCCGGTCGGTCCTGCGCCTGATCCGTCCCCCGGGCCGGGTCGATGCCGACCGGATGAGCTTTGACGGCATCGACCTGCTGAATGCGAGCGAGCGACGCATGAGGGCGCTGCGCGGCCAGCGCATCGCGATGGTCATGCAGGACCCGAAATACTCGCTGAATCCGGTGATGAAGGTCGGCGCGCAACTGACCGAGGGCCTGCGACTGCGCGAGCGGATGGGCGCCGCGGAAGCCCGGCGCAAGGCAGTGGAGGCTTTGGAGGCCGTCCAGATCCGTGACCCGGATCGCGTCATGCAGGCCTTCCCGCATGAACTTTCGGGCGGAATGGGGCAGCGGGTGATGATTGCCATGATGCTGATCCCGGATCCCGACATTCTGATCGCGGATGAGCCGACCTCGGCGCTCGACGTGACGGTGCAGGCCGAGGTGTTGAAGATCCTGGACCGGCTGGTGCGAGATCGCGGCATGGGCCTGATCTTCATCAGCCACGATCTGCGGCTTGTGGGTAAGTTCTGCGATCGGATCTTGGTCATGTACAAGGGCAAGGTGGTCGAGGAACTGGAGGCGAGCACGCTGATGCAGGCGCAGCACCCCTACACCCAGGGGCTTTTGAACTGCCTGCCGCGCATCGGCGGCGACCGCAGCCCCCTGCCCGGCCTCGACCGTGCGGCGGAATGGGCGGACTGACATGGCCCTGATCGAAATCGAGAACCTCTCGGTCACCTTCGAGGCCAACGGACAGAGCGTCCAGGCCGTGCGCGACGTCAGCCTGCAGGTGAAGGAACGGGAGTCCTTCGGCCTCGTCGGCGAGTCCGGTTCCGGAAAGTCCACGATCCTGCGCGCGATCTGCGGGCTTGCCCCGATCTCGGCAGGAAGCATCCGCATCGCGGGCGAGCCGGTGAAGACGCCCCGCGGCAAGGCCTTCTCAAGGCAGGTCCAGATGGTGTTCCAAGATCCCTACGCCAGCCTGCACCCGCGCCATACCATCGACCGCACACTGTCGGAACCCCTGGCGATCCACGGCATCCGCAATACCGACAGACGGGTCGTCGAGGCGCTGCGGGACGTGGCGCTGGATCCGTCGTTCCGGTTCCGCTTTCCGCACCAGCTTTCTGGCGGCCAGCGTCAGCGGGTCGCGATCGCGCGGGCACTGATGCTCGAACCCACGATCCTGCTGCTTGACGAACCGACTTCGGCGCTGGACGCCTCGGTCCAGGCCGAAACCCTGAACCTGCTCAGCCGTTTGCGCGAGGAGCGCGGGCTGACCTTCCTGATGGTCAGCCATGATCTGGCGGTGATCGACCACATGTGTGACCGGGTGCTCGTCATGCAGCACGGTCTGGCGGTCGAGGAACTGAGCCGCGCGGATCTCGCTGGCGCGCGGATGAAGACCGACTATGCCCGCACCCTGTTCGACGCCAGCGCCGACCGGATGCTGGACCCACCCTCGCCTGCCGCAGCCGTTGCCACCCACTGACCGCTCAAAGGCAGGCTTGGACCCAGCCGGACCACACTCCACCGTTACACCGCACCTTGCCGAGATCACTCAGGTCGTAGCCGCCCAGGTGCGCCGCGCGGCGGGCGAAGGCCTCGGTTCGCGCGAATCCGAGCAAGGTCTGAACCGGAGCGTCGAAATACTCGCGCCGTTTCAGGACGAGGTCGAAACACTCATCCCCGATCAGCGGCAGAAAAGCCAGGTGCCCTGCAGCCGACTGCAGCCCAAGTCCGCAGTCCGCCTCCCCCGTCTCAATCAGGGCCGCAAGGTCGGAGTGGGTTTCGGCCGGGCGCTCCACCACGCTCAGATCGGCGCTGCTGAGCCCCTCACGCGCAAGCAGGACATCGAGCAGGCGCTGTGACCCTGCCCCTTCGGCGCGGGTGGCAAATCGAAGCCCGCGCATGGCCGCCTCTCTTAACCCGCTGATGCCCAGCGGATTGCCAGGCGCACAAAGCAACCCTTGCGTGCGGCGCGCCCAATGAATCACGACATGCGAGGACCCCGGCAAGTGGGCTCGTACGGCGGGCACGTTCCAATCGCCGCTGTCGGGGTCAAGCAGATGACACCCTGCCAACGCGGCCCGACCCGCCGCCAGATCCGCAAGCCCATGTGTTGACCCGCTGGCAAGCACCGCAAGGCCGCTGCCAGATTGACGCAGCGCCCATTCGAGCAGCGGGTCATTGGAGCCGGCATAGATCGGCGGCGGTCTGGCGATCCCGCTGTCCGGCAATTCCGTCTGCGCCTCCAGCCAGGCATCGATCAGGCGGCGGGGAAACAGCAGCTTGCCGGTGGCACGGGTGAAGGGGATCGTCTGACGTGCGATCATTTCGTAGATCGTGCGTTCCTTTACGCGCAGATATGCGGCGACCTCTGTCGTTGTCATCAGGGACAGCGGGTCATGCCTTGATTGCGCGAGCTGTGACTGCATTATCTTGTGCTTTCATGCATTATCTACGTGTTTGACGTTTTACGGAATTCTTGCTCTTTTTCCAGAGAATTCCGTAAGGAGTCATGGTGGACGGACCCTTCACAACCGCGCTGAGCCTGATCGCAGCCGGCGATGCCGCGCTGTTGCAGATCATCGGGCTTTCCCTGCGTGTGACGCTCACCGCCGTTGTGATTGCCTGTGTCATTGGCCTGCCGCTCGGCGCTGGCCTCGCACTCGCGCGGTTTCCCGGTCGTGGCGCAGCGATTATCCTTTTCAATGCGCTAATGGGTTTGCCCCCGGTTGTCGCCGGGCTGATCGTCTATCTGATGCTGTCGCGATCCGGACCGTTCGGAGATCTGGCACTGCTCTTCACGCCCACGGCGATGATCATCGCCCAGACAGTCCTGATCCTGCCGATCGTCGTCTCGCTGTCCCGCTCGGTCGTCGAAGACCTCTGGGCGGAGTACCAAGAGCAGTTGCGCAGCCTTGGCGCAGGCCGGGTGCGCGCCGTGCCTACGTTGCTGTGGGATGGACGCGTCAGCCTGCTTACCGGGGTGCTGGCCGGGTTCGGCCGGGCAAGTGCCGAGGTCGGGGCCGTGCTGATCGTGGGCGGCAACATCGCGGGTCACACGCGCACCATGACCACGGCGATCACGCTGGAAACTGCGCGCGGCAATCTTGGCCTCGCAGTGGCGCTCGGGATCATCCTGATGGTGCTGACGCTTACACTGAACGCCATCGCCTGGGGCGCGGGCCAATGGGCAAGGGGACGGCTGGGATGAAGCCCGCGCATGACCTGCAACCTGCCATCCTGCCGCTTCGTCTCGACAGGGCAAGCTATGCTGTGGGCGGCACAACCCTGCTGGCGGAGATTTCCCTCAGCATCGAGCCGGGACGCCGACTGGTGGTGATGGGTGCGAACGGTGCGGGCAAAACCCTGTTCCTGCGCCTTTGCCACGGGCTGATAGAACCGACCGCTGGTAGTCGTATCTGGGCCAACGGGGTCGCGCGGGCCGCAGAGCAGGCCATGGTATTCCAGCGCCCGGTCCTGTTGCGCCGGTCGGTCGCCGACAATCTGGATTATCCGCTGGCCCTGCGCGGTGTCCCGCGTGCCGCGCGCCGCGAGACGGTGGCGCGCACACTGGACCGATTTGGCCTGTCCGTGATGGCTAGCCGCCCTGCCCGGCTTCTGTCAGGGGGCGAGCAGCAGCGGCTGGCGTTGGCGCGGGCGTGGGCCATGCAGCCGCAGATCCTGTTTCTGGACGAACCATCCTCGGCGCTCGATCCCTCGGCCACCCGCCTCATCGAGGAGATGATCGAAGGGTTTTCGGCCGACGGGATCACCATCGTCATGACGACACACGATTTGGGGCAGGCCCGCCGCCTCGCGCAGGATGTGGCGTTTCTGCATCGCGGCCGCCTGATCGAGCGGGCGCCGGCCGGCACCTTCTTCGCCGGACCCAATGCCCACGAAGCCCGCGCGTTTCTGGCGGGCGATCTGATCTGGTAACCAACAGGAGAATAACCATGATCCAATCCCGCCGTTCCGTCCTGCTCGGCTTCGCCTGCAGCCTCGCCATGCTCACGGCCCTCCCCGCGAGCGCACAGGACTTCATCACCGTCGCCTCCACCACCTCGACCGAAAACTCGGGCCTGTTCGGTCACATCCTGCCCCTGTTCCAGGAGGAAACCGGGATCGAGGTGCGGGTCGTCGCGCAAGGCACCGGGCAGGCCCTTGAAACCGGCCGACGGGGCGATGCCGACGTCGTCTTCGTCCACGCCCTGTCGCAGGAAGAACGCTTCGTCGCCGAAGGCTACGGCGTGCAGCGGTTCGACGTGATGTACAACGATTTCGTCATCGTCGGGCCCGCCGACGATCCAGCCGACGTGCGGAGCACAGACTCCGCATCTGCCGCCATGGCCGCGATCGCCGGGGCCAAGGCTGCCTTTTCCTCGCGCGGCGACGACAGCGGCACGCATGTGGCCGAGGTGGCACTCTGGAATGATGCCGGCATTCTACCGGAAGGCTCATGGTACCTGTCCACCGGATCCGGAATGGGCGCCACGCTGAACACCGCGGTCCAGATACCAGCCTATGCCCTCACCGATCGCGGCACGTGGCTCTCGTTCCAGAACCGCGGACCGCTGGAAATCGTCTTCGAAGGCGATCCAGTGCTATTCAACCCCTACGGCATCATCCTGGTGAACCCCGAAAGGCATCCGCATGTGAAGACAGCCGAGGGTAAGACCTTCATCGACTGGATCCTCTCGGAAGCCGGGCAGGCGGCCATAGCAAGCTACAAGATCGGTGGTGAGCAACTGTTTTTTCCCTCGGCTCAGTGACGCAGAAAAGTTCTATCGCCCCCCCCCGATGACGAATTAACTCTCCGCGAATTCGCTGCGCCCGCAGGCCGTGCTCACTCAGGGCAGGTCGTTGCGACCATTGAGGTGCCGGAGCGGATCGAACGATCTCGCTCGGGTGGCGCCCACGCGAGCTGACATCTCGACGACACCAGTCGGGGGGCGGCGATTACGCCGGGCGCATTTCGATCAAGGCGGCAAGATGCTGCGCGCGATGCTGTACAAGGCAACGAACAGTATGATGTCTCGCGTCAAACCCTGAAATCGGGTGACTGGTATAACAACACACGCCTTTACCGCGCCATTGGCCACCTCACGCCGCAAGTAGCAGAGGAGGCATTTTTCCTAAACTTGAACGCTGCCAAAAAAGCAGCCTAATCATTGAACCAGAAACTCTCCGGAAAACCCGGGGCGGTTCTTGGTGATGATGCAGAAGGCATCGTGCTCTTTTTGCGGCTGAGCAAGGTTCCGTCGGTTGTGGTCGCGCTTCCATGGTGAGGTAAATCGTCTCCTTGCGATCCGACTCTCTAAACGCTGGCGCCAAAAGTCGAGAATCCGAAGCAAACATTGCACAAACAGGATAGGCGGTGCGATTCAGAGGGTGAGCGAACGGACCTATAACGCCCGGTCGAGCCTGTCGCATCGCGCGCTCAAGAAGGCCCGAGAGCTGGAACGGCTGATCCTCAAAGATCACTCCCTGATCAATGCAGCGGGCTCGGCGATGCGGCCGGACTGGCGGAACCTCCGACGCCGGCGGGAGTGGCACCTTTTCCGACCCTCCGAGTTCAAGGCACGAAGTGATCCAAGTTATCCAAATTCCCTGGCGGCGCGATCTGCGCTGAGCGATTGCGGCGAGGTTGCTCCTCGGTGCACACTTGGGCATGGAAGACGCCCGCTTCGGTTTCGACGCCTACCACATCCTGCTCGTCGCCCTGGGCGCGAGCCTGCTTCTGGCCTATTGGCTGCCGCACCTGCTAGTACGGCGTCCGCCTGCCGCGACCGCGCTGCTCATGGCTTGCGGGATGGTCGGTTCACTGTTGTTTCCGGGCATTGTCGTCGGAATAGACCCGACCGAAAACCCCGTCATCTGGGAACGCGCCGCCGAGCTTGTCGTGATCGTCGTGCTTTTCGCCACCGGATTGCGGATCGACGACCTTGGTGGCAGGGGTCTGTGGCGGCCGACAGTGAGGCTACTGCTGATCACCATGCCTCTCACGATCGCGGCCGTCGCGCTTCTTGGCTGGAGCCTTGCTGGAATGACGGTGGGTGGAGCGATCCTGCTCGGCGCCGTGCTCGCGCCGACAGATCCAGTGCTCGCGGGCGATCTCCAGATAGGGCCGCCGATGGAGGGCAAGGAGCACCCCGTCCGCTTTGCGCTGACAACCGAAGCCGGATTGAACGACGGCCTGGCCTTCCCCTTCGTCTACCTCGCCCTCCATGTCGCGTTGCAGGGAGCGGATCTTGAGCTCTGGATTGTCGAATGGCTCGCTTGGGACGTCCTCTACCGCATCCTTGTCGGCACCGTTCTCGGTGCTGGCATTGGCTGGCTGCTGGGGCGCATCCTCGTGTTGCCGGCCTGGGACACGGTCGCTGCCTCTGGTCCGGGTGTTCTCGCTCTGGCCGGGGTGTTCCTCGCGTACGGGCTGGTAGAACTGGCTGAAGGCTACGGATTCATCGCCGCCTTCGTCGCGGGTCTCGTGTGCAGGCGGGTAGAAGACAGGCACCGGTTCCACCAGCGTCTCCATGCGTTCGCAAGCTCCGTCGAGCATGCTGTCACGGCGATCCTCCTTGTCCTTCTCGGCAGTGTCATGCCTTCGCTCTGGCCCCACCTCGATTGGAGCTACACGATCATCGGCTTTGGCCTGATCCTGGTGATCCGACCGGTTGCGGGGATGCTTGGACTGTTTGGAACACCGCTTGGCCTGCGGGCACGGGCCGTGGTGGCTATCTACGGGGTCCGGGGGATCGGGTCGCTTTACTACCTCGCCTATGCGTCCACGCACGTGGAGTTCATCGACGAATCCTCGCTCTGGGCACTTGTTGCCTTCACCATCTTCGCCTCGACCGTCATTCATGGCCTCACCGCCACAGCCACGGTCGAGGTCCTGGACCGAGAGTATGCCGAAGGCGCCGACGCAGGTTCCGATCGTGAGGTCGAGAACCCGAAAGGCAAGTAGCCCTGTGCCTCGGCCGGTCGGCGGAGCAGACAGAGCGCGCAGAGCCACTACCCGGCGCGGCCGTCGACAGCGCCATGACCTGCGTGACAGATTGACGGAACAGGGATCGGGACGCCACTCTCCTTGCTATGCGCGGGAAGACTGCGCGCTGAGGGGAAGAGCGCGTGGGACTTAACCCCGACCCTCGCGGTGATGTGAGGCAGGTGTTGATTCAATGGACTTCGGGCACGTGGAAAGAACGCCCGACTACACACGGGCGCTCCAGCGTAGACGCGGTTTAAACAGATTCCGCCATGAAGAAGCGAACCATGCGATCCGAGGCGTCGCGCCCCTTGCAATCAGTATTTAATCCCGCCGCACGGCCGCCAAAACAAGCGTGCCCCGCCCCTTCGATCATCCAGTTCTCCACCAAGGTGGCTGCGTCAGCTCCCGCATATTCGCTGCGGGAATAAGCGCGCCCACCTGTCGCGCGCTTGCCGATCTTCGTCGGCGCTACGTGACCGCCCGCCGCTGCTGTGACGATGCCTTCATTGCATCGGCGAAGATGTGTCCGAACGGCTGGACATCGTGCCTGCCCAGTTCCGTGTCATCGCCACCCGCCGTCCCAAAACCTGCGGACTTGGGTGTCGTGCCACTCGATCCCGACTGGCGCACGCAGCTTCTGTCGGTGATCACCAATCCGAACGTGGCGCTGCTGCGGGTGCTGGGGGCCATGACCGCGACATTGCTGGCATAGTCGAGATAGGTGCCCGCGCTGGCTGCCCGCGCGCCCGAGGGCGCAACCCATGCCGCCACCGGCACGTTGGAGTCGAGAATGGCAGAGATGATCTCGCGGGTCGAGGTCACCAACCCGCCCGGCGTGTCGATCCGGATCACGACGAGCCCCGCACCGCGCGCTTCAGCCTCGACGATGCCGCGGATCAGATAGTCGGCGGTCGCGGGGGTCACCGCATCCTCCAGCGTCAGCACGACGGCCGGTCTACCGTCCACCCGTCGCTGCATTGCGGCGGACGGTTCGCAGGGGCACTTCCGCAGGAGGCAGGGCGCGCCTCGTTCAAAGCAACTCGGCCAAAGCGCCGCACCTGCCTTGACCCCGTCAGGCGTGATGGGCGCAAGCCGACGCCCGCGTCCCGCAGGCTTCGACTTCGGCCAGATAGGCCGGAATCTCGCGCCCCTGCCCCGCAGCATAGTCTTGTCCGACGGCCAGCCAGTCGATCCGGGCGGCGCGGGACCAGTCCGGCATCGAGGCGTTTGGTGCCGCGCTGTGGGATGGCGTTGCGGCGCGGGGGGTGAAGTCGATGACGCACCGGCCCTCGTCGAAGGCATCGAGACTGTGGCGCCAGTCGTGGTCGGGCCAGATCAGGCGCAGGGCCGAACGGGCGGGGTCGTATTCGGCGGTGAAGAGCGTCCCGAACCCCTCGGCGTAGCGGTCCTGCAGCAGGGGTTTCCGGGTGAAGTGGCGATGCAGGTCGCGCGGCCCGGTCCGCAGCCCTGCCAGATGCGCATGACGCTCGTGTGTGCGGGTAAAGGCGGCGCGGCCTGGTCGCGTCTCTCCGCTTTGATGGTTGGTCGCAATCGCGCGCGGCATGATGCGCGCCCCGCCACCGGGCCGCATCTCCACGCTGACCGTGCGCCCGTGCCGGTCGGCCAGCACGAGGTTGTAGGCCATGTGCGAAGGCACGCGGCCCAGCACCGCCAGCGCCTGATCGACCGTCTCGCAGACCTCCAGCACATAGCGCAGGATGGTGGTGATGCCGAAGCCAAGCGCGGTGCCGGACCGCCCGCCATAGGCCAGCGCGACGGAGAGGCCTGCATCGTTGATGCCGTCCGACAGGCCCCAGAGGAATTCCACCATCCCCATCACCGGCCGCCCGGTCCATTCGCTGCGCAACAGAAGCCCCTCGTTCAGGTCGGGCGACAGGTCGTAGTTGCGCACCAGCCGTACATCCTGCCCGTCCGACAGCGCCGCCAGCGAGCAGCCGCCCAGGTAGGCCGGCGGGCACCAGGTCGACAGGAAGCGCGCCGCACGGTCGCCGCCCCCGGACAGCGCCACCAGTCGGTCGTAGACCGGCAGCAGTTCCGGCATGTGCCGGGTAAGCGCGGCACGGCAGGCGGCGCGGTCTGGCCCGCCGTCCCCGCCCCGCGCGATGAACCACGCCTCATAGGATGGCCAGGAGCGGTGCCAGCGGGCCAGCCATTTCTGGCCGGGGCTGGCCTCGGCGATGGCGTCGAAGGTCATGGTGGTCATCTTGAAGTCTCCTCAGCGTCGAGGAAGAAGCGGATCATCTCGGCGCTGGCCGCCGGTCCCGCGGGGTCGGCGTAGCTGCCGCCCGCATCGCCGCCCGACCAGGCATGGCCCAGCCCTTCGATCACCCAGTGTTCGGCCAGGATCGCCCCACCCGCGTCGGCCGTCAGGATGCGGCTAAAGCTGCGCCCCCCGGTCGTGCCCGTCTCCACGCTCTGCACGCTCTCGGCTGCGGCCGCTTCGGCTCGGGCGGCAATCGCCGCCCCGTTCGACGGGTGAACCGTGCCGTCGGCCGCGCCGTGAAAGACGATGGTGCGGAGATCGGTTCCGGGGGTGGCGGCGGGCGCCGCGCCCTGCTGGGACGTGCCCGCCATCGCCGCAAAGGCGCCGGGGATGTCGCTGGCCGCCCCAAAGGGCAGGCCGGAATGCGCGCCGATGGCGGCGAAGAGATCCGGATAGGTCTCGCCTAGGATCACCGCCATCGCGGCCCCGGCAGAGAGGCCTGCCGCAAAGGTGCGGCTGCGGTCGACGCCATGGTCGGCCATCGCCAGCCGGACGATGCCGGCGAGGATCTCCGGCTCTCCCCTGTCACGGCGCTGGTCGCCCTTGCTGAACCAGTTCCAGCAGGACTGGGCGTTGGCGCCGCGGGACTGTTCGGGATAGATCACCACCAGGCGGTGATCCTCGGCCAGCGCATTCATGCCGGTGCCGACGGCGAAATCCTCGGGCGTCTGGGTGCAGCCGTGCAGCATCAGCACGATGCCCGCGGCGCCTTGTTCCGCGCCCTGCCCCACCGAGGCCGGGACATAGGTGCGATAGGCGCGGCTGCCGGATTTTCCGGCAAAGATATCGCTGCGAAACGCGGCACCCTCGGGCAGGTGGATCGCCGGGGTCGGCTTGCGCCCCATCGGCAGGCCGCGCTGACCCAGGCTCTGCGGCAGACCGCCGCCCTGTGGCAGGCCAAACCGGGACAGGTCGATCTGCGGGCCGCCGCCCTGCAGCATCTGCCCGTTCGGAAAGGCCCGGCCAAGGGCCTCCATCAGCCCCTGCCCCGATGGCAGGTCGGGCATCGCCCCATCGGCACCGGGCATCAGCCCGTGCTGCGCCAGGGTGCGGCGGACCAGGTCGTTTGCCGCCTCGATGCGCTGTGCGCGTGCGTCATCGGTGGCCGGGCGCTGCGCGCCGGTCGGAAAGTTGTTCATCTTTTCGGTCCTTGTTTCGGGCCTTGTTTCGGGCCCTGTTTCGGGCCTTGGCCCCTGTGGGTTTCGTCAGATTTTCGGCCTGGCCTACCGGATGCGGTCGGCCAGGGCTGTCTTGATCTCCGGGCTGGCCTGAAGGGCCCCCAGAACGGTGATGGAGCCGATCGTCTGACGTGCCAGCTCGGGCGTCACGTCCGACGCGATGCGCGCGAGCCCCACGACCTTCACGTGCAGGATCTCTCCC
Organism: Paracoccaceae bacterium; assembly: GCA_041687395.1. GTDB lineage: Bacteria > Pseudomonadota > Alphaproteobacteria > Rhodobacterales > Rhodobacteraceae > JAWLCA01. The sequence continues at coordinate 1,957 of JAWLCA010000040.1, read as the reverse complement.
GCGTCGCGCAGCGCCTCCAGATCGGCGCGCGCATAGTCGCGCAGACCCAGCTCCATCGTGTGGCGTTCCACCGATCTGGTGACGATCTCGGCATGGGCGTCGATCTGGTTGCGGATCGCCGTGCGGATGAAATCGCTGCGGTTTGAGTAGAAGCCCTCCTGCACCAGCAGGTCGATCCGACCGAGGTCGACATAGCCTAGGTTGATCGTGATCTTCTCGTTCTCGGGTTGCTTGTCGCGAAGCTGCTTGACGTTGCTCATTAGCAAAACTCCATCTGTGTGGATGGTATATGGCTGTCCAAATGCCGATTGCAAGACAAGAATTCCGCGCCTTGAACCGGAGTCAAGAACTGAGGCGCATCTGCATCTGAACCGCAGAGGATTGGGTCATCGGCGCAGGTCTGAGTGCGGAAAGAAGCTTGAACCCGTGACATGCCCGGGCAGATGGGCCAATCGTCATATCAGCGCCAAGGACCAGCTATGCTGGCTCGACCCGAAGTTCTTCATGTGGAAGGTCCGCCGCGCCATCGACACGGAGGCGCTGCCTACACGGATGATCGTGCTGAAATTGAGCTACCCGGGGCGGGGCGGTGGAACCGTCATGCTTGCTGCAACCCTTTCCGCCATTCGCGCCTTTCGGCCAGCTTGGAACAGGGGCCGCATCGTCGGCCAGAAGCGCCCGCTACTGCCCTAGCATGTCTGGGCGATCCGCGTCCGTCTCTCTCTGGCTTGATCGTTCGATGCCGAGCGTGTCCGATAGTAGCGTTTGGAACGCTGGCCGGCCGGTCTCCGCCGCTCTCTCGAGGCTCGACGCGACGGACAGTTTGGTCATGAACCCGGGGTCCAGCAGCGACATCTCAGTCGCGCGGTTGTCCGTCTCGTAGAACGCCATGTTGCCGCAGGGCATCATCGCCATGACGTGAAGGCCAGCCTCCACAATATCCGGTCCAAGAGGCAGATAGCAGATCTTCATTGCTGTCACCGCTCCGCCCGCCAATCCGAGCTCGGCAAGAAAGAGCCAATCCTTTTTTCCCTCAACGTAGTCGCGAACCGCGGCGACGGCCTCGGCGCGCTCCATGTCCAGGTCATGGGTGATGAATATCTCGTCCGCCGCCCCCGGTGCCGCAGAAAGACCGAGGATCATGGCAAGACCCGTCAGCGTGAACGTCGGTTTCATGGGATATTCTCCTCCTTTGGTGGGTCTTCTCGGAACCAGGCACAGTCGCGCCTGCCTTCGGGCCAGAAGATAACGAATCGAGCCGTGGCCCGCTTGAGGGATGTCCCGGGATTTTCTGAGGAGCCGTGAGAGCGCCCCAAGCATCTGCCAAACATACGGAAGAACCGTGAAACGTTGCGTCGTATCCTCAGGAAACCCCCACGTCTCCTGCAAGCGTGCCGAAGACCGGTCGGATAGAAGAAGATCGCGGGCCGAGGCCTCTTTCGAGGAAGCCCGGATGATGTTCAGCAGAAAGGATTCAACCATGAGCATGGCCGAAACTGCGTCCGACGCCGCCCAAGCGGACACCGAGTTCGTCCGCTTCTGGAACGAGGTGCTTGCGCCGAAATTCAGCCGATTCCGCCACGTCTTGCAGGGCGGTCTCTCCTATCACAGCGAGGCGGTGTTCCCGAAGCTACCTGTCGGGGCGGGGGACTGCGTGCTCGACGTAGGCTGCGGCTGGGGTGATACGACTATGAAACTTGCCAGGATCGTGGGGCCCGAGGGCGAAGTCGTGGGAATCGACTGCTGCGACGCCTTTCTTGCCGACGCGAGGGCTGATCTCAAGAAGACTGGTCTTAAGGATCGTCTGATTTACGCGTTCGGCTTCGCCGAGATGGCGGCTTGATCGCTTCGGGGACCGTCGAATGGGTCGTTGGTAGCGGATTTCGCATCTTCGGGGCCGCCGTGTCGGCTGTTGGGCAGATCGCGGTCGGATTCGTCCTCACGCCATCAGCCGCCT
>JAWLCA010000039.1:0-21981 GCA_041687395.1 Paracoccaceae bacterium | reverse complement strand
GCTTGCGCTGATCATACCCGAAATCCTCGCTGCCCAAACCGCTCCAGATCGGCGGCATCAGGTCCTCACAACAGGCTGAACACATTGTTCAGGCCGGACGATGTAGATCGACTTGATATTGCGCACCGATTCAGACGCCTGTGTCACCGCATTCTGGGCAGCGTCGTCAAAACTGCTATCGGATTCAGCTAGAACTTCAATCACCTTGAGCATGGACATTGCGAGCCTCGTTTTAGATAGACCAGTCGACGAAACGCCCCATCTTCCGATGGGTTCCATTCATCACAGAATCTCGATCATTGACCGTCGCAACTTTATCTGCGCGTCTCAACCTTGTTTAAGGCAATGTCGTGCACCAACCTTCGCACCCTCGACATCGTTGTCGGGCTCGGAGCCGAACTTGGTCTGGCCGTGCTTTCGTCAAATCTGGTGCTGGCTTGGCACATGGCGCGTCTATCGGGCGCGTCCCTCGCGGAGGTGGCTGACTGTCGGCTGCTTGCCATTTAACCTGGACTGTCCGGTCGCTTCGGCGATGACCTGGTCGCGGGGTGCCGTCCCTGACGGCGCGCGCCTTTAGATCAATGCGTTGCCGCTGGATAAGACGCATGCGGCGTGAGAGCATATGAAAGTCGGAGTGCTTGGATGCCGGATCGTGCGGAGGGTGAAAGAGAAGACAAATGCAGATCAACAATGACTTGAGCCAGCCGGTAACCGTTCATGGCGCCAGGATAGATTGGATCCCCAGCCCAGCCGCAGGAGTGGACCGGAAGATGCTCTATCGGGAGGGCGACGAGGTGGCGCGAGCAACCTCGATCGTTCGCTATGCGCCGGACAGCGCCTTTCCCGCACACATGCACACGGGCGGTGAGGAGATCCTCGTGCTCGACGGAACATTCCAGGACGAGCACGGCGACTATCCACCCGGCAGCTATTTCCGCAACCCGCCCGGTACGTCCCACAGCCCGGCCGCACGTGACGGATGCGTCATCTTTGTGCGGCTCTGGCAGTTTCGCGACGGCGACAGCACACAGATCGTCCGGCAGCCCGGCGAAGGCGATGCGGCCCCGCTGCGCGACGGAGTGATTGCTGCGCGGGTGCTCTTCGACGATGACGTCGAGCGCGTGATGGTCGAAGATTGGGCTCCGGGCGCCACTGTAAGTGTCGCGAACGAGGGCGGGCTGGAATTGCTGATCCTTTCGGGGATCGTAATCTCGAGTGGCGAGACGATCTCCGCGCGTGGCTGGTGCCGACTTCCGGCCGGACAGGCGTTCCGGGCGACAGTCGGAGCAGAGGGTGCGCAGGTCTGGATCAAGGATGCCCCACTCCAGCACGCGGACGTGCTGTCCATGCCACCTAATACGCCGTGACGATGACAACAGGTCTCAGAACGCGTGTGGCGGTCCTTGGAGGCGGCCTTGCGGGCCTGAACGCTGCGCGGCTCTTGCATAGGGCACGCGTTGACTTTCAGCTGTTCGAAGCACGCGACCGTCTCGGCGGTCGCATCCTGACGGTCGATGCGACGGGTGCTGCGAGCGACGACGGGTTTGACCTCGGCCCCTCCTGGTTCTGGCCCGAGATGCAGCCTGCCATCGGTGCCTTGGTGGCCGAGCTTGGCCTGAAGTGCTTTGCTCAGTGCAGCGAGGGCGATGTGGCCATTGAGCGGACCGCGCAGGAGGGGCCGCAGCGCTATCCCGGTCTGCGGCAGGAACCGCCCTCAATGCGCCTTGCTGGCGGAACAGGATCACTGATCCGAACCATCGCCGCCAGGCTGCCTGCCGATCGAATTCGGACCGGGATGCGCGTCACGGCGCTGAACCTGTGCCAAGATGGTGTCGAGCTTTTGATCCGCCATCCCGACGGGTCCGAGGCGACTGTCCAGGCTGCCCAGGTCATCGCCGCGATCCCGCCACGCCTCTTGGCGCACTCCGTTCAGTTCGCGCCCAGCCTGCCACCCGAAATCCGCGCGTGTTGGCAGGACACCCCGACCTGGATGGCGCCGCATGCGAAGGTCGTCGCCATCTACGACCATCCATTCTGGCGCGATGCGGGGTTCTCAGGCACGGCGCAAAGCATGGTCGGTCCGATGGCGGAGATCCACGATGCCACGACTGCGACGGGTCAGGCAGCACTGTTCGGCTTCATCGGGATTGGCGCAGCACAACGTGCCCGGAACGGGCAGGCCGCGCTGACGGAGGCATGTCTGGCGCAGCTCGCTCGTCTCTTCGGGTCGGTGGCTGCGCGGCTCCAAGCCATTCTCTACAAGGACTGGGCCGCTGACGCGCTTACCGCCACAGCGCATGATCTGGAAGCGTCGGGCCATCCGGCCGCGCCTCAGGTATGGGTGGAAGGGTCTTGGGCCGACCGTCTTAGCCTGGCGGGAAGCGAGGCCAGCGCACGCGAGCCAGGGTATCTCTCCGGCGCAGTTGATGCCTCCGTCGCAGCTGCTGCCGATGTTCTTCAACGGTTGGGAAGCGCTGTAGATACGACGTCCTGATCCGGGGCCGCTACGCCCTCAGCAAAGCGGGCGTCCGCTTCTAGACAGGTCGTGTCCTCGAGATGGTGTTCAGCGGCACGTTTGGCGTAATGCTGCGTGGCCATCGAGGTCTATGGTCGAGCTGGAGTTTGCGACTTCAACTACTGCCAGACGGATGCGATATCACCGCCGCGATGATCGCAAGAGTTCTGCGGCGGAGCACTGTCTGATCTCACGTGACCACTACCGCACCTGCTGAGACGCACGAAATGTCGGACAGAGTCGCTTCGGCAGCCAGGGAGCCTTGGTCCCAAACCCAATCCCCATCGTGAACATTCGATATCTGAGATTTCGTAGGTCTCAAGCTGCCGAAACAGCGTCTTCTGTCGCGGTGAACCTTCCGCCAAACGCATGGCTCAGGGAGCGAGCGGCGGGCAACATGTAAGCGATCTGCTTGCGCACATGATGCTCGGTGAATCGATCGAGCGGTCCGGAGATGGAAAGCACACCGACAATTTCCCCACGATGACCGAAGATGGGGGCCGCGACCGCGGCACAATCGGGATCGGTTTCGCCAAAAGAGACTGCATAACCTTTTCGCCGGATGTCGCTAGCGATGTCGGCCGGTAGCGGTGTTTCCTCATCGAAGGCGAGAAAGACGTGGCCAGCGGCACCGTGCTGCAGCGGACGGAGCACACCGGTCGTCACACGATCGAGCGTTGAATGTTGCGAGTCCACGCGAAACAGGCACAGCCTCGAATCCGCACCGTGACGAATGTAGAACGAGGGGCTTTCGCTGCCCTCGGCGACCATTCGTTCCAGAACCGGCATGATACGTTCTTCCATGCGGCTCGCGCGCTGATACATCGCTCCGAGCCGCAGCAACATTGGCCCGAGTTGATAGCGACCGTCGGCCAGCTGATTGATGTAGCCGTGTGCTTTGAGCGAATCGATAAGGCGAAGCGCCGTGCTCTTGTAGAGCCCGGTGCGCCGGGCCAGTTCCGACAGGGTCAGCGGCTCGACCTCTCCATCGAATGCGGAGAGGATGCTGAGCGCTCGGTTGACTGCGGCGACCCCGGTTTTCTCGTCCACAAGTAGTTCTCCTGTTTAATGGCAGCGCACCACAAGTTCCTATCAGGCCAAGCCCGGCCCGCAAAATGCTTGCATCTTTCCGCCCTACCCCTAGAATAGAACGCTGTTCTATCAGGCAGAACATGCTTGGTCCATGTTGATAATCAGTCTAGCGCGCCGATTGCGCCCGAGCCAACCGGGAAGCAGCCGCGCGAGGCCGCAAGACGAACGGGAAGGAAGATTCGTGGCAGACAGCTATGAAATGCTCATCGGGGGCGCTTGGACCGATGGCACCAGCGGGGAACGTCTGGACAGCCATAATCCCTACACGCAGGAGGTATGGGGAACGATACCTCAGGCGGCTGAGGCTGATGTAAGGCGTGCCATCGAAATCGCGCACGAGGCCTTTCGAGAGCATTGGCGCCATGTCAACGGACGTGACCGTGCGCTCATGCTCAACCGGCTCGCTGACCTGATCGAAGAAAATGCGGATGAACTGGCGAGGATCGACAGCACCGACAATGGCAAGGTGATCCGCGAAACACGGGCCCAGATGCGTTTCGCCGCACGCAATTATCGCTATTTCGCAGGCTATGCCGACAAGTTGCAGGGCAACACGATCCCGCTCGATAATGGACAGATGTTCGACTACACGCTGGTCGAGCCGCTCGGTGTCGCAGTTCTCATCACTGCGTGGAATTCTCCGTTACCTTTGCTTGCCAACAAGCTCGCACCTGCGCTTGCGGCAGGCAATGCCGTGGTCATCAAGCCGTCCGAACACGCCAGCCTTTCGACGCTTGCATTCGGTCGGCTCGTGGCAGAGGCAGGCTTTCCGGATGGCGTTGTCAACATTGTCACCGGCGATGGGCGCATCGGCTCGGCGCTGACTTCGAACCCTCTTGTCCGCAAGATTAGCTTCACGGGCGGGTTGGCTACGGCACGCAGGATCCTGCAAAGCGCCGCCGAGCATCTGATCCCTGTCACTACTGAACTGGGAGGCAAGTCGCCCAACATCATTTTCGCGGACGCGGACCTCAACGCGGCTGTTACCGGAGCGGTCGCGGGCGTCTTTGGTGCGTCGGGGCAGACTTGTATCGCCGGATCGCGCCTGTTGGTTCAGCGCGAAATCTACGAGGAAGTCTGCAAGAGCGTCGTTGAGAAAGTCCGTAGCATCAAGCTGGGCAATCCGCTGGATGAGACAACCGAGATGGGGCCGGTCGCGAACCGTGCGCAGCTCGACAAGATCCTGGCGATGATCCGACAGGCCGAGAAAGAGGGTGCGAACATCGCTGTTGGTGGCCAGAAGGCCGAGGGCCCAGGGTTGGAGAGCGGGTATTTCATCGAGCCGACAGTCATTATCGACGTCGACCCATCGCTAACCATCGCGCGCGAGGAAGTCTTCGGGCCAGTGCTTTGCGTCATCCCCTTCCAGGATGAGCAAGATGCGGTGCGGATCGCGAACGCGACGGACTATGGGCTTGCGTCAGGAGTCTGGACCAACGACCTGCGGCGCGCGCATCGCATGGCGCGCGAAATCGAGGCGGGGCTTGTCTGGCTGAATACCTATCGGGCGTCCTATGTCGGGGCACCCTTCGGCGGGACCAAGCTGTCTGGCCACGGCCGCGAGCGCAGCTGGCACGCGCTGTTGGAATACACGCAGATCAAGAACGTGATGCTGGATCTTTCGGCCGAAGAGCGCGACCCTTTCGCGATGAAGCTCTGACCCGGATGTCCGGCACGATCCTGCCTTTCGGCAGGCTGGAGCGGGCCTTCGGGCCCGACCCCGCAAGGCACTACTGAAGTTTCAAGAACGCTGTTCAAGAAGGAGGAGTCTACATGAACAAGCTCAACACCACCGCAGCGCTCAGCGCGCTCGCCCTTGCCGCACCGCTTGCGCTTGGAGGGGCCGCACAGGCCCAAGTCTACCAGATCAGCATGCCGCTGGGCGGCACCTCGGGGACGTTCTACACGCAAGGTGCTGCGCTGGCCGATTTCATCAACTCGCGCGCCAGCGGGATCCGCATCGTGCCGTCGACGTCTGGAGGCTCGGTAGAGAACATCCGCCTTGTGGGCAGCGGTCAGGCCGAGTTCGGGATGGCCTTCGAAGGCCATATCTTCGGGGCTTGGACGGGCGAGGGCTTCGAGCGCGACTACACCGAATACCGAATGGTTGGCCCCGCGCAGCAGACCTCGGGTTGGAACTACATCGTTCTCGCCGACAGCGGCATCAACTCGGTGCAGGATCTGGCGGGACGAGAGTTCGTGCCGGGCGCACCTGGTTCGGGTTCCGCATCGGACGCCGACCTGTTCCTCAACCACATCGGGATTCGCGACCAGATCGACATTAGCTACTATAGCTGGGGCGAGCTGGGTCGTATGTTGACCGATGGCGACATCGACGGCTTCAACCGCACCGGTGGCGCACCTGCGCCGTTCGCCACCGAGATCGATGCCACCCATTCCATTCGGGTGCTGGATCTGGAGGCCGAGATCGACGAAAGTGGTTTCCTTGATCAGTTCCCGTTCTTCACCAAGCTGACGATTCCCGCTGGCACGTATTCCGGCCAGGAAGAAGATGCCGTGACCTATGCTCAGGGCGTGCAGTGGATCGTGCACAAGGACGTGCCGGACGAGGCAGTCCGCGAGTTCCTCGAGCTTGCGTATACGGAAGAGGCGGCTGCGCATCTTGACCGCGCGTTTCCGCAACATGACCATCGCAACATGGAATGGCTGACGGCGGCCTACGTGCCCCTGCATCCCGCGGCGGCCGCGTTTTGGGCCGAAAAGGGTCTCGATATCCCCGATCCGCTGCAGGAATGATGCGGAGCTAGTTCGTTCTCCGGCCGCGGCAGCATGCCGTGGCCGGCAGACCAAAGATTGTCAGGCTGGAATCCTGACCTGCAACATGAGAGGCACGCATGGTGCGCCCCGCAAACGACACCGAGGATCCGGGACAGTCGGCAGTTCCGGCGGGTGAGCAAGAGACACTTCTCCGGTCTCGGGCCGGAGTATTCGGGTGGATCTTCTCTGGGATTGCGATCTTCTTTGCGGGCTTCTACCTCTACGCGGCCGGGCCTGCCTATTTCGGGCGCATTGGCGTCGGAACGTATCGCGGCATGTTCCTGCTGCTCGCCATCGCAATGGTGTTCATGATCTTTCCCTTCGGCCGGAGGTCCAACCTGCACAGGCCGACGCTGATCGATGTGGTTCTGATTGCCATGACCGTCGTGTCGTTTGGCTATTTCGTGATGGAGTTCGAGGCACTGGTCCACCGGGTCGGCTTCTACACCGACACGGATTTCTACATGGCACTCATGGCGACCATCGTGTCATTCGAGGCGACTCGGCGTGTGATGGGAACGATGCTGCCGGCAGTGGCAATCGTCTTCCTGCTCTATGCGGTTTACGGAAACTTGTTGCCTGAAAGCGTTTCGCACCGGGGCTATCCTTGGGGCCGTGTGCTGACAGACATGTTCACGCAAGAAGGCATGTTCGGGTTGGTCCTCAATGTGACGGCCCAATATGTGGTACTTTTCGTCGTGTTCGGCGCGTTGATGAATCGCTTCGGCGCCGGCGATTTTTTCGTGCGCCTTCCGTTTGCGCTGACCGCTGGCTATCGTGGCGGACCGGCCAAAGCTGCCGTTCTCGGCAGCGGGATGATGGGAATGATCTCAGGCAGCGCGACGGCGAACACTGTGGCAACCGGGACTTTCACGATCCCGCTGATGATCAAGGCCGGTTACAAACGGCACGTGGCGGGGGCAATCGAACCAGCCGCCTCGACAGGGGGCATGTTCATGCCGCCGATCATGGGGGCTGGGGTGTTCATCATGGCCGAGATGATCCAGATGCCGTATACGCAGATCATGGTCGCGGCTCTGGTGCCGGCTGTTCTCTACTTCCTCTCGGTCGCCGCAGTCGCACATTTCGAGGCTGCCCGCGAGAACATCCCGATCTTGCCGCGTGAAGAACGCGAGAACGCGTGGGAGATATTCAAGCAGGGCTGGTATTATCTGCTGCCGATCTTCTTTGTCGTCTACCTCATGCTTACAGGCACATCGCCCTCGCGCGCTGTCTACTATACAGTTTTCCTGTTTCTTGCGGTCGCCATCGCGGCGCGCTTGATCAAGAAGCAGGCCGACGAGAGTTATTTCTCTGTTCTCAAGCGCTCCGGGATCGATTTTCTGAAGGGGCTTGAGGAGGGGGCGGTCAACTCGCTCGTCATTTCCGCGGTCGTTGGCACTGTCGGCATCATCCTCGGCATCGTGTTCCTGACAGGGCTTGGGTTCATCTTCACCACATCTGTGATGCAGTTCACCTTCGGGCTGTTGCCACTTGGGATCCTGCTCGCCCTTGCAAGCTCCTACATCCTCGGCATGGGCATGACGGTGACCTCCGCCTACATCCTGATGGCGATCCTCGTAGCCCCGGCGCTTGAGGTGATGGGTGTCTCCGCACTGGCGGCACACATGCTGGTCTTCTGGTATAGCCAGTCGTCGAACATTTCGCCGCCGGTCTGCATGGCGGCCTTCGCCGGAGCCTCCATCGCGCGGGCCAATCCGATGCGCACCGGGTTCACGGCGCTGAAGTTCTCGGCCTTCCTCTTCGTGATTCCGGTCCTGTTTCTCTACACGCCGATCCTGATGCCCGAGGGTTTCACCTTTGGTGCTGCGCAAGCCATGGTCACCCCCTTCATCGCGGTGATTGCCGCTGCTGCCGCGCTCTCGAATTACTTCCTGTGTCGCACGACCTTCGTCGAACGCGCGACACTGATTGTGGGTTCCGTGATCCTTCTCTTCCCGCAGCTGATCCTCAACCTTGCAGGGTTCGTCTTGCTGGCCGGTGTCTATCTCATCCAGAAACGTCGCCTCGCAACAACCACATCAGAAGCTCCAGCTTCATGAGAGATGCGCGAAGGGGCGCCTGCCTGTGTGTCGGCCCGCTTGTTGAACCGGAGCGTTGTTCCCCACCAGCCTTCGCATTGAGAGCGGCAGTCGAAGTAATCGACATCGACCAATGCAGCGTTCACCATTTTGGTAATGCCGGCAAATGAAGAGGAGGACGAATGTCTGTTGCGGAGACTAGGGCAAGACGGTCATTCGATAGTCGCCTTGCAGACCTGGGACTGGAAAACCTCGGTGCACATGATCGAGACCGCTTGTGGCAAACTCACCTGAAGCAGCGGAAGCTCTCGTCCCACTTGGACGACACCGTTGGGCCAGCGTCGGAGCCTTCGGTCGAGTTCCACACAACCAAGGACACGAGATGATCGACCCCATCTGCAGGCTATCGCTCACAGATCTCGTTCAACGCCTGGATGAGGGTTCGCTTTCTGCTGGCCAAGTTACGGAAGCCTTTCTTGGCAGCATCGCAGCGCAGAACGACCAGCTTCACGCCTTTCTCCGGGTCGATGCCGAGACAGCCCGAGCACGCGCGGAGGAATTGGATGCAGTACATGCGCAGGGTCGGCGCGCAGGACCGCTTCACGGCATCCCGGTTGCGATCAAGGACATCATGGATGTCGAGGGCACACCGACCACCGGTAATTCGCGGATCACGATCACGGCGAGGGCGACCGAAGACGCTTTCGTCGTCGCACGTCTGAGGGAGGCTGGCGCGGTCATTATTGGCAAGACCATGTTGCACGAATTCGCGACTGGCGGCCCTTCGCATGATCTTCCCTGGCCACCCGCGCGAAATCCCTGGAACGCCGATCATCACCCGGCAGGCTCATCATCCGGCTCCGGCGCAGCCGTGGCTGCATGCATGTGCCCGGCTGCTTTGGGCACGGACACTGCCGGTTCTACCCGTCATCCTGGGACCGCGTGCGGGATCGTCGGCATGAAGCCAACCTATGGCGCGATAAGTCGACACGGAGTGTTCCCGCTCGCGTTTTCGCTTGATCACGTCGGGCCAATGACCCGAACTGTGGCGGACAATGCCAAGCTGTTTGATGCTTGTATCGGCCATGATCCACGCGACCCAACCAGTCGGGCAGAAGCGCGTCCGGCTTCCACAGATCTCGAACGGTCCATCAAGGGTCTGCGCATCGGCGTGCTGGACGAGTTCAATCGGCTGGCCGATGACGAAATGCGCGAGTCGGTTGAACGGGCAATCGACGCCCTGCGCGAGCTTGGCGCCGAGTTGGTCCTAATGCACTTGCCGCCACTCGATGCCTACACGGATTGCGGTCGGCTGATCATTCAGGCGGAAAGCTACGCAGTCCACAAGGCATGGATGAAGTCCCGTGCCGATGATTACGGCTGGCGGGCGCGCACGAAGATCCTGTCTGGCGCCTTCGTGGATGCCGCTACTTATATCCAGGCGCAACAACTGCGCCGCAGCCTCACTCAGGCATTCGACAGCGCGATGAAGGGGCTGAATGCCGCAGTGGGGGTGTCGAGCTTGCATCTTCCCGCGCGCATTGACGACGATCCCGGTATCGATGCGACGTATGATCGACAGGCGCGAACCCCGTTCAACCTTACAGGTAGCCCCGCCATAGCGGTGCCCACCGGGTTCGCGGCATGCGGTTTGCCACTCGGTATGCAACTGGTGGGTCACTACTTCGACGAGGCCACGATCTGCAGGATTGCGCATCAGTTCGAGCAGGCTCGTCCTTGGGCACATCGCTTTCCGCGGATCTCTTCTGATCAAGGGCACTAGTGAGGATGTTGCCGTTGGGGCTTCAGCGTGCTGACTTCGCCTTTGGCGCTTCGTAAAGCTGGCCCGGTCCCAAGAGGACATCCTTCAGGCTCTCGCGCACTTCAGCTGAACCGAGTGCCTGCCTGCTCATGGTCGAATGCGCCTCCAAGGCATCAATGACCGCGTCAAGGATGGCCTGCCGAAGGGCAGGCGAATTGGAGAACTGCTCCTTACTATTGTTGTTCGCCTGCTGGACGAGCGTCTCGCTTTCCATCAGCTTCACCTCGATGCGCACCACGCGAACAACCTCGTAGTCATCGTAGTGACCCAGGGCGTCCAGCTTGGCGCGCAGATCGAAGACGATGTTCGGTTCGGTTACGTCGGCCAGCGTGGCGGTCTGGTAGTAGGTTCGGAACGCCGCGAGGATGTCATCGCTGCTGTTGACGAAGTCCAGCACGTAGGTAGTGTCCTTCAACATCCCGCCGCTATGGTAGGCCCGGTTTAGGCGCGACCGTGTCTGCACCGCCTCGATGCCCGCCAGCCGCCGGTCGACATACATGTCGCACAACAGCGGTTGATCGAACCCGGTCTGAAATTTGTTGGCCACCAGCAGGATGTGATACTCGGGCAGTGCGAAGGCGTCGCGGATGTCGCGCCCCTTCAAGCCGGGGTTCAGGGTTGCGCTGGTTTCGCTGAAGGGGTCTGGGCCGCTTTCGGGGTCGTTCACCTCACCTGAGAAGGCGACCAGCGTGCCCAGCGCATAGCCCTTAGTGCGGATGTATTCCTCGATGGCCGGTTGCCAGCGGACGGCTTCGACCCGGCTGCCCACGACGACCATCGCCTTGGCTTCGCCCCCCAGCAACGGCTGCACCATCGCCCGGAAATGCTCGAAGGCGATCTGCACCTTCTGGCTGATGTTGTAGGGGTGCAGCCGAACCCAGCGCATCAGCGCCTTGACCGCCTCGCTCCGCTCCACCTCCTTCTCGTCGAACTCCTTGCCCTCACCGGCCAGCCGGAAGGCGAGGCTGTAGGGCGTGTAGTTCTTCAGCACGTCGAGGATGAAGCCCTCCTCGATGGCCTGTCGCATGGAATAGACGTGGAAGGCCTCGGGCAGGTTGGTGCTGCTGGCGGGCTGGGTCGGGTCGGGCCTGCGTCCGAACAACTCCAGCGTCTTCGCCTTGGGGGTCGCCGTGAAGCCCACATAGGTGATGCCCTTGGTGCCTGCACGGGTCGCCATCTGGGCGGCGAGCATGTCCTCGGCGCTGATCTCGCCGCCGTCGCTCAGGTCGGCGAGTTCCTCGACTGACAGCACCTCCTTCAGCTTGGCAGCGGCCTGCCCGGTCTGACTGGAATGCGCCTCGTCGGCGATCACGGCGAACCGCTTGCCCTTCGATGCGGCCAGTTCCTGCACCGCCTGCAGGGTAAAGGGGAACGCCTGGATGGTGCAAACGACGATCTTCTTACCGCCTGCCAGCGCCTCGGCCAGTTGCCCGCTCTTGGCCCCGCTCTCGCTGGAGATTGTCGCAACCACACCAGCCGTCCGCTCGAAGCTGAAGATCGCGTCCTGCATCTGGGCGTCGATCACGTTGCGGTCGGACACCACCAGCACGGAATCGAATACCTTGCGGTCACCGTCGTCGTGCAGATCGGCAAGGAAATGCGCCGACCAGGTGATGGAGTTGGTTTTTCCCGACCCGGCCGAGTGCTGAATCAGATACTTGCTGCCGCCCCTTCGGCCAGCACCGCCGCGCGCAGCTTGCGGGTCGCGTCCCGTAAATGGTCACTTAAGTAAGCAAACACAGATGCTGTAAATACGCAACTTGTTGCACCGGAGTCGGTCATCCGACCGTGATGCCGGGTCGGCCAATAAGGGGCGGTTGCGGGCGAACTGGTCCACGGATGACGAGATAAAGGAGCCTTGATCCCCGGGGACTGGTGGCCCCAGAAGGCATCCCCGTCACGTGCATTCGCCATTCCTAGGACTTCGACCCCCATGGAAGTCGCTAGCCGTGCCCCAGCGGGGAGCGAGCCATTCCTTGCCCCGGAACCAGTGCATGTGCATGACGATCATCCCCAGCTTGCGCGGTCTTGGGGGACAGCCATCAATCTTGATCGCGGCGTGCGAAACGGGCGTCAACTGGGTGCTGCTCTCAGCGCCGGCCCGCAAGGGTCGTGCGCTACCTTGGGGGTATCGTGCATGGGGAGCAAAGCGCGTCTACCTGAAGCGCGATGTGACGCGCCGATCCCACGAATGCGTATGCTTGACCGCGTGACGCGCTTCTTGCGACCGATCCCGCATGCTCGGCGGGCGCTGACATGCCATGGCGTCCGGCACCGGCAACGTGAGAAGGATCTGCGCGGCTACCGCAGGCCCTGCAAGGCTGGTGCCGTTTGTGCTCATGGCGCGGCGCAGGGCAGATCGAAGATCTAGATCGATCTACCGGTGACGAAGACGGGCATGGGGTTGCAGCGACGAGACGCCGATCCAGAGTTTCCGCTTCAGCATGAGGCATGCGGGTTCCATCGCGTCCCCCGAGGAGCATGGTCGTGCACCACGCCCGGGATCGACAGCGTGCTTGATCGCGGTCGAGGTTAGCACGACACTGAACGTGGAAGCCGATCCATTTGGGGGATGTCGGCGGGCTCGCGGTCTAGGCGTCGCCGGCCAGGATGCTCCACGACCCGGTCTTCGCGTAAGCAAGGAATGTCCTGTGGATAATGCCGGCGCGTATCTTTCGGGCGCCGCGCAGGGATCAATGCGTCGGCATGATGTGAACCTCGCGCACCTCAGCACGCGGGTCCTGACCCAGGGCGAACATAGCTGCCCCAGCTACATCCTCGGGTTGCAGCTTGTCAGGCTTCGACTCTTCGAAGAAGGGCGTGTCCACCATCCCCGGCGAGATCACGGTGCAGCGACCGCCCCACTCGCGCATCTCCTCGGACATGTTGCCTCCGTAGCCGTGCACGAACCATTTGGTGGCGCCGTAGATCGAGCCCTTTATGTGCCGCCGACCCGCGGCGGAGCCGGTCAGCAACAGGTGGCCCCTTGTCTTGCGCAACTCGGGCAGCGTGGCCTTCGCGGTGTAAAGGACACCCATGATGTTGGTGTCCACCACCTGGCGCCACTCCTGCGGGTCGCCGCCCTCGGTCCCAGGCTTGGCGATGCCTTGACCAGCGTTGGCGAATGCCGCGTGCAGCGCGCCGAACCGCCCGACCGTCCTCGCGACCGCAGCTTCCATCGACGCGAAGTTCGCGACGTCCCCCGGCAAGACGAGCGCCGACTCGCCCAGGTCCTCCGCCAGCGCCTCGAGCTTCGTGGCGGACCGCGCAACCAGCGCCACGTTCCAGCCCTCTCCCACCGCCGCCCGCGCTGTCGCCGCGCCGATACCTGACGAAGCTCCTGTGATAAGCAGTGTTCTGGCCATTTTCGCTCTCCTGTCTGTGTGTTCTCAAGAAGATGAAGCCGAGGCGCTGGAAGGCAAGCAACGTGGCTCAAGGACATGCGCAACCCGCCTCGAGCCTGTCGTTGAGCCGCGGCGACGGTTTTGTTCGCGTCGTCTCTTTCTGGACCTGTCGCCTGTTCGTGCCGCCGTGCCCAGTCGGCCTGTCTTGGGCGCAGGATCAGAACGTCGTTCGTTGTCTTCACGTTGAAGCGGCGCGGCCGGTCGCTGATCGACGCCGGGAACGGGTCGATCTTGAGCTCCGCAAAGCCCCGCCTTCGAATAGTGCGGCGCGATCAGCGCCAACGACCGCGACCATGGCACCACGGCATCCATCTCGACCAGGAACTGTTCGCACCGCGTGACCTTCTTCTTGATTGCATTGCAATGGCCGGGAAGAGCGGTCTGTTTCGGCATCGGCAAGGCTCCTCGCAGGCGTTGGCGAAGTCTACCAGATCAGCCCGGAACCAGCAGGTATTGAAGACATTCCTTGAGAGTGTCGCCTTTCGCTTGCGCCGACCCGCGCTGCTGGGAAACCGGGACCGGCAATCTGCCCCTCGCTCGCTGCGGCGACATGCCATGCCTTACCCTGTGGCGCCCGGCGCCCTACATCTACAATATGACCCTGCCATGGCATATCCGGTCGGTCGCAAGCAGCAACGCCGCGTTCTTGCGGCTTGTCTTGTTCGCGACAATGGCCGTATTCGGAGCGCTCGCGCTTTCCGCGCAGGATGACGGTAGACAGGCCATCGTGCTGACGCTGGAGGATGCGGTGACCCCCGCGACCGCCGACTATCTGATCCGCGGCATCGCGGAGGCTGAAGCGCGCGGTGCGGGGCTCGTCGTGATCCGGATCGACACGCCGGGCGGGTTGGTGACCTCGACCCGCGAGATCATCTCTGCAATTCTCGACTCCAACGTGCCGGTGGCGGCATGGGTTGCGCCCTCGGGCGCGCGGGCAGCCAGCGCGGGCACGTATCTCGTCTATGCCGGCCATGTCGCGGCCATGGCCCCCAGCACCCATCTGGGGGCGGCGACCCCGGTGTCGATGGGTGGCGGCAGCCTGCCCTTCGGCGAGCGCGAGACCGAGGGTGAGGGAAACGAGGATGCCTCCCCGCCGTCGGGCGACGCAGGAGAGATGAAGGCGGTCAACGATGCGGTGGCCTATCTGCAGGGCCTTGCCGAGCTGCGCGGCCGCAACGGCGACTGGGCCGAACGCGCGGTGCGCGAGGCGGCCACGCTGACCGCGACCCGGGCGGTCGAGGAGAACGTCGTGGATTTCCCGGCCCGCAGCATCGCGGATTTGCTGGCGCGTGCCGATGGAATGGTGGTGCAGATCGACGGCGCCGATGTGGTGCTGGAAACTGCGGACTTGGGTGTCGTGCCGCTCGATCCCGACTGGCGCACGCAGCTTCTGTCGGTGATCACCAATCCGAACGTGGCGCTGCTGCTGATGGTGGTGGGCTTCTACGGCATCCTGTTTGAACTCATCAATCCCGGCGCGCTGGTGCCCGGCACGATCGGCGGCATCAGCCTGTTGACCGGGCTCTATGCGCTGTCGGTCCTGCCGGTCAGCTACGCCGGGCTCGCGCTGATCCTTCTGGGCCTCGCGCTGATCGTGGCCGAGGCGTTCTCGCCCTCGTTCGGCGTCCTGGGGATTGGCGGGGCGGCGGCGATCGGGCTGGGAGCGCTGCTGCTGTTCGAC
Source organism: Paracoccaceae bacterium (assembly GCA_041687395.1). Lineage (GTDB taxonomy): Bacteria > Pseudomonadota > Alphaproteobacteria > Rhodobacterales > Rhodobacteraceae > JAWLCA01. Next base: position 6,647 of record JAWLCA010000039.1, on the reverse strand, counting down.
GGTGACGTGCCCGGGCTGGAAGTGCACTGGCCGGTGATCGCGGCCGTGGTGGTCGCCAGCGCGGCCTTCGCGCTGCTGGTCGCGCGGCTCGCAGCGGTCTCGTATCGCCGCCGGGTGGTCACCGGCCGCGACGAGATGCTGGGCGCCGTGGCCAGGGTGCAAGACTGGCAGGGCGGCCGCGGCCATGTCTTTGTCCATGGCGAACGCTGGAACGCCCGCGGGCCCGACCGGCTGGCGCCGGGAACGGAGGTCCGGATCACCGACCTTGACGGGCTGACGCTGGTGGTGACGTCCGCCGGCGACGACGGCCGTGCCTGACCGGCGCCGCCGCAACCGAAAGGAGTAATCGATGCAGATCTTTGCCGACTTCGGCTTCTATGCCGTCCTGATCTTCCTGATCCTCGCCTTCCTCGCCTCGGCGATCCGGATCCTGCGGGAATACGAACGCGGTGTCGTCTTCACCTTGGGCCGCTTCACCTCGGTGAAGGGGCCCGGGCTGATCATCCTCATCCCCTTCGTACAGCAGATGGTGCGAATCGATCTGCGCACCCTCGTGCTCGACGTGCCGAGCCAGGACGTGATCAGCCGCGACAATGTCTCGGTCAAGGTCAACGCGGTTCTCTACTTCCGCGTCGTGGACCCGGAGAAGTCGGTGATCCAGGTCGAGAACTACATGCAGGCCACCAGCGAACTGGCGCAGACGACGCTCCGCTCGGTCCTCGGCAAGCACGACCTCGACGAGATGCTCAGTGAACGCGACAAGCTCAACGCCGACCTGCAGGAAATCCTCGACGCCCAGACCGACGCCTGGGGCATCAAGGTCGCCAATGTCGAGATCAAGCATGTGGACATCGACGAGTCGATGATCCGCGCCATCGCCCGCCAGGCCGAGGCCGAGCGCGAGCGCCGCGCCCGGATCATCAACGCCGAGGGCGAGCAGCAGGCCGCAGCCAAGCTGTTGGAAGCCGCCGAGATCATCGCAAGGGCGCCCGAGGCGATGCAGCTGCGCTACCTCTCGACGCTGCAGATGATCGCGGGCGAAAAGAACTCGACCATCGTCTTTCCCTTCCCGGTCGACCTGACCAGGGTGCTCTCGAAGTTCGGCATCGAGGACGACAAGCCGCAGGCCCGGCCCAGCGACCCGCAGCAGGGATCTTGACGGGTAGGCGCGAAGAAAGACTTTGATCGCACCCCGTCTATTGCCGGGCGCTTGGGCCTCGCCGTGCGCGCATCTCGAGTTCGAAGCGCCGTGCCCCACTCCTGGCTTCGGTGCCCACGGATCCGGCGATTCCGGGTGACTGGTGATCGCGTTTGTGCGAAAGCGATGAAAACGTATTTTCACAGGCGACATGATGGCACGACAGAAATCTTTGCTGGCGCGGGTGCGCGAGGCACTGGATGACCTGCACCCGGCAGAGCGAAAGCTGGGCGAGCTGCTCTGTGACTTCCCTGGGGAGCTTGCCAGCTATTCGGCCCGTGAACTGGCCGGGCTCGCAGGCGTGTCGAATGCTACTGTCACCCGCTTCGTCAGGCGGCTTGGCTATGACAGCTACGACGAGGCGCGACGCCACGCCCGCGAGGAAAGCGAAACCGGATCACGGCTCTACCTTTCCCCTGCGGCAGACGGCGAGAGCACCGACCCGGCCGCGCTGCAGGTCGAACAGACCCTGCGCAACATCCAGCACACCATGGCCGCAATCGACGCGGGCACGATCGACGCGGTCGCGCGTGCGATCTTGGGAGCGCGCAAGGTCTGGGTGATCGGTTTTCGCGCAAGCCATCCCTTTGCCAGTTACTTGCACTGGCAGCTCACCCAGGTGAAAGAGGCGATTCTCGCGATCCCAGGCGCGGGCCAGACCCTGGGCGAGCATCTGGTGGACGTGCGGTCCGAGGATTGCGTCGTGTTCTTCGGGCTCCGCCGTCGGGTGGCGATCTCGGAGAACATCCTGGCCGATGCGGAAGCGCGCGGCGCCAGCGTGCTGTTCGTCACCGACGAGGGCCTGGGTCACCGCTCCAGCGCGACGTGGCACTTGCGCTGCCAGACCGCGGCGCCAGGGCCTCTGTTCAACCATTCCGCAGTGATGGTGCTCTGTCACCTGATCGCGACTCGGGTGATCGAGCTGGCCGATGCCGGCGGCCGCGACCGCCTGCGCCGCATCGAGATGCTGAACGACGCCCTGTCGGAACTTTGAGCGCCAAAATTCCGCGCAGTGCGCCGGAAATCAGTGCGTTTCGCTTGCGAAATACGGCCATCTCCATAGAGAAACAAGATTTTTGTAGACTTGCCGGTGGTGAAAAGATAATTTCATATACAGCGGGCTCGACAGACGTGGAATCGCGCCCGGACCAATAACCACGCCGCCCGACATCTCACACAGGAAGGACCAGACCATGCTTCGCACCCTCCTTGGCACCGCCGCCACCGCCCTCATGCTCGCCACGACGGCCCAGGCCGATCCGTTCTCGCTGCGCGTCTTGGGCCAGCCGGTCGGCTCGGGCCTGATCCAGCAGCAGAAGGAGCAGCCGTTCTTCGAGACGCTGGCCGAAACGACGGGCCTCGATGTCACCGTGGAATACCTGCCGGTGGACGTGGCCGGCATCCCCGATACCGACGGGCTGCGCGTGCTGCGCTCAGGGCTGTTTGACATCGTGTCGATCCGGGGCCCTCAGGTCAGCCGTGACGAGCCCACGGTGCTGGGCCTCGACCTTGTGGGTTTGAACTCCTCCTTCGCTGCTGGGCGCGAACATACCGACGCCTTCCTCGCCACGGTCGATGCCCGGATGCAGGAACGCTTCAACGCCAAACTGATCGGCGTCTGGCCCGCCGGCCCGCAAGTCATCTTCTGCAAGCCCGAGATCGGCGGACTGTCCGATCTGCGCGGGCTGAAGGTGCGCGTGGGCGACCAGTCGGCGGCGAACTTCGTCGCGGGCCTTGGCGCCACCGGCGTGCCGATGCCCTTTGGCGAGACCCAGCCGGCGTTGAGCCGCGGCGTGGTCGACTGCGCCATCACCGGGCCGTCTTCAGCCAACTCGGGCGGCTGGCCCGAGGCAACGACGACCGTCCTGCCGATCGCGCTGCAGCTTGCCATCAACGGCTACGCGATCAATCTCGACAAGTGGAACGCGTTGACCGCGGAACAGCAGGCCACACTGGAAGAAGCGGTGAAGGGCCATGTCGATGCGGTATGGGCCTTCTCGGAAGAGCTCTACGATGACGCGATGCGCTGCAACACCGGCCAGCAGCCCTGCGAACGCGGCACCGCCTACAACCTGACCGAGGTGCCGGTGACCGAGGCGGACCTTGATCTTGTCACAAACGCGCTGACCGAGACATCGTTGCCGGTTTGGGCTGAGCAGTGCAATGCCGTCAACCCGACCTGCGAGGCCGACTGGCGCGCCAGCATCGGCAGCAAGCTCGGCCTCTGATCGGCGCGGACAGGATGGAGGAACAGTTATGCAACGCTTCTCGCGTGCCAGCGCCATCGCCTTCGGGGCGATGATGCTGGTGCTCTCCGCGATGATCGCAGTCGAAACGGTGGTGCGGAAGCTGTTCTCCATCTCGCTCGGCGGCGTCGATGAACTGTCCGGCTATGCAATCGCGATCGGCGCGCCACTGGCCTTCACGGTCGCGCTGGTCGAGCAGTCGCATATCCGGATCAACCTTCTTCACATGAACATGCCGCCTAGGGTGCAGGCTGCCCTGAACCTGATCGCGGCGCTGCTTCTAGCGGGGTTGGCGATCTTCCTGCTGGTCTTCACCTTCCGCACCGTGGGCGAGACGCGGCTCTATCGCTCCATCGCCCAGACCCCCTGGGCCACTCCACTGATCTGGCCGCAGACTGTCTGGCTGGTGGCGATGATGGTTTTCGCCGCGACCTCGGTCTGGCTCGGGCTGCGGGCGCTCTGGCTGGGCGTGACTGGTGACTGGCGCACGCTCAACCGTTCCTTCGGGCCGGATTCGGTCGAGGAGGAACTGAAGGCCGAACTCGACGATCTGGCGCGGAGGTAGGGTCATGATGAGCATCACGACGATCGCGGCGGGCTTCGCCATCATGCTGGGGCTGATGTTCCTCAGCATGCCGGTCGCGGTCTCGATCCTGGCCGTGGGCGGGGTCGGCGGTTACCTCGCCTATGGCCTGCCGCTGGTGGAAACCATGGGCGGCGTGGTCTGGGGCACGCTCAACACCTCCTACATGACGGCCATTCCGCTGTTCATGCTGCTGGGAGAACTGCTGCTTCGTGGTGGCGTGGCGGACAAGATGTATGACGCGCTCGCCGTCTGGCTGGGCCGGTTGCCGGGCGGGCTTCTGCACACCAACATTGGTACCTGCGCCCTGTTCTCGGCGACCTCCGGCTCGTCGGTGGCCACGGCGGCGACCGTAGGCACCATCGCCCTGCCTGCGCTGCAGGAACGTAACTATCCGGTGCGTCCCGCGCTCGGCACCATCGCCGCAGGCGGCACGCTGGGTATCCTGATCCCGCCCAGCGTCAACCTGCTGGTTTATGGCTCACTCGCCAATGTCTCGGTTGGCCAGCTGTTCGTCGCCGGACTGATCCCGGGCCTGGCGCTGACCGGGCTCTTCGCGCTTTACGTGCTGATCGCCTATGGCAAGGCCGGAACCGGCGACGTGGCGGTCGCGATCCCGATGAACGTCAAGCTCGGGCTGTTGAAGCACCTGATCCCGCCGCTGGTGATCTTCGGAATCGTCATGGGGTCGATTTATGGCGGGCTGGCAACCCCCACCGAATCCGCCGCGCTCGGCGTGATGACGGCGCTGTTCTTTGTCTGGCGCGGGGGGCATCTGAACGGCAACCTGCTGGTCAACTGCTTCATCCAGTCGGCGCGCACCTCGGGCATGGTGATCCTGGTGCTGGTCTGCGCGCTCCTGCTGAACGTCACGCTGTCGATGACCGGCGGCACACAGGCGGTGACGCGCTGGGTCTCGTCGCTCGGGCTCGACCAGTTCACGCTGCTTCTGCTGCTGATCGTTTTCTACGTCATCCTCGGCATGTTCATGGACGCGATGTCGATGCTGGTCCTCACGGTGCCGATCGCTGTGCCGATGGTCGCCGTTCTGGGTGTCGATCCGTTGTGGTTCGGAATCTTCATAGTGGTGATGTGCGAGATCGCGTTGATCACGCCACCGATGGGGATGAACCTCTTCGTGGTGCAGGGCGTGCGAAAGGGCGGCGGCAGCTTCTCCGACGTGATCTGGGGCACATTCCCCTTCGTGCTGATCATGATCGCCTTTGCCATCCTGCTGATCGCAGTGCCCGACATCGCACTTTGGCTGCCACGGAGCATGACGTGATGATGCACGCCGAGATGCCCACCAGGATGCCAAAGGGGCCGGGTACGCGGCGGCTTCTGGTGATCAACCCCAACAGCAACGCCGCGATTACCGCGCAGATCCGCCGGATGGCCGATCATGTGCTGGGCGCGGGCGTCGAGACAACGGTGATCGACCTGATCGACGCGCCGGTAGCGATCCAGTCCCCCGGCGATCGCGCCCTGGCCGAACCGCTTGCCATCGCCCGGATCGAAGTGGGCGTGGCCGAGGGCTATGATGGCTTCGTCATGGCTTGCTTCGACGACATCGCGGTATCGGAACGGGGGCGAATCCCGCGCCCGATTGTCGATGCGGTGGATGCCAGCCTCGCGCTCGCCCGCACGTGCGCCAGCCGCTTTGCCATTGTAACGACGTTCGATGCCGCCGTGCCGCGGATCCGTGCGCTGGTCGCCCGCAACGGGTTGGACGGGACCTGCACCATCCGCGCTGCAGGTATCGGTGTCAGCGCGGCGGCGGATCTGGACCCCCAGACGCTCGCGCGGCTTCAGGACACGATTGACGCAGCCATCGCAGAAGACGGCGCCGAGGCGATCATCTTGGGATCGGGCGCGCTGGCCGGTCGCGCCCCGGTCCTGTCCGAGGGCCGTGCGGTTCCTGTCATCGACAGCATCGAGGCCGCGATACGGCTTGCCGCTGTCGCTGTGTCGTCCCCAGGGAACGGGCAGTTCCAGGGCTGCTGAGCCGCAGGTCTTCTCCGCTGGCGATGCAAGCACCCAGCTCACCGATACTGCTTCGTGCGGAGGCTGCGCCGCAGCACGCGGCGCAGAAGTTGCACCCGGCTCAGCGTCGGCCCTGAGTCCGTCCTGTTCGAGATCAGCCGCAGAAAGTCGACCCAGGCGCGTTCGTTCGCGGTGAGGTCGCTGCCATCCGCCCGGGGCGGCGCGATCGGCGCCACCCCATCGAAGCCTTTCTCCACCCGGCTCACTTGCCAAAGATCCCGCGCAGGGCGGTCAGGGCCCGGCTGGTCAGCCGCGGGCCGCTGTCGCCCGAGGCCTCGCGAAGTGCGGCGAGCCAAGCCAGTTCGTTCGCGGTGACGGGCGTGCCCATGATCTCCAGATCGACTACGATCCGACAAGCGGAACGAATTTCGTGGAGTTCGATCCGATAAATGTAATGTTGGCCGATCATGCCATCGGAACCAATGCAACCGCCGATGGCGGCGGCACGGTTGCCGCCAATGATGCGGAATATTCGAATTTAAAGCATTTCGGCGGAAACTTGAATCGCAGGATTCCCAGAGGCTTTTGTTTGTGATTCACCCTGTCTGGGAGGATGGATCATGTCAGCACCTTTACC
>JAWLCA010000038.1:0-23016 GCA_041687395.1 Paracoccaceae bacterium | reverse complement strand
CATCCGCATGATCCTGCGCCATCTGAGGGTCTTCTTGTGCCAGTTCAGCTGGCTGATCACACTGCTCCGAGCGTTCACGCGAAGCACCGGGAGCCGTCCAGCACTGCAAATCGCAGCCTGATATCATTGTTCCGGATGATCTATCTACGCCATGAACTGGCGGCATCGATTCGCGCCCCTCTAGACCGGCCCATTGGCGAGCGGTGGTGACATATCCTTCCGGTCTAGATGTCGACGAGGGCACCGGGGCACTGAACCACCCTTGCCGCAAGTTCGGCGCCCGCCTTGATCGCTGGCCGAAGCGCCCTGCCCTGCAAACGCGCCGCCAGAAACCCTGCGTTGAACGAATCGCCCGCGGCCGTCGTGTCGTTTGGGATGACTGCCTTGGGATGGTGCTCCAGCATTCCTTCAAGCCTGTCCCAGGCGGCGACTGGACCTGCTCCGTTCTTTACGATCACCGCGTCTGCCCCGACCGTGCGGTAGCGCGCGATCGTCCCGTGCGGATCGCGATCGTAAAAATGATGTTGCTCATCGTCAAAGGACGGCAGGATGATATCGGCGCCGGACGCCGCTTCGGTGATCGTAGTGCGCATCGTCGGGAGATCGTCCCACAGCGCGGGACGCAGGTTCGGATCGAATGCCACCGTCGATCCCGCGGCGCGCACCGCCCGCAGGCAGTTCAGAAGGGATGAGCGCCCGGCGGAGGACAGTATGGCCAGCGTGATCCCGGAGAAGTAGATCAGGCGCTGACCTTCCATTGCGGTGGTGAGGAACGCCGGATCAGCCGCCAACTCGCGGGCAGCGGACTCGCTGCGCCAGTAGGTGAAGCTCCGCTCGCCGTTGGAGCGGTGGATCATGTAGAGGCCGACCGTCCTGCGCGTCACGCGGCGGATGGCAGAGGTGTCGATTCGTGAGGCTTCCATGAAAGCCACCATGGCGTCCGACAGTGCATCGTGGCCGACGCAGGTGGCATAACCGACGCGCCAATCGTCAGCCAGCACGCGGCGCAGGTACCAGGCCGTATTGAAGGTATCGCCCGCAAAGCTTTGTTTGAACCTCCCGGGGCCGTCGGGCGAAAGTTCCACCATGCATTCGCCCAGGGAAAGAATGCTGGGCCTTGTCATGTGGCGGCGGCAATCGCCGCCGAGAAGTCCTCGATCAGCAGTTCGATCTCCTCGATCCCGACCGAAACGCGGAAGAAGCCCTCGCTGATGCCGAGCGCCGTGCGGCCTTCCGCAGTCAGCGCCCGATGCGAGGAACTGGGAGGGTGCGAGAGTGTGGTTGCAATGTCGCCCAGCGTGGGCGCAAAGGGGATGTCACCGGCTGCGCGTGTCAGCGCGTTCGCGGCGGCCCTGCCCCCCGCGATCTCGAAGCTCAGCATGTTGCCACCCCGCCGGCCCAGCAGACCGGCGGCTCGATTGTGGTCGGGGTGGTCGGGCCGCAGCGGGTAGATCACCCGCTTCACCGCCGGCAGCGTCGCCAGATGCTCGGCCAGGCGTGCGGCGTTCTCTTCGGCTCGGTCGTAGCGCAGGGCGAAAGAATGCAGACCCCGTTCGGCCAGCCAGCAGTCGAAGGGGCTGGGCGTGAGGCCCAGGGTCGCGGCACAGGTGCGGATCGCGGCCATCTGATCGGGATCGCGCGCGACGGCGTAGCCGAGCGTCACGTCTGAATGGCCCGCCAGCAGTTTCGTCACCGAATGGATCACGATATCCGCGCCGTGATCGAAGGGGCGAAACCCGCGCGGGGTGGTGAAGGTGTTGTCGACGACCGTAAGCACGCCCCGCGACCGCGCCAGCGCGATGATGCCCTCGACATCCGCCACGCGCAGGGTGGGGTTCGACACCACCTCGATCAGGATCATCCGGGTTTCCGAGCGCAGCGCGGCCTCGACAGCCGCCACATCCGTGGGATCGGCCAGAGAGGTGGCGATGCCCAGCCGTGGCAGATCTTCCTTCAGCATCCGCAGCGATCGGCCGTAAAGCTGATCGCCGCCCACGACATGATTGCCCGCTCGCAGAAGCCCGAACATCACCGCCGTCACGGCGGCCATGCCGGACGAGACGATCAGGCCGCCAGAGACCCCTTCCAGCCCGTCGATCTTGGTGGCAAGCACGTCTGCGTTGGGATGCCCTTCGCGGGCATAGGCGTAGCCGGGGCTGCGGCCCTCGTACATCGCGTCCAGCGCGTCAGGATCATCCCAGTCATAGACGACCGAGGGTTGCAGGGGGGTGACCACCGGGCGGCCGGCATTCGCGGGCCAGGGGGTGCGGCGGACGAGGGTTCTTGGCGTCTGGGACATCGGGAGCTCCGGTTTCTGCCGCCTTCATCCCACGGGCCGGATTTGCTTGCAATGCGCCCGCTTCGGGCACAGACTTTAGTGAAGTGGAAGGAGGCAGTCATGGAAATCAGCCCGCAAAAGGTCGTGCATGTGATCTTCAAGGCGCGCGAGGGGGCGCGGGGTGCGCGCGAACTGGCAGCCTTCATCGGGGGGTTGAACGACGATGAGAAGGCGAATCTCGTCGCGCTCGCCTGGGTCGGGCGTGGCGCATTTGAGGCCGAGAATTTCGACGACGCCGTCGCCACCGCCTTTGCCGAGGCCACTACCCCCACCGCAGACTATCTGATGGGGATGCCGCATCTGGCCGAGAACCTCGAGGCCGGGCTGGATGCGATGGGGGTGGACGTGAGCGATGCAGAGGAGGACTTCCTCTAGGCCCGGATTCCGGCCCCCTGCCCGGCGGATTCAGCGCATTTTGGGCCAGAATTGTCCCCTGAACCTGCGAATTCAGGCGTGTTCACGCGTGAGCAAATCGCGAAGCCTTTGAAATCGAACGATATTCGATTTTTTGTTTACCGGATGGCAAGGCGACATGCGTGTCACGCATGGCGCAGGGCTTTTTCGTGCTGAAAACAGCCTCAGTCGACCTCACCATGCACCAGGCCCGCGCGGAAGCGGCGCATGTTCGCCTGATAGCCCTGCGCGCTTTTCAACAGCCCGTCTATGGCAGCCTGATCGAGTTGCCGGACCACTTTGCCCGGCGTGCCCATCACAAGACTTCCGTCGGGGATTTCCTTCCCCTCGGTCACCAGGGCGCCGGCGCCGATCAGGCAGAAGCGGCCGACCCGCGCGCCGTTCAGGATCGTCGCACCCATGCCGATCAGGGTCTGGTCGCCGATGGTGCAGCCGTGCAGCATCGCCTTGTGGCCGATGGTGCAGTTGGCGCCGATGGTCAGCGGATAGCCCATGTCGGTGTGGCAGACGCAGTTTTCCTGCAGGTTCGACCCTGCGCCCACGCGGATCTCTTCGTTATCCCCGCGCAGCGTGGCGCCGAACCAGACCGATGCCCCCTCTTCAAGAACGATCTTGCCGATCAGGTTGGCGTCGGGCGCGACCCAAGTGTCAGGGTGCAGCTGCGGGGTGATGCCGTCAAGTGTCCAGATCATTGGCGTTCCTCGAATTCGCGGTTCAGGTTGCGGACGAACTCGGTCAGCCCCGGCAGGCGGTCGCGGCGCATCCGTTCGGCGGTCAGGATGGTGAAAAGGGCCTGGGCCGCCCGGTCGAGATCGTCGTTGACCAGCACGTAGTCGTATTCCGCCCAGTGGCTGATCTCGTCGCGGCTTTTTCCCATCCGTCCGGCGATCACGGTGTCGCTGTCCTGGCCTCTGCCCCGCAAGCGGCGCTCCAGTTCGGCGATCGACGGCGGCAGCACGAAGACCGATACCACGTCCTTGCCGAGGCTGGAGTTGCGGATCTGCTGGCCGCCCTGCCAGTCGATGTCGAACAGGGTATCGCGCCCCTCGGCCATTGCGGCCTCGACAGGGGCCTTGGGCGAGCCGTAGAAATTGCCGAAGACCTCGGCATGTTCCAGCATCTCGCCCGCGGCGATCAGCGCCTCGAACTCCGCACGGCTGCGGAAGTGATATTCGCGGCCATCCACTTCTCCCGGTCGTGGCGGGCGCGTCGTGGCCGAGACGGAGAAACGGACCGTCGGATCCCAGTCCATCAGGCGGCGCGCCAGTGTCGATTTCCCCGCGCCCGAGGGCGATGACAGGATTATGAGAAGGCCGCGCCTTTGCAATGGCTTACTCCACGTTCTGTATCTGCTCTCGCAACTGATCGATGACGTGTTTCAGGTCAAGCCCGATGCGCGTCAGGTCGACCGCCTGCGCCTTCGAACAGAGCGTGTTCGCCTCGCGGTTGAATTCCTGCATCAGGAAGTCGAACTTGCGCCCCACCGGGCCGGGGGCGGCCAGCAGGTCGCGGGCAGCGGCGACATGGGCCTCAAGGCGGTCGAGCTCTTCGGTGACGTCGGACTTGACCGCCAGAAGCGCAAGCTCCTGCGCCACGCGCCCCTCGTCCATGCCGTCGGCGGCTGCCATCACGCGGGTCAGGTTTTCGCGTAGCACCTCGGCCGCGCGGTCGCGCCGCGCCTCGGCAACGGCGCGGGCCTGATCAGTCAGGGTGGCGATCCGGTCGATCTGGTCGCCGATCAGGCGCGCCAGGGCCGCGCCCTCGGCCGCGCGGGCGGCGTTGAACTGGTCGATCAGCGCGGGCAGGTCGGCCAGCAGCGCGGTTCGCAGGGGGGCGGTATCCTCTTCCCCCGCATCGTTTTCGGCCACGCCGCGCAGGGCCAGCAGATCGGCGGCCGTGGGCGGCGCCAACGACAGGCCGACATCCCGCGCGCCCCGTTCGATGCCCGCGAGGGCCTGCAGCGCGCCGGCAAGAGCGGCCGGATTCAGACGCAGTATGGTGGCGCCCGCATCGCGGGTGACCCGCAACGACAGGCTGACCGAGCCGCGCCCGATACGCCGCGACAGTTCGGCGCGCAGGACCGGCTCCAACCCCTCGATCCAGTCGGGAACGCGCAGGCGCAGGTCCAGCCCCTTGCCGTTGACCGACCGGAGATCCCAGACCCACGAGACGCCCGGCAATTCCCCCCGGCCCGACGCGAACCCCGTCATCGAGATCAGCCCTGCCCCGTCCCCCTGAACGGCGGGTTTGCCGGTATTTACCATTTGTTCACTTTCCTGCACGCCCGGGCCCCGAATCCGTTTATGTTAAATTGAAGGGAACCTGCCGGGGTTTGAGCGATTTTCTAGCAAAGCCCCGGCGCCGCGACAACGCGGAATGCCCTTGTGACCAGTGAGGGAGTTCGACCAGAGCCATGGAAAAGGGCCGAAAGGGAAATTACGGCAGCAGCGCGCGGATCGTCTCGTTGTATGGCGAGACGATGGCGGGGGGCATGTCGGGCGGTGGCTGGGTTGCGCCCCAGGCCATCGAGCAGGTGCGCGCCTATTGGCAGGCCCTTTACGGCGAGAGCGGCAAGGTGCCGTATCGCAGCGAGATCGACCCGCGCGGGATCGAGAATGCGCTCGAATACGCCTTCGTGCTGGAGCGGATTGCCCCCGGCGTGGGCCGGATCCGCCTGGCTGGGCGGCACCTGGCAGATCTGATGGGCTCCGAAGTGGGGGGCATGCCGCTTTCGGTGTTCATGATGCCCGAGGCGCGCAGCGCGCTTGCGCGCCAGATCGACGCCTGCTGCGACCAGCCCGCCGTCGCGGATCTGCGCCTGGTGTCGCATGGCGCTATGCTGCGCCCGCGGCTGGACGCGCGGATGATCCTGCTGCCCCTGCGCAGCAACGATGGCGAGGTGAACCGGATCCTTGGGGTTCTGGCCGCGCAAGGGGAGGTCGGGCGCAAACCGCGCCGGTTCATCGTGACCGCGACGACCCTTCAATCCCTGAACGGCACCGGGGAGGCGCCGCGCCCGATCCCGGCGTTCCGCGCCGACACGCCCCTGCGCCCGGCGCTGCGCCTTGTCGGGACGGAAACGGGCGGCGCCTGACGGCCACCCTGCCCCGCGTTTCCGAACTGTCGCGCCTCAGACCGCGGCGCGCGAGCCGTTGGCGCTGCGCCGGCGCGACAGTTCCTCGGCCACCAGGAAGGCGAGTTCCAGCGCCTGGCTTGCGTTCAGCCGCGGATCGCAGGCGGTGTGGTAGCGGTCGGACAGATCCTCGTCCGTCACCGCCCGCAGACCGCCGGTGCATTCGGTCACGTCCTTGCCCGTCATCTCGAAATGGACACCACCCGGGATCGTGCCCTCGGCTTCGTGCACGGCGAAGAACTCGTGCACCTCGCGCAGGACGGAATCGAACGGCCGGGTCTTGTAGCCCGTGGCGGACTTGATCGTGTTGCCGTGCATCGGATCGCAGGTCCAGAGCACGTTGGCGCCCGCAGACTGCACCGTGCGGATCAGGCGCGGCAGGTGATCGCCCACTTTGCCAGCGCCGAACCGCGCGATCAGCGTCAGCCGGCCCGCTTCGTTTTCCGGGTTCAGCTTCTCGATCAGGCGCTTCAGGTCGTCGTCGGTCAAGGTGGGGCCGCATTTCAGGCCCACCGGGTTCTGCACGCCGCGGGCGAATTCCACATGCGCACCGTCCGGCTGCCGGGTGCGGTCCCCGATCCAGATCATGTGGCCAGAGCCCGCAACCGGCAGGCCGGTCGTCGAGTCGATCCGGCACAGCGCCTCTTCGTATTCCAGCAGCAGCGCCTCGTGGCTGGTGTAGAAATCGACCGTCGACAGTTCATGGCTGGTTTCGGAGTTCACCCCCGCGGCCGTCATGAAATCCAGCGCGTCCGAGATGCGGTTGGCGAGGTCCCGATACCGCTCGGCCTTGTCGGCCTCGGCAAAGCCCAGTGTCCAGGCGTGAACGCGGTGCACATCGGCGAAGCCGCCGGTGGAAAACGCGCGCAGCAGGTTCAGGCTGGCCGCGGCCTGGGTATAAGCCTGAAGCATCCGCGCCGGATCGGGGATGCGCGCCTCGGGCGTGAAGTCGAATCCGTTAATGATGTCGCCACGGTAGCTTGGCAGTTCAACGCCTTCTACCACTTCGGTTGGCGCAGAGCGCGGCTTGGCAAACTGGCCAGCCATCCGGCCCACCTTCACCACCGGCACCTTGGCACCGAAGGTCAGCACCACCGCCATCTGCAGAAGCACCTTGAACGTGTCCCGAATGCTGTCGGCGGTGAATTCGGCGAAACTTTCGGCGCAGTCGCCACCCTGAAGCAGGAAGGCCCTGCCAGCGGCCGCCTGCCCCAGCGCGCGCTTCAATTTGCGAACCTCGCCCGCGAAGACCAGCGGCGGATACTTGGCAAGCTGCGCCTCGACCGCCGCCAGAGCGGCCGGATCGGTATAGTCTGGCATCTGCACCCGGGGGCGTTTGCGCCAGTCGCTCTTGGACCAGTTTGTCATGGTCGTGTCTCCGCCGGTTCGTGTCAGCGCCCCCTATAGACAAGCCGGCCGGTCCTTGCAAACCGCAGCCGTCCGAATTGATCGCCCTTGTGGCAGCGCGCGAATTCTGTTTCCCCTGTCTGGACCACGACAGGACTGCAGCCGTGAAGCCTGACCCCCGCCCCCGCCCGCCACGCACCACATCGGCCCCGCGCCGGTTTGTGTTCTTGCTGCTGGATCGGTTCACCATGCTCAGCTTTGCCGGCGCGATCGAGCCGCTGCGGATCGCCAATCGCATCGCGGGGCGTCCGATCTACAGCTGGAAACTGGCGGGTGAGGGCGGCGTCAAGGCGGTCTGTTCCAACGGCGCAGCCTTCAGGCTGGACATGGGGTTGGACGAGATCGAGCGGGACGACGTGGTGCTTGTCTGCGGTGGCGTGGATGTGCAGGCTGCGACGACGAAGCCCGTGCTGAACTGGCTGCGCCGCGAGGCGCGGCGTGGCGCCACGATAGGCGGGCTGTGCACGGCAAGCTACACGCTGGCGCGTGCCGGCCTGCTGGACGGCCGGCGTGCCACGATCCACTGGGAAAACCACGACAGCTTCCTTGAGGAATTCGAGGACGTGGATCTGACCAAATCGGTTTTCGTGGTCGACGGCAATCGCTGGACTACGGCGGGCGGCACCTCGTCCATCGACCTGATGCTCACGATCATCGCCGATGACCACGGCGAGGATCTGGCGAACGAGGTGGCGGATCAGCTGATCTATTCCTCGATCCGGACCGATCAGGACACGCAGCGGCTGTCGATCCCTACCCGGATCGGCGTCCGGCACCCAAAGCTGGCGCAGGTCATCCAGATCATGGAGAGTCATATCGAGGATCCGATCAGCCCCGCGGACCTCGCCCACGACGTGGGCATGTCGACACGTCAGCTGGAGCGGCTGTTCCGCCGTTACCTGAACCGCAGCCCGAAGCGGTATTACATGGAGTTGCGGTTGCAGAAGGCGCGCAACCTGCTGATGCAGACGGAGATGAGCGTGATCAACGTGGCCCTGGCCTGCGGCTTTGCAAGCCCGTCGCATTTCTCGAAATGCTATCGCGCGCAGTATGGCACCACCCCTTATCGCGAGCGTGGCAGTCACGCAACGCGGCCGCCCGCCTGACAAATGGCACGCAAGCAGCGCCAGAGTTTCGAAGAGCAGCGCTTTGCCTTGTCGGGCGTCGTGCATCTTGTGATCGGCATTGCCCTACTGGGCGTTTGCGCGATCGTCTTCCTGCCGACGATTGGCGCATCGGGCGGAGAGCCGGTCGTCGGCGCCATCATCTCCTTTGCCGCTGCCGCCCTTGGCTGGGTCTACATCCGCAGCCACGGACGGGTGCGTGAACTGCGGCTGACCGATCAGGGCATCGTGCTGGATCCTGCCGGATTCGTGATCCCGTGGCGCGACATCACGGATGTAGCCGGACCGGGGCTTGGCCTGCCGGGACAGCAGCGGCGGATGGCGCCGCGCGCGTTGCGATTTACCTTGAAAGAGTCCAGCTTCCGGTGGGAGCCGGGACGCTGGATGCAGTTCGCCGGGACCGGCAGGCTGCACATGCTGGGCGGCGACGGCCATCAGATCACGGCCGCGATCATGGCCCGCGTGGCGGCGCAGAGCACAGGGTAGCGCGCCCGCCCGGCCTGACGTTTGCGCAACACCTTGACGGGAAACCCAGGTTTTGGGGCCGTGGTCGGTTGACCTTCCACCGTCACAGGCGCATCCAAATCGCACAAACATAGATGATGCCAGAGCCCGCCATGACAGTCTTTCGCCGCCTCGCCAGTACCCTTTCACTTGTCCTGATCGTCCTCGGCTCAGGACCTGCGCAGGCTCAGGTCGCCGGACAGGGCGATCTGCTTCTGTCACTCGGGGCTGATTTCGAGGCTGCGGGATCTTCCGCGACGCAGCACGCGGTGGCGACATTTGAATGGCGCCCGGACACCGCCCTGTTCTGGGGCACCAAGCCGATCTGGTCGCTTGGTATCTCCGAAACCGGTGCGGCCTATGTGGCCGGCGGGATTCGGGGTGATTTCACCCTGGGCCGCGTGCTGGTGACGCCGCACTTCAGCCTGGCGCTGTATCGGGATGGCGAGGGTGGCTTCGAGTCGAAGGAGTTGCTGCAGTTCCGCACCGGGATCGATGCCTTCGTTCCAGTGGGTGAGCGGACAATGTTGGGCATCGGCTACTATCACCTGTCGAACGCAGGACTGACCAGCCGTTCGGCCGATTGGGATGTGGTGCGGCTTTCGCTGCTGCTGCGTTACTGATCCGCGCCGGAAGTGCTGCGAAGGCGCAGCATCGGTGGCGCCTCGGCCGGGACGACGGGCCGGTAATCGACGCACAGCGCGTCCATGTCCTCGGTGAGAAGAGTGTTGTCCATGCAGCGGCAATAGGCCGGCGCCCCGGTCGCCCCCTCACAATGCACGCAATCCGCACAGGTGCCGAAGTTCGCCGACTCGCGCCTGTCAGCCAGACCACCCGCCAGGCGTTGCAGCGTTTCCAGAAACTGCGCCCGCCCCGCCTCGGGCAGGCCGTCCAGCAGGCGGCTGAGCGCCTGCAGCGGATCACGCCTCAGCGCGCGGCGCCCTGCTTCCGTCAGATCGAAGCGGATGCTGCGGCCATCCAGTTCGCTGCGCTGACGGGCCAGAAGGCCACGCTCGACAAGCGACTTCACCGTTTGCGATGCCGTCCCCCGCGTGGTGGCGTGGAAGGCCGAAAAGGCCGATGGCGTGCGCGAATGGCTGTTGGCGCGGGCAAAGAACCGCAGTGCGGTCCATTGTGCAGGCGTCAGGGCCCCCTCGCCCGCCCCGCTTTGGGCGAGTCGCGCAAGATGGACGATCAGTTCGGCGGCCAGATCGGATGTCTTCATGCGATAGTGATAGCGGATCGCTATCATCTTGACAAGCAATCGCCCGCGGCGGAAGATGATAGCGTATCGAAACTATCGGGGGCGATCATGGGGGTGATGGACCAGCGGGCCTATGTGCGGGCGACGATGGCCGCCGCGATGCTGAGCGCGGAGGAAGAGCGCGAACTGGTCTTCGCTTGGCGTGAGCAGGGCGATACCCGCGCGCTGCATCGCCTGATTTCCGCCCATGCCCGGCTTCCCGTCTCGATGGCGCGCAGCTTCCGCGGCTCTGCCGTGGGATTTGACGATCTGGTGCAGCAAGGCAACTTGGGGCTGATGCGCGCCGCCGAGAAGTTCGACCCGGAGAACGGCGCGCGATTTTCGACCTATGCGCGCTGGTGGATCCGTGCAGCGATGCAGGAGGCGGCGATGCGCGACATGTCTCTGGTGCGCAGCCTGACCAACGCGCGGCAGAAACGATTGTATTTCACTCTGCGCCGATCGTTTGCTGAGGCAGAACGTGCCGCGGCCGCGCGGGGCGACCGGCCGACCCAATGGGAGATGTGCGAGGCTGTTGCCGAGGATCTGGATGTCACCCCAACCGAGGTGATCGAAATGCTGGGTCGGCTTGGAACGTCGGATCTGTCGCTCGATGTCCCGCAGGCGGGTGAGGATGAAGGGGGCCAGACATGGCTCGATCGCCTTGAGGACGACGGGCCAGCGACGGAAGACGTGGTCTTGGGCGGGATGGAGGCCGCGCGCAGGCGTGATTGGCTTCTGGGGGCGCTGCAGTCACTGCCGCAGCGCGAACGAGAGATCGTCGTGCGACGGCATCTGAAGGATCAGCCCGCGACGCTGATGGAACTGGGCGAGGAGATGGGGATCTCGAAAGAGCGCGTGCGCCAATTGGAGGAACGCGCGTTCGAGCGGATGCGCGAACAGGTGCCGGCGAACTGACCAAGCGTCACCCGGAAGGGGCAAACCGCGCCTTGCATTGGCCTGCTGCACGGCAAGTCCTTGATGTATCGGCGCCCTCGCCGCGAGGTTGATCGGGCCGTCAGCCATGCCAGCGGCCAATTGATGGATTTACTTTTCTTTTCCGCAGCCTGCGCGTAACTTGCCGGGCGGAGTTCAATCCGTACAGGGAGTCACCAATGAAACGTACGCTTCTGGCCAGCACCGCTGCGCTGACCCTGACTGCCGGGATGGCAGCCGCCGAGGATATCAAGATCGGCGTCGTCCTGGGCTTCACCGGCCCGCTTGAATCGCTCGCTCCAGGCATGGCGTCCGGGGCCGAGATGGCGATCGAGGAGATCAATACCGCCGGTGGCATCATCGATGGTCAGACCGTCGCATCGGTCCGCGGCGATTCCACCTGCATCGATGCTTCTGCCGCGACGACGGCCGCGGAACGCCTCATCACGTCGGATGGCATCGCTGCAATCGTCGGCGCCGACTGCTCCGGCGTCACCGGCGCGATCCTGCAGAACGTGGCGCGCCCCAATGGCGTGCTGATGATCTCGCCTTCGGCGACTTCGCCCGCCTTCACCACGGCCGAAACCGATGGCCTGTTCTTCCGCACCGCGCCGTCGGATGCCCGTCAGGGCGTCGTGATGGCCGAGATCCTGCAAAGCCGCGGGATCTCTTCCGTGGCGCTGACCTACACCAACAACGATTACGGCAAGGGCCTGGCCGACGCGTTCGAGGCAGCCTACGCTGAAGTGGGCGGCACGGTGACGATTAACGCCGCGCATGAGGACGGCAAGGCCGACTATTCGGCCGAAGTTGGCGCACTTGCGTCCGCCGGCGGTGAAGTGCTGGTGGTGGCTGGCTATGTCGATCAGGGCGGATCGGGCATCATCCGCGCGGCGCTCGACTCGGGTGCGTTCGAAACGTTCGTCTTCCCCGACGGCATGGTTGCGCAGGCACTCGAAGACAACTTTGGATCCGAGATCAACGGATCCTTTGGCCAGAACCCGGCCTCGGCTGGCGAAGGCGCGCAAATCTACCAGACCATGGCGACGGACGCGGGCTTTGACGGCACGTCGGCCTTTTCGGCCGAGGCGTATGACGCAGCGGCGCTGATTATGCTGGCGATGGAAGCGGCCGGGTCGGCCGAATCCAACACCTTCAAGGAAAAGGTGCTGGACCTGGCCAACGAGCCGGGCGAAGTCATCCTGCCTGGCGAACTGGACAAGGCGCTTCAGATCATCCGCGACGGCGGCGAGATCAACTACGAGGGCGCCACCGGCGTCGAGTTCGTTAACGGGCGCGAGGCAGCGGGCAGCTACCGCGAGATCGAGTTCGTGGACGGCAAGCTGACCGTCGTGGGCTTCCGTTGATCACGAAATCCATGTAACGGCACGGGCAGCCCGGCGGTGACGCCGGGCTGTTTCACTAACGACCGCCCCGATCACAGCCCGCGGCAAAGCGGCGGGGGCAGCGCAGGGAGACGACATGATCCGCGTGGAAAACCTCCACAAGCACTTCGGTGGCTTCCATGCCGTCGATGGGGCCTCGCTCGAGATTTCGAAGGGATCCATCACCGGGCTGATCGGACCGAACGGGGCCGGAAAGACAACGCTCTTCAATGTCATCGCAGGACGCCTGCCCCCCACCTCGGGGCGCGTCTTCATGGGCGACGAAGACATCACGGGGCTTCCGCCGCACGAATTGTTTCACAGGGGGCTGCTGCGGACGTTTCAGATTGCCCACGAATTCTCGTCGATGACGGTGCGCGAGAACCTGATGATGGTGCCGGGTGGACAATCGGGCGAGTCGATCTGGAACGCGTGGTTTCACCGTGGCCGCGTGGCCGAGGAGGAACGCGTGCTTGCCACGCGCGTCGACGAGGTGTTGGAGTTCCTGACCATCGCGCATCTGGCGGACGAACGGGCCGGGAACCTGTCGGGCGGCCAGAAGAAGTTGCTGGAACTGGGCCGGACCATGATGGTCGACGCAAAGATCGTCTTCCTTGACGAGGTCGGCGCCGGGGTGAACCGGACACTTCTGAACACCATCGCCGACGCGATCATTCGGCTGAACAAGGAGCGTGGCTACACGTTCTGCGTGATCGAACACGACATGGATTTCATCGCCAAGCTTTGCGATCCGGTTATCTGCATGGCTGAGGGCAAGGTTCTCGCCGAGGGCACTGTCGAGGAAGTGAAGAACGACGAGCGCGTGATCGAGGCCTACCTGGGCACCGGACTGAAGAACAAGGTCGTGGAAGAGGCATCGCATGGCTGAGCCTTTCCTGATCGGCGACAGGATGACCGGCGGCTACGGCGCGGCCGACATCCTGCATGACTGTACCGTGGCGGTGGACAAGGGCCAGATCGCGGTGATCGTGGGACCGAACGGTGCGGGAAAATCTACCGCGATGAAGGCCGTATTCGGCATGCTGCGCCTGCGCGGCGGGCAAGTCCGACTGAACGGCGAGGACATCACCGCCCTTTCACCCCAGGACCGCGTGGCCAAGGGCATGGCCTTCGTGCCCCAGACCAGCAACATCTTCACGTCGATGACGGTGGAGGAGAACCTCGAGATGGGCGCATTCCTGCGCCGCGACGACATCCGTCCGACGATTGAGCAGGTCTACGACCTGTTTCCGATCCTGCGTGACAAACGCCGCCAGGCCGCGGGCGAATTGTCGGGCGGCCAGCGCCAGCAGGTCGCCGTGGGCCGGGCGCTGATGACCCAGCCGAAGGTTCTGATGCTTGACGAGCCCACGGCCGGCGTCAGCCCCATCGTGATGGACGAGTTGTTCGACCGCATCATCGAAGTCGCGCGCACAGGAATTTCGATCCTGATGGTCGAACAGAACGCCCGCCAGGCGCTTGCGATTGCCGACAAGGGCTACGTTCTCGTGCAGGGGCGAAATGCCTATACCGACACCGGCAAGGCCCTTCTGGCCGACCCCGACGTGCGCCGGTCGTTCCTGGGGGGCTGAGACATGGACATCCTCAACGCCCTCGTGGTGTTTCTGAACTTCGTCTTCATCCCGGCCACCGCCTACGGGGCGCAGCTTGCCCTTGGCGCACTGGGGGTGACGCTTGTCTTCGGGATCCTTCGATTTTCGAACTTCGCGCATGGAGATACCATGGCCTTTGGCACCATGGTGGTGATCCTGTTCACCTGGGCCTTTCAGGCGATCGGTCTGACCATCGCACCCCTGCCCACGGCGCTTCTGGCCCTGCCGCTTGGCATCGGAGCGACAGCGCTGCTGCTGCTTGGCACCGACCGTGTCGTCTATCGTTTCTACCGCAAGCAACGTACCTCACCGATCATTCTGGTCATCGTCTCGATGGGCGTGATGTTCATCATGAACGGGCTTGTCCGCTTCGGCATCGGCGTCGGCGACATCAATTTCGATGATGGTGGCCGCTTCCTGATCACCGCGCGTGAGTTTCGCGAGATGACCGGCCTCGCCGAAGGGCTGGCGATCCGCTCCACGCAGGTGATCACCGTCGTCACGGCGGCGGTGGCGGTGGCGCTGCTGTTCTGGTTCCTCAACCGGACACGCACCGGCAAGTCGATGCGCGCCTTTTCCGACAACGAAGATCTGGCGCTGCTGTCAGGCATCAACCCCGAGCGCGTGGTGGCCGTCACCTGGATTCTCACGGCCGCGCTGGCGACGACTGCGGGCGTGCTCTACGGCCTCGACAAGAGCTTCCGGGCGTTCGTGTACTTTCAGTTGCTGCTGCCGATCTTCGCCTCGGCCATCGTGGGCGGTCTTGGCAGTCCGCTGGGCGCCATCGCAGGGGGCTTCATCATCGCGTATTCCGAGGTGATGGTGACCTATGCCTGGCGTCGCGTCGTGACCTATCTGGTGCCAGAGGAGTCGGTGCCCTCCGGGCTGATGCAGCTGATGTCTACCGACTACAAGTTTGCGGTTAGCTTCACCATTCTGGTCATCGTGCTTCTCTTCCGCCCGACAGGACTGTTCAGGGGGCAATCATCATGACATTGAATCTGCGGAACATCGCTCTTTTCGGGGCGGTAGCGGTGCTGTTCATCGGCACCGGCATGATCCAGAGTTGGAACGTGTCGCTGACGATCCTGAACATGGGCCTGATCTCGGCGATCCTTGCGCTTGGCGTCAACATGCAGTGGGGATACGCGGGGCTGTTCAACATCGGGGTCATGGGGTTCGTCGCTCTTGGCGGTCTGGCCGCCGTCACCATATCGATGCCGCCAGTGGGGGACGCGTGGGCGGCCGGTGGGCTCCGGATCATCCTGGGTCTCATCCTGGGGGCCGCCACGATCGTCGGCGCGATCCTCTTCCATAACCGCATGCCCCGCGGGGCCGCGCGCGGCCTTGGAACAGTTGCCATCCTGATCGTCGGCTTCTTCCTTTACCGCACGGTCTTTGATCCGGCGGTGCAAGCGGTCGAGTCGGTGAACCCTGCCGCGACCGGGTATCTGGGTGGGCTGGGCTTGCCGATCCTGCTGTCCTGGCCTGCGGGGGCGGTTCTGGCTGCGGGCGCGGCCTGGGTGATCGGAAAGACGGCGCTCGGTCTTCGTTCGGACTATCTGGCCATCGCGACGCTGGGCATTGCCGAAATCGTCATCGCCGTCCTGAAGAACGAGGATTGGCTGAGCCGGGGCGTCAAGAATGTCATCGGCCTGCCCCGCCCGGTGCCCTATGAGGTCGATCTGCAACGCGATCCGGGCTTTGTGGATCGGGTCACAGGCTGGGGCTACGACCCGGTCACAGCGTCGTCGATCACGGTAAAGCTTGCCTATGCAGGCCTGTTCCTAATCGTCCTTCTGGTGCTGATCTGGCTGGCGGAAAAGGCATTGAATTCGCCCTGGGGCCGGATGATGCGCGCGATCCGCGACAACGAGGTCGCGGCCGAGGCGATGGGCAAGAACGTGACGGCGCGGCACCTGCAGGTCTTCGTCCTCGGCTCGGCCATCTGCGGGCTTGCCGGCGCGATGATGACGACTCTTGACAGCCAGTTGACCCCCACGACCTATCAACCCCTGCGCTTCACCTTTCTGGTCTGGGTGATGGTGATCGTGGGCGGTTCCGGCAACAACTGGGGCGCGGTACTGGGCGGCTTCTTGATCTGGTGGCTTTGGGTGCAGGTGGAGCCCATGGGCAGCTTGCTGATGCAGGCAATCACCGCGGGCATGGCGGATGGCTCCGCACTCAAGGCGCATCTGCTGGAATCGGCCGCGCACATGCGCCTGCTGACGATGGGCTTGGTGCTGCTGCTGGTCCTGCGGTTCAATCCCAAGGGACTGATCCCGGAGAGGTGATCTGCCCGACGGATGCACGATGCTTGCGATGACGGTTGGATGGACCAGCCGCCACAGCACCGGCGCAAGCAGAGGCTGCCGATGAACGAACAGCGCCGGAAACGCTCAGGTCTCGGGAGACGCACGGCCTGGTGTTGATGATGTCACCCCCGACGGCAGCGCTCGAGCGCCAGGTGATGGGTTCGATGCCTCTCTCCCTGACGGCATCGCATTGCGCCAAACCTTGGCTATCGAGGCCCAAGGAAACGGAAGGAGGCATCCATGACTGAGGTTGCAATTGTCGGGGTAAATATTGCAAAGAACATCTTTCATCTCCGTGGGGCAGCGTCCGATGGCTCAGTTGTTGTTCGCAAGAAGCTAAGCCGGGCGCAGTTCCAAGACTTCATGGCGTCTCAGCCAGCTTGTGTCGTGGCCATGGAAGCTTGCGGGGGTGCCCATCACTGGGCTCGGGAGATGAAGCAACAGGGCCTGAACCGCGCTTGATCGCGTCGGGCTATGTCAGGCCATTCGTGAAGCGCCAGAAGAACGACATGACCGATGCTAAGGCGATCGTTGAGGCTGAGCTGCGCCCGACCACGCGGTTCGTAAAGGTAAAGGACGAAGCTGCTCAAGCCCGCTGCATGCTGTTTCGCGTTCGCGACCAGCTCGTCCGTCAGCGCAGCCAAACCGTGAATGCGCTTCGTGCCTTCCTCGCCGAGTTTGGCCAGGTTGTTCCTGTCGGGATGCAGAACATTAGCCGCCTTGCGATCATTGTCGCGGACACGGCCACCTCACTGCCGGCGCTGGCGCGCAAACTTTGTGAAGATATGCTCGAGAGGATAACACCTACTCCGAGCGTCTCGTTCATATGAACCGGCGGATCAACGAGGTTGCTGCACAGACCCCAGACGTTGCACGAGTCTGGACGATGCCGGGCGTGGGGCCGGTCACGGCTCTCGCCATCCGCAGCTTCGCCCCGCCGCTGGAGAAGTTTCGATCCAGTCGGGATCTTGCTGCCTCGCTCGGGTTGGTGGCGCGACAGAATTCGACCGGTGGCAAGGAACGCCTCGGTCGAGTGTCCAAGATGGGGCAGAACGATATCCGACGGTTTCTGGTCATCGGCGCGATGGACGTCATTCGAAGGGCCGGTCGAAAGGGCAACGTCTTGAACGCATGGTTGACGCAGTTCCTGGCTAGGAAGCCAAAGATGCTCGTGGCGATTGCGCTGGCAAAGAAGATGGCTCGGGGCCTCTGGGCGATGATGACAAGAAACAAGAAATATCGGAGTTCGCCGATCCGCACTGCCTGAGAGAGCAGACATCGGCGGACCGTCAGGATGTGAGGAGGGCAAGGATCAGCATGGGAGAATGATCGGACGGATCGCCTGGCAGGCGGTGGTAGTTCCGGGATCAGTGGCTCGGACGTGCGCGACATGATGCTGAAGGCTGTCGAGAAGCGCTTCGGCACGTTCCGCGTGCCGGCAGCCGTCGAGATCATGGCGCGCCCTGCACCGCCAGGGAAACGGGGATCTTCGCGCGGTAGCTCGGGCTGAAGCCCTGCTTTACACCGGTGCAGAGCCGCAGAGCAACGGCATCTCGGAGGCTTTCGTGAACGAGCTGAAACGGGACAGCGTGCACATCTCGCCATTGCCCGACGCAGAAACCGTCCTCGGAATGATCGCCGGATGGATCGAGGATTACAATGCAAACCACCCGCTCTCAGGGCTGAAGACGCGCTCGCCCCGCAAGTTCATCGCAGCTCAAACCGCAACCGCCTGACTGTCCGGTAAAATGGGGGCAAGATCAGGTCGCGGATATCTTCAGGATGTGGGCCGCGAACCACTCCAGATAGCCATAGAGGTCCTTCGCCGCCGGCCCCCGGAAGAGCCGGATGAGGTCGTTATAGCGCGCATGCAGCGGATTGATCCGTTTGATGTGATCTCACCGGTAGCTTCACCAACACGATTTGCGGACACGTCAATTGCAGTTGCGCACAACGTCGAAATTTCATGGTAGAAGATTTGCGGAACAATGCCGAGTCACTCGATCTTCCAACGATGTCCACGACAGCCTATGCCACGCCGATCGACGACCAGATCTCCTGGCGAGAGGCCGCTCACACGCATCTCCTGCCGGCGCATCTCGTCGCCTTCCTCCAGGGCGGCGTGACCGCAACCCTGGGTGCACGGAGCGCCAGCGGTCGGCCGATCATCGGCGCAGGCGTGGCGTGCCGGGTGCGCGACATGACGGAGGTGCGTGTCCTTCTCTCGCAAACCGCGAACGCAGCCCTGATCGAAGCCGTGATGAACGGCAGCGCCGTGGCCGCCACCTTCTCACGGGCGCGCGACCACCGGTCGATCCAGTTGAAAGCCGCGCGCGCCAGCATCCGCGACACGGCTCACGACGACCAGTGTGAAGCGGCCCGGCAGACCGCGCTGCTCGCCGACGAGTTGATGGAACTCGGCTACACGCGCAGTCAGGCCGACGCCTACGCCTTCTGCGGAACCACCGACCTCGTCTCGCTCGAGCTCCGCCCCGAGCGCGTCTTCACGCAGACGCCGGGCCCCGGCGCGGGCGCGGAGCTGCCGCGATGACAGCGCCGGACCTCCGCGCCTTGCGCGGCGCTATGGAAGGGATTTCTGCCTCGACGCTCTGCACCTGCGACGTCGACGGTGTGCCCAACGCATCCATGATCAGCCAGGTGCACTGGGTCGACGACGCGCATGTCGCGCTCTCCTACCAGTTCTTCAACAAGACCCGTGCGAACCTGCTTGCGACAAAGCAGGCGACCGTGCAGCTATTCGATCCTTGGACGCTTGCGATTTACCGGTTCGATCTCGACTACGTCGAGACGCGCACGTCGGGGCCCCTGTTCGAGACGATGAAGGCCAAACTCGCCGGGATCGCCTCGCATCACGGGCTGGAGAAGGTGTTCCGGCTCCTTGGCGCGGACATCTTCCGCGTGGTCCGCATCGAAGAGGTCGTGCCCCCCTCGGCTGCACCGTCATGCCGGGGTGTGTCGTTCCTGTCGGCAGCACGGTCCTGCATCGAGGATCTCGCGCGCTGCCGCGACTTCGACGAACTTGCAGACGCAGCGCTCGACGGCATGGTGGGCCACCTTGGCGTCGGGAACGCCATGCTTCTGATGGCGGAATGCGACGGTCGTCTCTTCGCGCTTGGATCGCGTGGCTATGCCGTATCCGGCATCGGCGCCGAGATCCTTCCGGGCGAGGGGGTCATCGGCGTCGCCGCCCGCGAGGGCGTGCCGATCAGGATCGGACATTTCAGCGCGGACTACCGCTACGGTGCCGCGCTGGGAGCCGCCGCGCGGAGCGCCGGCCTTCTGGCCGAGGCGCCGGCCGGCGTGCCTTTCCCCGGCCTCGGCACACCGCACAGCCAGATCGCCGTTCCGGTCATGGCGGAGGGGCGCGTGCTGGGCGTGCTGTTCGCCGAATCCGCTGAGACACTGCACTTTGACCACGAATTCGAGGATGCGCTGGTTCTGGTCGCCACGCAGCTTGGCGCATTGATGGCGCTCCTGCGGGACGAGGAGACGGACGAGGCGCCGATCACCGAGGCGGACACCGCCGACGCCGGCGGCACAGTCACCGTGCGCCACTATCCGCGCGATGACAGCGTGTTTCTGGGCCACGACTACCTCATCAAGGGCGTGGCCGGCGCGATCCTATGGCGGCTGCTCCGGGAACACGCCGCCACGGGCCGCACCGATTTCACCACGCGGGAACTGCGTCTGGACCGATCGCTGAAGCTGCCGGACCATGCGGAAAACCTCGACGCGCGCCTGGTGCTTCTGCGTAGAAGACTCGAGGAGCGCTGCGCTTGCCTGCAACTGGAAAAGACGGGCCGCGGCCGTTTCCGCCTTGTCTCCAGATGCCGGATCGAACTCGAGGACGCCGGACAAGGTGAAGCTTCTGCGGTTGCCTGACCCGGTCCTGCAGGTGAGCATTTTCTTAGCATCGTTTTAGGCTCTCCTGACGCAAGACTTAGCAAGCCTTGCGCCGGGAGCCGTCCTATAGAGCGCCGCAGGACGCGGTCCCGCAGCCCGCAAGGCACCGGCGGCGCCGCACCACCCGAAACCACCTGATCCTGGCGGCACATCCCGTGCCGCCATCCAGCCGAACTAAACAGGCCCGGCGGTTCCGTCGCGCCTCTCCGAAAGTGACGAGATGCACACAGACATCCTTCAAGAGCGCCTTCGTGGCACAGTCATCACCGCGCTCGAGCCGCGCATTGGCGCCGAAAGCGATGCGCTGATCTGGAACGGCCGCAAGCCCGCGCGCCGCGCCAAGCTCATCGTCCGCGCCGCCTGCGCCAGCGACGTGGCCGAGGCCGTGCGCTTTGCCTCGGACAACGGCCTCACGGTGTCCCCGCGTGGCGGCGGGCACCAGTTCACCGGGATCGCGGCACAGGCTGACATGGTGATCGACCTAAGCAGCCTCTGCGGGCTGACACTCGACGCCGAGGCGCGAACTGCCCGCGTGGAGCCCGCCGTGACGAACGCCCGCCTTGCCGCTGCGCTCGATCGGCACGGCCTCGCGTTCCCGCTCGGCCATTGCGGCAGCGTGCCGATGTCCGGCTACCTCCTTGGCGGCGGCGTGGGCTGGAATTCGGCCGAATGGGGCTTTGCCTGCTTCTCCGTGACAGCTGTCGAGGTCGTCCTTGCCGATGGCCGGACAGTGACGGCGAACGCGATCGATTACTCAGACATCTTCTGGGCCGCGCGCGGCGCGGGGCCGGAGTTCTTCGGCGTGGTCACGGCCTACCACCTGGCGCTTCAGCCCGCGCGGCGGGCCATCAGCACTGCGATCCGCATCTTTCCCGCTTCTGCCGTCGCCGCAGTCGCGGACTGGGCCGAGACGGTCATGGCAAAGGCGCCCGCCTGCGTCGAATTCACGACGAAGGTCACACCGACGCCGAACGGGCCCGTCCTCGCAGCGATCGCCACGGTCTTCGCCAGCACGGACGCCGCAGCATGCGCCACCCACACGGCCCTCGGCCAAGGCGCCCCTGAGGCGCTTCAGGTGATCGGGCCGATGCCGACGCCTTTCGCCGCACTCTATGAGGCCACGGACCCGTCAATGCCCAAGGGACGGCGCTACGCCGTCGACACGGTCTGGTCCGATGCCCGCTACGGCGAGGTTCTGGGGCGGATCGTGCAGGACATGGCGCTCGCGCCATCCGAAGAGAGCATGGCGCTCGTCGTCCTGCGGTCAAACGCTGTCGACACGCCCGCCGACGCAGCTTTCTCCTGCCACGGCCGGGTGTTCGGCGCGGTCTACGCGATCTGGGAGGACAAGCAGAGCGATGCGGCCAGCATCGGTTGGCTTCGCGCCGCGATCGACAGAACCGAGCCAATCTGCACCGGCGCCTACGTGGGCGAGGCCGATCTTGACCGACCAGATCGCACGCTCCGGACGCTGACGCCCGATGTGGCGGCACGGCTCACCGCATTGCGTGCCGAACATGACCCGATGGGCCGATTTCTCCGGCGCGCGCGACCGGAAGCCCTCGCCGCCGAATGACTTGTGCCCGCGCGGGACAGCCGGGCGGGCCCCACTCAGCCAAACCATCCAGGTCAAGGAGTACTGCAAATGACCTTCAATCAAATCCTTCGCGCCGCGCTGCTGGTCGGAATCGCCCCTCTCGCCGCCACGGCGCAGGGCATCGAGTTCGGGCCTGAACTGCCCCTCGGCGACGGCGCCGTCCGTGCCTTCGCCGAAACGAATGACACAGGCCTTGCCACGCGCATCGGCGTCGAGATGACCGCAGACGCCGTGGCGTCGATCGGCCACGACATGGTCTTCCTCACCGTGCCGCTGCCCGAGGCAGCGATCCAGGCCGGATACGACCATGTCTCGCTCGACTGGATGCCGCATGGCCACGCCCCGGGCGATCTCTTCGGCGTGCCACATTTTGATGTGCATTTCTACATGACGACAGAGGCCGAGAGGCTGGCCATCGACCCGTCCGATCCGCTTTACATGGAAAAGGCCGCGAACCGGCCCTCGGCAGACCTGATGCCGCCGAACTTCGTGCCGCCGCCGCAACTCGACCCCATTCCGGCGATGGGAGAGCACTGGCTCGATTCAACCGATCCGATCTTCGCGGGCCTGCCCTTCCAGGCGGTACTGATCTACGGCGCGTGGGATGGCGACGTGATCTTCGTCGAGCCGATGGTAACACGCGATCTCTTGCTCTCACATCGTCAGTTTGGTGGAAAAGTCGGCCAGCCTGATCGAGTCTCTGAGGTGGTCTCGCTCCCAAACTCGTGGAGCGTATCCTACGATGCTGAGGCCCGGGCTCACCAGATATCGATCAACGACCTCATGCTGCGGGTTCCAGATGACCAAGGCGGGCCGATGCCCGCGAATTGATAAGATGAGGCCGGGCGATGTCTTCTCGCCCGGCCTCGTCGTACGTCCCGGCAACGGCGCCGTTCGACAATGCGCCAGGCTATGGGCGTGAAGTCTGTTTGTCATCAGAGACTTCCGGCAGCGTCTTGGATCGCTTCGAACGCTGCCGCCGGACTTAGTTCGGCCTGAACAATGTGTTCAGCCTGTTGTGAGGACCTGATGCCGCCGATCTGGAGCGGTTTGGGCAGCGAGGATTTCGGGTATGATCAGCGC
>JAWLCA010000037.1:0-23669 GCA_041687395.1 Paracoccaceae bacterium | reverse complement strand
TAAGCGGAGGATGATCCCCAAGCCGTCGCTGAAGGCCGGCAGGAGGGAGCGTTGCCGCATGCGATAGATGCCCGCACCGCCTAGTGCTAATCCAATCGATTGACCACACCGAACGCCGGACAGGCCGAGTGCGTTTGACGACTCGTTTGGTTTGGCGCACGCTGCCCAGCCGAGACGCATTGGTGAGGATGGGGTGTCGTGACTAACGTTCTGAAAGTGCTGGTGATCCTCGTCCTCGTGTCGGCCACTGCATCGGCCGAGCAAGCCCAGCCGAACGCCTCCGACGATCCCACCGTGCGCGACCACGTTTTCCTGGTAGTCCTGAAGCCGGGGCCGGCGTGGCTCGAAGGTAAACCCGTCAGCGAACAACCGCTAAGCGAGCACGGCCGCTACGTGCTGCAGCGGTACGCGGAGGGCCTGATTCAGGAAGCCGGACCGTTCACGGACAACAGTGGAGGCGCGGTGATTTATCGCGCGGACAGCGTCGAGGACGTCGAAGCCCTGCTGGCCGAAGACCCGGCGATCGCCGACGGCGTCCTGGTGCCGAGGGTGCATCCCTGGCTGCTGCGCGAATGGGACCATTATCTGCGTGCGGAGACGATCCACGCGCAAGGCACGTTCGTACCCCGCCGCACGTCCCGCGGCGAACCCGATGGGCGCGACGGCGTCACCCTCGAACGGCAACTGCTCGAGAAGCGCTACGAGGGCGACTTCGTCGGCGAGGGCTACGGCGAGATGCTCACGGCCACCACACCGGTCGAAGGGTCCATGGCCTACGTGGCGTTCGAGCGGGTGACCGGCGAGTTGGCGGGCCGTCGCGGAACCTTCCTGCTCCAGCACAGCGCCAGCATGGAGCGCGGCACCGCCGGCTGGCTGACGATGACCGTGGTGCCGGATTCCGGCACCGGCGGCCTGTTCGGCCTTGAAGGCGAGATGCGCATCGAGACGAGCGACGGCGGGTATCGCTACGACTTCGAATACACGCTGCCGGAAGCGCCCGAACCTCGCTGATACCGCCGGCTGATCAGACTGGACGCTGCCAATGTCCCCCCGAGTCTCCTCCGGTTTTCTGCTCACGCCCTTGTACCGCCATGGCGATGCGGCGCTGTTGCTGCTGCGCGTCGTAGTGGGCGCGTTCCTGGTCTGGGGCGTGGCCGACAACGTGCAGAGCGCCGAGCGAATGGACGAGTTCGCAGCATTTCTCGCCAGCTTCGGCTTCCCGGCGCCGGAGCTCATGGCGCCACTTTCCGTCTGGGCGCAGCTCGGCGTCGGTATCGCGTTCGTCCTCGGGTTCCTCACGCGCTGGGCCGGTGTGATCTGCGCCGTGAACTTCCTCGTCGCGATCGTGATTGTGGATATTCAAAGCGGCATCCGCGGCGCCTTCCCGTCGGCCTGTCTCGTCCTGATCGGTCTCTACCTCGCGACCCATGGCGCGGGGCGGTTCAGCGTGGATAGAGTGCTCGAGTCGCGGCTTGCCGGCCATGAGGGCCGATCGACCAACCCGACGACCGGTTGATCGTCCCTGCCGCGGTGTCTTCTGCGAGGGGTGCTACTGCACTCCGTCGTGCCAACGAACGAGGAACGCGCCAGCCACAGGATCGAGGGCGACATCCGCCATCTCCAGCAGCTCGGAGCCGAGAATTCCCTCGAAGCTCCCGTTGCCGTTCAAAAACTGCGCGAGCTCGGGTGGTTGGTTCGCCGCTCTCGTTCGCGCACCACTAACGATGTGTGGAGTTGGATTTGGGGCCGCGCTCCGGGGACGCGACCGGCGGGACGTGTTTGGGTCGGTAGCGCCAACTGTCGTAGTTGGCCCTGGTGTCGGTCGTCCCGGAGGCGTGCGTGGAGGGCACCGTGGGCGTGAACGGAAGCGGGCGGCGGGAAGAGCTGGGTCAGACCGATTTCCGCCGACCCTCGTCCGTATTCATCGGCTACCATCTGGTTTCGGTCGCTATACTGTCGCATCCTTTAGTCAGTCTGCCTCCTGTTCCGGATGAGGTAATGTCTCCGGATGTGGGGCGGCCGCTGCAAAACAGGAACGGTAGATGATCAACGAGCCTTGGGTTTTTGGTCGACAACCTCGCGAAGCATCTCGGAGTGGCCAAATTCCATCCATTGATGGATAGACCACAAGCGACTGCCAGCCCACAAGATCGGCAGATTGTGGAAGTTCAAGCTTTCAGAGGTGGATGACTGGGTGCGAGCAGGCGCCGCCTCTGGTGACGACCCGGGGCAGCAAGGAGAGAGAGGGCGGGGCGATGCATGAGTCGCAGGTGGTGACCACGGGAATGAGTCACGGCGGTATACGAACAATGTTGGAAGTCAACGATGTCTAGCATCGCCTGCGTGGACCTGTTCTGTGGCGCGGGTGGGCTGACTCACGGTCTCCAGTTGGAAGGAATCCCCGTCACGGCCGGTATCGATTTGGATCCGGCCTGTCGCCATCCCTACGAGTCCAACAACGACACTAGATTCATACAGCGTGATATCAGCAAAGTGCGGCCGAAGGAATTGCTGGCACTGTTCGGGAATGCCGATGTTCGGGTACTTGCGGGCTGTGCGCCCTGCCAGCCGTTCTCAACATACGCACAGCGCTACCAGCTGAACCCGGAGGACGGTAAATGGGGGCTTCTGTATCAGTTCGGCCGACTGGTGCGAGGGGCGCGTCCGGACATAGTTACGATGGAGAACGTGCCAACGGTAGCGAAGCATGCGGTCTTCGACGACTTCGTTCGTGCCTTGAAGCGACTCGGATATTGCGTGTGGTACGACGTCGTAGATAGCTCAGCCTATGGCGTTCCTCAGACCAGAAAGCGGATGGTGCTCTTGGCCTCAAGGATTGGTGACATAAGCATGATTCATCCCACTCATAACAAGCCGCGGACCGTTCGGCAGGCGATCGGTCGCCTACGGCCCCTCGTTGCGGGAGAAGCATCGCCACGGGACCCACTACATACCGCGGCGACGCTTTCCGATACGAACTTGAAACGCATCAGGGCGTCTAAGCCGGGAGGCAGCTGGAAAGATTGGCCGGATCATCTGGTCGCGAAATGCCATCGTGCAGATACTGGGAGAAGTTACCCAGCCGTCTATGGCCGAATGGAATGGGATAAGCCCGCGCCGACGATGACGACTCAGTGCTATGGCTTTGGCAGTGGTCGATTCGGTCACCCTGAGCAAGATCGAGCCATATCTCTTCGTGAGGCCGCACTACTTCAGAGCTTCCCCCGAGATTATTCCTTTACCGCCGACAATGGTGCGATCAACTTCAAGGTACTTGGGCGCCTCATCGGGAATGCGGTACCGGTCAACCTGGGCCGCGCGATCGGGCGAAGCATCAACCAACACTTAGACTAATGAGGCAGGAGGTGACGCGCGTAAAGCCATCATCGCCAGACAGCAGCCGCCGAATGGCAAGGGTGCGCCAATCCGGAACCAAGGCCGAACTCGCTTTGCGACATGAACTGTCCCGTCTGGCACTGAGATACCGCGTCAACTATCCGGTCCTCGAGAAGCCTCGCAGAGTCGCCGATATCGTCTTCCCTAGACTGCGAATCGCCGTCTTCGTGGATGGTTGCTTCTGGCATGGCTGTCCGTTACACGCCACCTGGCCAAAGCAGAACGCGGATTTCTGGCGGGAGAAGATTGAAACGAATAGGGCAAGAGATGGCGACACCGATCGTCGGCTTCGCGCCGAAGGGTGGGAAGTGATCCGGATATGGGAGCACGAATCGCCGTGCGATGCGGCTTCTCGCGTGAAGAGATCAGTATGGGCTCGAAAGAAAAAATCCGATGCACTCAATGGTAGCGCAAAACGACCAAGCAACAAGCGCGGGGGACATCGGTAATGGCGGATACGGCTCCAGGCGGAGAAGCATACCGGGCTTTGCCGGAGTCTGGGCAACTGGTAGAGGTCAGAAGACGCCAGTGGCTAGTCGCCGACGTTCACTCGGCCTCACTTTCTTCGGGCCTGGGAGTTCTTAGCGTCCGAGAGGGCGCTGCCGATTATCAAGTCGGAACCGGGGCTGCTAGTACCTTCGAAACGCAAAATCTCGTCCGTTTGAGTTCCATCGACGAAGATGGCCTCGGCGAGGAGTTGGAGGTCATCTGGGAGATCGAACCCGGCGCACAAGTCATCGAGCGTGCGGGCCTGCCTTCCATTACCGGGCAAGACGACTCCGACACGCTCGAAGCCTTTCTTGATGCAGTGCGATGGGGTGCCGTCACCAATGCAGACCGAGGGTTTCTGCAGGCGCCGTTCCGCAGCGGCGTCAGCATCGAGGACTTTCAGCTCGACCCTCTCGTACGCGCCATCGACATGGCCCGCGTCAACCTCCTCATCGCCGACGACGTCGGCTTGGGCAAGACCATCGAAGCGGGGCTGGTCATCCAGGAGATGCTACTCCGGCACCGCGCCCGTACCGTCTTGATCATCTGCCCCGCTTCGCTCCAGGAGAAGTGGCGTGTCGAGATGCTGGAGAAGTTCGGCCTCGACTTCCGCGTGGTCGACACTGCCTACATCAAGCAATTGCGGCGTGAACGCGGCATACACGCCAATCCATGGACCTCGCACCCACGACTGATCGCTTCGATGGACTGGGCCAAGAGTGGTGAGGGTTTGCGAAGCATACGGGATGTCCTCCCACCACATGCCGACCATCCACGGCGCTTCGATCTGCTGGTCGTCGACGAAGCGCACAACGTTGCCCCTGCAGCCGGGGCTCACTACGCCCTCGAGAGTCAGCGGACCCGCTTCATCCGCGCGATCAGCCCGCACTTCCAGCATCGCCTTTTCCTGACCGCCACGCCGCACAATGGCTACACCGAGTCTTTCACCTCGCTGCTGGAGTTGCTGGACGACCAGCGCTTCGCCCGAAACATTCTCCCCGACGAGAAGCAGTTGAGTCAGGTAATGATCCGTCGCCTGAAGAGCGATCTCGTCGATGCTGACGGCAAGCCCCTGTATGCCCAGCGCAAACTCCAGGCGCTGGCTGTTCCTTACACGGATGAGGAACGGGAGATACACCAGAAACTGACCGACTACTGTGCCAGTCGCGAGAAAGACGCGGAGAAGACCGGCAGCACATTCGGCACCTCGTTCGTCAATCAACTGCTCAAGAAACGATTGTCCTCATCGCCCGCCGCGTTCGCTTCCACGCTCGAGAAGCACGTCGCCTCGCTGTCGAATGGCGCCAAGCCCAAGGCGAAAGATGCTATGACCGAGCGCATCCTGCGCAAAGCCATCCTGAAAGCCGACGAGGATTACGCCGACGACCAGGAAGTCGAGAACGCCCAGTCGGAGGCCGTCGAGGAGGCATCACGCCGATCCCAGCCGCTGACTCACGAACAGCAACACATGCTGACCGATCTGAGGCAATGGGCGCAGCGCGCCAAGAACCAGACCGACTCCAAGGCCAGAGCCATCCTCGATTGGCTCTCAGCCAATCTGAAACCGGGAGGTCACTGGAACGATCGCCGCGTGATCTTGTTCACCGAATACCGCACCACCCACCAGTGGATGCACGAGATCCTCGCCAGCCATGGTTTCGGTGGCGAACGACTCGGTCTGCTCCACGGAGGACTCACTCAGGGTGAGCGTGAGCCCACCAAGGCAGCCTTCCAGGCATCTCCCAAGGATTCCCCCGTCCGCATCCTGCTCGCCACGGATGCGGCCTCCGAAGGTATCGACCTGCAGAACCACTGCAATTGCCTCATCCACCTGGAGATCCCCTACAACCCCAACGTGATGGAGCAGCGCAACGGGCGTATCGACCGTCACGGACAACGCGAGAAAGAGGTGCTGATCTGGCACCCCGTCGACGGCGGTGACAAAAGTCATCCCTCGGTCGGTGGCCATGGTGACGACATCCTGCGTGCGCTGCGCAAACTGGAGTCGATGCGCGCCGACATGGGCAGCGTCAATCCGGTCATCGCGCCCCAGATGTCCGGGCTCATCGAAGGCTCGCTGAAGGATCTGGACACCCGCCTCGCGGAGGCCAAGATTGCCAAGGCCAGGCGCTTCGTGCGTGCCGAACGTGAGATGAAGGAGCGCGTCGCAAAGCTCCATGAACGACTCCTCGCCACCCAGCAGGATTTTCACCTCACGCCCGATCACATCCAGATGTCGGTGAAGACTGGTCTCGCGCTGGCGGGCCGCCCCCCGTTGGAACCCGTCGCCCTCGCAGATGCACCCCAAGGCAGCGCATTCAGGATGCCACCGCTCTCGGGATCATGGGCGCGCTGTCTGGAGGGCCTGCGTCACCCGCATACCCAACAGATACGCCCCATCACCTTCGACCACGCCGTGGCCAAGGGGCGAGACGATGTCGTGTTGGTCCACCTGAATCATCGATTGGTGCAGATGTGCCTGCGGCTGTTGCGCGCCGAGGTCTGGGCGCAGGACGACGTGAAGAAACTCCATCGCGTCACCGTGAGCACATTGCCGGATGGCAGCATCGAGGGTCCGGCTGTGGTCGTCATCTCGCGGCTGGTCATCACCGGTGGCAACCACCATCGCCTTCACGAGGAACTGACCGTCTCGGGCGGCCATCTGCGCGATCAGTCGTTCCGGCGCGAAGAGGGCGTCACGCGTGTCCAGCAGTGGCTGGACGAGGCGCAGCCCATCACGGCGAACGATTCGCTGTTCGATGCCCTTCGGGTGCGCTTCGATCGCACTCGCCCCGCCATCCTGCAGGCAGTCGACGTCCGCTCGAAAGATCGACTCAAGTTTCTGGCCAACACGCTGCAGACCCGCAAGCAACGAGAGATGGACGACATCGGCGCCGTGCTGGACGAGCTCGAGAAGGCGATTCAGAGCGAACTGAAAAAGGACCAGCAGCCCGAGCAGATGTCGCTGTTCACCGAGGACGAGCGCACCCAACTCAGGCGCGATACAGCCGCGCTGGAGGCGCGCCTCGCGCGCATTCCGGCCGAGCGCATCCAGGAGGTGCAGGCCATCGAGACCCGCTATGCCAAGCTCGATGATCGCACCTTCCCGGTTGCAGTCGTCTTCCTGGTTCCTGAGTCAGCCATGAAAGGGGGTGCGGCATGAGCAATCACGACCTGCACCACGACTGGCTCGGGCTGATCGAGATCTCCGGTCCGTTCCTCGCCGTTCCCGTTCTCAAGGAGGCCTTTCCCCAAGGCCTGGAAGAGCTCGACGGAATCAAGCGCAAACGGCTGCGACAGGCATATGAGGAATGGCGTGAGGCGCTAGAGACGGATGATCCACAATTTCCCGAGCTGCACACCGCCTGGATCGATGAGGTATTGGCGCGTGGCTTGGAAATAGATGAGGATGGCAAAGCCGACGTCCTGAAGCGCGCCGACTGGTGTGCGGCCAACCTGCGTGCCGCCCTGCCAGAGCATGGCGTCATGCTGGCTCCGGATCTCGCTGTGATCGATGAGCAGCGTGGCACTAAGCCGCTGATGCACATCCACACCTACGGCCAGGATGTCGACCTCGATGCCACCCTGAAGCAGGATGGATGGGCCGCCACCCCGGCCGATCGCATGGTTCAGTTGTGCCGCGCCACAGGCTGCCGCCTCGGGCTAGTGACCAATGGCGAGCGCTGGATGCTGGTCGATGCCCCAGTGGGCGCCGTCACCACCTTCGCCAGCTGGTACGCCCGCATCTGGAGCCAGGAGCCCATCACCCTCCAGGCATTCGTGCATCTGCTGGGCATTCGTCGCTTCTTCGTCGATGAAGCCGAGCAACTGCCGGCACTGTTCGACCGCTCGCTGAAGTATCAGGATGAAGTCACCGACGCCCTCGGTGAGCAGGTGCGGCGCGCCGTGGAAGTGCTGATCCAGGCGCTCGACAAGGCCGACCAGGACCGCGATCGCGAGTTGCTGCGCGACGTGAAGGAGCCCGTGCTCTACGAGGCCGCGCTGACGGTGATGATGCGTCTGGTGTTCCTGCTCGCGGCCGAAGAGCGCGGCTTGCTCTTGCTCGGCGACGAGCGCTACGAGGCCAACTACGCGCTCTCGACCCTGCGCATGCAGCTGCGCAAAGAATCCGAGGAGATCCTCGAACGCCGCTGGGATGCCTGGTCGCGCCTGCTGGCGATCTTCCGCGCCGTATTCGGCGGCATCGAACACGAAAACCTGCGACTGCCCGCACTGGGTGGCTCGCTGTTCGACCCGGATCGGTTCCCCTTCCTGGAGGGTCGCGCAAAGGGCTCCGACTGGCGTACCGACACGGCCAAACCGCTGCCCATCGACAACCGCACCGTGCTGCTGTTGCTGGAGGCCATCCAGCAGTTCCAGGGCAGGACGCTGTCCTACCGCGCGCTGGACGTCGAACAGATCGGCTACGTCTACGAAGGTCTGCTGGAGCGTACCGTCAAACGCACCGCCGAGGTCACGCTGGAACTGGGTGGCACCAAGAATGCCAAGGCCCCCTGGGTCAGGTTGGCCGAGCTGGAATCCGCCCGTCTCGACGGCGCTGAACGTCTGGCCGAATTGCTTCAGGAACGCTCCGGCAGTTCCGCCAGCCGTGTGCGCAACGATCTGGCCAAGCCGGTCGACGATACCCTTGCCGACCGTCTGCTGGCCGCCTGCCATGGGGACACCAGCCTTCGTAACCGCATCAAGCCCTTTGCCCATCTGGTACGCACCGATCCATGGGGCTATCCGCTGGTCTACCCTGCCGGGGCCTTCATCGTCACCACCGGCTCCGACCGTCGCGAGACGGGTACTCACTACACGCCGAAATGGCTCACCGAGGCCATCGTCACCGAGACCCTGACGCCGATCGCCTACGGGGGACCGGCAGAAGGCACCCCGCGTGAGCAGTGGGTGCTGAAATCCCCCGCCGAACTGCTGGACCTGAAGATATGCGACCCGGCCATGGGCTCAGGCGCCTTCCTGGTGCAGGCCTGCCGCTGGCTGGCTGATCGCTTGGTCGAGGCTTGGTCACTGGCCGAAGGCAGTGGAAAGACGGTGAGCGTGGATGGCGAAGTGCTGGATGCGCCCGACACCAAAGAACCGCTGCCTCGCGACACCGAGGCCCGCACCGTGATCGCCCGCTGCCTCATCGCCGAACGCTGCCTCTACGGTGTGGACCTGAACCCCCTGGCGGTCGAACTCGCCAAGCTCTCCATCTGGCTGGTGACGCTGGCCAAGGGGCGGCCCTTCGGCTTCCTCGACCATAACCTACGCTGTGGCGACAGCCTGCTCGGCATCCATCGTCTCGATCAGCTCACCGAGCTCTCAATGGTGCCGACCGGGAAAGGCCAGCAACGCTTGTTCGGGCAGAACATCCAGCAGGCGGTTCGCGAAGCGATTGAGCTGCGGCAGCGACTGCGCGCGATGCCGATCCGGGACATCCGTGATGTCGAAGCCATGGCAAGCCTGGATGCCGATGCGCGTCGCAGGCTCGAAGTGCCGGAATGCATCGCCGATGCGTTCATCGGAGAGGTGCTTGCATCGGGCGGCGGCACGGCACTGGAGAACGCGCTGGCGTCGCTGGCCATCCAAGCCGGACAGGCGATCGACGGCGACCGCGACGCGCTTGCTTTGATGCATCGGCGATCGGTCGTCGCGCTCTCCGCCGAGCTACCCGCAGAGAAGCCCCCACGTCTACCACTTCATTGGCCGTTGAATTTTCCCGAGGTGTTTGCACGGGACGCTCAGGGTTTCGATGCCGTCGTCGGCAATCCTCCCTTCAGCGGTGGTCGTTTGATCGGACGCCGTTTTGGTTCGGCGTATCAAGAGTACTTGAAGCTTGTTCGCAATGATGTCGTGGGGTCGCCAGATCTCTGCGTCTATTTCTATTTGCGAGCCTTTGTCTTGCTCGCGCCGAAAGGGTGTTTTGGCCTTCTAGCAACAAAGTCGATTACGGAGACTGGGTCCCGCGTAGTTTGTCTGGATCAGATTATCGGAGCAGGAGGAATCGTCTATCGGGGGTGCTCAAGGATGGCTTGGCCGGGTAACGCAGCCGTGATCGTCTCAATTGCATGGGTTGCCCGCAATGGCTGGCAAGGCCAGAAAGTCTTGGACAATCGAACCGTGCCAGCAATAAATGGTGCACTGGAAGAAGACTTTCAGATCAAGCGTCCAATGAAGCTCAGAGCTTTGAAGGGCCTGTTCTCCCAAGGCCAGGACTTGATGGGGCGCGGTGGCTTTGAGCTTACGGCCGAAGAGCGCAGGTCGATGCTTAACAATGACCCCAGATGTGCGGAGGTGATCATTCCTCTGTTCAACGGGCAAGACCTAAACACCATGCCGAAGCTGGAACCGTATCGCTGGGTAATTTATTTCAGAGATTGGCCAGAGGAACGGGCGCGCAAATACGAAGCGGCTTTTCGACGTGTTGAAGAGCTTGTTAAACCCTACCGAGAATCTCTCACCGGGCAAATTCACCAGGATTGTTTCTGGAAATTTTGGGACCTGAGACCCAAGCTCATGGATGAGCTGTCAAGACGCGATCGCATACTTGCGTCTTCTAGAAGGTCAAAGCACTTGTGCTTCCGATTTGTTTCGACAAGCTTCGTAATGAATGAAGCAACAAAGTTGTACTTCTTCGACGATTTTTTTGATTTCGCTTGTCTGCAATCGTCCCTGCATACGGTTTGGGCCTACTGGACGTGTGGAACCATGGGCATGACGACCATGAAGTACTCCACATCTGAGGCTCTCGAAACCTGGCCCATGCCGATAGTTACTGAGCGGGATGAGCTTGACCATCTCGGTGGTCTTTATCACAGACTCCGGGATGAGTTTATGGCCGACGACTCAATTGGAATGACTCAAGTTTACAACCGCTTCCATGATCCACTGGATAGTGATTCCCGTGTTGAAGCAATACGCGAACTTCATCAGGAAATTGATCTGGCAATCACTCGCGCTTATCGCTGGGACGACCTCGACCTTGGTCACGGTTTCCACGAAGTGCCTTATCTGCCGGAGAACGACCGCGTTCGCTTCACCATTTCGGAGTCCGCGCGTATCGAAGTGCTGCGGCGGCTGTCGGAGTTGAACCGACAGCGTTACGAGGAAGAAGTCGCCCGAGGCTTGCACGGAGCCAAGACCACAGGATCGGCGACCCGTGCCCCACGCAACAAGCGAACCGGGCACGCAGCTACATCACAGCCCTCATTGGACTTTGATGCTAGCCCAGCAAACGAGGGCAACAACCTTACGGCTGCCGAACCGCGCGGCCAGTATAACGCAGCCCCAGTTCACGCCGTCTTCGAGCACCTGAAAGCCCATTCCGGTTGGCGCGCCAAGTCCGACATCCTCGCCGCGACCGGGATCACGGACGGGCAGTGGAACGCCGCGATCGCCGACCTGATCGCGAGTGGCAGCGTCGAGCGCCACGGTGAGAAGCGCGGAGCGCGTTATAGAGTAGTGACCGAGGGGGCGAAAGAATGAAAGAGTATCAATTGAATGTCGATCCGCGCATCTTGGAACTTCTCGGCCCGAATCTCTACACGAACATTTACTACGTGCTGGCGGAGTTGATTGCCAATGCGTATGACGCAGACGCAAAGAACGTCTACATCATTGCCAACAAGGATGACATCCGGGTTGAAGACGATGGCCACGGCATGTCCTACGAGAAGGGCGATATCACCAACTATCTAAATGTCGCTGGCGTTTCACGAATCAAAGAAGCCGACTCGTTCTCCAAGTCTGGTGCGCGCCGAAAAATGGGACGCAAGGGAGTCGGGAAACTGGCTGCGCTGTCGGTGTCTGAAAATGTCGACATCTTGACCGTGGCAGATGGCGAGAAGTCAGGATTCGTCCTTTCTCGCCATCCAGATGAAGGCAGCAAGCTCAAAGCAATTGCCGACGCCGACATCACTTTCGATCATGTCGTAGACCATGGCTCCGCCATCGTGATGCGCAACCCGCAGTACAGACTCCACAAGACGCTTGCTGCCGTAAAGCGCAATCTTCTGAAGATTTTTCCCTTGATCAATGCTGATTTTCGCATCCACGTCATCAGGGGGCAGGAATCCGAGATGATCGACGATTTCGACAGAAACGTGATGGCGGAGCTCGGCACGCTGATCGCGCTTGGTGATGAGTATTCGCCATTGATCGACCTCGTACCAGATATCTATCCACAAAGGCGAATGGACCTGGTCACCAGCAGGGACGAGAAAGCCATTCCCCTGGTCATGAAGGACAACGAAG
Organism: Paracoccaceae bacterium; assembly: GCA_041687395.1. GTDB lineage: Bacteria > Pseudomonadota > Alphaproteobacteria > Rhodobacterales > Rhodobacteraceae > JAWLCA01. Next base: position 11,528 of record JAWLCA010000037.1, on the reverse strand, counting down.
GGGTCGAGCACGAATACACCCTTCAGATCGCCGGTTGGATCGGGACATACAAAACGACGCGAGGTCGCAAGGCCGAGATGTCGGATTTTCCTGATAACTTCATCTCGCTGTTCGCGAACAAAAAGATGGGGGAGTTCAATATCCTACCTGTCGTTGGCCAGAACAAGTTGAATGAGGTTTATGTCGTTGGGCAACTACACGTCGACTTGTTCGAGCTGACCGAACTGCCGGATATGGCATTGAGCAACCGCCAGGGATACAAATCTGACGATCCGCGATATATCGCAGTTCTGGACTATGTGAGGAAGGAGCTGCTGGCGGAGATTCTGAGAAAGCGAGAAATTTTCACAGACATAGGAAAGGCGAAGAAGAAGCAGAAAAAGCAAGACGAGCAAAAAGACAATGAGGAACGGCTCCGGCGCAATGTCGATGACTTCCGCAGGAAGGCAAGCGAAGAAGCCGCCAACAACCTGCTGGACCTTGGCTCTGGTTTGTCTCGCGAAGCGATCGAAGGTGCCATCACAAAATCGATAAACGACAACAGCCCAGACCTTGGGCTGAAGTCGCTCATCGATTCCCAGAAGAAAAAGATACTCATCAGTCAGACCTATCCTGACAAACCGTTCGCCGACATCATTTATCAGATGCTCCTGCACAACAACGTGCCGGCCGAGGACATCCTGTACACGAATTGTGATGATGAAATCTGCCGCGTACCCGAAGGCAGAGGTGTCTACGACTATTTGAGAGATTTTTTCGTAGAGAGCTATTCGACCCAGAAAATATTTGTCCTTTTCGTGACGAGCGAGAACACCAAGGTGTCATGGGGTGCGATCACGGAAGTGGGCGCGTCCTGGATCACCCAGGTCGACCACAAGATCTTCAATGTTCATCCGTTCAGACCCGAGCATCCTCTGAACGATGAGGTGCAGTGGCAAAGCACCAACCGGGAGGAACCAACCAGAGGCGAGCTTTGGATGATCCCACTGAACGCGGATGTCTTCTGCCAGAAGATCGAAGCGGTCTGTGATGCGCTGGGTTATGAGAAGAAGACCAGAGCTGACAACAAAGCGTACCTCGGGACGCTGATTCCTATTCGAAGCGCCTGAGGGAAGCTGGCATGGCACACAACACGAACCCCAACGCATGGATCGCCATTGATCATGGTCTCGGCACCGACTACAGGCTTGCGCCCTACGCCCTGGTTCTTAGGGGCGAACGCTCCCTTTATCAGGCCATCGAGGAGGACGACTGGGTTCTGGTCCTGAACCCCGCTGGCGACATCACCCGTGTCGGGCGTGTGCTGCGGGTTCGTTCCGATCTCAAGACCACCACGCTCTATTTCGACCGACTGCTGTCGGTCACCGACCCCGTCTCGATCGGCCTCACTGCACTCACGCCACCGTCTTCGGGAAGTATTGGTCGGGTCCAGTGGACCGATTTCGTCGAAGCCCTGCCCAAGGCATTACACAAGACCATCGCCGACGTGCCGACGGTCGGGTCTGACGCCCGTTCACCCCAGCATCAGCAGGAACTCGCCTATATCCGCGAATTGCTGCAACTGGCCGTGATGGACGATCTGCTCGGTCCGGCTGGCGGTCCTCATGAGCGTATCGTCGACATGGGTGTGCGGGATCGCTATCTGGTGGGCAAGCTTGCTCCGCGTGAGGCAGCACAGGGCGGCATCGAAGGGCTCGAAGGGCCACTGGCAAACGACGATGCCGAAGAGCCTAGCGATCCCCAAGCACCAGGCCAGCACGAACCAGGCGCGGAGTTCGGCACGGCGACGGGGCGTGTCGAGCCCGAATCCGATGCGGCAGACGAGATCGACGCGGCCAGCAATCAGTCGCTGGTGCCGAGTAGCCTCGGCATGACCTTTTGCGTGGATGGCGACGCCGAGCGAATCGAGATCGAAGTGCGCTGGGGTCGCTATGAGCGCAGCGACGAGCACGAGATCTCCCGCACCCGCAAGAACAAGGAGACCGGCGCCGAGGAGCAGACCAAGGCGAAGGTATGGCAGCGCATCCCCTGCGGCGGCAAGCTGGTGCTGCCGCTCACCGAAGGCGTGATCCCCCATCAAGCGCCGGATAAGAGCTATCCCGAAGTGCGGGTGCAAGGCTCCGTGCGTGCCAAGAACGCGAACGGTGACCGCCTGGTGACATTGTTCCTGGTCAATGCACAGGAAGAACCCGAGACCAACCGGGATTCCGCCTGGGTGTTCCAGCCGGAGCTGATCGTTCGATCGGAAGCAGAAGCCCCCAAGCGCGCCATCTTCCGCCGCCGGCCCGTACTGGATGCGGACGGCATGGACCCGGAGCGTGAATCGCTGGAGATGATCTACCGCAACCGGGTGGAGTTCGCGGTGGGTCATGGCGTCGCCGTCCATGCCGACACGGCGGATGACGTGACGCTGGCCACCGAGGTGCGCACCACCGTCATGCCGCAGTACGAGGTACAGGTCACCGAGACACCGGGTCTCGATCCTGCCGACCGACCGGCGATGAAAGAAATGGTGAGCAGTGGTCTGCTCGACATGCAGCGCCTCGCCAACCTGGACATCGATCCACTGGTCGATGCCCTGAATCTGCTGACCAAGGATTACGCCGCGTGGATCGGCGAGCAGCGTGCTCGGGTCAGTGTCGACGTGCTCGGCTACGACGCGCAGGCCCGACAGGCGATGGATCGATGCCAGGAGATCCATACGCGTCTGCAGCAGGGCATCGATACTCTCAAGAGCGACGAGAGAGCGCTGGCAGCCTTCCGTTTCGCCAACCAGGCGATGGCCACGCAGCGCGTGCGTAGCCAATACTCCCTCGAAATCCGGCGCGGTAAGGACGTCACCGTCGACCAGTGCGACGTGCTGAAGAACCGCAGCTGGCGCCCGTTCCAGTTGGCTTTCCTGCTGCTGTCGATCCCATCGCTGGCCGACCCGACGCACCCGGATCGCATGCAGCCCGTCGAAGCCTATGCCGATCTCTTGTGGTTCCCCACCGGTGGCGGCAAGACCGAGGCCTACCTAGGTGTGGCCGCCTTCACCATGGCCATTCGGCGCATGCAGGGCAACCTGGGCGGCTACGACGGCTCGCGCGGTCTCGCCGTGATCATGCGTTACACCCTTCGCCTTCTGACGTTGCAGCAGTTCCAGCGTGCCACGGCATTGATCTGTGCGATGGAGGTGCTGCGTCGCGAGGCGCTGGCCAAGGGTGACGAATCGCTCGGCACCGAACCCTTCACCATCGGACTGTGGGTCGGCAACAAGGTGACGCCGGGCACAACCGAGGACAGCCATCGGGCCATCGAGGACATCCGCAACCCCGGCAAGTACAACGCCGGGGCGGCGTCTCCCGCGCAACTGACCAGTTGCCCCTGGTGTGGCTCCGAAGTCGCCCCTGGGCGCGACGTAGAGGTCGACAAGGGGCGTGGGCGCACCTTCGTCTACTGCGGCGACAAGAAAGGCCGCTGTGACTTCTCTAAGGGCAAGTCCAGCAAGCTCCCTCACCCGGGCATCCCGGTGCTCGTCGTGGACGAGGAGATCTACCACCGTCCCCCGACGATGATGATCGCCACCGTGGACAAGTTCGCCATGATGGCGTGGCGGGGCCAGGTACGCACGCTGTTCGGCCGGGTTGGCCAGGAATGCGAGCGGCACGGCCTGCTATGGCAGGGCGCGGACTGCAATGGCAATCACCAAGCCGGCAGGGGACTCGGTGCGACCAAGGTCAAGAATATGAGCCCGATCCGACCGCCGGATCTGATCATCCAGGACGAGTTCCACCTGATCAGTGGGCCGCTCGGCACCATGGTTGGCCTGTACGAGACGGCCGTGGACGAACTGTGCGGCTGGAAGTTTGGCGAACGTATGGTCAAGCCGAAGATCATCGCGTCGACCGCCACGGTGCGTAAGGCCCGCGAGCAGGTGAACAACGTCTTCATGCGCCAAGTGTCGGTGTTCCCGCCGCATGGGCTGGACGTGGAGGACAACTACTTCTCTGTCCAACGACCCATCGAGGACAAGCCGGGACGGCGCTACCTCGGGGTCTGCTCTCCCGGAAGTTCACGACCTGCGATGCTGATTCGCGTCTACACGGCATTCCTGACCGCTGCTCAGGCGTTGTTCGACCGCTTCGGCGAGCCCGCAGACCCCTACATGACCATGGTCGGCTACTTCAACTCGCTGCGAGAGCTGGGGGGTATGAAGCGCTTGGCCGAGGACGACGTGCAGACGCGTTCCTATCGGGTGCAGATGAGCATGGTCGAGCGCCCCGCGCTGGCGCAACGCAGCGTCAGCAACATCCGCGAGCTGACATCCCGCGTCTCCAGCCAGGACATCCCGAAGTACCTCGACAACCTCGAGGTGAAGTTCAAGTCCGAGTTCGATGACTCAGCCGGCAAGTACGTGACCAAGTGGCAAGAGGGCGACACCCGGGCGATCGACGTGGTGCTGGCCACTAACATGCTGTCGGTGGGGGTGGACGTCAACCGGCTGGGACTGATGGCGGTCAATGGCCAGCCCAAGGGCACGGCGGAATACATCCAGGCCACCAGCCGTGTGGGGCGTTCCTTTCCAGGCTTGGTCTGCACCGTGCTCACCTGGGCACGGCCACGCGACCTCTCGCACTACGAGACCTTCGAGCACTACCACGCCACCTTCTACAAGCACGTCGAAGCGCAGTCGGTGACACCCTTCTCGCCGCGCGCGATGGACCGAGGCCTGACCGGCTCGCTGCTGAGCCTGATGCGCCTGGAGAACGATGTGTTCAGCCCCAACGAGGGGGCAGGCAAGTTGGACAAGTCAGATCAGAGCGAGATCACCGATGCCATCGATGTGCTCGTCAAACGGGCATGGAATGTCAGCGAACTGTCCAGCACCAAGAGCCTGGCCGAACAGGAACTGAAGGAGCGCGCAGACGAGTGGGCCAAGGAGGTGGGCAAAGGCGGCCGCATCCTGGCCTATGAGAAGCGCGGCCCCGAGAAGGACAAGACCGTTGCATTGATCAGGTCACCGGGCATCCAGGCCTGGGACAACTGGACCGTGCCCATGTCGATGCGTGAGGTGGAGCCCGGTGTGCGCTTGATCATGAATACCAGCCGCATCTCGGACGACCACAATTGGAAGCCTCGTCCTGCGACGAAGGATGAGGATTGAACATGACGACGACCAATAAGACTCCAGTCGGAGAAGTTAGACCCAGCCAGTTGCTCTGGACCTACGGGCCAGGGGCATTGATCGACCTGCCGAGCCTGTCCGTCGTGACGCTCGGCATCGACCGATGGGAGAAGGACCGCTGCCAACCAATCCAGGAAGCCAGACTGCTGGCCGCCGTTCGGAAGGTGCTTGGAGCACAGGTCGAGAACCTGCGGATGCCGCCGTTCCAGAAAAGCGAGCTCGTCGATGTCTGGTCGGCCGAGGCCAACATCGGCGTTCCCGTTCGGCCGTTCCCGCGTTGGATGCGCTGCGTGAAGTGCGGCCTGCTGTCCCCGATCGAGTCAGGACTTTTCAGAATCAAGGAAAATCGATATCGGCCAGAGATGACACGTTTCGTTCATGAGTCGTGTCGCGGTTGGGATGGAAAAGGAAGGGCATGGAATGCAGATGTAGTACCGGCTAGATTGCTTCTGGCATGTCGTGACGGGCATCTGGATGATTTTCCATGGCACTATTTCGCTCACCGGGGACCGAGCTGCTGCAAAGGCACACTTCGGTTCATCGAGAGTGGCGCTTCTCTCCAGACGGAAAACCTGTGGGTAAAGTGTGACGAATGCGGGTCTGCGATGAACCTCGCGCAAGCATTCGGCAGGGCAGGTAAGGTAAATCTCCCAGCCTGTCGGGGCCGCCACCCCCACCTCGACCACTTCGATAACGAATGTGGCGAGGAGGCGCGGGCGGTTCTATTGGGCGCCACGAATAGCTGGTTCCCGATTACGCTCTCCGCCCTCGCGATTCCCCAGACCAAGGACCCACTCAGTCAGCTGATCCAGGATGGTTGGGAGTTCTTCGAGGAACTGGAATCCGAAGCCGAAGTGTCGGTGACGGTGAAGACCTTGAAGAAGACCGGGGCGCTGCCAGGGATCGACAAATATCCAGCGGCGGCGATCTGGTCGGCCATCAAGGCGCACCGTACTGGTGTCGGACAGGAAGTCGTAGGTGAGGCGGACATCAAGGGCCCCGAGTGGGACGTGCTGACAGAGGCGAACCCACCCACGGACTACCCGCACTTCATGAGCAAGAAGGTCGGTACGCCACCGGCTTTTGCGAAGCACATCAGCAGGGTGCTGCTTCTGGAGCGACTGCGTGAGGTCAATGCCTTACTCGGTTTCACTCGCGTGGAGGCGCCCGAAGAAACGGGTGACCCGAACGAACGGCCCCAGATGGCCAACCTCTCACGAGGCAAACCGGACTGGGTTCCTGCAAACCAGGTGCATGGTGAGGGTATCTTCATCCAGTTCGACGAGCAGGCGCTCGTCGCTTGGGAAGCACTACCTGCCGTCGCGCAGGTCGACAAGATGCACCGGGGAGGCCACAGGGGATGGCGCAATTCACGTCATCTCGATCCTGACGAGGGCTACCCCGGCATTCGCTACGCCATGCTCCACACACTCTCGCACCTGCTGATTCGTGAGCTGGCGTTGGAGTGCGGCTACAACGCAGCGAGTATCCGCGAGCGAATCTATGCCGACACCTCGGGCGAGAGTCCGCAGGCCGGTATCCTCATCTACACGGCAGCGGCGGACTCCGATGGAACGCTGGGCGGTCTCGTCGATCTCGGCAAGCCGGAGAATCTGGGTCGCCTATTGGAGCAAGCCTTGAATCGCTCGAAGATCTGCTCCTCTGACCCGCTTTGCTCCGAGCACGATCCCGAGAAAGATCGCTCACTTCATGCTGCGGCGTGCCACGCTTGTAGCCTGGTGGCTGAGACCTCCTGCGAGCGCGGCAATCGCTACCTGGATCGGTCATTGCTGGTTCCGACCCTGGAACGCATCGACGCGGCTTTCTTCAAGGGCTTGTGACGTGGAGAAGCTCTTGGACGCTGTCGCAGCCGTGGTCTGTCTGGTCTCTCCAGAGAAGGTCCAGGCCATAGCCAGCCGGATTCGTCGGACTGATGCCAGCAAAGCAGCCGGTGCGCTGTCGGGCGCAGTAAGCACCCCCGTTGCTGCTGAGGTTGTGGATCAGCTCATCGACGCTTGGCGAAGCACCTCTGTAAACGCCGAGGAAGTGGCATCGATGCTGCTCGCCGCCGGCCACGTCTTCACCAAGGCCACCAATCAACAATCCACCGAACTCGTGTGGACGGGGCCGACGACACCCTTCGTCTCGGCACGACGAACCGAGCAGGCGCTACTCCAGGTCATCAACGCCGCTGAGCAGACCCTGTTCATCACCAGCTTCGTGGCCTATGACGTCTCGACCATCGTCAAGGCGCTGAATGCCGCAAATGATCGCGGAGTGGTCATCTCCATGCTGCTCGAATTGTCTCAGGACCACGGCGGCAGCATCACCTTCGATGCTATCGGCAAGATGAGGACGCTGGTCCCCGCGGCAAGACTTTATGCTTGGCGAGACAAGGCCGACCCTTTCTCCGACGGACGCGTCCACGCCAAAGTCGCTGTAGCCGACGACAGGATGTGTTTCATCACCAGCGCGAATTTGACCGGGCACGCCATGGAAAAAAACATGGAGGCTGGGGTACTGGTCTCAGGAGGAAACGTCCCCCAATTGCTCGCGCAGCACCTGCAGGCGTTGGTCGAGACCAGGGTGGTTGCTGAACTCTGAAAGGCTATTCTCGATTCTCCTCCGGACGAGGTCGCACTTTCTATCTATGTTTGTTTCTCCTTAGAGCCTCTTGTCGGCAATGAGCTGGCGCTTCCGCTCACCGACTCCGTCGCAGTCTGTGACGTGTGGCGGCGCCCTTGTCGGCCGACGACGGCATCATCCAGGTTTGATCTTCCGGTCTACCGCGGCACCTCGTCCGCCTAGGCTTCACTGGGCGGCGCTGTTCGCCCTGCTGGTGTCCGGCCGCACTCAGGTCCACCAGGTCGAGATCCCAGACACCGTCCCGGAGCTCCGGCCGGGCATCCTACAGGGCTATCTCGACCCGGAGGCCCTGCCGGACAGTGCTGCGCTCGTGCCGCAGCCGCCCGCGGAAGGCTCCACCGCCCTGGCGCGAGACCAGGAGGCCTCGGCCTCCGCCCTAAGTCTGCGCGGCACCCCACGCTGGAACCTCGCCGCGGCGGACGCGGCCCTGACCTTTCCGGAATCCGCGGGCAGCTTCTCGTACGCGCTCGGCGCACCCATCACCGAACAGGCCGCGCCAAACCTCTACATGCTGCTCCGCCGTTCGCTGGCGGATCGCCCTGTCGACCTTTGCCGCCAAGAGTCGATATGAGCGTCCGCGGCCATTCATGGTGAACGGCGAGCCGGTCTGCACCCCCGAGAATGAGGAGGAAGCGCGCGGCAACGGCTCCTACCCCTCCGGCGCCGCGGCCGTCGCCCGGCTGCACGCCGATCCCGTGTTCCGCGCCCAGCCCGACGGGGCGCGCGGCGAGGTTGACGCACTCCTCGCTAGCGGCGAGTCTCCGGCCCGGGACTGCGCGGCCGAAGCGGCAGCCCTCGACCAGACCGACGGCTCAGGAGGCCGAACCGCATTGCTGAGCTATCGCCACGCCTTCCACGCCGGCAACCATGCCGATGTACTGAAGCACCTGGTGCTGGTTGCACTGCTCGACCACCTGACGGCGAAGCCCAAGCCGCTCTGGGTGATCGACACCCATGCCGGGGCCGGCGTCTACGATCTGCGGCGCGGCTTCGCCACTCAGCTCGCCGAGTACACCACCGGCATCGGTCGGCTCTGGAAGGAGCCGGGGCCGATGCCGGCGCTGGAGCGGTACCTGAGCCTGGTGCGAAAGTTGAACCCCAACGGCCGCCTCACCCGCTATCCCGGTTCGCCCTGGCTCGCACGAACCCTCACCCGCGCCGACGACCGGCTGTGGCTCTACGAGCTGCATCCCGCCGATTACGCCGCGCTGGGTCGTAACCTTCAGGGAAAGGGCGTGCGGGTGACCCAGGAGGACGGCCTGCAGGCGCTGCGCGGGCTGCTCCCGCCCCAGCCCAAGCGGGCGCTGGTGCTCATCGACCCGTCCTACGAGGTGAAGTCGGACTACCGGCAGGTGGCGGCGACGTTGCGCGAGGCCTTGCAGCGCTTTCCCACCGGCACCTACGCGGTGTGGTATCCGCTGCTGGAGCAGCCGGCGGCGCCGGAGCTGCCTGGCGCGCTTCGAAAGCTCTCCCGCAACTGGCTCGACGCCCGCCTGCAGGTTCGCAAGGCGGGGCCCGGCCTCTACGGCAGCGGCATGTTCGTCATCAATCCGCCCTACACGCTGCCCGAGACGCTGGAACCGGCGCTTGCGTCCCTGGTGCGGCTGCTGGGCCAGGACGAGGGCGCCGGCCAGCAGCTCGAGTGGAACATCGTTTAGCCCTGGCCCTCTGCGCGTGCTCCACCCTTCACGTGCGCCACGGCAGCTCGATGGCCTCGCCGTCCGGCAGGTACGCGGCCACCGGGGTGGCGCTGAAGACGGCGACCATGTGCAGCGGCTCGTCGCCCGCGTTGACGATCTGGTGCAGCACGTGCGGCGGCAGGTGCAGCGTGCTGTCGGGGCCGAACGGGTGGCTCGTCTCGCCGTCGATGCGCAGCTCGCCGTGGCCCGCCGTGCACAGCACCACTTCCTCGCAGTCGTGCCGGTGGGGCGGCGTGGCGGCGCCGGGCTCGAGCACCTGCTGCCAGACGGAAAGCTCACGCAACCCCTGGTGCACGCCGGCCAGGGTCACGTGATGGATTCCGGGCAGGGTGCTCGGCGCCGGGCCGGGGTTCTCGAACACGAATTGGGCTTGGGAAGTGGACATGTTGCGCCTCCGCTGTCGGTATCAAGCGAATGCCTGATCGGGAGCGTAGTGTCCGGCAACGACGTTGGTGAAAGAACCGTCCTGTGTGTCCTAAGATTGCCGAAGGTTCTTCATTAATCACGCGGGTGAGGGACGGTGAACAACATCCAGCAGATCCTGGTGTTCGTGCGCGCCGCCCGGCACGCGAGCTTTGCCGAGGCGGCCCGGGAGCTGGGTCAGAGCCCCTCCACCATCGCCAAGAGCATCCGCCGGCTCGAGGCGCAGTGGGGGGTCAAGCTGTTCTACCGCACCACCCGCCAGGTGAGCCTGACCCCGGACGGGCAGAGCCTGTTCGAACGCTGCCAGCGCATCCTCGACGAGGTGGAGGCGCTGCGCGCGGAAGCCGAGGGGGTGCGGGGCGAGCCGACGGGGGTGCTGCGTATCGACGTGCCGCTCACCTACGGCAAGCGCGTCGTGCTGCCGCTGCTCGCCACCCTGACGGCACGCCACCCCGGCTTGAGCCTCGACGTGCGTTTCTCCGATCGTTTCGCCGCCGTCATCGCCGAAGGCCTGGACGCGGTGATTCGCATCGGGCCCCTGGCCGATTCGCGCCTGGTGGCGCGCCGCATCGGCTGGCAATACCTCCTGGTGTGCGCGAGCCCCGCCTATCTCGACGCCCGCGGTGTGCCGCAGACCCCCGCTGAGCTCGAACAGCACGACTGCGTGCTGTTCCGTCAGCCCACCACGGAGCGTGAGCGCCCGTGGCAGTTCCGGGTCGACGACGCCGACGTGGAAATCCATCCCGAATCCCGGGTTCGGCTCAATGATGGCGAAGCCTTGGTGGAAGCGGCCTGCGCGGGGATGGGCCTGGTCCAGGTGCCCGACTACATGGCCGGCGACGCCATCGAGGCCGGGAAGGTCGTGGAGGTGCTGCGCGCGTTCCGCGCGCCGCCCCTGCCCATCAGCGTGGTCTATCCGAGCAACCGCATGCTGCCGCCGCGGGTGCGGGCGTTCGTGGATGCGCTGGCGCAAGCGGTAGACGGCGCCTATTCATAGACGTTGCCGCCGCGCTCGAGGGCCACCGGCTACAAGCCATCGCCGGTGGCCGAATCCAGTTCCCGCCGCACGGCGGTAGCCTGAGAGCGCGTCCGGCGGGATGCCTCGCGTAGCTGTCGCCGCAGCGCGTCCCGTTCCAGTTGACGTTCGTAGCTCTGCACCGCCTCACGAATCACCGCGCTTCGCGTGGTGTCGAGCTTTGCCGCCAGACGCGAGAGCAGCTTGTCGAAGTCGTCGTCTGCCTTCAGCGTGATCGTCTTCATCCGGATGATTGATTTGGTATTACCTAGGTGATACTGCTCCCGATCTGCCTGCCAGCCAAGCGATCCGTAATCGACGCCGGGCTGTCGGCCTGACCCGACCACGAATTTGGAGTAATTGCATGGCCACCGGCCTGATCGCACTGCTCGACGACATAGCCGGCATCGCCAAGGTCGCTGCCGCGTCGGTGGACGATGTCGCCGCCCACGCCGCCAAGGCGAGCGCCAAGTCGGCCGGCGTGGTCATCGACGACACCGCGGTGACCCCGCGCTACGTGGTGGGTTTCGCCGCGGATCGGGAGCTGCCCATCGTCGCGAAGATCGCGAAGGGGTCG
>JAWLCA010000036.1:0-24483 GCA_041687395.1 Paracoccaceae bacterium | reverse complement strand
GCAACCGCCATCCGCCCCTCCGTGATGCGATGACACGGAATCACAGCACAAAGCAGAAGGGAATCCTGCGCGAGTCAGTGACGAGGGCCGCTGGTATCAGCAGGATCTTGACAGGATGGCGGGATCGGTTCTGGAAGCATCCTGTCAGACCAGCATGGCCATTCCGTCCGCCCCGGGGTCGGCGCCACCGTCTGGCATCCCGTTCACAATCCGGATTCCGTGCACCCAGGCGATCGAATAACTCAGCGGACTGCGGATCACCTGATAGCCAGCTTCCTCGAGCTTTTGCGTCTCCGCACGCGGGATGCGATTGGTAACATCGATGGCGTTGCTTGTCGCCGAGAACCGCGGGGCGGCCACGGCCTCCGCCATGGTCATTCCGAAATCGAGAACGTTGAGAGTGGCTTGCAGGACCCCCATCGCGATCTGTGTCGCCCCGGGCGCGCCGATGAGCAGAACCGGCGTGCCATCGCGGAAAACGATGCTGGGACAGATCGAGCTGAAGCGCGACTTTCCTGGCGCGATTGAGCCGGCACGACCCGGGCGTGGGTCGAATACCCCCATGCATCCGTTGAACATGAATCCCATGCCCTCAGTCACCACGCCGGAGGGCATGCCGATTGAGTGCGTCATGCTCACGCAGGCTCCATCCCGATCAATGATACTAATGTGCGTGGTGTCCTTCGAGGGCATCCCGCCGCCATTGAAGCGCGGCACCTCTGCAACCGTGCCGCCTTTGATCGCCTCAGCCAGTTCTGCGGCATGATCAGACGAGGCCAGTCTTTCGGTGGGTACATCGACGAAATCCGGATCGCCGATGAACCTATCCTTGTCGACGGTGGCGTATTTCATCGCCTCGGCGACAACCTTGATGTAATCGGCGGAGTTGTGGCCAAGGCTGCGGAGATCGAAGCGCTCGAGAATATTGAGCATCTCGATCAACATGAGGCCGCCGCCCGGCGGTTGATTTGTGGTTATATCATACCCCCTGTATCGGCCGCGCAGTGGTGGCAGGATCTTCGGCTGGTACGCCTCGAGGTCGGCGCTGCGAAGCAGCCCACCATTTCGCCGCATGTCGGCGTCGATAGCGGCCGCCAGATCCCCAAGGTAGAACGCATCCGCGCCTTCCCTTGAGATGAGATCTAAGGTCGCGGCGAGGTCAGGGTTCTTCACGACATCCCCGATGCGCTTGGGGGTGCCGTCGGGTCGACAAAAGAGATCGCGCCCTGAAGGAGTATGTCGCAGCCGCTCGTGGTTTGGCGCCCGCCCCATCATTCCATCGTCAGACCAGAATGCCTGGACATGCGGCCGCACAACCCATCCCCGACGAGCCCAGTCGATTGCGGGCGCGATCAGCTCGGCCCATGGCAAGCGTCCATGCCGGCGATGCGCGATCTCGTAAGCCCGCAGAGAGGCCGGCACGCAGATCGACTGGTACCCGATGTCGTTGACCCGGCCGTTCAGGATGAAGCCGTATCCGTCCCGCGCCTCCCCCTCAATGAGATCTTCCCACATGTCTGCGCGCGCAGCCGCTGGAGCAGGTGAGTGGAAATCGATGTATTCGTGAGTGTTGCCGTTCGGATTATAGATCCCCATGCTGCCGAAACCGGCGATACCGGCCATCATCGGATCGACCACCCCCTGGACAAATGCGCAAGCGATCGCGGCGTCCACGGCGTTGCCGCCGGCTCTGAGAATATCGGCACCAGCCTCGACCGCTTCAGGCTGTGGAGCGACGATCATCGCTGGATTGGGTATCATTGGGCTATCTCCCGCTTGTTGTGTTCTTCAGGGTCGGAATACAGATGGCATTCGACGAAATTGCCGGCGGGCCCGACGGGCCGGGGAGCTACGGCGGAGCATTGAGCAAGCCGCAAACTGCACCGGGGATGGAAGGCGCAGCCGGTCGGGGGGTCGAGCGGGTTGGGAAAAACTGTGCCGAGCGCGAGTTCCGGCACCCCGAGACGCGGATCTGGTGTCAGGGCCGAAGCCAGCAGCGCCTGCGAATAGGGGTGGCGGGGGCCGGCGAAAAATTCTGCGGCCGGAGCCTCTTCGACAACCCTGCCAAGATACATCACCGCAATTCGGGTGGCTATGTGCCGGATCACGGACAGATCGTGACTGATGAACACATAGGTCAGGCCATAGCGGTCCTTCAGATCGAGCAGCATGTTGAGGATCTGCGACTGAACCGAGACGTCGAGCGCGGAAGTTGGCTCATCGCAGATCACCACCTCAGGCTGCATGATGAGCGCGCGCGCGATTGCCACCCTCTGTCGCTGGCCACCGGAGAGTTGATTGGGATAGGCACTTGCGAGTCGTTCGGACAGGCCAACCCCGGCCATGATTTCTCTCATGCGCTCGTGCCGGGTGGCGGAGGTGCCGACCCGATGTACGACCAGAGGTAAGGTGATGATCTGTGCCACTGTCTTGCGCGGATTGAGGGACGAATAGGGGTCCTGAAAAATGGGCTGCACCATACGGGAGATCTGCGCCCGTCGCATGCTCTCGAGCGGCTGGCCGTCGAGCTGAATGTGGCCCGAACTCACCTCGTCGAGCCCCAGCAGCAGCTTCGCCAGTGTGGACTTGCCACAGCCAGACTCTCCGACGATCCCCAGTACTTCCCCGCGATCGAGGCGCAGGCTGACGCCGCGCAAGGCCATGAGCTGGCGGCGCGGCCTGAATACCCCTGTCGATACGCTGAAGTTGCGGGTGACGCCTTTCACCTCGAACACCGGGGGCGGGCTTTCCGGCGCCATGTTTCTTGCTTTCGTCACCTTGCGGCCCAATCCAGCTGAATCTCGTCCGGCGCGAAGAGGCATCGCGAGTCGTGTCCGGCACCCACGGATGCGAAAGCGATCGACCCCTGGGCGCAGGGCTGCGTGGCCGCGGGGCAGCGGCCCCGGAAACCGCAGCCCTCGATGCTGCCGATCAGGCTCGGAACAATGCCCGGGATCGACCCGAGGCGAGCGCCGGGACCACCCTGCCCCGAGGCCGGAAGACATTGCAGCAGGCCTCGGGTGTAGGGATGCGCGGGGCGATCGAAGATGTCTTCGACGGTTCCGGTCTCCACCACCTCTCCGGCATACATCACCACCACCCGATCGGCGATACGCGACACCAGGCCAAGATCGTGAGTGATGAACAGCATGCCCATCCCGATGTCTGCCTGCAGCGCCTTCAGCAAGTGCAGGATCTGCGCTTGGATGGTCACATCGAGTGCAGTCGTCGGTTCGTCGGCAATCACCAGTTGCGGCTCGCATATCAGAGCCATGGCGATCACGATGCGTTGTCGCAGGCCTCCCGAGAGCTGATGCGGATACTGGCCAAGCCGCCCTCCGGCGCCGCTGATCCCGACACGTTCGAGGATATCAACAGCCTTCTCGCGCGCTGCGCGCCGACCGATGGGGCGATGGCGCAGTAACGATTCCATGAGCTGGTCGCCGATGGTGAAGACCGGATTGAGCGCCGTCATCGGCTCCTGGAAGATCATCGCCATCCGATCGCCGCGCAGAACCGACATTTCGGTTTCGGACAGGCCGCGCAGATCTCGGCCGGAAAAGGCAAGACGATCGGCGCGGCGACGCGCGCCGTCCGGCAGGAGCCCCATGATCGCCAACGACGTCATCGACTTTCCACAGCCCGACTCGCCCACGATGCACACCGTTTCCCCGAGGGCGACCTGAAGGTCGATGCCACGGACGGCATGCAGCAGCCCGCTTCGCGTCGGCAGGTCGACTTGGAGGTTCTCGATCTCGAGCACGGGTTCGCCCGTGGAAGCCGAAAGAGTGCGCAGGGTCATCAACGGCTCCCCGGCGCGGTAAGATCCCGCACTCCGTCCCCGAGCAGATTGATCGACAGCAGCAACAGGAACAGTGCCATACCTGGCAGGGTGATCATCCATGGCGAGAAGAAGATGTCGTCCTTGGCCTGTGCGAGCATGAGCCCCCACGAGGGTAGCGGCGGTTGCACGCCCAGCCCCAGGAACGAGAGGGCCGCCTCATAGAGGATGGCCGTCGCCATCTCGATGGTCGCGATGACGATGAAAGCTGGAGCAACATTCGGAATGATCTCGCCGAGCAGGATCCGGGGCGTAGAGCAGCCGATGGCTCGCGCGGCAGTAATATAGTCCTGCGTTCGCACCTGCATGGTGACCGAG
The DNA here is from genome assembly GCA_041687395.1 of Paracoccaceae bacterium. GTDB lineage: Bacteria > Pseudomonadota > Alphaproteobacteria > Rhodobacterales > Rhodobacteraceae > JAWLCA01. Next base: position 20,324 of record JAWLCA010000036.1, on the reverse strand, counting down.
CGCATCACGACTGCAAACCGGTCCCACAGAAGAAGTCCCAGGACCAGTGTCACCACCATCAGTGAAGAATCGAGCAACGCGACCGTAGCAAGAGCAACCAGGATCACCGGCATGGTCAGGCGCGTCGTGATGACAAAGGAAATCAACATGTCGATGCGTCCGCCGAAATATCCCGCGACGATGCCGAGGGTCGTGCCGATCAGCCCCGACATCAGCGTTGCTGCCACCCCGATGAAGATCGAGATGCGCCCTCCGTAGACCAGCCGCGCCCAGTAGTCGCGACCGAGCTGGTCGGTGCCGAGCGGGTGGTTCCAGGTTGCGCCCGCGTGGTCGAAGAACCAGCCATACCAGATCGGCGGCACCCTTCGGTTCATCAGGTCCTGGGCGTAGGGATCGTGCCAGGTCACCAAGGGCGCCGCCAGTGCCAGGAACACAATCAGTCCGAAGCCGGTCGCCCCGATAACAAAACTGCGGTGGCCGAGCCAGCGCGCAAGTGGGTTGGAGGACGGCGGGATGACGTCCGGCGCCGCGATTGGCAGGAGACCGCCGGCAGTGGATGAGGGGAGCTTCTTCGTCATCGCGAGTTCTCACCTCGCCCGGAGGCGCGGGTCGAGCCAGGCGTTCAGGATGTCTGCCGCCAGTGTCAGCAGCACATAGATCGCTGCAATCACGAGCACCACAGCCTGAACCACGGGCAGGTCGGAATAGGTAATCGCCTCCCAGGCGAGGTAGCCCACACCGCGCATTGCGAAGATGGTCTCGATGACGATCGACCCACCCAGCATGAACCCCATCTGAACCGCCGAGACGGAGACGAGTGGCAGGATCGCGTTGCGCAAAGCGTGCTTGAGAACGACTCTCGACCGGCTAAGGCCCTTTGCGCGCGCCGTCCGGATATAATCCGACTGCATCACTTCAATGATCCCGGCGCGGGTAAGTCGCATCAGCGTCGGCGTCGCGTAATAGGCGAGTACCACCGCCGGGAGCACGAAGTGCAGCATGCTGGAGGAGCCCGAGGCAGGGAGCCAACCCAGCATCACGCTGAACACCACGATGCCCAGTAGGGCGAACCAGAACGTGGGCATTGCCTGCCCGACCAGCGCAAAAAGGAGCGCGAGCCGGTCTATCCAGGAGTTTGGCCGCAGCCCGGCGATGATGCCGAGAGGTATCGCGGTCGCCAACGCCAGGCCGAAGGCGAGGAAGCCGAGCGTGAGGGTCACCGGCAGCCGCTCCGCTACCACTGTTGAGACCGGTCGCCTTTGGCGGTAGGAGTCGCCGAGATCGCCCTGGACGATCCCGCCCAGCCACTCGACATACCGAACCGGGATCGGTCTGTCGAAACCATAGGACAGCCGTACAGCCTCGACGTCCGCTGCGGTTGCCCCCTCGCCCGCGATAGTGCGGGCGGGGTCTGCGGCAACGTTCGTCAAGGTGAAGACGAGCGCCGAAATCGTCAGCATCACCAGCGCCCCTACCCCCAGGCGCTTCAATACATAGGCCAGCATCGCACCGCTCCCCGCCCGGTTTCACCTCTTGGTACTTGCGATGCTCACTCGCCCCATTGAACGAGGTAGAAGCGTGGGTTCTCGTCGGGGAAGGCAGTGAACTCGAGATCGGAGTCGTGCGCATAGGTAACCGGATTGGTCCACATCGGGTGCCAGTAGACCTCCTCTGCGATCCGTCCAACCGCGGTATCGTAGTACGCAAGTCGCTCGTCCTGATTGACGGTACGAGTCGCCGCCAGAAGGGCTTCCGACACGGTCTCGTCGCGCGCCATGTCATCCGAAGTGAGCGTGAAGAAGTTGTTCAAGAGTGCCGACACGTCGTTGATCCCATAGGATCCCCAGTCGGCAAGAGCCAGATGCGCGCCGTTGCCGGCGACACGCTCGGACAATGCTGCCCATTGCAGCAGCTGCACGTTGGTCTGGATGCCCACCTGGGAGAGGTACCCCGCGACCGACTCGATCCACGCGCGATCGCGGCTCGTGTTTCCCACCAGCTCGAGTGTAATGCTGCCGTCGAAACCCGCCTCCTCGAGCAGTTCACGCGCCCGGTCGGGATCGTATGGATGCTGCGTCACGTCCGCGGTGCATCCGAACTGGGTTCGGAAGCAAGGCGCTTCCACGACAGTCGACCCTGCCCCGACGATCTGGCGCACGATCGTCTCGCGGTCGATGGCATGGGCTATAGCCTGGCGAACGCGCTTGTCCTGCAATGGATTTCCGCCATCCATGTCGCGCGTGTTCATCGACAGGAATGTGATGCGCATGGTCTCCGCGGGCTTGACCGAAAGTCCCGGACGCCCCGCCAGCGGCTCGGCTTGGTCGGCAGGCACATACCAGATCCAGTCGAGCCCGCCACTCATCAGTTCCGCAAGCTGCGTCGAGGAGTCGGGAATGCTGCGGAACTCGATTTCATCCAGCCTCGGCTGCCCCTTGGGGCTTCCCTCGAAGTAATTCTCGAAGCGGGTGACCCGCATGCTTGACCCTGGTACGAATTCCACGAAGCGGTAGGGTCCCGTTCCGATCAGGTTATCCGGGTCGGCGGCACGGTTATCCCCAAAGAAACCCTCTGGCAGGATTGCGTGCAATGTCGCCACATACTCGAGTGCTGGCGGGAAAGGGGCCTTCAGGTGCAGTCGAACCGTCATATCGTCGATCGCCTCGGCACTCTCGATCCAGTTGACATTGCTCTGAACATTGATCTGGTTCTCCGGGTCGGAGATGTAATTGTAGGTATAGACCACATCGGCCGCACTCAACGTCCGCCCATCGTGGAATTGGACGCCCCCGCGCAGCCTGAACTCCAGTGTCACATCGTCGACCCACTCCCACTCGGTCGCCAGGAGCGGCAGGAATTCCCCGGTTTCGCCGTCTCGGTAGATCAGCGTGTCCCAGACGAGCTGTCCGTTCAGGAGCATCGCCTCGCGATGGAAGTTATAATATGGGTCCGGGGCAGTGATGGAGGGTGTGCTTGCCCACCTGAGCTTGTTCTGTGCCTGCTGCGCACTGGCGAATGGAGCGACGAACGAGAAGGCGGCTGCGGTCGCGGCGATCGCGACGGCGGGCGTGATGAATCGCATGATCTTTCTCCTTGGTGTTTACGCTAAGTATTCCTTCGAGAGCCTGACGAACTCCCGTCCGACCTCGTGGCAACGCTCAATCGGGTAGCGGTGGTTGATGTTGCCGATGCTCAGGCTGCCGAGCAGTTCGCCGCCCGAACCGAATACCGGTACACCCACCGCCACCACATACTGGAACAGGTCTTCGTTGCCGATGACGTATCCGCGCCCCCGCGCATCGGCGATCCGATCGCGGATCGAGGCTGGATCGATCACCGTGTTCTCCGTTCGCGCCTCGAGCGGTCCGTTCAGGTAGATGTCTATGTCCTGGTGCTCGGAGAAGGCGAGGATCGCCATCGGGCCCCCGCCGCAGTGCAATGGTGAGCGCGTCCCGACGCGCGTGCCAACCGTTGCGATGGGCGCAGACCCCTCGATCCGACGAATGCAGACTGCCTCGCGACCGTCTCGAACCATCATGAGGCCGATGTCGCCGGTCAGGCGGACCATTTCCTCGATCAGTGCCGCTGCCCGACTCAGCAGAGGATGGCGCTGAAGGGCAACTTGCGCGAGATCGATCAGTCCGCTGCCGAGTTGATACCTCCCGAAGCGCGCGTCACGTTCGAGCAGGCGTTCCTCGGTAAGCGTTGCCAGGAGGCGCAATGTGATCGACTTCCCCAACCCAACCGCAGCCATGACTTCCGACAACATCATGGGTTCAGGCGAAGCCCCCACAGCTTTCAAGACCGAGATCGCGCGCTGCACCGACTGGCTACGCTCGCCCTTCCTGGTCGCCTGACCCTCGTCTGCCACCCGGAGTCTGTCCTTTCCCGCAATTAGTCCGATTATCGGACATTGTGACCGCATACCGGACTCGATCTTGTGGCGGATCGCCACCTCTGTCAAGCCGCTCGAAATGTCAGGATGCGGACGAGACGTTGCGCAGCCTCGAGATTGCTTTTCCCGGGTGCGCCGCAAGTCTCGACGCAGAGCGACGCAAGCACTGGAAGCTGAATGCCTCCAACTTGCAGCAGTTCGCAAACCCTGGCTCGCGCCTGACGGAACGGCTGCTCGCCTCCGCAACCCCCCGGCGGAACTGCTGCGACCGGAGTGACCGCGGGAAAAGCGCGCCGCAGAGGCGTGACGCGCCGCGGCCTCTCGAGGCTCCCGGACGACAATCGGATGATGGCCCTTGCCTGTCGCCTCCGACTGTGCCCAAAATGTGCCCGAGGCTTTGACCGCAGAGGGGAAGCCTTGAAAACATTGGGTTTTCCTGCCCAGCCTCCGATCCCTACCGCCGGAGCCAATAAAAACCATCACTTAGGCGACGTTTAGGCCGAGTGCGAGCTACTCAAACACCGTATAGGTACAGTATTCGGCCTCAGGGCCGTTCGAACACTGTGTTCGGGCTAAGTGCCTGAACGGCAAGAGGCTATTCCCCGGTCTCATGTGATGCCAGCGCGTCCCGCACCTTAGCCTTCGCATGGTCTAGGCCTGCGTCCGTCTTCAACTCGCACTCCCACACCACGAGGACACGCCAGCCCAACGCCCGAAGGGCCTCGTCCTTCTCGGCGTCCCGCCGGACGTTGCCCTCCAGCTTGGGGCGCCAGTATTCCAGTCTTGAGGTCAAGAGCCGCCCCGCCCGGCATTCAGGGTGCTGGTGCCAGAAGCAGCCCCGAACCTGAACGGCGACTCGCTGGCGTGGGAACACGATGTCCGGCTTGCCCGGCAGGTCCCTGCGGCAGAACCGGAACCGCAGACCGTCCCGGTGCAGAGCGGACCTGAGGCGCAGCTCAGGCTTGGTGTCGCGCCCCTTGATCTTCGCCATGTTCCGGGATCGGCGCTCGGGATCGATCGTGTCGGCCACCGTTCAGGGCGCGTGGCCCGCGATCAGGGCGCGGACCTGTTCGATGGTCAGACAGTGCTTGGCCGAGTGGATGACCCTGTGGCACGTCGCGCACACCATCGCCATCTCGGCGACCGGCGTGATGCTGTCGGGCTGTAGCTCCTCGATCGGGACCTTGTGGTGGGCCTCCATGCTCCTGTCGCCGGCCTCGCCGTAGAGGTCGACGGGGACGGTGCCGCAGGCCTCGCAGACCAGCTTGCCGCCGTTGGCGCGACGGGAGTGGTCGCGGACCTGCCTGGCGAACTTCCGGTCGCGCTCCTTGTAGACGTGCAGTCGCGTGAGGATGCGTCCCTCCTTGACCGAACAGGTGCTGTCGGATGCCGACCGGCTGATCGAGGGTGCCCGCAACCAAGGGCGCAGCGGCTACAATCGCGCGGCCCGCCGCAGCGTCGCCTATGGCCGGGCGTTCCGGGTCGCCGTGCTTTTGAACGGTCGTCTACGCCTGTCCGGGCCGCTGGCGCGCATGGCGGCCGACCGGTTCGAACTCCTGCTGTCGCAGCGGTTGATGCTGCGCGATCTGGGCGCCTTCATCGACGGCCGCATCCGACGCATCCATGGCCGGCGGGTGGCGGAGCTGCTGCACGAGCTGCTCGCCCGGCGGATCGAGACGGTGGAAACCGCGCTGGAGGAGCTGCGCCTGCAATATCCTGGCTATGCCGAAGAACTCGAACGACGCTTCATCCGGCGCACAGCGCTGCGTCTGTAAGAGCGCGAATACACCGCGATACGCGAGGACGTGCTGATCGGCTCCGAGGTCTACACGACCCTGATGCACAGACTGGATGCGCGTCGAACCGCAGCCGAGGAGAGACCCCCTCTCGACATCGCGCTTCGGCGGGCTGATCTCGTCCGGCAATTCCCGCTCTTCACCGAGCTCGACGACGCCGCGCTGAAGCGCCTCGGGCGCGCGCTGGAAACGCGCTACGTCAATGCCGGCGAGGTGATCATCCGCAAGGAGAGCGCCGCCAGGAGCGTGTTCTTCATCGCCTCGGGCGCGGTCGAACTGGAGACCGCCGGCCAGACGTGGCGGCTGGGACGCGGCGAGATGTTCGGCCAGATGGCGATCCTGATGAAGAAGGCACGCCGCGCCGGGGTGCGCGCCATCGCGCCGTCGACGCTGCTCGTCCTCGACGAGGCGCAGTTCCGCCGCCTGCTGGACCGGAGCGAAGCATTGCAAGGCGCCGTAAGGGCGAGTGCCGAGAAGCGCGGGATCGAACCGGAAGACCTGTTCACGGGCAAGGACGCGTTACCCGAAGGCCGCGACCGTACCATGTTCAAGGATGACGGCAGAAGAAATGCGCCGCCATAACTTCGACCCGTCGTTTCGTGTCTCAGGACGGCTGTTTCTCTTCCGTTTCGATCGACGGGATCTCGGTCCGTTCTTCCTCAGGCGCACCGCAGAGCAGGTCCACTGCACGGTCGGCCGCGTCCTGGAACGGCTCCAGCACCATGTCCGCACCGGAGGCGAAGAGTTCCTCGGTATCCTTGGGGTGATGGGACGCGACGGCGACGCGTCCGCGGAAGCCGGAGGTGCGCGTCAGCTGGATCAGCGTCGTGCGCGTATCCTCGTGGCTGAGGCCCGTCGGATGGATCGGCACGGTCGAGACGATCCATTCCGTTCGCGACAGCGGAAGCTCCGCCACGAATTCCGGATCTGTCGCATCGCCGAACTCGGTCTCGAGGCCCAGTTCGCGCCACCTCCGGACTGCCAGCGGATTGAAGTCGACCCCAAGCACCCGGATGCCTCGCTTCTTCAGGCGCATCCCGATGGCGGTGCCGAACCGTCCCAGCCCAAAGATGATCACCTTGTAGCCGTCCGCGCGATGCGCCCCCGCTTCGGACGGCTCGCGCGGTGTGTCCTTGCGCTCGAACACGCCGAGGAGCGGCTCGAACACCGCATAGAGCTGGTGCGAGTAGGTGATCATGTAGGTCGAGGCCGCGATGGTCACGAGGCCGACCATCGTGACGAGACCGAGAGCGTCCTCCTGTACATGACCGAGCGACACGCCCATGGCCACGAAGATCAGGGAGAACTCGCTGATCTGGGCAACCGTCAGTCCGGCAAGGAAACCCGTGCGCTTGCGGTAGCCCATCCCCCCCATGATCGCGAGCACGATCAGCGGGTTACCGATGAGCACGAAGAGCGAGAAGACGATCGCGCCGGTGACATGTGTGCCCAGCAGCGACAGGTCGAGCGCGGAGCCAAGCGCGATGAAGAAGAACAGGAGCAGGAAGTCGCGCAGCGGCGCCAGGCGTGCCGCGATGGTCTCGCGATAGGGCGTCGAGGCGAGCGCGACGCCGGCCAGAAGGCCGCCCACCTCCTTGCCCAGCCCCACGATGTCGCCCGCCGCGGCGAACATCGCCGCCATGGCGATGGCGAAGATGACCAGAAGCTCCGGCGCATGGGCCAGCCGCTCGGTCAGTGGGTTCGCGACATAGCGCACGAAAAGGATCACGAGCGCCACCATCGCCAAGCCCGAGGCGAGCACCAATGGCACCGATCCGCCGCCATGCCCGCCATCCCCGACCCCGATGCCGATGGCCGAGAGCACGATCATCGCCAGCACAACGACGAGGTCCTGCACGATCAGGAAGCCGAGCGCGATCTGGCCGTGCAGGCTGTCGATCTCGCGCTTGTCCGACAGCAGCTTCACGATGATGATGGTCGAGGAGAAGGTCAGCGCCACGGCGACGTAGAGGCTGGTGACTTGCCCGAGCCCGAGCGCGAGCCCGATCAGGTAGCCGAAGATCGACGTGAACGCGACCTGGCCGAGACCGGTCAGGAGTGAGACCGCCCCGAGGGAGCGGATGAGCTTCACGTCGAGCTTGATGCCGACGAGGAACAGGAGGACTGCAATACCGAGCTCAGACAGCAGGCTGATCTGCTCGTCCGATCGCACCAGGTCCAGCGCCGAGGGCCCCGCGATCAGGCCGACCGCGATGAAGCTGACGATCAGCGGCTGGCGCAGGATGATCCCGAGGAACCCGATAACCGCCGCCAGCACAAGTAGCACCGCGATCTCCGCAAACGGCGACTGAACGATCACTTCCATCAATTCTTCTGTCCCTTCGTCTTCTCTACCCCGTTCACCTCCGGAGCCGTGTTCGTGTCGCCATTGGGCCTGGCTGAGGGCCGCGTTGCGTGACCTTCGAGGAAGGCATCGAGATCGTCCGGGCCGATCCGCCATCCCTTGCCGATATCGATCGCCCTGAGCTCGCCGTCCTTGATCCAGCGTCTTACAGTGACTTCGTTGACCTGCAGAAGGTCCGCGACCTCCTTGACGGTCCGATATTGCTCGCGTGACATGCTGGCGCCTTTTCACCGAGTTTGGCTTAAGATGGCGTATTATAGGGTAGATCAGATGATTCAGACAGAGCTTGACGCGTCGCAGCGCGTCGCTCCCAGACGCGAGGCCACGGCCGGGGACCGGAGACGATGAAGACAATCATGGTGGCGACGGACTTTTCGGAGCGGTCGGATCGGGCGCTGCGGCGCGCGACGCTTCTGGCCCGCCAGTTCGAAGCAACCATGCGGCTGGTCCACGTTGTCGACGACGATCAGCCGCGCCGGATCGTGGACACCGAGCGCGACGAGGCCACGACGCTGCTTCGCCAGATGGTCGCTACGCTGCGGGACGTGGACAGCGTGACCTGCGAGACGCGGGTCATCCTCGCGTCCCCATTCGTCGGCATCGCCCAAGCCGTGGCGGACGCGACGCCCGACCTTCTCGTCATCGGCCCGCATCGACGCCAGGTGCTCAGGGACGTGTTCGTCGGCACGACGGCAGGGCGAACGATCCGTTCGGTGCATTGTCCGGTCCTGATGGTGAACGCGACGCCGGCCGGTCACTATCGGCACGTGCTGCTGACGACCGACCTGTCCGACGGCTCCCGCGACGCGTTGCTCCGGTTCCAGGTGCTGGGGCTCGCCGACCACGCCCGGACGTCGCTGCTCCATATCTTTGATGCTCCTGCGCTCCGTCTTGCCTTCAGCCATTCGATCCCGCAAGATGATTGGAAGCACTATCTCGAGGATTAACAGCGGGACGCGGCTCTCGAACTTGCTCGTTTCCTCTCCTCGACGGACCTCGCCCGGCTACGGCAGATCGTGCGCTACGAGGCTTCTCCAGCGCCGCACGAGATCCTGAAGGCGGCCGGTGAAGAGCAGGCGGACCTGATCGTGATGTCGACGCATGGCCGAAGCGGACTGGCCAAGATGCTCATCGGCAGCGTGACGGAACAGGTGTTCAGAACAGCGCAGATCGACGTCCTCGCGATTCCGCCGCAACGCGGAGAATGAGCCAGGCGTCGGCTTTGACAACGCGCAGGCGGTTCGCAGGTCAGTCCTCGAGTGAAAGCCAAATCTGTCGTGCGACCGTCCGCGGTTCGCGGAGCGCCTCCCGCACGGTCATCAGTCGTTGTTGTAGGGGCTGCGAAGCGCCAGCTTTTTGGGGCAGTGAGCCTCGAAGAGAACCTTGCGTTCACCGCCGACCTCCACGAGGGACCATATCTCATGCCTCGATACGCCGCCTTCGCCGAGAGATCGTTCATGCAGCGTCCTGATGCGGGTCAGCGAGCGGGGCGGCAAGGGTTTCTTTGGACGACCGTCTCCAGTCATGTTCCAACCAGCGGATTGCCGAAGAACGCGGCCAGCAGATTGCCGACCTGGATCCCCAGCAGATGCAGGAAGATTGCCTCCACAAAGGCCATCGACCAGAACCTTCTGGCAAACATGCCGTCATAATAGGCCCAGACGAGGGCGACGATGTAGGAAACGCCGTTGAGCTTCAGGTTGGCTTCGGGATCTTCGCCGAGAAGCAGATAAAGCGCGCTCCCAAGCAGAACGCTACGCCACATCAGCGCGCTGGTTGCGCGTAGCGTGTCCACGCTGATCTCGGTTCGCTGCAGTTGCTCTACGAACTCGCCAAAAAGTCTCGTGTTGTTAATGTCGTGGTCTTTAACAGATTCCACCGATGGATGCCACGCCGAGGTTGTCGCCGTGCCGTCTGAGGACTGCCGCGCGGCTCTCGGCGGCTATCTTCGGTCGCTCGGCCGCGGTGAAGGCACTCGATCACGCGCTGCGGGAGGCCGGGCTGCATTCAGTTCTCGTACCGGAGCCTGTGAAGCTCACGGTGGTACGACTTCACAAGCGGCAAGGCGTGGCGGGGGCCCCGGAAGGCGCCTATGGAGACGCAGCGCAGCTTCTCGCCTACTGCGTGCTTGGGCGTGATCCGTTTGTCGAGAGCAACGGCGTTGCCGCCGCGGACCGGGCCGAGCAGCGCGCGGAGGCTGCAATCGCCGCAAGGGACTCGCTTGACGCAAAAATCATCCTTCTGGCCCTGCATGCGGGCGTGATCTCCGCGGAATTTGCCGACCGGATCGACGTCGAGGATAGCTGACCTGCGTCGTGGTCTCGTCGGCGTGAGCATCCCCGCTGCTGCGGCTGGTAGAGGAAACCTGGTCAAATGGCGAAAGGCGTCAGCCGGTGGCGATACTGGGCCCGACCTTCATGGCAATCTCGTTCAACGTCGCCGTCAGCCTGTTGCTCTCCGAGAGCTTGCCCGACATCTCCGGGCCATAGCGCGATACAAGATACTCGCGATGCTCTGTCATCCGAACGAGATGCGCCAAGGTCCGCTTGCGCAGGATCAGGCCGTGACCGACGGCCGAAACGGCTCGGTCGTCAAGGTTGTGAAAGCGCGCGCGCACCCTTTCGGGCGGCTCTCCGGCCGCGAGGAGGAAAGCATTCAGATACAGCTCGATTGCGTGTATGGCGCACAGCCGTGCCGGCGCACGGGAAATCGGCTGTCGCGGTCGTCCCTTCAGAATGAGGAACTCAGCCGCCGCATGATACTCCGCCGCCAGCGCGAAGACCTGAGAAGCGCTTGCCGTCGCGCCCGGATATGGTTGCGAAATCTCATCCTTCATGATGACCGCATGGTCCACAAAAGCGGCAAATCCTTGGCGGACCCTGCAGCCGACAGAAGAAACCCCGCCCACGCGTGGGGCGGGGCGCATGATGTGCAGGTTTGGGAATGGCTGGTTCAGCGATCGGCGATCCTGTAGGTTCTTCCGCGCCCCTCGGCCTTCTCCGAGGTAATGGTCAGGCCGAGTTTCTTCTTCAGAGCGCCGGACATTGCGCCCCGCGCCGTGTAAGCCTGCCATCCGGTTGCGGCTGTGATCTCGTCGATGGTGGCGCCAGCCTCGGCCCGGAGCATCTCGATCAGCATCGCCTGCTTCGTCCCTTGGCGCGGTATGCGGGTCTTGGGGGCAGGGTCAGCTTCGTCAGGGCTGTTCTTCTTGGCAACCTACGTGCTCGGCGCGCCGCAGGCGCCTGTGGGTGCGCTGTCGGAGCCGTCGAGCTCAATGCCGATTGCGGCGAGGCCGGTGTCGGTGATTTGCAGCAGGATGGCGCGGCCGTCCGCGTCGTTGCGCCAGATTCGGTTCAGCGCCGGATCGGAGTTGGTGTGGCTGTCGGTCGTGGTCTCGGCGATCAGGCTGCGCGAGAGCAGCGCGCCGACCACCTTGGCGGCCGCGCCTCCGCGGAGCGAGCCGGGCAGCGGCAGGACGTTGCGAACCTCGCGCTGCGCGGCGGCGCTGAGGATCACGGCTTGGGTATCGGAAAGCTTGGTCATGAGGGTCTCCGGTTGTCCGGCAACGCGGTATGCGGTGCCCTCCACCGGGTGGAGCCCGCCATTCGGCGGGCCGCGCGGTGCCTCTGGACCAACAGACCTATTCGGCGTGTTCGCCTTCGCCGAAGGCGCTGTCGGTGATCCGTTTCAGCAGGCTGGCGTAGTGCTCGAGGGTGCCCACGTCGCCCCAGTCGATCACGTCGGGGTTGCAGTTGAATTGGTCATCGCTGAGCGCCTGCAGACGCCTGAGCATAGCGTCGATTTCGGCCTTCTTGCCGATGAAGGCGGCAAGTACGGCTTCCCTGTTCCGCAGCGCCTTCTCGGCGCGCATTAGGTGGCGGGGCGTGGTGTTCGGGTTCAGGCTAGCCATCACAGTGCTCCTTCTGAATGCGTCGTTTTCCTTGTCATGAACTTCGCTCTCATGGCGATGCTTATCCAGTATAATCGCTGCAACGTCAGTGCTTTGAGCTGGCCGACGGGATCATCTGGTGTCACCACCCGCCCAGAAGATCAACGTGGTCGCGCGACTGCTCAATCTATCAGAGCGGCGGGTTTAGTAGCTCAACCGGGGGGACGTGATCCCGAAGCACCCGCGCGGCGGATACTGACTCATCGGCTCGGTGTGCGGACACGCGGTGATGCACATTGTATGCCCCAAGTTTGTTGCGGTTTCGGAAACCAAGGACTGAACCGCCGGTGCTGGCCGCGTTTCGACGCGGCCGATTCGGTTGCGGTCGCCGCCCTTCTGCCCCCACAAGTTCCTGCTTCACCTGCCATGGTAAGCCTGACACAAGGGCGAAAGGGAAAACGATTGAGAACAGGTCATGCGCCGCACCGCCATCGTCAAGATTCTTGCACTTGGGTTCATCACCGGCTGCAGCGCGGCAGGCGATCGTGCGGTCGTTGAGCGGGCGGGGCCGGATGACCTCCTGAAGCTGCGGGCCGGCCCGGGTCTTGGCTTCAAGGTAATCCTGGGCTTACCGGATGGCACAGAACTGATCCGCCGCGACTGCGTGACGGAACTGGGCCAGCGCTGGTGCCGTGTCTCACTCGCCAATGCATCTGGTGTCACCGGCTACGTCTCCGAGGACTATCTTTCAGCGCCTTGAACTCAGACTGCGATTGAAACGTGTTCGGTACGGAGCGAATTAGCCGCACCGGCGGTATTTTCTACACCATGAACACACTGGCCTTGCGGGCACCTGGCGTTTGCTCGACTTTTCACCCGACGAGATCGCCTGCCGCAGGATCGGCAAGCGCGTCACCAATCCCCGGGCGGTCGAAATGCTGCAGAAGCTGCGCGGCTGCATCGGTGCACCCGTCGTGGTGCGGTCCGCCTATCGCTCTCCGGGCACAACCGCACCCTCAAGGGTGCCGCGAAGAACTCCCGCCACATCCAAGGCATCGCTATGACGAACCACGATCCCGAAGCCTTCATCCGAGCTGCCTGTGAGATCGGATTTGCCGGCATCGGCACCTATCTTCGCTTGGTAAGTGCGAAGTTGCGCTGGGTCCGGTCCTTTGCGAGCCGGCGCGATTTTTCCACAGGATTGCGTCCGGCGGTGGTGTCATGCCCCCAAGATGACATGGTCACCTCGCCGTCGCGACGGGCTGAGATCACATGGCGTGCCTTGCTTGAACCCGTGGCCTCATCAACAGAGCCAATCCGGAAGGGCTCGTGTCGCGTGGCCCGTGACGGCCGCCTCGGCGCAGGCGGCAACCCCTCCGAAACGCACTGCACGCCCAGAAAGGCCAGGGCCATAATGTGCATATTTGCCTGAATTTGTCATCAGCGCGCGGGTTCGTGGAGGGAAGACCGGTTCAGAGATTGAACACCAGCACAGATCGGGCAGGATCTGCACACCCAACGCTTCCAGCCGAGCCAGCGTCCCCTCGGCGCGGGCCTGCACAATGACCGCCCGGCCGGCCGTAACAATCGTGGCAACCGACGTTGACCGCCCGTCCAGCGCATCGGCCAGCGCACGACATTCGACGAGTGAGGCGTGCGGGCTGCCAATGGCGATCAGTTCTACCGCCTCTGGCCCGTCATTCAGGGTTTGCCAAGCCGCCACCATGTCAGCGCGGGTAATGCGGGCGTGATCGGCGTTTGGAGCGATGCGGTCTGCCTCGGGTGTCACGCCTTCAACATGCAGCATGGGCGCGGCCGAGGTGGTGCCAAAGGCGGCGCAAACCGCCTTTAGGTCTTCCGGCGTGGGCTGCGCGACGCCCAAGCCACGCAACAGCGGAATCCGGTCGGGCGCGGCCTTGCCCGCCAGCCAGCCCAAAAGCGGCCAGAAGGCATCGTCAATATCGGCCGGCAGTTCCACATCGATAATCCGCCGCGCCTGCCTGGCTTCGTCCAGATAGACCCCCGCCAGCGGCGCGCGCCCGGTCATGGCGATGAACAGGTCAAGGAAGTCCGGGTGCTTGGCCGTGCGCGCTCCCAGTACAGTGTTTGCATAGATCACGGCATTGGATTCCGACCAAGCGATTGCCTCTCCCTCGGTCGGCGCACCGTCGAGCAAATAGGGTGAGCAGGTGAAGGTCGGCTGGCACCCCATGCGCACATAGGCATCTGCCAGCCTTTGCGCCGGGCCGCCGAACAGTGCCGGCACACCCTGCGCTCGCCAGTTGGCATGATCGACCGAAATGGCGTTCATTGTCGTCGGGATGCACACCTTGGCCCCCATATCGGCCATCTTCTCGGCAAAGGTCAGGTTGGCAGGACTGGCGAAGATGCAACCGTCGATGTGGCCTTGAGTTACGTCGATCAGCCGTTTGGCGCCCTGGTTGGCAGCCATGGCGCAAAGGATGCGCATGGCCTGCGCGGTGGCTTCACCCCTTGCGGTGTCCAGCATGGCGCGGTCGTCTGCCGTAAGGTCAAGGGCGGCTATTGCGGGGGGCGCCACCGGAATTTTCAGACCATCCGCCGTAATCTCGGTTTCAGTCACCTGCACGGTCTTTACCTTTGCCAATGCGTCAAATGCATCGCGCGTCAGGCGCAACACCGGAATTGGTTTGCCGAACATCGCAGCCCCGATCATGGCACCCAGCGTTACCACATCCTCCGGTTCCGCGAACACAAGTGCGGCAGGGGCATGCCCGCTCAGAGCCATGTCCAGAAGAACGGCAGACCCCGTGCAAGAGCCCCGCGAACCCGGCATTACCAGAATGCGCCCGGAGATGCTTTGCCCCGCAAGCGGATGGTGGACGTCGATCACCCGGCCCGTCGCGGGATCGACTCCGCCCCAGAAGCTGATCGGTTCATCGCAGGCCAGCACCTCGCCCTTGGCCTGCCCCGGCAGGATGGATTGCGCGCGGCCCGTCATTTCACAACGAAACCATGCGCGAATGGATCGCGGTCGGCGATGGAGATGGTGTTGTAGCCGGTCATATGTGTGCAGCCCGCGATTGAGGGGATGAGGGCCTTTCGGTCCGCGATGGTCGGCGCCGCCTCGATACGACGGGCATTGAGTGGATACCCCAATACTCAGGGAACATGGTATAGACTGAAAAAATGGAATGTCGTCCAGCACAGTTCAACTCAGTGCCGATCACCAGCCAGTCCGCTCGCCTGCTCCTTCGGTGGGCACGGCCTAGAGTCACAGCAACGAGATTCTGGGACGCAGGTCTCCATGAGCCATCGAAAACATCGTGAGCATGCATGCGATTGTGTGTTCCCGAAAGCGTGAACTTCGTTCTTTGGCGGAGCCACGCGCGGTGGCTGCAATCTTTGGGGCCTGGCCACCGCGGTGACCACCATCCTGAGAACCAAGCGCATGGGCGCAGCCGTTTCCGATGGCACGGGCAGCAGCCTGGTGGCTCGTAGCGAATGCTCCCGTGCGCTCCACCTTTCCGGTCGCTTGCCGGAGGACGAGCGTCAAGGCAGAGCCATTTCCGCGTTGGCGTAGTCCGCGTAGAGTGCAGACAAACGGGCGGTTACAGGGCCCGGCTTTCCCGTCCCGATCCTGCGCCCATCGATCATTGTGACGGGCGTGACGCCGCCCAAGGTGCCTGTCACGAAAGCCTCGTTCGCTGAATAGGTTTCGGCCAAGGTGTAATCTTTTTCGAACACCACCCCGCCTGCACTACGCCACAGCTTGATGACATGGGACCGGGTGATCCCGTTGAAGCAGGTTGCGCCGGTCGAGGTCCACAGCTGCTCACCCCTGATGACGAAGAAGTTGGTGGAATTGCAGCTTGCGACAAAGCCGCGATCATCCAGCATCAACGCTTCATCCGCACCCATGTTGATTGCCTGGATCAACGCCTGGATGAAATTGAGCCGCGAATGGCTGTTGAGCCGCAGGTCGAACACATCGGGCGTCGAGCAACGGATGGCCGAGGTCATCAGGTGCAGGCCTCTTTCCCTGAGCGTGGGGTTGGTCTGCTTGTATTCCGCGACGATGACAATGGTCGCCTTTCCGATGATGAACCGAGGGTCCTGGTTGGGCGTGGATTTCAGTCCGCGAGAGATCATCAGCCGGATATGCGCCCCGTCCTCCATTCCATTGTGGCGCAGCGTTTTCCAGATCTCGCCGACCAGTTCGTGCTGGGTCAGGCCGATGTCGAGGCGGATCGCGTTCGCCCCTTCGTAGAGCCGCGCCATATGCTCGTCTATCGCCAGAAGCTTGCCCTTGACCAGGCGCAACCCTTCCCACACGCCGTCGCCAAGCACGAAGCCTGCGTCGAACACGGACACCGTCGCCTTGTCGCGCGGGATGAAAGAGCCGTTGACATAGACCTCTACGTGATCGTTTCGCGGATCGGGGGGGTAGCTCTGTGCGCTTTGCATGGTCGCGTCGGTCATGAAGTGAGTCCTGTTCAGAATTCAAACTGCTTGTGACGTGCGAGAAAGGCCTGGGTGCGCAGGTTCTTCGGAGCCTTGAGCACCTGCTCCGGTGGCCCTTCTTCCTGGACAATACCTTCGGCCATGAAGAGAACTCGATTTGCGACGTGATAGGCAAAGCCCACCTCGTGCGTGACCAGAAGCATGGTGCGCCCCTCTTCGGCCAGCTCTAGGATCACGTTCAGAACTTCCCCCACGAGTTCGGGGTCGAGCGCCGAGGTCGGTTCGTCGAACAGCATCAGGTCGGGCTCGAGTGCCAGCGCGCGTGCGATCGCGACGCGTTGCTTCTGTCCGCCCGAAAGGCGCGAGGGATACTCCTGCGCCTTGTCTGCCAGACCCACGCGGGACAGCTCCTTCATGGCGCGGGCTTCGGCGCCGGCCTTGTCCATGCGCTGCACGATACGAAGCCCCTCTGTGACGTTGCCGAGCGTGGTCATGTGGGGAAACAGGTTGAACTGCTGGAACACCATGCCGATGCGCTGGCGAACGGTGGGCAGGTCGGCCTCCGGGTAGTCGCGCGGCCCGCCCGGACGCAGGCGACCCAACGTCTTGCCGGCAAGCGTAATCTCGCCCTCGGTCGGGATTTCCATGAAGTTCAGGCAGCGCAGAAAGGTGCTTTTGCCCGACCCCGAAGCCCCGAGGATGGCGATCCGGTCGCCGGGCATCACGTCGAGGTCCATACCCCGCAGGACATGGTTGTCGCCAAAACGCTTGTGCAGGCCGCGAATGCGCAGGATCGGTTCGGTAGTCATGGATCAATCCCCGCGCGCCATGCGCCGTTCAAGCACATAGGTCGCCCTCACGATCGGATAGAGGATTGCGAAAAATCCAAGTGCGATGACGGTATATGCTTCGATCGGATTGTAGTTGATCGAGGCAATGAGCCGCGCCTGATGCAGCAACTCGGCGTAGGAGATGGCCGAGGCGAGCGTGGTCATCTTGAAGATCTCGATCCCCCGGTTGGTCAGCGCGGGCAGCATCCTGCGCAACGCCTGCGGCAGGATGATCCGCCGCATGATCTGCAGGTACCGCATCCCGATGGCGCGCGCGGCTTCCCACTGACCCGGGTCGATCGACTGGATCCCGCCGCGATAGATCTCGGCCGAGAAGGCCGCGGAATTGAGCGATATGCCCAGCGCCGCCGCCATCAGGGGCGTGATCTGGAACGGGGCCAGGATCGGAAAGGCGAAGTAGAACCAGAATATCTGCACCAGCACCGGCGTGTTGCGGAAGAATTCGATGAACGCAGCCGCGGGCCAGCGTAGTACCCGGCGGCGCGAATACCGCGCAAGTCCGACCACCAGCCCGAGCGACAGGCCGGCGAACAGGCAGATGAAGAATATCCTCAAGGTTCCGAGCAGCCCGGTCACGAGCGCCTCGCGGTACATGAAGACCGAGCTGAAATCCCACGAATAGTCCATCATCGCACCGTGTTATCCCCGCTGACGGCCAGTCGCCGCTCGACGGCCTGCACGACAAGGCTGGCGCCGAAGATCACCACGAAATAGATCATCGCGGTGGCGGTGAATATCTCGATCGGCCGGAACGTCTTTTGTGCGAGTTCATTGGCCTGGTAGAGAAGGTCCGCGTAGGAAACGGTGGCGACCAGCGTGGTTGTCTTCATCAGTTCGATCGCGCGCTCGGTGAAGGCGGGGATCATCCGCTTGATCGCCTGTGGCAGGACGATCCTGCGCATGACCTGCGGCCGGCGCATTCCGATGGCGCGGCCCGCCTCCCACTGGCCACGTTCGACCGACATGATGCCGGCGCGGAACACCTCGGCGAAAAAGGCGGATGACTGGATCGAGAAGGTGATCGCCGCCGCCAGGTATGGCGTCATGCGAATGTCGATGAGGATGGGCAGGGCAAAGAAGAACCAGAACAGCTGGACCAGCGGCGGGGTCGTGCGGAAGAACTCGATCACGAAGCCCGCCGGCCAGGACAGCCACCGCCGGGGCGACAGCCGGCCGAGGGCAAGCGCCAAGCCCAGCGGCAGCCCGAACGCCAGCGCCGTGCCGGTGATCGCCAGCGTCCCCAGAAGCCCCTGCCAGAGCAGGCCGGCATTATCCAAGACCGGGGTGACATCCCACTGATACATCGGCTTCTTGCCCTGCCCGCGCGGTCAGAGCCGTTCCTTCATGATCGCCGGGACGCTTGCCGGATCGACACCGAAGCCCCTCAGGAACTCCTCGTACCAGGCCTGGGTCTGGCCGGAGGTGTAGTATTCCCCCAGCTTCTCGTTCACCCAATCCTTGAAGGCGGTGTCCTGTTCCTGCCGCAGCGCGACCGAGGATTCGCGTGCTTGCACGGGGTGCGGGACGACGATCTTTCCCGTGCCCAGGCGCTGGAGCGCCGCGATCAGGGGCGGGTGGAACAGCGTCACCGCATCGACGCGGCCCGACTGGAAGGCGGCGATCGCCTCGGGGTTGCCTGGGTAGCGCTGGATCTCGGCATTCGGCACGTTTTCCGTGAGGAAGGCGTCCATGGTGGTCGCCTGCGGCACCGAGATGCGGATTTCCGGCTTGTTCAGGTCGGCCCAGTCGGTCACCTCGAGATCGTCACGCGCAAGAATGGCCATCGTGTAGTAGAGCATCGGCGTATCGGGGAAATCCATCGCCTGGCGCCGCTCTTCGGTGTCGTCGAGCACGAACATCAGGTCGATCCGGTTGGCCTGAAGCGCGGCCGCGGCGTTGCCCCAGGCGGTTTCTACCGGCTCGAACTTCACGCCAAGTTCCTCGGCCATCGCCTTGCCCATGGACACGCCGAGCCCGGCATTCCATTCGCCGGTCATCGGGTCCTTGGAATACCAGGGCGGGGCCTGGGTCACGCCGACGCGCAGCACGCCACTTGCGCGCACCTGCGCCAGGGTCCCATCCTGCGCAAGCGCGGATGTTGCCGGCAGCAGCAGTGCAGCCGCACCGATACCCACCAGCATGGTTCTTCTTTTCATTGCTGTTACCTCCTGTTGATCACTCGGCCGCCGAAGCGCTGCGCGCCTCGACGAACGCCTTGGTCTGCTCGAGCCCGCGGCGCATGTGGCTGCGGATCTCGGCCTTCATCGCCTCCAGGTCGTTGCCGACCGCAAGGCGGATGTAGTCATCATGGCTTTCGCGTTTCGGACCGGTCAGGCCATGGGCGCGGTGATGCTCTGCCCAGTAAAGCTCCAGGCGCCCGCGCACTCCGTTCCAGGTCGACTGAAGAAGGCGGTTGTCCGACCATTCGTAGCTGAGCCCGTGCAGGTTGAGTTCGGCCTCGATGGTCTGAGCATCGTCGCCGATGTCGATCGCAACCTGCAGCCGTTCGTTTCGTCGGCCAAGTTCGTTGGCGAACTCCGCGTTGCGCCGCAGCCAGCACAGCTCGAAGGCGAACTGCTCTAGGCAGGTCCGCATCGCATAGATCTCGTTAATGTCTCGTACTGAAAGTTCCACCACGCGGGTGCCCTGGAAGGGCACGTTGACAAGCAACCCCTCGTCAATCAGCTGACGCATTGCTTCGCGCAACGGGCTGCGGCTTGCCCCGAGACGAAGCGACAGCGTCGTTTCCAGCATGGGTGCACCCGGTGGAAACTCACCTCGCAGGATCGCACGGCGCAGTAGCGCCGAGATTTGGGCGCACATCGTTTCTCGCTTGAGCGAAAGTTCCCCCACCAAACACCTGTCGTAGTTCGCCAGACTCTCAAACCTTGGATGACGCTGTGAGATCCTGTCAACAATTATTGTAGATTGAAGATTGTCGACAATAACAGTTCGGCGTGGGTCCCGTGGTGTGAATGGCACAACCGAAATCCGCGGCTCCCTCGGCGAAATCTCCGCCACCCACGTCTCGCTCGCCACCGCAATCTGGCTGCAGACCATGGTGCCGTTGACGGCCGGCGATACC
>JAWLCA010000035.1:0-25261 GCA_041687395.1 Paracoccaceae bacterium | reverse complement strand
GCCGATCACCGCCGAGCACGGGCCGTGGCATTCCGACGAGATCACGGTGCTTGAAAACGGCGGCAATGGCGGCTGGGATCCGCGTCCCAACATGGCCGGTCGCGGCGATTGCCCGGACGACTATTGCGGCTACGAGCCCAATCAGATGGACGGCATGAACCGGTTCGAGCGCGCCTCCTACATGCCGATGACCGACTTCGACACCTATCCCGACGCGATGCCGCCGATCTACGACAACAACGGCTGGTCGCAGGGCATCTCCGGCGCCGCGGTCCTCGAAGGCGAGGCATGGGGCGACTGGGAAGGTGCGCTGGCGGTCAGCTATCTTGGCATCGGCTTCGGCGGCACGCCGGTCGGCAATCGCATCGATGTGCTCGAACTGACAGAAGAGGACGGCGAAATCTCGCTTTTCGATGTCACCGAGATGACCCTGCCGATGGAATCGCAGCGCTTCCGCGCGCTCAGGACCGGGCCGGATGGCAGCCTTTACGTGTCCTCCGAAGAGGGCATGATCCACAAGCTCACGCCGAACTGAGCCGGACATTGTCGCGCCGCCCTCCCGGCGGCGCGACCTTTCCCCCCGTCCGTCAGGCCCGTGTCAGCCGTAGACCGCCGTCGGCAGCCATGTGACGATCTCGGGGATGAACACCATCGACAGCACCACGATCAGCTGGATCAGCACGAAGGGCGCGACCCCGGCATAGATGTCGCGCGTCGTGATCGCCGGCGGCGCCGCCCCCTTGAGGTAGAACAGCGAGAAGCCCACGGGCGGCGTGATGAACGATGTCTGCAGCGCCACCGCGAACACCACCACGAACCAGATCGGATCGAAGCCCAGACCGACCACGACCGGGCCGACCAGCGGCAGGAAGATCAGCGTGATCTCCAGCCAGTCGAGGAAGAACCCCGCAAGGAACGAAAAGAACAGGATCGTCAGCACCACGCCGGTCGCGCCGAACGGGATCGACAGGATCGCGCCCTCGATCATCTGGTCGCCGCCCAGGCCCCGCATCACCAGCGCAAACGCCGTCGCACCGACGAAGATCGCAAAGATGAAGGCGGTGGTCAGCGTCGTGCGGACCGCGACCATCCAGATGACCCTGAGGCTCAGCCGGCCATTGAACAGCGCCAGCAGCGTCGCCCCGAAGGCCCCGATCCCCGACGCCTCGGTCGGGGTGGCGATTCCCAGAAAGATCGTGCCCAGCACCGCGAGGATCAGACCCACCGGCGGCAGCACCGCCAGCAGCGTCTTGAGGACCAGCGTCCACGAGAACGGATCGGAATGCTTGGGCTTGGGGGCAAGGCCCGGCTTCACGACCACGACCAGGAAAACATAAAGCAGATAGGCCAGGCCCAGCAGAAGACCCGGCGCGATGGCGCCCATGAACAGCTCGCCCACCGACAGCGACAGCTGATCGGCCATGATGATCAGCATGATCGACGGCGGGATCAGGATGCCGAGCGTGCCCGAGGCGGCGACGACACCGGCGGCAAGGCGCTTGTCATAGCCGGCCTCCAGCATGATCGGCAGCGATATCGTCGCCAGCAGCACCACCGAGGCCCCGACGATGCCGGTCGAGGCGGCCAGCAGGATGCCGATCAGCACCACCGCCATGGCCAGCCCGCCACTCACCCGCCCAAGTGTGTCGGCAAACGACCGCATCAGCTTTTCGGCTAGACCCGACTGGTCCAGCATCAGCCCCATGAAGACGAACATCGGCAACGCCACGAGAACCGCGTTCTCCATCGTGCCGTAGATTCGCTGCACGATGATCCGGTAATCGCGCCAACTGTCGAAAAACAGCGTGTTGACCTCGAATTGGTTGGCAAGCTGGATGGTCAGGAACGCCACCACGAGCGAGGTGCCCGCCAGCGACCACGCCACCGGGACGCCCGTGAAAAGCAGCCCGATGAACATGAACAGCATCAACAGCACAAGAAGTTCGTTAGCGGCGAGGCCAAGCATTGTCTGTCTCTTTTTTATGAATGAATCGGCGTGTCACTGCGCCACGCGCAGGAAGGCGACCATGCGGGCGGTGCGCGCCAGCGCCGCAAGGATCAGCAGCCCCATGGCCAGCGGGATCACCGACTTGATGATCCACCGCGAGGGCAACCCGCCCGGCGAGCGGGAACTTTCGTTGAGCCGCATGGAAAACTCGATGAAGGCCAGCGAATCGTAGGCGATCAGACCGGCGAACGGGATCACGAGGATCAGCATCGCGGCGATCTCTATCTTGGCGCGGCGCGACTTGCTCCAGCCATCGGCGAGGACATCCACGCGCACATGCTTGTCATGCACCAGCGTGTACGAAAGCCCCACCATGAAGCCGAAGGCGTAAAGATGCCATTGCAGCTCTTCCAGCGCCACGATCGATCCGCCCAGCACGTAGCGCATCATCACGTTGGCAAGGATGACCGCGACAAGGATGATCCATGTGGCATGCGCGAAGATCGCGATGAAGGTCACCACCCCGTCGAGGATCCGCGAGATCAGCGGGTTCGGGGCGGCCTCGTCCACGAGCGGTGCATGGTCCAGAACCTTATCGACATGCTCGATAGGATTGGACTCATCAAATTCACCTTTCTTGTCGGACATCGGCCACCCCTCCCATTTTGGTCACGCGTCGTCGTCGTCGTCGTCGGTATCGAAAGCCTTACTCGTCGGCTTCCTTGTCCCAGGTCCAGTCGCGCGGCAGATAGCCGAGCTCGTGCCACGGCTTGTTGGCCGCCTGAAACTCCTTCATCGAGTCGTAGACCTTGGCGAACTGCTCGTTCTTCTCGCTTTCGCGCTGCATGACCACCTCGGTGGCGTCGCGGAACTCCTGCAGGACTTCCTCGGGCAGCTGCGTCGCGGTCACGCCCTTTTCGCGGAACTCGGTCAGGACCGGCCCCTGCAGCGCCTCGCCGCGCGCCATGGCATAGACCGTGCCGGCCATGCAGGTGGTGTCGATCACCGCCTGCGTCTGCTCGCTGAGGCCGTTCCAGACATCCATGTTCACGTAAAGAAACTGCGAGGTGGCGGGCTGGTGCCAGCCGGGCAGGTGGTAGTAATCGGCCACCTGATAAAAGCCGAGCTGATCGTCGACCGTGGGCAGCGAGAACTCGGTCGCGTCCAGCACGCCGGTCTCCAGCGCCTGATACAGCTCGCCACCGGGCAGCACCGTCACCGACATGCCGACCTCCTTCATGATCTCGCCACCCACGCCGGCGGCGCGCATGTTCAGACCCTCGAGCTGCTCGGTGTTCTCGATCGGAAAGGTGAACCAGCCGGCGGCCTCGGGCGGGATCGTGCCGCAGAGGATCGGGTAGACGCCGAACGGCTCGAAGGTTTCCTTCAAAAGCGCGTCGCCCTCGTCCTCGTACATCCACGCGACGAAGCCGTGCGGTTCCAGCCCGAACGGCGTCGCGCCGAACAGCGCCGAGGCCGGGACCTGACCGCGCTCGTAGCCCATCCAGCTGTAGCCGGCATCGATCTGGCCGGTCGCGGCGCTTTCGAACACCGCAAGCGCCGGGATCATCGCGCCGGGCTCGACCACATCGATGATGATCTTGCCGCCCGAGACGGCCTCGAGCCGGTCCGCCACCCATGGCAGCGTGTCGCCGAGCGCGGTCAGGCTGGAGGCAAAGCTGATCGGCACCGACCAGCTGATCTCGTCGATTTCGGCAGTGGCGGGCACGGCGAGCGCGCCGAGCGTTGCGGCAATCGTCGTGCCGCGCAATGTCATCTTCGTGATGTTCACGGGTAAACCTCCCTGGTTCATTTTTTGCGGGCAGCGCCGTGTCGGGCTGCCGCCGGTCTTACAGATCACGCATATGCCGCAGTGAAGCAAGATTTTTTTGCTGCGGCGACCGTGATGAATCAGCAACATTCTTGCCCGGTGGTGCGCCCGAATGTCACGGGCGCATGCGCGCGCCGGCGCTGATGGTTCGTCCGAGACGAACGACCCGTCGTCCAGAACGCCGATACTGCGGCCTGAGAAATAAAGCCAGAGGACGGATCTGAGCCCTTTGCGGGTTTACGCACCCGGCGGGACAGGCATGGGGCACGGTCTGCACGGTCTGAAAGGGACGTTGAGTCTCTGCCCCGCGCGGCCTCAAGGCCGGAGGTCGCCGCGCATCGTCATGCTGGACGCAGGCCTTCGGCATGACGCCGCCCCCGGCACGGCGATTTGGCCGCAGCCTGCGCCAGGCTCTGATCTCTTCCTGTTCTGGCCACCATGACGCGCTGCCAAATTCAGTTTGGATCTCCGCACCCGCGGCCCGTCGATGCGTGGCGCATTACGCGAAACCCAACGCCCTCTTCAGGCCAGAGCCGGACACGTCCTTCGACAACGCCGAAGCCGGCTCCGTCCTGCAGCGCGACCGGTTGCAGCGCCTCTGCACACGGCCCGCACAACGGTTGGACTTGTCTGCTCCACACAGCCGGACCCGCAACGGCCTCGCTCGTCCCACATGGCGCACGACACGCTCAGGGCAGCTCGCTTTCGGGGATGATGCGAAAGAACGTGCCGCCCGACCACAGACCGAACCAGCCTTCCTGCCGGTCGCCGATCTCGACCAGCCGGTAGAAACTCTTGCGGTCGATCAGCGCCTCCAGCCCGGCGCGCACCAGCACATAGGGCGACGGCTCGCCGGTGTCGGGATCGCGGATCACCCGAATCGGATGCTCGGGCCCGGCGGTGACATGATCCCCGACATTGGTCTCGAATGTCAGCGCCATGTCGCGCCCCGTCCCCGTCACCTCGAAATCGACGGCCACGAACGGCGCGTCCTCGACGGTGATCCCGACCTTTTCCACCGGCGTGACCAGAAAATAGGCATCCCCGTCGCGCCGCAGGATCGTCGAGAACAGCCGCACCAGCGCCGGACGGCCGATCGGCGTGCCCTGATAGAACCACGTGCCGTCGCGGGCGATGCGCATGTCCAGATCCCCGCAAAACGGCGGATTCCAGTCGTGCACGGGCGGCAGCCCCTTGCCCTGGGCACCTGCGGCGCGGGCGGATTCGGCGAGACCTTCGGCGGAGGGGGGCGAGGGTGTTTTTTCGCTCATTGCTTTTGCCATTTCCATTTAACGAGATACCATATCCTGTAGAGATAGAGGCGTAACCGGAGTTTTGCCATGACCGACGACCCCGATCTTCTCGCCGGCCTCGACGCGCTCGAGGCGAAACTGGCCGAGGCGCGGCACTCCATCACCCGGCGCTTCGTGGGTCAGGAACGCGTCGTCGACCTGTCGCTGTCGGCGCTTCTCTGCGGCGGGCACGGCCTGCTGATCGGCCTGCCGGGACTGGGCAAGACACGGCTGGTGGAAACCCTGGGTACGGTGATGGGGCTCGACACCAACCGCGTGCAGTTCACCCCCGACCTGATGCCCGCCGACATCCTCGGCAGCGAGGTGCTGGAAACCGCCGCCGATGGCGGTCGCGCGTTCAAGTTCATCGACGGGCCGATCTTCTGCCAGCTTCTGATGGCCGACGAGATCAACCGCGCCAGCCCGCGCACCCAGTCGGCGCTGCTGCAGGCGATGCAGGAACGCCAGGTCACGGTCGCCGGCCAGAACCGCCCGCTGCCGCCGCCCTTTCATGTGCTGGCCACCCAGAACCCGATCGAGCAGGAGGGCACATATCCGCTGCCCGAGGCGCAGCTCGACCGCTTTCTGGTGCAGATCGAGGTGCCGTATCCCGACCGCGACACCGAACGCGCGATCCTGCTGGCCACCACCGGCACCGAGGACGAAGAGGCGCATGCGGTGTTCACGCCGCAAGACCTCATCGACGCGCAGACCATGCTGCGCCGGATGCCGGTGGGCGAGGCGGTGATGGAGATGATCCTCGATCTGGTGCGCGCCTGCCGTCCCGACGATACCAGCGCCGACGACCGGGTCCGCGAGAGCGTCGCATGGGGGCCGGGGCCGCGCGCCGCACAGGCGCTGATGCTGACCGTGCGGGCGCGCGCGATGCTGCAGGGCCGGCTTGCCCCCGATGCGGGCGACGTGGCGGCGCTTGCGCTGCCGGTGCTCGGGCACCGCATGGCGCTCAACTTTGCCGCCCGGGCGCGCGGCGACAGCCTTGACGCGATGATCGCGCGCACGGTCGAGGACATCACCCAGGGCCGGGTCGCCGCCTGATGGCCGACACCGCCCGCCCCCCCCTGCGCCCGGAAGCGTTGCGACCAAGGGCCGAAGCCGAGGCCGCCCGCCTGCCGCCGCTTCTGGCCCGGGCCGAGCATCTGGCGGGCACGGTGCTCTTGGGTGAGCATGGCCGCCGGCGCGCGGGGCAGGGCGACGATTTCTGGCAATACCGCCCCGTGCAGCAGGGCGACATGCGCGGCATGATCGACTGGCGCCGCTCGGCCCGGTCGGACGCGCAATTCGTGCGGCAACGCGAATGGCAGATCGCGCAAAGCGTCATGCTCTGGGTCGATCCGGCCGCCTCGATGCGCTTTGCCAGCGATCCCGGCCTGCCCGAAAAGGCCGACCGCGCGCGGCTTCTGGCGCTTGCCATCGCGGTGTGTCTCGTCCGCGCCGGCGAGCGTGTCGGCCTGACCGGCACGGCGCTGCCGCCGCGCCGCGGTCAGGCGCAGCTCACGCGGATGGGGCTCGCGCTGACCCAAGACAGCCCCGAGGAATATGCAAGCCCCGACATGACCGGGCTGGTCCCGCAGGGCCGCGCGCTGCTCATATCTGATTTCATGGGCGATATCAGCGGGTTGCGCGACGCGCTGACCCGCGCGGCGGATCGCGGCGTGCGCGGCGTGGTCTATCAGGTGCTCGACCCGGCCGAAGAGGCGTTTCCCTATCGCGGCCGCACCATCTTCGAGAGCATGGGCGGCAGCATCGCGCATGAGACGCTGAAGGCCGGCGAACTGCGCGACCGCTATCTGGCGCGGCTGGCCGAGCGCAAGGACGAGCTGGCCACGCTTTGTGCGGCGACCGGCTGGCGTCACGGCCTGCACCACACCAGCGAGGCCACGCAATCGGCGCTTCTGTGGCTTTACCGCGCGCTCGACAAGGGGACGGCGGGCTGATGCTGGGACCCATCGGCTTTGCCGCCCCGTGGCTTCTGCTGGCGCTCGCCGCGCTGCCGATCCTGTGGCTGATCCTGCGCGCCGTGCCGCCGGCCCCCATCCGCCGGCGTTTTCCCGGGGTGGCGCTGCTGCTGGGGCTGAGCGATGACGACACGGTGACCGACCGCACGCCGTGGTGGCTTTTGCTGCTGCGGATGCTGGCGCTTGCGGCGGTGATCATCGGGCTGGCCGGGCCGATCCTCAACCCGCGCGGCGAGGGGGGGGCGACCTCGGGCGCGCCGTTGCTGATCGTCAGCGATGCAAGCTGGTCCAGCGCCCGCGACTGGCAAGCCCAAGTGGCGGTGATGGACGGGCTTCTGGCCGATGCGGGCCGCGACGGGCGCGCCGCCGCGATCCTCGATCTCGGCGATCCCGAGCCGCCGGCCTTTCAGGCCGCAGGCACCGTACGCAGCCGCCTTCCGGGGCTGGAGCCCGCGCCCTGGTCGCCCACGCCCGAAACCTATGCCGAGGCCGCCGAAATGCTGGGCGAGGAACCGATCGAGACGCGCTGGATCTCCGACGGGCTGGATCACGACGGCCGCGCAGAGCTTTTGCAGGCGCTCGAGGCGCGTGGCCCGGTCACCGTGCATGAAAGCCCGCGCAGCATCCTCGGCCTGCGCCCGGCGCAACTTTCCGACAATCTGGTGGACCTGACCGCCCTGCGCGCGCGCGCAGGGCCCGCGCGCGAGATCACCGTGAACGCCCACGGGCGCGATCCGTCGGGCACGCCGCGCGTGCTGGCCAGCCTGCCGATGACGTTTGACGAGGGCGCGACCGAGGCCAATGGCAGTCTGTCGCTGCCCGCCGAGTTGCGCGCCCGGCTCACCCGGTTCGAGATCGCCGGCGAATCCCAGGCCGGCGCCGTGACCCTCACCGATGACGCGCTCAACCGCCGCGAGGTGGCGCTGATCGCCGGCCGCGAGGACCGCGAGGGGCTGGAGCTTCTGTCGCCGCTGCATTTTCTGGAACAGGCCTTCAAACCGACCGCCGACCTGCTGGAAGGCGCGCTGATGGATGTGCTGCCCGCCAACCCGGATATGATCGTGCTCGCGGATGTGGCGACGCTGTCGGACGGCGAGGAGGCCGCATTGACCGAATGGATCGACGGCGGCGGGCTTTTGCTGCGCTTTGCCGGGCCGCGCGTCGCGGCCAGCGACGTGTCGCGCCGCGAAGAGGCGCCCTTGATGCCTGTGCGCCTGCGCGACGGCGGGCGCACCGTGGGCGGCGCGATGAGCTGGGGAGAGCCGAAATCCCTCGCGCCCTTCCCCGAAGACAGCCCGTTTCACGGCCTCGCCATCCCCGACGATGTCACCGTCAGCGCACAGGTCATGGCCCAGCCCGACCCGACCCTGTCGGACCGGGTGATCGCCCAGCTTGGCGACGGCACGCCGCTGGTCACGCGCAAGCGCATGGGGGACGGGCAGGTCGTGCTGTTTCACGTCACCGCCAATGCCGAATGGTCGTCGCTGCCGCTGTCGGGGCTCTTCGTGCAGATGCTCGAACGGCTCGCGGCCTCGTCGGCCGTGACCCCGCCGGAGATGTCCGAGCTTGCGGGCACCACATGGCAGCCCGCCCGCGTGCTCGACGCGTTCGGCCGTCTGGATGATGCCGGTACCCGCCCCGGTGTGGCCGGCGAGGATCTGCTCGACGCGCCTTTGGGTCCCGACCTGCTGCCCGGGCTCTACGAGGGGCCCGAGCGCAGCATGGCGCGCAATGTGGTCACCGCCGACACCACGCTCCTTCCGGCCACATGGCCTGCGCGCATTCCGGTCGAGGGGCTGGCGCGCAGCCCCGAACAGCCGCTTGGCGGCTGGCTTCTGGCCGCCGCGCTGATCCTGCTGACCGCCGATATCGTCGCCTCGCTGGCGCTGTCGGGACGGCTCTGGGCGGCGCGCGCGGCGGCTGGTCTGTGTCTTGCCGTCGGTCTCGGCCTCGGCATGGCGCCGACAGCCCATGCCCAGGACGGTGCCCGGGACGATGCCCGCGCGATAGAGGCCACGTCAGAGGTCGTGTTCGCCCATGTCCTGACCGGCGATTCGGGCGTCGACGACGCCGCCCGCGCCGGGCTGCGGGGGCTGGGCCGCACGCTGACCTTCCGCACCACGGTAGAGCCCGCAGCCCCGATCGGCGTCGATCTGGAGGGTGACGAGTTGGCGTTCTACCCGATCCTCTACTGGCCGATCACGACGGATCAGCCCGTCCCCTCGGACGACGCCTATGCCAAGCTCAACCAATACCTGCGCAGCGGCGGCATGATCGTGTTCGACACGCGCGACGCGGATGTCGCCGGCTTCGGCGCGTCCTCGCCCAACGGCGCGCACCTGCAGCGACTTGCCGAACCCCTCGACATCCCCCCGCTGGAACCGGTGCCGGAGGATCACGTCCTGACCCGCACCTTCTACCTCCTCGATGACTTTCCCGGACGCCATCAGGGCCGCGACGTGTGGGTCGAGGCCTCGCCCCCCGATGCCGAACGCATCGAGGGCATGCCGTTCCGCAACCTCAATGACGGGGTGACGCCGGTGGTGATCGGCGGCAATGACTGGGCCGCGGCCTGGGCGGTCGGCGAGGGCGGCAGCCCGCTTTATCCGGTCGGGCGCGGCTATGCCGGCGAGCGCCAGCGCGAGATTGCCTACCGGTTCGGCGTCAATCTGGTGATGCATGTGCTGACCGGCAACTACAAATCCGATCAGGTGCATGTGCCCGCGCTGCTCGACAGGTTGGGCCAATGACCGGCAGCGTGATCTTCGACCCGCTCGTGCCGCTGTGGCTGATCGCCGGGCTCGGCCTGCTGGTCTCGGCGGGGCTGATGCTCGCCGTGCGGCGCGGGCTGTCGGGCTGGGCGTTTCGCGCGCTGGCGGGGCTGGCCGTGCTCGCCGCCCTGCTGGATCCCACCTTCCAGCAGGAGGACCGCACCCCGCTCAGCGATATCGTGCTGCTCATCGAGGATGAAAGCGCGAGCCAGGGCCTCTCCAACCGGGCCGCGCAAACCGCCGACACGGCCGACACGCTGGCCTCCCGGCTGGAGGCGCGCGACAACACCGAAGTGCGGCGCATCACCGTGCCCGACGCGCCCGACAATGGCGGCACGCGCGCCATGACGGCGCTGTCGCGGGCCATGGCCGAAGAGCCGCGCGGCCGCATCGCCGGCGCGCTCGTGCTGTCGGACGGGCGGGTGCATGACATGGAAAATGCCCCCGACATGCCCGCGCCGCTGCACCTTCTGCAGTCCGGGCAGCCCGGCGACTGGGACCGGCGTCTCAGGATCGACAACGCGCCGGCCTTCGCGATCCTCGACGAGGAGGTGCAACTGACCCTGACCGTCGAGGATGACGGCGCCGCCCCCGAGGAAGTCGACGAGGTGCCGCTCGACATCTCTATCGATGGTGAAGAGCCGCGCCGCTTCACCGTGCCCCTGGGCGAAGAGATCACCCTGCCGGTCACGCTTCCCCATGCCGGGCGCAACGTGCTCCAATTCACCACGCCGATGGCGCAAGGCGAGCTGACCGACCGCAACAACACCGCGCTGGTGCAGATCAACGGCGTGCGCGACCGGCTCAGCGTGCTGCTGGTGTCGGGCCAGCCGCATCCCGGCACCCGAACATGGCGCAACCTGTTGAAATCCGACAGCTCTGTCGATCTGGTGCATTTCACCATCCTGCGCCCGCCCGACAAGCAGGACGGCGTGCCGGTGCGGGAACTGTCGCTGATCGCCTTCCCGACGCGCGAGCTGTTTCTGGAAAAGGTCGATGATTTCGACCTCATCATTTTTGACCGCTACAAGCGGCGCGGCATCCTGCCGGCGCTCTATCTCGACAACATCCGGCGCTATGTCGAAGAGGGCGGCGCGCTACTGCTGGCGGCAGGGCCGGCCTTTGCCTCGGCCGAAAGCATCTATCGCGGCCCGTTCGAGGATTTCGTGCCCGCCCGTCCCACCGCCCGCGTGATCGAGGAGGGCTACCGCCCCAGCGTCACCGACCTCGGCGATCGGCACCCGGTGACCGCCGGGCTCTTGCAGGAGTTCGACGGCGACTGGGGCCGCTGGATGCGCCAGATCGAGGTCACGCCGACGGGCGGCGACGTGGTGATGTCGGGCGCGGACGACCGCCCGCTGCTGATGCTCGACCGCGTGGGCGAGGGGCGCGTGGCGCTGATGGCGTCGGATCACGCCTGGCTCTGGGGGCGCGGCTTCGAGGGGGGCGGGCCGCAGCTCGACCTGCTGCGCCGGCTGGCGCACTGGATGATGAAGGAACCCGACCTCGAAGAAGAGGCGCTGCGCGCCGAGGCTTTGGGCCAGCAGATGCGCGTGATCCGCCGGTCGCTGTCCGACGAGGTGGGGCCGGTGACGATCACCACGCCCTCGGGCGAGGTGGTTGAACGCGATCTCGACGAGGTCTCGCCGGGGCGCTTCGAGACGCTGTACGATGGACCCGAGATCGGCCTCTACCGGCTGGAGAACGGCGACCAGACCGCCGTGATCGGCCTCGGCCCCGCCGCCCCGAAGGAGTTCGAGCGCACCATCGCCACCGACGAGGCGCTGCGCCCCGCGATCGATGCGACGAATGGCGGCGTGCAGGCCATGGCCGAGGGCGTCCCCAGCATCCGCGAGGTGCGCCCGGGCCGGCCCGCCGCCGGACGCGGCTGGATCGGCATCACCCCGCGCGGCGCCTACGAGACCGCGAACGTCAGCCAGACATCGCTGCTGCCGCCATGGCTGGTGCTCTTGCTGGTTGCCGGGCTGATCCTTGCCGGCTGGCTGCGCGAAGGCCGCCGCTGACGCGCGGCACCAGGCCCCGGGCGCCGTTTTCTTGCAAAGAAAACGGACCGGACCCTTTGTAAGGGTCCGGTATCAGAGCGATACCGTTCCCCTCAAATCTGCGGCAGGCCAGCGAACAAGCGAAAAATGGCTTTTTTGTGTCGTTCTGCTTGTGAGAGCTGTTTCCGTAATTTAATTGATGATTCTTAGATTAATGATTTTGCGGGCTCTCGGACAATCTAACCCGAGGTACAAATGTTCGGCGAACGCAGCGGCGTCCGCGGTACCGGGCTTCAGGCCTGCCGCATCTTGTCCCACGGTAGACTCACCAGATGAGTGGCCCGTTTGAGGGCCAAAATGGGGAAAAATGACGTCCACAAATGAAGACTGTTACAATCGAAGTTTCATTACGATCTCTTATCGCAGTGAAGCCCTTTTATCCAACCCGATCAAAGATCTGTTGTCGATTGTCGAGGATAGCAGGCGCAACAACATGGTTTATGGCATCACCGGCGTGCTGCTGTTCGACGGCACGTTCTTCATGCAGACGATCGAAGGGCCACCCTTGAAAACACGGGAAGTGTTCACCTTCATCGCCGCAGATCGCAGACACAAGAAGGTCAAGCCGTTTGGCATACAGCAAATCGAGGATCGGGATTTTCCGGACTGGCATATGGAGTTGATCGGACCGGACGAAACGGGGCGGATCATCCCCGACATGAGGCACCTCGAATTTTCCTACAGCCGGTTGCGCGAAATCCAGGCCAGTGCGGTGGATGTGGCAAGACGACGGCAAAGTCCGCGTTTTCACTGATGCCTGATGCAGCACGCGCAACAGGGCCTGATCGCATCGTGATGCGGGCCTGAGCGGCCCCGCCCGCCTGCGTGTCCCTCCTGTCCCGGGTGCGCGTGCTAAATGATCCGCACGTCCGGTACCGGACCGCTGCCCCCGCGCGCAGGTCTCCGCGAACGGGGGCAGGGCGCGTCATTCCGCCGGGATCGCCTCGGCCTCGATGCCCAGAGGATGCGCGATCTTGTCGAGCATCTCCTTGGGGCAAAGCCGCCCGCTGGCACGGCCGCGAGGCATTTCTCAGTCGAACCGCTCACGATCAAGCAGAACCGTCCCGTCCACGATGTGGCCCAGGAACCCGCAAGGGTCGTCGCGCTGCGTGAAATGCATCCAGGATTTCACGGCAAAACGGTCCGGCGCCATGAAATACATGGTCGCACTCAACTCGTCCCGCGAGATTCGCCTGCCGACAAGGTCAGTCAGCTCTTCAACGTGGTGCCGTTGCTCGGGTGTAAGCGACATCATCTGCATGACATTGGCGACGTATTCATCCCTCGCGAGACAGAACGCGAAGGGGCATGGCGCATCCTCGATCGCCGCATGGGTCAACTCATGCACGATGATGCTTTGAAAAAACCGATCTATCGGCAGGTCTGCGAAAAAACTGTCATCCCGGCGCTTTGCCGCCATCGCGGAGGGCGTCAGCACTTCGATCCGGTCCTCTCCGCAATGAAAGAGCCCAAAACAATTGGCGTCGTTTTCTTCGATCAACTCGATTTTGACGGGCCGTGACAGCGGCGGAATATTGCAGCCCGCGAACAGAGCCTTTGCACGCGCCGCCGCTTCGCAGGTCAGGCGTGCATCTTCCGCCTTCGGCGCGATCACGTTCATGCCTTCGCAGGAAACAGGTTGCGCGTGCGCGGGCCATGACAGCAACAGAAAGATGATGGTGTTAGCACTCAGCCCACGCATTACCACCTCCTGTAAAAGGGCCGGACCATCACAACTTGCCCCGACCGCCCCGCGGCCCATCCAGCCCGTGCGGTCAGCGCCCGCAATCAGGGGTCACACCCCCATGCTACACGTATACCCGACCAATCCATCAATGCATTAACGCCCGCGGGGCGCAAGTCACCCGCGGCCTGCCGCAAGGGGGGTCGCGATGTGCACGGACGCAAGGGTGTGTCTTTCGGCGGCCCGTGTCGGCCACGGGGTCTTCCCCCTCGCCACGGGTCCGCAGAAGGGGCGCGGCCCTGACCGGAACCCCGCCCCTTTTCGGGGCGGGGCAGCTTTCATTCCGCCGGGATCGCCTCCGGCTCGATGCCCAGAGGATGCGCGATCTTGTCGAGCATCTCCTTGGGGCAGAACTGCACGAAGCGGGGTTTCTCGCGATCCCAGTCCTGCAGGATCTCCTGCGCCCGGCGCGAATCGGTTTCGGCCAGATGCCGCTCGATGAGGCCTTTCAGCTCGGCCTCCCAATGCGGTTCCGAGACCGGGCAACTGACCAGCGTCTCGCCATTGACCAGCGTTTCCGCGCGCCCTTCCGGATCATAGACATAGGCCATGCCGCCGGTCATGCCCGCGCCGAAATTCGCGCCGATCTCGCCAAGGATCACCGCGACCCCCCCGGTCATGTATTCGCAGCCATTCGATCCGCAGCCCTCGATCACGACATGCGCGCCAGAGTTGCGCACGGCAAACCGCTCGCCCGCGCGCCCGGCGGCGAAGAGGTATCCTGCGGTGGCCCCATACAGCACCGTATTGCCGATGATGGTGTTGTCGGCGGCGACCAGCGGGCTGGCCATCGGCTGGCGCACCACGATGGTCGCCCCCGACAGGCCCTTGCCGACATAGTCATTGGCATCGCCCGCCACTTCGAGCTTCAGCCCCGGTGCGGCGAAGGCCCCAAGGCTTTGCCCGGCGCTGCCCTTCAGTTTCACCGTCAGGTGATCGGGCTGCAGGTTGTTGTTCATGCCGAACCGCTTGACGATATGGCTGCTGACCCGCGTGCCCACGGAGCGGTGGGTGTTCTGCACCGCATAATGCAGCTGCATCTTCTCGCCATCCTCCAGAAACCGCGCCGCGTCGCGCACGATCTCGGCATCCAGCGTATCGGGCACCTCGTTGCGCGGACGGTTGCGGTCGTAGCGGATGTCCTTGGCGCCGTCGATGGTGATCAGCATCGGGTTGAGATCCAGATCATCGAGATGCGCCGAGCCGCGGCTGACCTGCGTCAGCAGATCGGCACGGCCGACCACCTCGTCCAGACTGCTGGCACCGATGCTGGCCAGCACCTCGCGAACCTCCTGCGCGTAGAAGGTGATGAGGTTCACGACCTTGTCGGCAGTGCCGGTGAACTTGTCGCGCAGCGCCTCGTCCTGGGTGCACACCCCAACGGGGCAGGTGTTGGACTGGCACTGGCGCACCATGATGCAGCCCATGGAAATCAGCGCCGCGGTGCCGATGCCGTATTCCTCGGCCCCCATCATCGCGGCCATCACGATGTCGCGCCCGGTGCGCAGCCCCCCGTCCGTGCGCAGCGTCACCCGCTCGCGCAGATGGTTCATGCTCAGGACCTGATGCGCCTCGGTAAGGCCCATCTCCCAGGGCAGGCCGGCATATTTGATCGAGGTGGCTGGGCTTGCGCCGGTGCCGCCATTATGCCCCGAGATCAGGATCACGTCGGCCTTGGCCTTGGCCACGCCGGCGGCGATGGTGCCCACGCCCGACTGCGCCACCAGCTTGACGCAGACCTTCACCGTGGGGTTGATCTGCTTGAGATCGTAGATCAGCTGCGCCAGATCCTCGATCGAATAGATGTCGTGATGCGGCGGCGGCGAGATCAGCGCGACACCCGGCGTCGCGTGCCGCAGCCGCGCGATCAGTTCGGTGACCTTCATCCCGGGGATCTGCCCGCCCTCGCCGGGCTTGGCACCTTGCGCGACCTTGATCTCCAGCTCCTCGCAGGCGTTGAGATATTCGGCCGTCACGCCGAACCGCCCCGACGCCACCTGCTTGATCTTGGCGCTCGGGTTGTCGCCATTGGGCTCTGGCGTGAAATGCGCCGGATCCTCGCCGCCTTCGCCACTATCCGAGCGCGCGCCAATCCGGTTCATCGCCACATTCAGGGTCTTGTGCGCCTCGGGCGACAGCGCGCCAAGGCTCATCCCCGGCGTCACGAAGCGTTTGCGGATCGCCGTCACGCTTTCGACCTCGTCGAGCGGGATCGCCTCGCGCAGGGGCTTGATCGCCATCAGGTCGCGCAGATGGATGGGCGGATTGGCCTGCATCGCCGACGAATACCGCTTCCACAACTCGTAGCTGCCCCGGTCGCAGGCCATCTGCATCATGTGCATGACCTGCGCGCCCCAGGCATGCGTCTCGCCCGATTTGCGCGCCTTGTAGAAACCGCCGATGGGCAGCACGTCGCTGCCCCCCTTGAAGGCGCGGCCATGCACCTCTTCCAGCTTGGCCTGAATGCCCGACACGCCGATGCCGCTGATCCGGCTGGTCAGACCCGGAAAATACTCGGCGCACATCGCGCGTGACAGCCCCACGGCCTCGAAATTCAGCCCCCCGCGATAGGACGACACCACGGAGATCCCCATCTTCGACATGATCTTGAGAATCCCGAGATCGATCGCCTTGCGGTAGCGCGCCACGGCCTCGGTGAGGGTGCCGTCGATCAGGTCGCGCTCCAGGCGGTCATTGATGCTGTCCTCGGCGAGATAGGCGTTGACCACCGTCGCGCCCGCGCCGATCAGCACGGCGAAGTAATGCGGATCGATGCATTCGGCCGACCGCACGTCGAGGCTGCAGAAGGTGCGCAGACCCTTGCGCGTCAGATGGCTGTGCACGGCGGATGTGGCAAGGATCATCGGCATGCCGACGCGGTCCTCGCCCAGATGCTGATCGGTCAGCACGATATGGCCTGTCCCGGACCGCACGGCATCCTCGGCCTCGGCGCGGATCCGCTCCAGCCCGTCGCGCAGGGCGTTCTCGCCGGGCGCGAAGCTGCAATCGATTTCGGTCACATCGGCCTTGAACTGCCGCACCAGCTCGGCCCATTGCGCATTGCCGACAAACGGGCTTTCAAGCACGAGGATCTCGGTCTGCGCGCTGCTTTCGTCCAGCACGTTCTTGAGATTGCCGAACCGGGTCTTGAGGCTCATCACCCGGAATTCGCGCAGCGAATCAATCGCCGGGTTGGTCACCTGGCTGAAGTTCTGCCGGAAGAAATGGCTGAGCGGGCGGTATTTTTGCGACAGCACGGCGCTTGGCGTGTCGTCGCCCATGCTGCCGATGGCCTCCTTGCCGTCCTCGGCCATCGGCGCAAGGATCTGCTCCAGCTCCTCCATCGTGTAGCCGGCGGCGATCTGACGCTTGCGCAGCTCGGGTCCTGTATGCAGCGGCATCTCCGTCAGCGAGGACAAAGTGCTGTCAAGCTCGTTGATCTTGCCGACCCAGTCGCCGAAGGGCTGGGCATGCGCCAGCGTGTCCTTGATCTCGGCATCGTGGTAGAGCTTGCCCTCGATCATGTCCACGGCCAGCATCTGACCGGGCCCAAGCGCGCCCTTTTCCTTCACGCTGCGCTCGTCGATGGGCACCATGCCGGCCTCGGAGCCTGCAATCACCAGACCGTCGCCGGTGACGACATAGCGCATCGGGCGCAGCCCGTTGCGATCGAGCCCCGCACAGACCCACCGGCCATCGGTCATCGCAAGGGCCGCGGGACCGTCCCACGGCTCCATCACCGAATTGCAGTAGGAATACATGTCGCGCCACGCGACGGGCAGTTCCTCGCGCTGCTTGGACCACGATTCCGGCACCAGCATGGTTTTGGCCATCGGCGCGTTGCGCCCGGCGCGCACCAGCACCTCGAACACCGCATCGAGGGCGGCACTGTCGGAGGACCCCTGCGCGATGATCGGCTTGATATCCTCGGCCAGATCGCCAAAGGCGCTGCTGGCCATGCGGATCTCGTGGCTCTTCATCCAGTTGGTGTTGCCCTTGAGGGTGTTGATCTCGCCGTTATGCGCCAGCATGCGGAACGGCTGCGCCAGCCACCATTGCGGGAAGGTGTTGGTCGAATAGCGCTGATGATAGATCGCAAAGGCGCTCTTGAACTGATCGTCCATCAGGTCGGGATAGAACACCGCCACCTGTTCGGCCAGCATCATGCCCTTGTAGATGATGCTGCGGCACGACAGGCTGGCAATGTAGAATTGCGTGATTCCGTCCTGCAGAACCGCCTTCTCGATCCGGCGGCGAATCACGTAGAGCTCCCGCTCGAAATCCTCCTCGCCCAGCCCCTTGGCATCAGAGATCAGGATCTGCTCGATCTCGGGGCGGGTGGCGTTGGCCTTCTCGCCCAGACAGGTGATGTCGACCGGCACATGCCGCCAGCCATAGATCTTGTGCCCCATGCGGATGACTTCGGTCTCGACGATCGCGCGACAGGTTTCCTGCGCGCCGAAATTGGTGCGCGGCAGAAAGACCTGCCCGACGGCGACCAGCCGGTTCTCGTCGGGTTCATGCCCGGTGCGGCGGATCTGATCGTAGATGAACGGCACCGGGATCTGCACATGGATCCCGGCCCCGTCGCCGGTCTTGCCATCGGCATCGACGGCCCCGCGGTGCCAGATCGCCTTGAGCGCGTCGATCCCGGCCTCGACCACGCGGCGCGAGGGTTTGCCATCGACCGACACCACAAGCCCGACCCCGCAAGAGGCATGCTCTTCGGCGTGGGCATACATGCCGTTCCCGGCCATCCAGTCGCGCTTGGCCTCTTCCTGCATGGCCCAGTCCTGACCGAAGCTTGTCGGATCCAGTGTCGTCATCGGTGTTACCCTTCCTTCATCCGGTGGGTCAGGGATGCTGCCCTGTTTATCGGGACCCCGCCTTGCGCACCCTTTGCACGGCGCCTGGCCGGGCCTGGTGCGGGATCGCGTACGCAACGCGGGTCCATATGGTACGCTGTGTACGCGCGTTCACTCGGCCGCGATGGCCGTGGCGCCGGTATCGACCCCGTCGAGATAGGCCAGGATCGCCGCCGCCGAATCGCGCCCGTCGCGGATCGCCCAGACCACAAGGCTTGCCCCGCGCACGATGTCGCCGACAGCATACACCCCCTCCAGCGCGGTCTGTCCGGTGGTGAAATCGGCCTTGATCGTGCCCCAGCGGGTCACGGCCAATTCCTTTTTATCCCAGAGGGTTGGCAGGTCTTCCGGCTCGAATCCAAGCGCCTTGATCACCATGTCGGCGGGGGCATCCTCGATTGCGCCATCGATGGGTTCGGGGCCTTGGCGACCCGTGGCATCCGGTGCGCCAAGGCGCATTTTCTGCACGCGGACGGCAGTCACCGGATCGCCCGCAAAACCGACAGGTGCGCTAAGCCATTCGAAAACAACGCCTTCTTCCTCGGCATTGGCCACCTCGCGCAGGCTGCCGGGCATGTTGTCGCGGTCCCGCCGGTACAGGCAGGTTACCGATCTGGCCCCCTGCCGCACGGCGGTACGCACACAATCCATGGCGGTGTCGCCACCGCCGACCACAACCACTCGCTTGCCTTCCGCGTTCAACTCGCCGCTGTCATATTCCGGCACGGTATCGCCAAAGCCCACGCGATTGCTCGCGGTCAGAAAGTCGATGGCCCGCACGATGCCGTCCGCCCCGGACCCCGGACCGGTCAGATCACGGCTCTTGTAGACACCCGTTGCGATCATTACCGCGTTGTGTTTGCTGCGAATTTCCTCGAACGTGATGTCCTGGCCCACCTCGCAGTCGAGCACGAATTCGACGCCGCCCTCCTGCAGTTGATCGACGCGGCGCATCACCACGTCCTTCTCCAGCTTGAAGCCGGGGATGCCGTAAGTCATCAATCCGCCACCCCGGTCATAGCGGTCATAGACGGTGACCTGCACGCCCGCGCGCCGCAGCACGTCCGCCGCCGCCAACCCGCCGGGTCCGGCACCGATTATTCCAACAGAGTCAACACGTTCCGAGGCGGGCTTGATGGGCTCGACCCAGCCTTCCTCCCACGCGGTATCGGTGATGTACTTCTCGACCGCGCCGATCGTGACCGTGCCATGCCCGGCCTTCTCGATCACGCAATTGCCTTCGCACAGCCGATCCTGCGGACAGATCCGCCCGCAAATCTCTGGAAACGTGTTGGTTTCCTGGCTGAGCTCATAGGCCTCCTTCAACCGCCCCTGTGCTGTCAGTTGAAGCCAGTCGGGAATGTTGTTGTGCAAGGGGCAATGCGTCTGGCAATAGGGCACACCGCACTGGCTGCACCGCCCGGCCTGCTCCTTGGCCTTGTCATCGGCGAATTCTGCATAGATTTCGTGAAAATCCTGCCGCCGTTGCTCTGCCGTCCGCTTGTCGGGCATATCCCGCTCGACGGTCACGAATTTCAGCATGGGTTGCTTGGTCACGACACGCCCTCCTGAGTGTTACCATGTGAAATACTCCAATCCGTACACAATGAAAAGTCAGCAAATGTGACCTAATACCAAAATTTTCAACAGAGCGGCACGATAAACGTAAAGAATTCCTCAACACTACGTCCGAAACGGCCCTTTATTGCCGTTTGCCCTTTGGACACAATGCTTTATAGCTGCGGCGGCCGGGCAGCAGGATGACCATAATGACGCTTTTTCACATCTTCATCGTCGCGGTCATCCAGGGGATCACCGAGTTTCTGCCGATCTCGTCCTCGGGGCACCTCATCCTTCTGCCACAGCTTACCGGCATGGCCGACCAGGGCCTGATGATAGATGTCGCCGTGCATGTCGGCACGCTGTTTGCCGTCATCATCTACTTCTGGCCCGATGTTCGTCTGGCAATCATCGGACTGCCGCGTGCCCTGATCGGACGTGTCGACACCCCCGGCGCAAGGCTGGCGCTGCTGCTGCTCGTGGCGACGATTCCCGTGATCATCCTCGGCCTTCTGCTCAAGCTGTCGGGGCTGCAGGACGGGCTGCGGTCGCTGACGGTGATCGGCTGGACCACGATCATCTTCGGTTTGCTGCTCTACGGGTGCGATCAGGTCGGCCACCACCGGAAGAAAACCGGGGATTGGTCTGTCGGCGATGCGGTCAAGCTGGGCTTCTGGCAGGCGATCGCCCTGATCCCCGGCACCTCGCGCTCGGGCATCGTGATCACCGGCGCGCGGTTTCTGGGATATGAGCGGCATGACGCGGCCCGGATCTCGATGCTGATGTCGATCCCGACAATCGCCGCAAGCGGCATCCTTCTGGCTGGCGAGGCGGCATTGCAGGCCGATATGGACGTTTTGCGCGATGGCGCGATCGCGGCCGCGTTCGCATTCGTTGCGGCGCTTCTGGCGCTGACCTTCATGATGCGGCTTCTCAACCGGGTAAGCTTCACACCATATGTGATCTACCGGCTCGTTCTGGGCACCGCTCTGCTGTTCATCGCCTATGGCTGAACGGGATCAGGACCGCAGGTTCCGGGCCGATTCCTTGATCGCGTCATATTGCCCGGCCGGCCGGAACCGCCAGAGATAATCCGGCAGGACCGCGTCCAGCGCGGTTGGCTTGATTCCGAGATCGGCGAACCCCCTGGCGCCGTCGGATACTGTGTTGTCCACACGCAGGCTGCGCACCTGATCGCGCGTGATCTGCGGCGGGACAAGGCCGAAGGTCACCGTTTGAACCAGCTCCATCCCCCAGGCCATGGCGGCCGCGATGCCGAAGGGAATGTTCACGATCAGCCGACGCCGCCGAATGATCTCGAGCATAAGCTGCATCAATTCCCGGAAGGTGGCGATGGTCGGCCCGCCAAGCTCGTAGATCCCCGGCGCGGCAGATCCCTCGACCCCCATCTGCGCCGCCTGCGCCACATCATCCACATAGACCGGTTGAAAGCGGGTATCGCCGCCGACCACGGGCAGGATCGGCCCGAAGCGGCTCATCGACGCGAAGCGATTGAAGAACTGATCCTCCGGCCCGAACACGACCGATGGCCGCAGGATCACGGCTTGCGGGAAATGCGCGCGGATGCCGGCCTCTCCCGCCGCCTTGGTGCGCGCGTATTCGCTGGCAGACTGCGCGTTCGCGCCGATCGCCGACAGGTGCACCAGCCGCTCCACGCCTTCCTCGGCGGCCAGCCGGGCGATCCGTGTGGCGCCCTCGTCCTGCACGGCGCTGAAGTTGTTCCGCCCCTTGCGATCGAATGTGCCGACACAGTTCACCACCGCATCCGCACCGCGCAGCACCGCGCGCACACTGGCATCGTCGCGGATGTTGCAGGGCACGGGCTCGACCTGCCCGACATTGCCGTAGGGCTTGACATGCATCGCCTCGTTGGGGCGCCGCACCGCCACGCGCACGCGCCAGCCCGCATTGGCCATCCGCCGTGTGATATAGCGACCGACAAACCCCGATCCGCCGAATATGGTGACAAGTCTGGACATCAATAGCCTCCGGGCTGAATGCGGTTTCGTGTTAGTTATCGTTCCCGGTCGCGTTGGACAAGGCGATTGCCCCACTTGGCCTGTCGCGCGAAAATCTCCGTTGACACCGCCCGGCGCTGGCAGTAAGTGCCGTTCCACCACCTGCCCAGGTGGCGGAATGGTAGACGCGCTAGCTTCAGGTGCTAGTGTCCGTATGGACGTGGAGGTTCGAGTCCTCTCCTGGGCACCATGTCTTCAGCTAACACATTGGTTTTGCTCCAGCTTTTAACAGTCGTTAGGAGCCGTAGACCATGTCGGAGACCATTTCGCGCCCATTCACCTTCGTCAAAGACGGGATATTCTACTTCAGCCGTCGGATCCCGAACGAGCTGAAATCTCACTACACGTCACCTCGGATCGCCTTTTCATTGCGCACCAGGTCAGCAAAAGTCGCGGAAGCCAGGGCAAGGAAAGCTGCCGATCAGCTCGACGAATACTGGTATCATCTGCGGTGCCAGAACGTGAAGCTGCCGGGCAAGCACATGCTGCGTGAGCAGGGGCTATCCGCGCCGTCGCTGAGGCTCTGGGCGTCTAGGTCCCTCGGCGCTCCACCTTGGC
Source organism: Paracoccaceae bacterium (assembly GCA_041687395.1). Lineage (GTDB taxonomy): Bacteria > Pseudomonadota > Alphaproteobacteria > Rhodobacterales > Rhodobacteraceae > JAWLCA01. The sequence continues at coordinate 2,614 of JAWLCA010000035.1, read as the reverse complement.
TGACCCAATAGCTACCCCTCAGGTGGTACCTCCTCCTTGTCGTCGTCGACGAGGACATCCTGCCTGAGGTCACCTATTGCCTGGCTATAGCTACCAGCCGATGGGGAGACCTCCTTGGTAGGTCAGACCTCGATGTGGTCTTCCTCTCTCAGCTGAAGCATCCGCTTTGGCCATCGTGTCAGCCTGTGCTGCACCGCTGGTTATCCCATTGGCTGACCCAACAGCTGGATCTCGGATGGGACCTGCTAGTCGAGGTCGACAACGACCAAGACCTCTTTCCTCAGGCCAAGCTGATGCCTGGCTATAGCTGCTAGCCGATGGGGAAACACCTTGTTAATGCAGACCTCAATTTGGTCTTCCTCCCCGCTCAGGCTTCTGACGCATCAGCCACAACGATGAGTTTTAACCTGGTACGACGAGGTCGTCGTTGTTGTCTTGGTAATTGGTCTGTCTCCAAAGGCAACTCAGGGCCAACGAGAGCTATGCAGGAAACTCTCGCTGTCTGAGCTGGATTTGGGTCTTATCGCTGTGGGCCTGAAACTGATGTTCAAGCTGTTGGCCTTACTGCGGTCTAAACGCTGGCTTCGATACCTGTGCTGGCCTTCTGAGAAACCTGAGCTGAGCAATCCGAGGCGTAGCTGTAGTTACCCCCCCCCTATAGATACTGAGGACGCTTTTGCGTCGCCTCCCCGCAACGACCCTCCCCTTGGTCCAATTCCCATAGCTCGCATGGTGGTTACGCCTGCGATGCTAGCGAAAGTCTATCTGGCAAATCTTGGCTTGAGGGGATGGTCTCCAAGAGAAAGCACCAAGAAATGCCTGTTACCCGCGAACTCGGAACTTGCCCCGAATGTGAGGGCACCTTTCCGTATCGCCCGAATAAACGCTTCTGTTCTGAACGCTGCCGTAAAGCCAATGCCCGGAAAGAAGAGCGCCGCAAGAAACCAGCCAATGCAGCTAACAGCCCAGAAGTGAAGCGACAACAGAAAATGGACTACGATCTCGCAATCAGGCTCGGTGAAGCGCTTTACGACCTCCCACCTGATCGACGGCTTGGTTTTATCGAGGAGAAGATCCAAACCGCCAGACGCTGTGATCATCCAAGGTTGCGTCGCATACTCACTAACCCTGCCTTCATCCGTCCCGACCCTGACAAGAAAAGGCTGTTCCCAAGACGCGCACCCGGTGGATACTGCACCTTCCCGCAAGCTGCCAATCGATATTGTCTCACATCGCCTTGGCAAGCAGGCGTTCAAGACGTCGTCAGAGGTGATGTGCCAGAGCCTGCGACCGGGATCGTGCTCGAAGTGTTCAATTTGGCAGCATGACATCGTAACTCAAACGGGTCGCCACTTCCCGGCGAGGACGGCGACGATGGGTACACCGATGACTCCGAGTGGGATTTCTAGGTCCCCCAGAATGTTTTGGCATGGCGCATGTGAGTGCTTTACAAATACCGCATGCGCTTTTGCTTCCCCCCGTGTGGGTACCCGGTGGGGAGGCCTGCGGGGAATTAGGGGACACCATTGCCGGAAGAAACGGCCACCTCGCTGGCCTGATCTTAGGCGTCACCAAAACCCGCCCGTACCGCATCACAACACCGCTCCTCTGGGGCGATCTCAAGAGCTGTGCGGGCAATCCAATGCGCCATCAGTGGCGATCTCCGACAACTGGAAAGGACCATCATGACTGATAACGTCGAACTGAACATCAACACCTTCTGCCCGCTCGACTGCTATGTGCCAACCTTTGAAGACAGCCAAGGGAACACTGCGTTCATCGTCAAGGATGACCTGTATGACGCGCTTGGGCTGCCTGAAGGCTTCAATCACGAAGAATGCCTTGCACAGAGCGAATGGGAACGTCGTATGCCAAACTACGCCCGTGACGAAAGCGATGCCTGGCAGATCGTATCAGAGAGCGGCTTCTACAAGTTGCTCCTGATGGGCAACACCGCGAAGGCCAAGGCGTTTCAGGCGTGGGTCTCTGGCTCTGTATTGCCCGCGATCCAGGCAGACGGCTTGTACCTGATGGGAGAAGAACTGCGTTTTGGGAGGCCTGAAGGCCTTGGCATTGACGTCAGAAAACTCAACGATGTGCAGGGGGACCCCAAGGTGCTTCGCGAGCACCTCACGAGCGCCATACTGCCTGAGTTGCGGCGCGACCAAGTATACATGGTAAACACCATGGATTATCTGAACGAACAAGGTGCTCAACATGATCGGTTGGAAGATGACGTCATGACGCTGATGCAAAAGAAAGCAGCGAGGGGAAGGCCAACCAACGCCATGCTGCACTGATCCCCGACATTGCGAGTAGCCTAGACACACCATAGGGGACACCCGATCTACTTTCTCGGGTGCTCCCTTGGGACCCGCAGCGGCCCTTCATGGCGGACTGCCCGGCACCTCAGCCAACCGTAGACCACACCGTAGACCACATGGTGCCTGTTGACGGCGACTCGCGGATGCTGTTAGCCCTTATTTTGCTGGAGTTGCCAGCTGATGCGGTGCCTGTAACGGGAACACAACAGTTCTCCTGGGCACCACACCGGCCAATCTAAGGCCCTGTTTTCTAAGCATATCAGGCACTTCCCGCCCATCCCGGGACACAA
>JAWLCA010000034.1:0-29788 GCA_041687395.1 Paracoccaceae bacterium | reverse complement strand
CCGCTTCGCCGTCCACCGTTTGATGTTCTCGTCCATCGTCATACTCATCGCTACGTTCTCCCTTGTAGCATGAGCAGGATTTCACTGGGTCGATACAGTTCCGCGATGCCCCACTTCGATCCAACCGAGTTTTGCCACCTGCTCGCCGGTCTGACACCACACGAGTTGCGGCAAGCGGAGGGGTTGGTGGCCGAAGCGCGAGAGCGTGCCGCAGCGGTCCTTGAGATCGACGCCCGCGCCGAAGCGGGCGGCCCTGCAACGTCTTGCCCACGCTGCGGCGCTGACAAGCGCACCCGATGGGGCCGGACGCGCACTGGGGCACAGCGATGGCGGTGCTCGGGCTGCCAGTCGACCTGGTCGGGGCGGAGCGGCACGCCGCTTTCCAGGATGCATCGCCCAGACCTGGTGGCTGCGCTGGTGCGCGACATGATGGAGGCGCCGCAGCCGTGTCCTGCCGCCGCGGGGCCGAGGTGCTGGGCGCGTCGCGTCACAGCATCTGGCGCTGGCGGATGGCGATCATCGGCGCCCTGAAGCCGGAGCTCGACGACACCCTTGCTGGCATCGTCGAAGCCGACGAAGCTCACCAACGCGAGAGCCGAAAGGGGTCGAGGGAGTGGGCCCGGCACCGGTGTGACCCCGCGAACCACCCGGCGCCACCGCGCCTGAGGTGGCGAGCCTATCGGCGGAGGGGCGGTTCGGCGGTAGCGCCTCCGGGGGGCTGGCGGGCCTGGGAGAAGAAGCTCCTCGCAGCAACGGATCGCGCAGGCCACCGGGCATTCGAGGCCATCGCTGACGCAGGCCAGGCGGCGATCTCCGGCGCCCTGCTGCCCGTGATGGCGCCCGATGCGGTGCTCTGCACCGACGGCCACGCCACCTACGAGCGGATCGCGAAAGACGAGCGTATCCCCCACTTCGCGCTCAACGCAGGGCGGCGGACGGAGCGCACCCCGCGCAGCCACCACATCAACACCGTGAACGCCCTGATCAGCCGCTTTCGTGCCTTCATGCAGCCCTTCTGCGGACCCGCGTCGAAGAACCTTGCCGCCTACGGCCGATGGCATGCCGCCCGGAACAACGCGGACCGCTCCTACCTTGATGCGCTCAGGCTTCTGCTCGCTTCAGGCCCTCGCGCGAACACGATTTGCTGACACCGCCTGCCGGCCTGAGAACGGAACTCGGTAGAACTTCATTAAACCTCCGTCAGGCGCAGAAGACTAGTAGCGGACAGAGACCCCTTCACGTCTTTTTCAAGGACCGGCGCTGCCGAAATGATGGTGATCATCCAGGGTTTGAGTTCCAAGAAAACTGGTTAGAACCGTAGCGGCCTATTTACTGATATTCACAAGCTTCGAAAGATCTGGAAACAAGCTGTTCAACAAACAGGCTGTGAGAGTAAGCAGTGGAAGAATGAACGCAGAGTCATCAGCGTAGCGCGACCTCTTGTATTCTACCTCGCATTTTCCAGCAGCGGATCGTTCATCGGAACTCTTGACCAAGAGGGCGATTCTGTGAGCATTGGCTTTCAAGTCGTCGTGGAGTAGAGCTTTTCTTTGAAGGAACCGCAGCCTTCGAGGGCCATTCTTCCTGCGAAATAAAGTTTCGGAGATTGCCGTCCCTAAGACTCCAGTGAGAAGAAGCCACATTGAGATACCAAGTGAATTTAAAATCCCAGAGATAAACCAATGGTCGAGGGTAGAGGTATTCATGCTCATATCAAAAAGCAACCAGCCAAAGAAAGAAAAGATTAGGGTAAGCGCAAGGACGCAACCGCCCAGGATCACGAGCGCGACAAGAGAGTTGGAGGCGATCGATTTCCAGCCATGGAACTCGGATTTCCCTTCATCGGCTAGATTTGCCTCACGAAGGAGGCGGCGCTGATCCTTTAACAGCTTCTCAGACCTGTTCAGCAAGGAGTCCAGATCAGAAATAGCCTTAAAGGAGAGCGGATCATCTCTGCGTTCTTTCCTAATGTGATGTATCAGTTCTTTAACTTCCGAAATAATTCGAGCTCCTTCATGTACCTCTTCCTCAAGGGCGTTGACTCGCTCATTGTTCCTTCCAAACAATCGTTCACGGATGGTTGTCTTAACCGCCGTTATCGTTCTGGTTACCGTTTGCGTTACATTGCTCATGGAAAGGGGCATCCTGAGGGGGCTTTGGGCTTTGCCAATGATTGTTAGCATGCTTCCATATTTGAAAGTTGATCGCTTGTATAACATCGTTCTGTAGTTGCTTGGTTGCGCGGTTACGGTACTTCCAGTAACACAACTGATGATCTGGTGGCTTGGCCGTCGAATAGCTTGACATGGACATTCCACCATCACAACGACCTCGAACAAAGGGGCAGTAACTCATGACAAACAGCCAGGGCATGATCGCAGGAGCGTTTTGCCAGGATTCGGACAGCCGCAAGTTACCGATTGTCCCAAGTCACGGGATGACCACGAACGTCCACGTGTACAAAAGTGCGGTAGGTTCCGATGCCGCCGGTGAAGATACCGCGCGAGCGCACCGCCTTCGCAGCTTCTGCCCAGTCTCCGGTGGTCCCCGACTTGCAGACGAAATCGGCCGCGCGAAACTGCAAGTGCTGGCTCCCTGAGACGCCGCCCACGCAGGAATTGTAGGCCTCAGTTCGGTAGCAGTTGGTGATCCGTACCGGCGCGCCGATCTCCGCGCGGATTGCGTCCATTGCGGCGACCAGCGAAGCCACGTTGTTCCAGAGCGCCCGCGGCGGCAGCTCGTTCTTGCCATGGCATTCGCCGGTGCCATGATGCGAAGGGCCAAGCACACAGAACTCATCTGCCACGAAATTCTGTGCACCATGGTTCGAGAAGAAGCCCCGGAATGCCACCATCTCGGGTTTATCATCGCGCGAGGCTTCCTCCTCAAGGAGCGCCCCCATTTCTTCAAAGTCCAGAGCGTCGCTTTCCGCACCTTCTTCGAGTTCGTGTTCTGTCATGGTCTGTCCTTCCTTTTGACTCTTCCCGGGCCGCTCAGCCGCCCCGCGCTCCTTGTGGCGCGTACTGCAGTTCGTGGGCGAGCTCCTTCACGATCCTCGCAGCCTCCGGCCGGTGCAGGCTCAGCAGGTCGGCGGTAATCCAGAGATCGTCGACGATTTCCTTCCGCGAACGGATCGAGGACCGGCTGATGAAGGCTGCGTTGAAATCACCAATTATACCGGCGCGGGATGTCTCAGCCCCCTGCCGCTTCCCGGCGTCCTCCTCCGAGGCCAGCTCGTCCGCAATGAGACTGAAAAGCTTAGTCTCCGCCAGAAGCCGCAGCCCCTCGAACGTGGCCTCCCCGGTCGTGTCAAAATCAAAGGCCGAGACCAGTGTCAGCACCTCCGTCACATAGTCGGCCGCCTGCGTGTCGGATGGGTCGTCGAGGCTTATAAGATAGTTGGCGACGGCCCGACGCAGATGCGCGTGGCGTGGGTCGAAGACCTGCCTCCGGTCGGCAAGGCTCATCGCTTGCTCGTAGGCCGTCCGTGCGAGGTGCAGCGCCCCGTTGCAGGTCCGGTCGTCGCAGAGCGCGTTTGCCGTGGACTTGCTTTTGCTCGCCGCCCGGGTCTTCTTCGCCGATCCAGCCTTGTCGCCCTTCACGGCGTGCAGCGATGCGAGGCGCAGATAGGCGTCGCCGATGCGCGACTGACGCGCGGCCGGCTCACCGGAACTGCCAAGACTGGCGAGCGATTTCAGTCCGTCGATCGCCTCCCTGATCTGCGCGACATCCTTCGCGTGCACGGCCCGGCGGACCCTGAGTTCGAAGAGCTGCTCGAGCATGCCCGCGGTAAAGTTGGGCGGAGTGCAGAGCATCGCGCGCTCGTAGTACCGGATTGCCTCATCGAAATCACCGAGCTCTGCCGCGGCGGCGCCGAGGCCTTCGATCAGACGCGCGTCGCACTGCCAGTCAGGGTGCTTCCGGATTTCGCCCTCGATCATTTCGAACTCGGACCTGAGATCCGCCGCGCACCGGTGGCTCCGCGTCGCCTGGGCCTCGAGCTTGACTGTCTCCAGAGCCACGATGGCCTGCGAGACCGCGACAAGCCGGAGGCTGGTGGGGCCAGACCGGACTCCCGCGACGCCTTTTCCGAGCCGGAACTGCGGGTCGCCATAGCACTGGTAGGCGCCCCACGTGTCATGAGCGCGGTACTCCTCCCAGGTCCGCGCCCGCGCCTCGCGAACGGCGTCGCCGAACATCGTCCCATCGAGAAGGTGGGAGTAGAAGGTCGACGCGAAGAGGTCGGCAGCGCGGTCGTCCACCTCCCAGCCGGCCGCGATCACCGCCGAGGCTCCGGACCGCATGAATTCAACAGCGAGGTTCGCCGCGAGTCGGCTCCGGTCCCGCTGGGCGGCAAGCGGTACGTCGCCGTCCTCGAAAACCGCGCCGTCCCGGGCGTCCCGGCGCACACCGCCTACGTGGCAGCAATTCAGAAACACGAACTCCGGCATCCGGCGAAGCGTGCGGACGAAGGCCGGCTCCATCACTTCGCCGCCCTCGATCACGAGGCCAGTCAAGTTTTCCTCGCCCCAGTTCTGTACCCCGTGTCCGGCGAAGTGGAAGATCTGGTTCTCCTCCAGCGAGATTTCCTCCAGCACACGGGCGCTTTCCCCGACGCGAACCACGACGTCCTCTTCGGCCCAGCCGTGCTTGCGGAACAGATTGCCGACCGTCTCCGCCTCCTTTTTGGCTGCGGGCAGCGGCTTGAAATTACTCTTGGGATCGCCGATTATGAGAACCCGCGAGCTGGCCGCAATCACCGGCCTGTCAGCCTCTTCCTTGAAAACCAGCTGCCGCATGAGGTTTGCGCGCACCGCGATCGGTTCGTCGGACTGGCGCCAGCGGTCGTGCATCAGTTCCCACGGCACCACCGCCGCTTCGGGATCGACGAGGATCGTGGTGTTGCGCCCGTCCGAGAACCGACCCTTCATCTTCGGCGGAACCAGCCATTCGAAGATCAGTGAGCCCGCGATGCTGTCGGTGCTGGTATCATCGGTGCTGCGCTGGATCAGGCTGTCGAGGCGCTTCCAGTTCACGTCGGATTTTTCCACCGGAACCAGAGCCGTGCGGTTCAGGGATTCAAATTCGAGCGCACTTTTCTTCTTGTTGCACTTGATGCGGATCTTCTGCTCCCAGTCGGTCTCGTCGCGGGTACCGGTGCGTCGCCGCCCGCCCCGGCCCTGCCTGACCCGATGGTCAAGACTGAAGTACTCGGCGAAGCGGCGGTCGCTGCCGAGCGCCCGGAGCGCCTCGGCAGCTTCCACGGCAGTATCTTCGAATACTTCGAGGAAGCGCAGCTCGCGGATATCCCGGTTGTCCGCAGCGAGCCGCTGGTTGGCGTTCAGCAGCGCCTCCAGGACAGCGCGGACGCTGTCGGAGATGCTCAGGAGGCTGTCGCGCTGGCCGATCAGGAGCGTGGTCAGCGTGCAGGGGCCCGGCGCTGTCTCCGCACCTTCGTTGCGTTCGTGCCAGCGGAGCGAATAGTTCAGGAGCGCCTGCGCCGTTGTCGAGATCAGCGCCTCGCGGGACATCTCCCCGAACTGTCCGAGACCGATGACCAGTGCTCCGTTCGGGCCCACTGGAGTGTCCTGGCCGAAAAAAACGTCGGAGGTCCGGAGCTCTCCGGGATAGAGGCCAAGCCGCCGGTGCTGGCTCAGACGTCCGTCCAGCGCGTGATCGAGGGCCTTTTCGGCGTGAACGAGTGGGGCCCCCACGTAATGCCCGACGGCCACCGTGCCGCTCTGGTAACGCAGATCGCCATGGGTCACAGAAACCCGTGTCCAGCGACCCAGACCTGCCTTCCGCTCAATCAGTATCTGGGGCGTTCCGCCCATGCCGATCAGATCGATCTCGTCGGGCGCCGGATGCAGAATGATCTGCTCCGGCATCTCGAACACATCGTCCGCGCCGCGGCTCACCGCCGGAAACTCGGGCAGATGGCTGGTGGTGCCGTTGAGGAGGATGTCGTTGATCGCCGGGAAGAGCGTGGTGTCGCGCGCCAGATCGCCATGTACTGTTGCGGGCGCGAACCAGGTCCTGAGCCCCTGCAGCCGTCCCGAACGCCAGGTGACCCTTCCGTCGCCTCGGGACGTCCCCAGAATTCTCGCCCCCGGACCGCGCGGGCCCTGAACCACCTCGACCCCTACCGCGGTCGCGTTCGCCTTGCCGGCAATGTAGGCCATGAAGTCCACGTCGTCCGGATGGTCTTCGAGGTCCTTCCTCAGCCGTTCGTGGACGCCTCTCGCTTCATCGAGCCAGTTCTGGCGGGGCGCCTTCCATTTCGCGGGGGCAATCGACGCCCAGTTCTCCCAGGTGTTCGCGTCGAACAGCGCGAAGTTGTCGTCCGTCGCAAGGAGCTCGAGGACGCCAGGGAGCGGCATGATCCGTTCGATCACCTCCCGCATGTCGTTCGTGACATCGATCCGCTCCAGCATCCGTATCATGCTGTCTCGACCGATCAGCCCGGTCGCGATCGCGTGCGAACCCGCATTTGGCGTACCGAGCATCAGGAGCCGAGAGCCCCTGCGCTCCCGCGTCATTCGGTTCCAGATTGCGCGGTCATGAGCGATGAAGCTGCGTGCCACAAGGCCGCCCATCGAATGCGCGACGATCCGGATGGGCTGTTTGCTGTTCTCGGTCAACTCGAGCGCGCGTCGCACGCGGCCCGCCAGACGCTCGCCCTCCTCCATGACTGACTTCCGCCAGTCGAAGTCGAAGATCTCGACATCATGTGTGCGTTCGAGGTCGCTCACAAGACGACCGTAATAGCGCCGCACTGCGCCGTCCGCCTGAACATTCGGCGCCAGCCGCGCCTTGTGCTGCGCGCCGATCCGCCCGATTCCACCGAAGATCATGGCGGTCGGGCTGACCCAAATCCGGTTCTCGTCGCGTTCGAGATGAGTGCCCATGATGCCCGGCAGGAGGAAGACCACAGGGCGGCTGCCCGTGGCCCCGCCGCCGCGCCCGAGCGTTGGCGTGGTCAGTTCGAGGTCGGCTTCGTCGGCGTAGAGCGGCAGTGTGTCCTGCGGTGCTATTTCGCCCGTGAGGCTTCCGACGATCAGATCGGCCGTGGACGGATTGCTGAAGTAGTTGAAGTGATTGACGTCTCCGCCCCGGTCGAGGAACAGCTGCGCGTCGATTCCGTCGCTTTTGCGGCGCCGGAGCCCGCCGAGCATTGCCTGGGTGTTGACGACGATGTCGTGGTCTTCGCGGAAGTAGAGGTCCGTGGCGAGCACTGCCAGCGCGCGCAGGATCCCCGCGGCCTCCACATCCCCGCCGATCACCGTGAGCGGTGAGGCGAGCGTCAGGTCTGGTCGGTTCAGGATCGCGACGAGCGGACTGTCGGGCATCATCGCCTCGAGGCCGGGCAGCACCCGGGCGTCACGCCGCGTGCCGACCATCTCGCGAATGAAGAGCCTCAGGGGTTCGAAGACCTTGAGGTGCGGCCCCGGAATGAGCCGGACGGCATTTGCAATGATCGTCAGGTAGCTGTCGAGGCGCCGCGCGGCCAGTAGTGTGCCCTGGACCGGCGCCGCCACCCGGACGAAGGACCGGATCTCGGGCGCCTTGTCACGCAGGAGTGCCGAGAGGCGTCTGTAATCCGCCGCCTCTCCCTCCGGAGGTACGGTCCCGCCTTTGGCGCGCATCTTCTCGAGGATTTCGAGATCGAGGTCATCGATCGGATCCTCGCCCGCATTGACCCGCCCCGCCCGCGCCAGAAGTTCGCCCACCATGCCGCCGCGGGAATGGCTGAGTAGGTGGATCTTCGCGCCGCGGGGCAGTTGTTCGGAGCTCAGTAGGTCGATGGCGTTCTGCACCGGGCTTTTCGACAGAGTGCGGTGCTCGAAGCCGTAGATATGCGTGCGTCCGGCGACGGAATCCTCGAAGTGCCGTACCAGCCTGCCCCAGCGCCCGGTCAGCGCGTCGAGCCCGCCGCGCCCGTCGGACGGGAACTCCCCCTGCACGAGGCCTCCGAAACTCCCTTCTGTGCTGGAGAAGGTCCCGTGCAGCAGGATCACGATCTCGCGTTCGGCCGGGATCTCCCACTTGACCGGCACGAGCTTGTCGGGGCGCGGACAATGCATCAGCGTATCGGCGAGCGCGAGGTTATCCTCGAAACGCTCGGCGATCTCCGTCGCCGCAGCCTTCGCGGCGCTTTCGAAGGAGAAGAACCGATAAAGGCGGACCGCGACCTCCGAGAGCGACCGGCTGGCCCGGTCGAAGGGAATCTTGTCGGGCAGGACGATCACGCCGCCCATGTCGGAGCGACTGGTCCCCGGCGTATCCTCGGCGAGCGTCTCGACCGTGCGCCAGAGGGTGATACCATTCTCGAGCTCGACCTCGACCACGTGGTCGTCGGGCAGCTCCAGTTCGACGCGCTTTGTCTCGCCCCCGCGCACGCCACCGACCCGCACTGTGATTGGAAACTTTACTGGCTTCCCGGACAGGAAGGGCTCGGGGGCATCATGCGCCGCGACCCTGAGAATGACTTTCTGGACCATCGGGACGTTCTGTACCCCCCTTTAGCAAAACTCTCCGGACTGATGCGGACAAGGAGCCCAGAGCAGGAAAAATAGACGCAACAATAACTTCTGATTGTGCTCGAACTAAGCGTCTCTGACAAGTGGCAATTGCTCAAGATGGACCGATCATATATCGAGTAGGGACAAAGTGGGATCAGCTGACATCTGTCACTCGCTGCGCCGGGCTTGAGCGACCGCTTCTGGGCAAAAGCGTTGCACTACCTGCACGCCGGTCAAGAAGCAAAAGGTCCGTTGGGCGATGGCAATGCGATTACACTTGGACCGACTGGCGAGCGTGCATGTCAACGCCATGTCAACGAGCGTACGTCATTTTGCGCGGGTAGTTGGCGGTGGAAGCAGGCCAATGTCGGTCAATGTCACGATCAAAAATTCGTGAAATCAAACGCTTATCGGATAAGTAATTGGTTTTGCTAAGTTATTGAAATCATTGATGAGTGGGCTCATAACCTGAAGGTCGTAGGTTCAAATCCTACCCCCGCAACCAATCCCAGCGAACAAAGCTCAGACCCGAGGCCCGAAAGGCGCTCGGGTGCACTCGCTTCCAGTATCTGGCCCAGATTGCCCTGGATATCCAGCAGGTGGCCGCCCTCGGCGGTCTCGCGCACCACGATCCGGTCGATCAGAACCCGCAGGATGTCGATCGCCGGCTGGATCATCTCCGGATCGGACAGCACCAGCGGCAGATCGCGCACCAGTGCGGCGTAGCGGTCGGCGAGATCGTCGGGCAGTTCGGGCAGGGCAGTCTCAAGGCCGGCGATCCGAGCGCTGATCTCGCGCTTGTTCGCCTCGGCCTTCTGAAGTGCCTCGACCACCGCGGCGCTTTGCAGGCCCTGCAGGATCGCGTTGGTGCCGTTCTCGATCTCCTTCTCGACCTGGCGCAGCCGCTTGCGCAGCGCCTCCGCTTCGCCCTGTGCCGAGCCCGAGCGCTCGCCGAGGGCACCGGCCACCGCTTTCCGGAAGGCGTCGACGGCCGCGGGGCGCATGAGGTCCCGGGTGATCCCGGCCAGCACGGTGCGCTCGGCTTCCGTGCGCAGCAGGCCCGGCATGCCGGCACAGACGGCGGGGCCCATCTCCTTGGCATTTGCGCAGTAGTAGCGCTTGCGATCCCCGACGCCGGCGATGGTCAGCTTGCCGCCGCAGCAGCCGCAGAACATCAGTCCGGAGAGCAGGTATCTCGGCCGCCGCGGCATTCCGGGCGAGGGATTGGTGCGGGCGTCGCCGACTTCGGATGTCTTCGGCTTCTGCAAGCCCGCCTGGCGCCGTTGCACCGCGTCCCACAGGTCGTCCTCAACGATCCGCAACTCGGGCACCGAGGCGAGGAGCCATTCGTCCCTCGGACGCAGACGGGAAACCCGCTTCTGCGTGATCGGATGCCGGCGGTACTCCAGCCGGTTCCAGATCCGGACGCCGACATAGAGCTGGTTGTTCAGGATGCCCGTACCGCGCTCGGCGTTGCCGTAGATTGTGTTCTGCCGCCAGGCGTCGCCTGAGGGGCTGGGGATGCCGTCGCGGTTCAGGTCCGCCGCGATCTTCGACGGCGGTTTGCCCGCCGCATACTCGGTCAGGATCCGCCGTACGATCTCCGCTTCCTCGGGTACGATGTCAAGTTCGCCGATGATCCGGTCACCGCGGGCATCACGCGGGATATCGTAGCCATAGGATTTGCCCCCGGCATTCTTGCCGGCCAGGACGTTGCCCTTCATGCCGCGATGGGCCTGGGCGGCGATCGATTCTAGGAGTGCGCCCGACATCAGCGACTTCAGACCGATGTTCAGCGCGGTTCCCTCGCCATCGATCAGGCTGACGATCCGCACGTCGTGAAACCGGCACAGCTTCGAGAACCGCGCGCTGTGCTCGGAATCGCGGCTGACCCGTTCGAAATTCTCGGCGACCACGATGTCCACCGCGCCGCTTTCGATGGCGGTCATGAGCTCCTGGTAGCCGGGGCGCACATCGGAGTAACCGGTCAGTTCCGCATCCGTGAGGACGCGGTCGACCTGCCAGCCCTCGCGCGCGCAATGCGCCCGGCAGGCTGCAACCTGATCATCGAGCGACTTCTGGGTCTGCTTGTTCGTCGAGTAGCGGGCGTAGATCCAGGCCCGGAGCGGGCGCTCGATCGGGCGCGGCGTGGTGCGGGCCATCAGTCGTTCTCCCCTGCCGGGCGCGGCGCGCGGTTGTCGTTTGCCGCCAGCATGCATCCAGCGCTGTGACGCGCAAGCAACGTGACGAGTTGCCGCAGTCGCGCTGGACCGACCTGATCGGAGAAGGCATCGGCACCTTGGCGCGCGAACTGGTCGAGAAGGCCGCCCCCGTACCGGACCTGATCCAGTGGTTCGGGGAATGGGCACGGGAAGCCCGCGGCGAACAGCGGGGGCTCCTGCTGCTCACCGCCCACCGTGCCAAGGGGCTGGAGTTCGACCATGTCGCGATCCTCGACGGTGGCTGGGACCGCCCCTCGCGTAACGAGGATCCTGACGCCCCACGCCGTCTGTTCTACGTCGCCATGACACGTGCGCGGGCGAGTCTGACGATCCTGACTGACGGGACTCATCCGTTCATCAGTCCAGAGGGAACGGCGATCCTTCCACGCCGCGTAACCCCCGATCCAGGCGCGCTGCCGAAGAGTCGCCTGCGCTACATTGCGCCCGATCCCAAGCTGGTCGACTTGTCCTTCGCGGGCCGGCTCGCTGCAGGTCACCCCTCGCTCGGTGCCGTCCAGTCCGCGCGGATAGGCGCTCCCGTGACCCTTGCCCGAGACCACGACCGATGGATGATCCGGGATGCTGACGGCAGACTTATGACGCGGATGTCCCGCGGCTTCAATCCACCCGCCGGGGCGAGATTTCTCCGCGGTGAAGTCGCGGCGATCCTACGCTGGCGCAAGGAGGACGGCGACGAGGCCTATCACCATTTGCTTCGCCGCGATGAATGGGAGGTTGTGCTGCCGGATATCGTGTTCGAAGGGGGCGAGTGAATCGCTTGTCTGTGCTCCAAGGCACGGTTGTTCCCGTTAACGGCATTCTGGGTATCTCATGCAGTGGGAATTGCGCCTGCCCAAGACACCGACCCGCGAACTGCCGCGTGGCCCGTCGAGGTCGATCGATCTTGTAAAGGGTGCAGTCCGCAACCTCCACGCCACATGGTGTAGGTGAGCTTGATTAGGGCACAGCTTGAGTTCCCTGGAGTCCAAATCCTACCCCCGCAACAAAAATTCCACGCGTTGTCAAACGCTTATGCGCCGCCCTCCGGGGCGGCGTTTGCGTTTCCAACACCCGTGGAAGCACTGTGGAAGCAAGAGGCAACGAAGTCCCTTGTGCCAAGGCGAAATGCTTAGGTTGATCGGCGTCGGCGGTTGTGGTCTCTCATCACGCTACCCTTATCGTCTCAAGCAAGATAACGCCGAAATTGGGACGCGGCTTGGCCATAGGTGGAATATGCGCAGCGAGGCTCTGGAAAGACTTTCGGATTGGTTGACCATTCGGGCGGTGGGTTTATGGGGCTGGATTGCGCAGACCCGAGTGATGATTTTCTACGTGAAACTCGCGCTGCCACACGGCCGATTGCCCGCCCTCGGTTTCCCACAGACCGTTAATGACAAGTTCATGTGGCGTAAGCTTTTCGATCATGATCCCATGTTCACCACGTTATGCGACAAGGTCGCGGTGAAGACTTGGGTTCGAGAGGCATTTCCCGACGTCCAGACCGCACGGCTGCTCTGGGACGGGGTAGATCCTGCTGACATCCCTGAGCGAGTTTTGGCCAGCGACGTGATCGTCAAAGCAAACCACGGGTGCGGCACGAACCGGATTATTCGTGGCGGGGCCTACAACCGTGATGAACTGATGTCGGAGGCGCGCCGCTGGCTTGCTACCGATCATGGAAAGGGCCGTCGCGAGTGGGGATATGTCAAGATCCCGCGGCGCATTTTGGTCGAGCCGTTGATGGTCGATGCCACGAGCCCAG
Source organism: Paracoccaceae bacterium (assembly GCA_041687395.1). Classification (GTDB taxonomy): domain Bacteria; phylum Pseudomonadota; class Alphaproteobacteria; order Rhodobacterales; family Rhodobacteraceae; genus JAWLCA01. The sequence continues at coordinate 17,282 of JAWLCA010000034.1, read as the reverse complement.
TGCAGGAGCTGAAATACTACTGCTTCGGCGACCGTATCATGCGCCTGATTCAAATCGTTGGTCGGAACGACGGGAGCCTGTCCGCCCGCACCTACGAACCCGATGCCAGAAATGTTCTGCACCTCACCGATATACCCGCGGAGGTCTCTCCTCGGCTCTATCAAGGCGGCCTTCCCGACACCGCCACCCGGGCCGAGGCGCAGGCCCGCAGGATCGGCGCCGCGTTCGACCATGTGCGGATCGATTTCCTGACTAACGGAGAAGACCTTTGGCTTGGCGAAATGACACTCTACAATCTCGCCGGAAGGCTCTCGAGGGGAGGCTCCGATCCCTGCCACCCAGCGACACGGGCTTGGGATCTGCGCCGGACGTATTTCCTGAGCAACCCGCCGCAATCGGGTTGGCGAGCCGTTTATGCGCGGGCGCTCTTGCGGGAACTGGACCGTGCTGCGGCCGATCGTCCAAGCCGATCTTAAGGCAATTCGGATCCTGACCGTTGCTATCCGACCAAAACTTCACGGGCTTGGGGTGAATCCAACGCGATCCTTCATGCTGATTGGATGCAGACAGGTAGGATGCGCTCCAGTCGGCAATGGACTTGTTCCATACGATGGTTGAGCTCAGTCTGGCGTTTGCATCGATCAATTCGTCGTCTAACGTAAATTGAGGACTCGGCAGGAGCGCATGTCATGCAGATTGAAGGATGTGAGACTGGGGCGGCTCACTCTCGCGCAAATCGGGCGGCATGGCCGCATGTAAGACGGTGATCTTTCTCCCGGCGACTTTGACCAACAGGTCCAAGGTTTTTCGGTTGCCCATCCTCATTGCAGTGCTTGGTCTCTGTCTCCTGGCTCCATCGCGCGCCGCGACCGACGAAGGATACTTCCGCGACAAGACCATTTCATATGTCGTCGGTCAGGCAGCAGGGGGCGGCTACGATCGCTTTGCGCGGCTGCTTGCCCCTCATCTCGAGCGAGAATTGGGCGCGCGGCGGGTCGTAGTGCAGAACGTGCCGGCTGCAGCGGGCGTTCCTGCGCTGAATGATGTCTATCGTGGCCGGCCGGACGGTCTGACACTTTCGACCATGAACACCGGGCTTCTTCTGTCGCAAATCGGAGGCCTCGACGGGATGGAGGTCGATCTCGCGCAGATGGACTGGATTGGCAAGGCCTCGTCCGAGGCGCGCGTTATTCTCGTTAGGCCAGACCTCGAGTTATCGGTGTTCGAGGACTTGCAGCGCGCTGGACCGCCCTTACTTTTTGCCAGCTCACGCTTCGGAAGCGCGGCTTTCGTACAGACGGATCTTTTGCGTGAGGCGTTCGATCTGAATCTGCGCGTTCTCGCCGGCTTCGGCGGGGCTGAGGCGGAAGCGGCCCTTGCGAAGGGGGAAGTGCATGGCATCCTCACTTCGGAATCCAACGCTCCACCCCTGATCGAGGCCGGACATGCGATCCCTCTTCTCATCTTCGGGAGCACCAATAATGAAGCGCTGAGTAACGTCCGGCGATGGACAGAGGTTGCGAAGAGCGACGATCAACGCCTCGTCGCCGAGCAGATCGAGCGGATGAGCCTGCTGGGTCGACTACTCGCCACAACGCCGGCGACGCCAGAGCCGGTTCTGGCCGAGTTGCGCCGCGCCTTTTCATCTGTGATGGCAGACGAGGCCTTCATCGCGGAGGCGCGCCGGAACTCGCTCGATATAGACCCGCTTGATGGTGCGGTGGTCGAGGCGCTGGTCCTCGATTTCCTTCGCGCCGACGACCGGTTCCGCGAGCTGGTCGCACGCACGCTCGAACCATGAGCCGGGGCGCAACCTGATGGCGGGTAGGCATCGGCAGCCACCGTCGAACTGGGCTATCCGATGCTAGATGCCCTTGTTTTGCTGTTTTCAAGCCCCGGCGCCATGCTTGCGTTTCTTGCGGCTGTCCCGGCGGGGTTGATGTTCGGAGCCATCCCGGGGCTGGGCGGCAAGATCGCCCTGATAGCAGTGATGCCCTTTTTGTTCGGCATGGACCCGGTCAGCGGGGCCGTCTTCCTGATCAGCATGCACGCCGTCGTTCACACCGGTGGAGCAGTGCCCACGATCCTGCTGGGGATCCCTGGCACCGGACCCAGCACCGCGGTGGTCATGGACGGCCATGCTATGACACGCCGGGGCGAGGCGACGCGCGCCGTGACCGCGGCGTCTGCGGCCTCGGCAGTCGGAGGGGTCATCGGTGCCGTGGTGCTGGGCGTGCTGATCCCGGCGAGCCTTTGGGTGCTGAAGCTTTTTAGCTACCCGGAAATCTTCTTTCTTGCGCTTTTCGGGATCGCATTCAGCGCGCTGCTCAGTGGATCAGCGATGGTCAAAGGGTTGATCACGGGCTGCATCGGGCTCGCGATGGCCTTCGTCGGCATCGACGAGATCTTCGGGGTGCCACGCTACACCTTTGGCCAGCCGTTCCTGTTCGATGGCGTGGATCTGATCGCTGCGGTCCTGGCGCTTTACGCGATCCCCGAGATGATCGCGCTCTCGCACCGAAAGGGCAGCGAAGCAGCAGCCGCCGCGCGAAGCCGCCCAGCGGATGGGCGCGGACAGGTCCTGCAGGGTCTGCGCGACGTCTTCGTTCACCGCTGGATGATGTTGCGCACATCGTTGATCGGCGCTGTGGTCGGCATCATACCCGGCTTGGGCGGGGACGTGGCCGCCTGGCTTTGCTATGGCCATGCCGCGCAGACATCGCGCCGTCCGGAACTGTTCGGAAAGGGATCGGTCGAGGGGATCATCGGCCCAGAGGCCGCCAACAACTCCAAGGAAGGTGGCGCACTGGTTCCGACGCTTTTTCTCGGGTTGCCGGGCAGTTCGGGCATGGCGATCCTGCTGATCGCCCTGACTCCGCTGGGCATCGCTGTCGGTCCCGATCTTGCGGCCAACAACCAGCAGATCATCTGGGTCATGCTCTGGGCGCTGGTCCTGTCGAACCTGCTGGCCGCCGGCGTCGTTATCCTCGCGGCGCGTTGGCTTGCCTTTGTCAGCCGGATCCAGCCCCGCTACATCGTGCCATATGTCTATCTGCTGTCTCTTGCCAGTGTTTACATGAGCACGGGGGAGTGGCGGTTTTTCCTGTTGTTCGCAGCATGCGGCATGCTCGGCGTAGTGTTGAAACGTCAGAACTGGCCGCGTGCACCGTTCGTTATCGGACTGATCCTAGGACAGGCAGCCGAGGATGCGCTGGTGAAGTCGCTGTCGATCTGGGGGCCGTGGTTCTTCATGCGCCCCGGCGCGCTGCTCTTGTTGGGTCTGATGCTGATCTCGCTGATCTCGCTGAGTCGAAAGCTGATCCGCAGTTCCCAATCGGTCTGGGAGGGGGATCATGCTGCGCGCTGACCTGATCCTGGGTATCATCCTCGCAGTTGCCTTTGGCTACATGCTGGTCGATCTGCAGGGGATGCGGTGGCAAGCCGCAGTCGCACCGGGCTTGACCGCGGCGGCCGGGCTGTTCCTGGTGGTCTGGCACCTCATCGGCACGGGTGTGCGCCTGTGGCGCCCCCCACCATGTGATGCGCCGCAGGACGCGGCGTCCTATGACATTGAAGACGCCCTGCCGATCGCCGGGTTTCTGCTTGCTGTCTGCATGGTGCTGCTGCTGGGCTTCGCAATTGGCGGCGCGCTGTTCGTATTTCTCTCGGTGCTGGGAACGACGCGCGGCCGCTGGGTCGTTTCGCTAGTCTGCGCCGCGCCGGTCTATCCCTTCTTCGAGTTGGCGATCGACCGGGGACTGGGGGTCGTGATGTTCGAGGGCCTGTTGTTTCGTTGGTTCAGCGGATAGGCCGACGAGCGACCACTTCAAGCAGCGCCCCGCCCCTGTCACTGTAGACGCCGGGGGCATGGTGGGCGATCTGCCTGCAGGAGGCGATCTCGAGTCCCGCGTACGTCATCAGGCGGAGGAGTTCTTCTTGCGAACGCACGTTGTGTGAGACCTTCTTGCGCGCATAGCCGGTCACGAGGTCGAAAAGGTCGGCGTCACCGATCAGGCCAGCCCGCAGATGATTTTGCCGAGCGCGGCGCAGCTTCTCGATAAGGTTGGCAGTGCCCTCGTCGTCGAAACGTCGGGACTGCTCTGGCGCACCCGGCTTGACACGGTTGTAGACCAGTAGGCTGCCACCCGGTGAAAGAAGTTCGGCCCATTTTGCGGCAAGTGCATCTCGGTCGGACTCGGGAAAGAAATTCAGGAAATTATGCGCCAAAATCAGGTCAAATTGACCGCCTCGGAAGTCAAAAATGTTGCCTGCCGCGGTGGTCACATCAAGGCCTTCGCGCGCCGCATACCACTCGTTCAGTTTTAGGGGTGTAGGGCACAAATCGGCGACGGTGATTTCCGCGCGCTTGCCGGCTTCCGCGAACCCCTCGGCCACGTGGGACAGGATCCCGAAATCAGCAGCTCCGGAAATCAGCACCTGACGCGCACCAGCCGCTGCGGCATCCGCGACCTGCCGCCGGACAAAATCCGCATCCCGCGAGACCGCAGGCAGCACTCCATAGAGGCGCAAAAACCCCCAGACCCCATGATACTCACGACAGTCCGCATTGCAGAACTGTTCTGCGAGCACACGGCCTAGCGGGGCCGCTTCGGCAAGGCAGGGGTCGTTCGTCAGAGCCTGTTGCGGATCAGTCATGCGGGGATCCCTTCACGAAAATCAACTTTCATGTTCCTTCCGGGCGTTCCGGCTTCGCTCCTCCGCCCCTGAGACGCAGCTTCAGGCGCCACAGGCCACGCCGAATCCGACCCCAACGGTGCAGTTGGATATATTTCTGCGTATGGACATGGGGCGTGAACCGGATGCGCACGCGTGTCATCTCCTCGCTGTCTATGGCCTGAAATGCTGCGCGTAGTCGATCGAGAATGATGCCGCGCCGCTCCTCACGGTCCGGGTTTCCCCCGCGAAAGCGCGGAAAGGTCGGGTTTGGGTTGATCTCGTAGATTACCGGGCGACCGCCTGCGAAGCCGTAATCGATGCGGCCGAACTGCAGATCACCCAGATCCGATACGTGCATCAGATGGTCCTGGTGGGGGTTTTTGTGGACGAAGGTCAGTTCCTCGGAGAGGAATTCCGGGTCGTATTCGTTCCGGCCAGACTTCACCGACCATCCGCTGCTACGCAGGATATGTTGTGGAATGATCGCATCGCCGACGCGAAAGGCGCCATATTTTCTGTGGTAGCCATCTGCATCCGGCTCGCCCTCGAAGCTGACTGTGACCCGCCGCTTAAGGGGCCGCGCGCTTGTGCGAAATGTCACGAGTATTCGTTCCAGCTCCTCGGCATCATGCAGAAGGGGCGTCTCGGCCCCCCAGCAGCCGTCCTCCATGCGAAGAAAGACCGGATATCGCGTCGGCCGTTCACCTGTCTCGAGCCGCGTGACCTCCGTCGGATTCAAGCCCTCGGCATGAAGCCGTCGCAGAAGTACATAACGTTCGCAGGCACGAGCAGGATGGTTGAGGATCCGCGTCGTCGGGTCCTTTCTCAGTGCGGTCTCTGCCATCTCGGCTGCCGCCATGAGTTCAAAGCCGTTCAGGAACTCGAAATCCGAAAAGATCAGTGTGCCGGCTGGAAACGACAGCGCGCGAAAGGCGCTCTGATAGGTCACAATCTGAATCTTGGGAAGCTGTCCCCGCGCCGTTGTAACGAGCTTGAGCGCAGGATTTTGGTTCAGCTCATGCACGAAATAGATGATCATCGCCGAGTCCATCCGTCGCGGCCGCTCAGGCCACTGTCCGTCAGCAAAGCAAATACCGCAAGCGGGATGCACGCCAGCACATCAAGCAAAGCGAAGTGTTGCGACCTACCCCTCGAACCCGTAGCGCGACGCGACGGCGCGGCAGAATTCAGCGGTCTCAGGCGTGATCTCGTCCAGATATCCCTTCACCTTTCCCTTGCGCACCTTGTAAGTCTTGGGTGTGGCTAGATCCGCAGTGGCGCCTACTATCGAAAGATTGCCTCGCGATTTCTCGGCAGCCTTCATGCGCTCAAAATCCGACGCAGCCGCCAGATCTGTGCCTGTCGCTCCCGTCTCGCCGAGGTAAGAAAGAATCCGCTGAAACCCTCGAGCAGGGTCCGCGCGCATCTCCTCGTAGGTCAGGATCAGGCAATCGTCACGCCCTGACAAATGGTCCAGCCAGAGCCGATTGTAGTGGCAGACCTTTTCAATGCCCCAGATCGGGTGACGCACGAAGTCGTCCATCCTCTCCGGCGGCAGGCCCGTGCTCCGCAGAAGCCGCGGCGCGACACGCCACCAGCGCCACGACCATTTGCGAAGATCCTTGTGGTGCACCTGATAATACATCGACACGGCGGTATCGATCGGGTTTCGATGCAGGAAGATCATCGGGAGGGCGCGCATTCTTTCGGGGATGCCGGGATAGGGGCGGCCGATCTGAACCTTGTTGGTGGCGGCCCCGGCATGGGTGAAGGTGATCGTGATGCCCGACGTCCCGAGCGCATAGCGCACCCATGTCCGTCCCGACTTGGGATAGGACACGAACAGCCAGCCGTCGGTTCGGAAATTCGTCTCCGGCAACCAAACGTCAAGCTTCATGTCTATCTCCGAGGGAAAGGTTCTTGGAATTCGGCAAGATCTCCCCATGCTTTGTCATCCATGCAAGGCGGCGGAAGTAATTTGTGGCCTTGAGGCGGTAGTATGGCAACCTGCGGATTGTCGGAAACTTCTCCACATCAGAGAAGTTGGTGCCTGTGATCAGGCTCTGGCCGCCATCATCGACGTGACTGGGAAACGGCTCCAACCCGCGCAGGCGATGACCGTGGACAAAGAACCGATTGATCTCGTGATCGGTGGCCCTCGTCACCGGTAGCATGTTACTCAACAGCACGTCGGCCGTGGCACGCTTGATCAGATAGGCGCCGGTGCCCGTCGCTGGGCCAAGATAGGCGTTCAACCGATACGGTCCGATGCGCCCCTGCGGGATTGGCAGCTTTGCGCGAATTCGGTTCAATTTCAGGAAATCCCAATGCGCCTGCGCTGTCAGTGCCAGTTCGATCGCAGCTTGGAAATCGTCGTGCAGCACCACGTCGTCCTCGAAGATCAGCGCGATGTCCCGCCCGCTGTCGAGAAACTCTCGCCAGACGCCGAGATGCGAGCAATAGCAGCCGATGCCGCCGATCAGGACCTTGCGGCCCATGTTGCGTTCGAACGCGGCAACATCGACGTGCTGCAATAGGCGTGCCTCTTCAGCCTGACCATCGACACCGGGAAAGAGCCGATAACGAATGCCGGCTGCATCAAGCCGCCGCTCCATTTTCTCGCGACGTGTGGTGGCGCGCGGCAGGTTGATCAGCCAGGCTGGGATGTCCGGAAAAGGATCCATGATCATGCTACCTCCTGCCCCTCGGGGCCGATCCAAGCGTCGCGCAACCAGTGACATGGTCGCGTGCTGTGCAGCGGATCGGCACGATAGCCTTCCACTGCCTGCTCCATCTTGGGGTTGCCGTGAAAGCAGATCACCTTGGCTCCCCGTGGCAGCCGCGGCTCAAGCAACAGATTGAGGGGACGCATCGGCCGGCAGTCGTACTTGAAGCTGACGATCCACTCTTCCGGAAAGGCTTCGAAGTCCCCGCGCGCTTCTGCGCAGCGTGACGTGTATGTCTGCTCTGAGCCGCGCCCAAGTTCGACACCAGCTTCCGGATCACGGGCCATGAACTCGTAGAGATATCCGTGCAGACGGGGATCAAATCGCTCCACGGATCCATGGCCGAGCTTTCCGTTCTGCGGCGTGGCGTGCCACTCACGCCGCATGCAGACCTTGCCGGGTGCGTAATCACGTATCTCGTCCAGATTTCCGGTAATCACCACATCGAGGTCAAACACCATCAACGGTCCGTCTATGTCCGAGTACAGGTCAGGGCGAAACATACTGATCTTCTTGAGGCGACCATGCTTCTGTGGTGCGCGTGCCTGAGCCTCCTCCATTCGCTTTTGGAAGGACTCTTCGGGCAGAGGCAAGAATTCGACCGAGGGCAGAATCCCCCGGCGATCATCGGTCATGCAGAAAAACCTGACCTCGGACACAGTGTTACGGCATATGGCCCGATACAGCCTGTTGACGTATTCCGGGCCGTAGAGGGTGCCGTATTTCAGACAGACTGCGTTGAGGATTGCCAACGTGCTATGACCTTCTCAATCGATTGGAGAGCTTAAGCAAATACTGACTCCCCCTGCAGCCGCGGCGCACAATTCTTCATTTTCTACGACTGATGGCGAGTGTTGAGCAATGGGCTGCCGCGCGCAGCTCTCATGTCGCAGGGTGGGCGGGACGATCGGTGCACTCGACGGCGCGGCAGCATTCGGGAGAGAGATATCGGTGCGACGGTCCTGGAGCGGGGCGCGGGATGAGCCTGTGGTCAAGACGGTCGACTCGTCGCGCCGCGTTCGATCAAAACCTCACCTAGTAGGCTCCGCCACTGGTTCTCGATTACTTCGGGGGCGAATGTATCAATGATATGCTGGCGGCCGACTTGGCCCATACGAAGTGCGCATTCAGGATCGGAAAGAAGTGAATCCAGCCGTGCCGCGGCCGCTGCCTCGTCACGCGGTGAAACGATCCATCCGGTAACGTCGTTTTTCACCATCACATCGATCCCCGGAACCTTGTACGCGACCACCGGAAGCGCCGCTGCCATGGCTTCAAGTACCACCTTGCTCAAACCCTCAGGATGCGTCGACGGAAAAAGGAATGCTCGGGCGCCAGCAAGTCGCGAGGGCAGGCGGTCATTATGCTCGGGTCCTGACAAGATCAGTCGCTCGGAAACGCCCAGTCCTTCGGCGGCACGACGAACGGCGGCGATGACCGAAGGGCCGCCCGGACCGATCACCTCTATTGCGGCGCTCTCGTGCTGCATTCTTGAGAGAATCCTAGGTAGCGCCATCACGCCCTTGTCCCGGGCGAGTCGCCCGACGAAGACGATCCTTGGAACTTCTTCCAGATGAATCGGAGTGACCTCGAAAGGGCGCGTGTCAAAGCCATAAGAAACAGCGACCGTACGCGGCGGTCGCCACCAATAGGCACGACGAAGACCCATGGCGAGATCCGGTGAAAGGCATACAACCCGATCTGCGAGTTGCAGGCAGCGGCGATACGTGCGGTTACGCACGGCCAAGAGAGCCGCAAGCATCGGCGTGAGTGGCAGCGCCAGAGCCCCAACTCTTCGCTCCACTTGGTACAGCCATGCTGGATAGGTGCCTTCATGGGCAAGCACGGGCACCGTTCCCGAGAACCGGCTGCGATGGTGAAATCCCCAAGTCGTCTTACCCCGTCCAAGCACGAAATCAAAAGGTTGCTCGGCATGAAGCACGTCAAATCGCGCCGCACTCGCTTCCCAAAAGAGTGGGTCGCTCTCTCCCGGTCTCGTGCCTGAGAGGTAGTGCACCTCCGTGCCATCCTCTTGAACTATGCCGTTCTTCTCGTCGGGGAGTGCCGTGGTTAGCGCAGTGACCTCATAACCCATCCGCAGAAACATCCGCGCTAGCAGGCCAGATGGCGGAACATAGTACGGTCGGTGCGCGTGCATCGTTCGCGAGAAGATACATATGCGCAAATGAATTTTCCCCAGAGGTTCGCGCGGCGTCGTCTTCGGGGGACCGCCCGCGAGATTAGTCTAAGCGGCAGCTCACGTGTAGTGCTACTTCATTGTATCGAGCCCTCGCAACCAATCCAAGCGGTCAAAGCTCAGATCCGAGGCCCGGAAGGCGCTGGGGTGCACTCGCTTCCAGCATTCGGACTAGATTCCCTTGAATGTCCATCATGCGATCCTCTTAGGCGGTCCCGCTCAGTGTCGGGGGCATTGAATCGGACCCCCATCGGCGCGCAAATAGGCCGCTCGACTCAGCGGGCGCTCCGGTGATTGCCACTGGACAGCAGGATCAGCCCTGCGTTTGCCTGGCGCTGCCACGGCGCCTGCATGCTTGCTCGAAGCGCCTATTTTTCCCACAAAGCCCGGCGCCTTGGTTCGCCAAGAACTTAATGAAGTGTCGGCAGATCAGCGGGATACCACCAGTTGTGTCCGCTGAAGCCCAAATCCCACCCCCGCAACCAGACTTTCCTGCAAGATATCAAACGCTTAGACCGCCCTATGGGCGGCTTTTGTGTGTCGCGTCGTGTCGCAAACCCATCCAGAACACTCCCCAAAGATTCCAAAGGCTTACGAACATCCCCGATTCTTCCGTGCAACACGGATTCGACACGGGACCGAGCCGATGTTCCGCAGACGTTCGCGACTGATCGTGCTTGCCCACGCGGTGCTGCTGCGCTTGGATAGGGCAATTCCCGAAAGGTCCGAATTGCCCATGCCGATCTACGAGTTTGCCAGCGAGGAAATCCGAGCCCTGAGCAAGACCACCTTTAGTCTCGCGCAGCTGCAGGAGCGGCGCGATCTGCAGCGCCTGCTGCGGGCGAACGTCTCCGTGGTCGCGCCGGACACGCTGGTGATCGCGGAGGAGTTCGGTGAGTGGGACGAGTCGCGCAGGCGCATCGACCTACTCGGCATCGACCGCGGCGCGAACCTGGTCGTGATCGAGCTCAAGCGGACGGAAGACGGCGGCCACATGGAGCTGCAGTCCATCCGCTACGCGGCGATGGTGTCGACCATGACCTTCGATCAGGCCGCCGACGTGTTCGCACGCTATCTTGCGCAGATCGGCAAGGTCGACACGGATGCACGCGCCGCGCTGCTGGACTTCCTCGGGTGGGACGAGCCCGACGAGGATGCGTTCGCGCAGGATGTGCGGATCGTCCTGGCGTCGGCCGAGTTCAGCCGCGAACTGACCACGTCGGTTCTGTGGCTCATCGAACGCGGCATCGACGTTCGCTGCGTGCGTCTACAGCCCTACGCCCTCGATGGTCGGATCCTCGTTGATGTCCAGCAGATCATTCCGCTGCCGGAGGTCGCGGAATACCAGGTCCGCGTCACCGAGAAGAAGCGCAAGGAGCGCGAGGCGCGAACAGATACCCGAGACTGGACCAGCTACGACGTCACCCTCGGCGGGCGCCAACTGACAGGACTCCGGAAGCGACACGCCATCTATCAGGTGTTCCGCCATCTCGTGGAGCGCGGCATCGAACCGGAGAAGGTCGCACAACACTGCGGCCCGCGGGCCAACCGAGCCCTCGTTTCCGTCGAGGGCGAGGTGGCGGTTGAAGACTTCCATCGCCTGGCGATGGAGGCCCGAGTGAAGGAAGGACGGAACTTCGATCCGGGCCGATACTTCTGCGGTGAGGACGAACTCATTCACTTCGAAGGGCGCACCTACGCCTTCTTGAATCAATGGGGTGGCAGGGCCTTTGACGAAGCCATGGCCGACTTGAGTGACGCATTTCCCGACATTGAGATCGCGTTGCGGCCTTCGTTCGAGAATGGAAAGGCGAACGGCAGCGCGCGCAACACACGATAGATCGTGGAACTTTCGTGCCATTGGTGTTCGCCCCGGGCGAGGCGTTCCAGTTCGATTGGAGCGAGGACTGGGCTTATGTGAGCGGTGAGTGCATCAAGCTGCTGGTTGCCCATATCAAGCTATCGCACAGCCGCGCCTTCCTGGTGCGGGCGTATCTTCTGCAGACCCATGAGATGCTGTTCGATGCCCACTGGCACGCCTTCCGCGTCTTCGAAGGCGTCCTTGGGCGCGGCATCTACGATAACATGAAGACCGCCGTGGACCGGGTTGGGGCAGGCAAGAAGCGTGACGTGAATGCGCGGTTCCTTGCGATGACCAGCCACTATGTCTTCGATCCCGAGTTTTGCAACCCGGCTGCAGGATGAAAGAAAGGACAGGTCGAGAAGAATGTGCGCGACGCGCGCCATCGCCTGTGGCAGCTCATGCCGGCCTTTCCGGATCTGGATGCGCTGAATGACTGGCTGGAAGACCGCTGCAAGCTGCTGTGGGCTGAGACGGCGCATGGCACGTTGCCTGGCAGCATCGCCGATGTGTGGGAGGCCGAGAAGCCCGCGCTGATGCCGCTCCCCACAATGTTCGATGGCTTTGTCGAGGAAAGAAAGCGCGTCTCGCCTACCTGCCTGATCACCTTCGATCGCAACCGCTACTCTGTACCCGCCAGCTTTGCGAACCGGCCGGTGAGCCTGCGCATCTACCCTGAGCGTTTGGTGGTCGTCGCCGAAGGCCATGTCATCTGCGCGCATCATCGCGTCATTGAGCGGTCCCACCGCCAGCCGGGGGGCATCATCTATGACTGGCGCCATTATCTGGCGGTGGTTCAGCGCAAGCCAGGGGCTTTGCGCAACGGCGCGCCCTTCGTCGAGATGCCCGAAGCCTTCCGCGTGCTGCAGGCAAAGATTTTGCGTCAGCCCGGCGGAGACCGCGAAATGGTCGATATCTTGTCGCTGGTCTTGCACCATGACGAACAGGCCGTGCTTTGCGCCGTGGAACTGGCGCTGGAGGCTGGCGTGCCCACCAAGACCCATGTGCTGAACCTGCTCCACAGGCTGCTGGATGGCACACCGACCGACCAGCCGGATGTGACGCCGCCTGCAGCCCTTTCACTGAGCAAGGAGCCGGAGGCTAATGTCGCACGCTATGGTGGGTTGCGCCCCGCGGGAGGAACACGCCATGCGTCATGATCCCGCGGGTGCAGCCCTCATCATCATGTTGCGCAGCCTGAAGATGCCGGGGATGGCGCAGGCCGTGCAGGATCTGCTCGATCAGGGAGCGCCCGCGTTCGAGGCCGCCATGCCGATCCTGTCGCAACTGCTCAAGGCGGAAATGGCCGAGCGCGAGGTGCGTTCGACCGCCTATCACATTAAGGCCGCACGCTTCCCGGCATACAAGGACCTCTCGGGCTTCGACTTCTCCGCGAGCGAAATGCGCGAAGCCCTGGTGCGTCAGCTCCATCGATGCGAGTTCCTGGATGGAGCCGAGAATGTGGTGCTGATCGGCGGTCCCGGCACGGGGAAATCCCATGTTGCGACGGCTCTCGGCATCCAGGCCATCGAGCATCACCGCAAACGCGTGCGCTTCTTCTTGACGGTCGAGCTGGTCAATGCGCTGGAGCAGGAAAAGGCCCAGGGCAAGGCCGGGAAGATCGCCGAAGCGCTGGTGAAAACTGACCTCGTGATCCTCGATGAGCTGGGATACCTGCCCTTCAGTGCCTCAGGCGGCGCGTTGCTCTTCCATCTTCTGAGCAAGCTCTACGAGCGCACCAGCGTCATCATCACCACCAATCTGAGTTTCAGCGAATGGGCGAGCGTCTTTGGCGATGCCAAAATGACGACCGCGCTGCTCGATCGCCTCACCCATCGCTGCCACATCCCTGAAACCGGAAACGACAGCTACTGCTTCAAGGCCAGCTCAGAAACCGCGAAGAAGAAACGGAAGGATACAGCAGCATTGACGCTAACATGACGCGCCGAACATAACAGCTGGATGGGTCAGATCTCGGTGACAATTTTGGCAGTTGGCGGGTCAGTTCTCAGTGACAATCAACACCGTCATGCACCAAGACTGAAACCGGACCACTCGATTGGGGCAGGCCACAATGACCAGTATTCCCAGCGTCTTGCTCTGGGACAGATGACGGCATCCAGCCCCGGTTCAGACACTTCGCCCACGATAAAGAGAGTCCGGTTTGGAAAATTGCCAGTCGTCTACCTTTTTGGTAAAATAAAGTTATGCACTCCGAGATATGGACCCCCGGCTTTATGGGGATGCAACCAAGGAGGACAGCATGCACAATCAAATTGTTGCAGCTTTATCTGTGGCCATCACGTTCGCCATACCAAGTGCGGGTGCGGCCCAGTCGGACGTCGATAGCCGAACCTTTCCCATCACCAATGCCCCGCTGACGGTTGAGGCGCCGTGGGTTGTCGGCCTTAGCTTGCCACATGGCTGGTGCTCCGGCAGCGTCCTCTCCGAACGATGGATCATCACGGCGGCGCATTGTATTGTCGACGCGCCCCAGCCTGGAAACGTGAGCGTATTCTACGCGGCCGCGCCAGGTCGCAATCAGCTCGTTTACGAGGGGCCTGTTCGATATCATCCTTATCCGGACTTTTCCTCGAGGGGAGGCCTGCGGCGACCAGACCGAAAGGACGATATCGGGCTGATCGAGTTGATGGGCGCTGGCCCGGCCATCGATCTCAGCTTGACTGGAAAAGCCAAGCTTTACAGCCCCCCGGCCGGAGAAGAAATCTGGATTCGACCTGAGGCGCAACGCAGGTTCACCTTCATCGGCTGGGGGCGAACGGACGCTCCCAGCAGTCGCGATTGCGCTGAGGGGACAGAGGGCAGCAAGAGGATCGCGAAAGATTTCGTCCTCAGCCGCGAGACGCGCGTTGCAGAGCAGGTGAAGGCTCCTCTCATGGATGCTCATGCTTGCGGCGGCGATTCCGGGGCGCCTTATCTTGTGGAGCATGACGGCGACTATATCGCGTTCGCCGTCCACAGCGGCCGCAATCCGGGCTTCCCCGTCATCGGCACGGCAACCCAGCGTGGCGCCGTCATTAGAGCCAAGCATCAATGGATCAACCAGACAGCCGGTCAGACCGACGAGCCGCGCCGTATGATCTGCCCCGGTCGTGGTGTTGGCGCGGAACGGCAGCCGTACACCGAGTGTTCGATGGTGGCAGGCCCACCTCCGGAACCGGCGCCGTCGCCGCCGCCCGGGTGCCCGCCCGGACAAATGTGCAGCGAGCCCGGTACATCCCCAGGGGAGTGCCGCATTTGCATTCCATCTGGCGGTATTCGCAACTGATAGATCGTCAATCCATCACGGAGCATTGGATACGGGGTTACCGCCGCGCGGGATGAACCGCAGCGCGCCTTCGCTTTCCATGCCGTCGAAGCCGAAGAAGCGGCTGAGGGGTTCGATTGACCTCCGCGGGCTTTCGATCCGGACATCAGTGAGCTGCCCCAGCGGACATCAAGGCCGTCACCAGATCGGAACGAGTCTATCAGGCGACCTCAGCAAAGCCTTCTGGGCGAAACCGGACCATCGCCTCAGGACCGCGCTGGTCAAGATCGAACAGGGTGGGCCTCGCCTTCAGATAATTCCGCCAGCTCCTTTCGGGCAGGGTGCTGATCTTGATGCCATGTTGAACATGCATTTTGGGCGCAAGCTCGACAATGCGCATGCCTGCGCCCTTCTTGCTGTGCATGGCGATCATGGCGCGGATTTTCTGATCCAGTTCCGTCGCTTCTGTCTGCGCCTTGGGCACCAGTTTTACTGTTGGCTGCGGGCCAAGCTCGACAAAAGATGTGCAGCTTGCCCTGAATGCGCGTGACGCCTTCTCCTCTCCGACCCCGATGACTATTGCGCCGAGTTCGCGCAAGCGGACAGAAAGATGCGTGAAATCGCCGTCAGATGTGGCGATGATAAAACTTTTGATCCCTCGTGCGTACGCAAGCTCCATCGCGTCGATAGCCAGAAGAATGTCCGTTGCGTTCTTACCGGAACCGGCGTGAAGCAGGCGGTAGCCGATCGCTCCATGCCAATCCGATGCCCGCCGTGCGTCCAGATATGCGCGCACCACAGTTGGATTCCCATGCTTCGAGGCAATACCCAGAATGGTTGCAGCGTTTTTCCCGCCGATATTGTCACCATCCACAAGAACGGCCAAAGGCTGGGCCATGTCCATCACCGTCTTCTGCTTCCTGCGTCCCGGTTATCCTCGGATTGCGCCCAAAATTCGGCATTGCGCAAAGGCTGTGGCGTCAGGATCCTTCAGGTGACGCTCAGGGATCTCCCAGATCGATGCGATCAGCGATCTCGGGGGAGATCAGGCCCGAGTGCAGGGCCAGCAGGATGAGCTTTGCGTCAAACGTGTTACCCCCGTCCAGCGCTGCTTCCACACGACCGTCGACGTGATCCGCATCCTCTGCGCTGTTGCTCGCAGCGAACTGCTCATGCCCGAGCATGCAATAGACGAGCAATTCAGCTGCGTCAGCGAAAGCAGGGTCCTGACCACCGGCCCCGGCCAACTTCTTGTTCAGCTTGATTAGCGTCAGCTTGACGGGTTCCGGCACCAGAAGCGGATGTACCCCGGATGCCCGGAACGCATCATCAAGCGCTCTCACCGCGCTGGAGCGGCCCAGCATGTCAAACAGCCGAAACATGACAGCACCTGTATCAGGTCTTTGGCGCGGCCACATCTGCGTTTACCCGGCTCAGTTCGGGGTGGAAATCAACCCACTTGGGTCTCCGGGGGTTCCCAGCCAGCGACTCATCCAGCTCCGAACGCAAAGGGTCGATCTTCGACCGGGGCTGAGTCTTGCGGTCTTACGTGTTCCATCCCGGATGATCACATAGATCCTCGTCGCTCAGCCTGGTTCATGGCAAGATCGATCCTGCGCGAGGTTCGGGACGGAGTGCGAGCATGCTGATCTCTTTTCACAAGCAGGCGACGACGACGCCCAAGATCCGGGCGGCGATCCAGGCGAGCACGAAACCGGCCTGGGCGGTCGCGGAGCGCTACGGCATTTCCGAGCAGACGGTTTGGAAATGGCGCAAGCGGGACGACGTTCACGACCGGAGCCACACGCCACACAGGCTGCAGACGACGTTGACACCGGCGCAGGAGGCCGTTGCGGTCGCGCTGCGCACGACCCTGCTGCTGCCGCTCGACGATCTGCTGGCGGTGGTGCGCGAGTTCCTGAGCCCGGACGTCTCGCGCTCCGGGCTGGACCGCTGTCTGCGTCGCCATGGGGCGGGAAACCTGCGGGCGCTGAAGCCGAAAGAGCCGAAGCCTGCGCACGGCACCTTCAAGGCCTACGAGCCCGGCTATCTGCACATCGACGTGCAATACCTGCCCCAGATGGCCGACGAGGACCGCCGCCGCTATCTCTTCGTGGCCATCGACAGGGCGACGCGGTGGGTCTTCGTGCGCATGTATCCGGCGCAGACCGCGGCCAACGCGCGCCGCTTCTTGCGCGACCTGGAGCGTGCCGCACCGATGAAGATCACCCGGGTGCTGACCGACAACGTCCTATGTCGGGAAATTCTGGCTGCTTAGGTCAGCAGGTCATGGGGCATCCGGTGTCCCGGATGCCCTGTTAAGGTTGCCCAGACGGGCTCTGCCGTCAAGAAATGATCTCTTCCATAGCAAACACAGGGCACGCGCTCTGGCGGCCCTCACCGTCCTCAATACGAGATCCCAAATCCCAAGCAGAAGGCCCGAACATTGTCTACTACCAACGGCCTTAACCTTTGACCGTTTTGGCGTAGTCTCTGGTGGTGATTGAGCGGACGGTGTCGATGTCGTTGGCGAAGAAGTTCCAGGCGTCGCAG
>JAWLCA010000033.1:0-31417 GCA_041687395.1 Paracoccaceae bacterium | reverse complement strand
CAAGCTCCGCCGAACGCCCGTTGCTCCCACGGCGGGAAACCGCCAAACTCACGCCGCGGCTCTGCTTCCGGCTGGATGAAGAAAAGGGGTCAGAGCAGCGGCTCCGGCCTTCGTTAACAATGAGCTAGGAGGCTACGCCGAGACGATGGTCAATTTCACCAGCCGTATGCTCGACGGGTGGTGCGACGGCTCGATAATCCGTTCCACGACGCTCGAAGGCAGCAGATGTCAATTGACCGCCGATAGTCTGGCCTGAACGACGCGAAATGTGCCGAAGAACAGCGCCGCCGCAAGGTACATTCCTGATGCCAGCCACAGCGGAGCCGCCGATGAGCCGGTGCTTTCACGCAGCACGCCCGCAACCAGCGGAGAAACCGCCATGATTCCGTAATAGCAGGAAAGAAAGACGCCGATCCCGATGGCTCGATTTCGCGCGTCAAGGCTGGCGACCAGCAGCTTCATAATTAGACCGGCTGGCAACAACAGAACGCCTAGCAGCGCACACCACAGGATCGGCGCAAAGCCTGAGGCAAAGCCGAGAACAGTGAAGGCGCTGAAGAAAAGGCAGGTCGTCATCAAGGCATTGGGTTTCCCGAGACGCTCAACGACATACCCTCCAAAAACCAATGCGGGGATCATTGTCCACATCGCGGTGCTTGTGACGACGCCTGCCTCTGCCAATGAATAATGCAGTTCGGCCAGGAAACTCGGCCCAAAAGCCAGCACAAGCGTGAAGCCGACATTCAAACAAGACCAAACCAAGCCCGCCAGCAGACACAAAGCCCATTCTCTACCCGATAGGCCAATCCGAAACGTTGCGGCTGCTTTCTGCGCTTCGAGAGGAACATGATAAAACGCCAGAATGAGAACCGCTATTGAAGCGCTGATGATGCCCGTAATCAGCATCGGCAGTGCACCACCCATGGCGTCACCAATCGGCGCAAGGATGACGAGGGCGAGGCCGATGCCAATGGGCCACCCTGAGAGAAGGAGTGACATTGCCACGGTCGTATCACGGCTCGCAAACCAATCGGCGACCATTTTTGTAAGCAGAACGTTGAGCAGGATGGCACCTATCCCGCTCACGATTCGACATGCGATGAAAATGGTCGCGTCGGCGGTCAGCCCCATGAAGAGGCCGGCGAAGGTCATCAGTACGAGCCCCAGCAACGCGACGCGCTTGTCCCCGTAGCGCTGACCGAAAAGACCTGCCGGTAGAGCGATGACGGCACCGGGGAGCATGTACAAGCCGATGATCAGTCCGAGGACCGCGTAATCGATAGCAAGCTCGTCAACCAGCAAAGGACCGACTGCTGCGACCGACTGAAACTGAAACGCAACTGCCATCCGTGCCAGAATTAAAATTCCAAGGATGAACCAGCGGTTCGCGAAAAATACGGCGTACCGCCGCGAGTTTTTCTGCCCGGAGTCAGAAAGGGAATCGTTCGGTGCAGCCGGAGCCAAGTTCATCAAGAAGACTCCGGCAAGACAGCATCGTGATGCTGAAGCTGCACCTGACGCGAAGGCTTCAAGCTACCGGAATTCCTGCTGACTTCAAGATGGACTGGCGTGCTCGACTACCTCGTCGGGCTTGGTCGTCGCCGAAGGCTCATCGGACCGGGTGTCCGTCTCGCTCGCGGGGAAGCTACCAAAGCCAGTTATCCCGATGTCTTCGTCGCTCGCTTTCATCAGCCTGCCTTTTCGGCGACAGCAGCAACCAATTCAGACGTTCATTCTCGCTCCAAATTCGCCTATTGTGGATGCAGCAGTTCGCTCGCCTGCTGTCGCCCGACAAATTGGCGGCCGGCCAGGGGAGGTGGACGTCGAATTCTGCAGACCTCGGAGTTGCAACAGGAGCGGAGGCATGTGGCTGGACACGCGCGTTCTTGATCTGCTCGGGATCCAACATCCGATTATACAAGCCCCCATGGCAGGCTCAGTCGGCTCCGAACTCGTCATCGCGGTCGCGGAAAGCGGCGGCCTCGGCTCCTTGCCCTGCGCCATGCTGTCCCCCGAGCAGATGCGCAACGAGATCGGCATCATCCGTCAGCGAACCTCGCGGCCCATCAACCTGAACTTCTTCTGCCACACGCCGCCGAGCGAAGACGCGCAACGGATCAGGGCGTGGAAGCAACGCCTCGGAGCGTATTTCACCGAACTGGGGCTCGATCCGGAAGCCGAGCCCGCGGGCGTGAACCGTGCGCCATTCAACGATGCGGCCTGCGACGTCGTGGAGGAGTTCAAGCCTGAGGTCGTCAGCTTCCATTTCGGACTGCCGAACCGAAATCTGGTAGATCGCGTTCGGGCAACCGGCGCAAAGATCATCTCTTCGGCGACGACGGTTGATGAGGCGCGCTGGCTTGAGGACCACGGCTGCGATGCAATCATCGCGCAGGGCGCTGAAGCCGGAGGTCACAGGGGCATCTTCCTCGGGAACGACATCTCCTCCCAGCCGGGAACCTTCGCGCTCGTTCCTCAGGTCGTCGATGCTGTGGAGGTGCCGGTCATCGCCGCTGGCGGAATTTCGGACGCACGTGGCATAGTCGCCGCTTTCGCACTCGGAGCGTCCGCCGTCCAGATCGGAACCGCCTACCTGTTCTGCCCCGAGGCGAAGGTCAGCACGCTTCATCGGGAACGTCTGCGCCACGCGAAGGACGACCAGACTGTGATCACGAACGTCTTCACCGGACGCCCCGCGAGAGGGCTGGTCAACCGCCTGATCGACGAGGTGGGCCCAATCTACGAGGATGCTCCGGAGTTTCCTCTTGCGGCTGCCGCTGTCGCGCCGCTGCGCTCGACCGCAGAGGCAAAGGGTTCGAGCGATTTCACATCGCTCTGGGCCGGACAGGCTGCTGGACTGGGGCGAGCGCTTCCGGCGGGTGCGTTGACGCTAACCCTCGCGCAAGAAGCCGTGCAGATCATCAGACACGGCTTCAACTCCGAGCGAGTGGGGGAAGCACGTGCGTCCCGACGGCCCCGATGAACTCCCGCTGCTCGACCCCCGCATGGTGAAGGTAGATGCCCTCGAACCCGAGCGCCAGCAACTGCGCGATGCGGTCGGTGAAGAGGCTTGTCTCGGATGAGACGAGGACGCTGTCGTGCATGTCCTCCGGGCGCACAAAACGCGCGGCCTCGTCAAACTGCGCCTTCATTTCCAGATCCCAGCAGACAGGCGGTGCAAAGACGTTCGATCGCCAGTGTTCATAGGCGATGGAGAGCGCGGCAGCGTCGTCTTGGGCGAAATGCCGCTGGACCTGGAGATTGAGTGCCGTCTCCGCCTCCCTCCCTGAATGATTCGATCATGCGCTGCAACTGCTCGCCCGGTTGGTTCACCGTGATCGGGTCATCGGCCCTGCCTCCCAGCCTGCGAGCAGTCTCGGTGCTCACAGCCGCGCCGATGAGTGAAGGCGAGGAAGCAAAAAGCGTCCAGAGCTTCGCCCGATCGACCTTGATCAGCCCATCGTGCTGCCTGCCGGCGCCGAGCGGGTGCAGGAGAGTAGCCGTTCGCGCTGATCACTCCAGCCGATAGGCGACGACGCGATCGTTCATCATCATTGGAATGATCACGAGCCGCTCCTGCGGAACGAAGCCGAGATCGGCGCTTCCTTGATCAAGGTCGACGATTTGCTCGAAGCTCCCGTCGCTCTGGACCGAAAACAACCCGCCCGCAATCCAGTCGGTCGTTAGCCAATTCCCGTCGCCGTCGGGCTCCAGGCCGTCCAGATTGCCGATCCTGCCGCCCGCTCCGAGCGGCGCGATCTCCTGCGTCTCGAGGTCGACGACGAGAATCCGGCCCGGCTCTCGCGTGGTGAAATCCTGCTGCATGTCAGGTCCCCAGGCGGCGACAATCAAGCGCCCGTTGTCAACCTTGAGGCCGTTCGGATGTTCGAGCGCTTCGTCCTCGAGCCAGACCGCGAAGGTGTCGCCGTCGAGACGGTAGATCCGGTGCTGGGTCATGTCGGAGACATAGACGCGGCCCTGCGCGTCGACAGCCGTGTCGTTCAGGAAGTGCGCGCCTTCGCCTGGCCAAGCGCCTGTGATTTCTCCTGCCTCGATATCGATCGCGACAAGCCTGTCGATATCGGACACGTAGAGCGTCGTGCCATCAGTGACGAGACCTTTGGGGGCGTCGAGCCCCGTCACCCATTCCCGC
Organism: Paracoccaceae bacterium; assembly: GCA_041687395.1. Lineage (GTDB taxonomy): Bacteria > Pseudomonadota > Alphaproteobacteria > Rhodobacterales > Rhodobacteraceae > JAWLCA01. Next base: position 27,264 of record JAWLCA010000033.1, on the reverse strand, counting down.
TCGAGCATTTCACCGTCTGGCGAGACGCGGGAAATGAAGCCGGCGCCGTTCTTCTCGAGCGGTTGGCCGGCAACGTTGGAAATGTAGATCACGTTTCGGGCGCTGTCGAAGACGGCGCTTTCTGGCGTGCTCAGGCCTTCCAGGATCCAAGCCTCGGAAGCGCTATGTTGAGCTGCGGCCGGAAGCGCTGCAGCCATTCCCAAGATTGCCGTCCCGAGAATTCGAAGTGAAGCATACATGCTCGTCCTCCCTTGCAACAAAACAGACTGCGGACAGTTGTTCGCTGCTTCTTCAATTCAGACGCCGAACCCATTCTATCTTGTATGCAGGCGACGGCGGCAGCGACGCCGTATTGACCGGCCATGGCGTGGTCTCAGGCGATCAGCACGATGCATAATAGCACCTCCTCGACAGCCGCACGATTGATTCCCTTGCTCCCCTCGAATGTTGCGTCTCCCGGAGCGCAGGATCAGTCATCCATGTCGCCATCGGATCGGGCGGCACCTGCTCGGCGAAGTCCGGTCGCGGGGCTTGACACATTAACTCCAGGCTCAGAGGCGGGGTTGTGGAGGGGGGCATGAGCACCATCAGCTACCGCCGCCACCGCTTCCCGCTGAGCTACCGCAACGTCGAGGACCTGCTCGCGGAACGCGGGATCGACGAGTCCTACGAGACGGTGAGGCGCTGGGCTTTGAAGTTCGGGACGCTGTACGCGCGCAGGGTGCGCCGGCTTCGGCTGCGGCCGAGCAGCCGATGGCATCTCAATGAGGTCTTCGTTTCGATTGGCGGCAAGCGGATGTATTATTGGCGGGCGGTCGATGACGAGGGCGAGGTTCCAGTGGGATGGGGGAATGGGCAATATCAGCTACCGTCGCCATCGCTTCCGGGAGATCATCCAGCACGCCATTTTGGCTGTATTTCCGGGTTCTACTGGGCTACCGCAACGTCGAAAACCTGCTCGCAGTGCGGGATGGACGTCTCCTATGAGACCGTGAGGCGCTGGGGCAACATGGTATATGAAAGCTCCTTTGGGAGGATGCGTGATGCTGATACGCAAGACAATGTTAATCCGGGAACGAATCGAGACGGACGAGATGGGTGCGCCCTGCACCCCCCTTTTGCGAGTGTTGGGCTTGGCCGTGCTGCAGAACCCGTTCGCAAATGTCGACCAGGAGGACCTGTCTGAGATCTTCGATTTTGGAGCAATGCTCGGGGAGCAGCTTTCGGCGGAAGTTGTGGCTGCTCTGGGCTCCGCACCAGTAACTTACGGCAAGGCCGCAATCGTCGGCACCGCTGGAGCGATGGAGCACGGCGCCGCCCTGCTCCATCCACGGTTTGGCAAGCCAGTGCGACAGGCAGTCGGAGGCGGTCAGTCGCTCATGCCATCAAACGTGAAAGTGGGGACTGTCGGAACGGCGATCGATCTGCCCTTGGGGCACAAGGATGAGGCATGGTCATTCGATCACATCGATACCATTACTGTGGCGGTTGCGGACGCGCCGCGCCCAAACGAGATTGTAGTTTGCGTTGGTATGTCCGACGGACCGCGGCCTCGTGCGAGAGTGGGAAAGGGCCCGCCACGTTAGCTCCCGGCCGCTAGAACCCGGATTGGGGATGAGCAGCATCAGCTACCGCTGCCACCGCTTCCCGCCCGAGATCATCCAGCACGGCACCGCACTCCAGGGCCGGATCACCGAGAAGCTGACATCCTATGGCGCGGCCCTGCGGTCACTGGGCGCGAGCAGGCGGCACCTGAGCGGCGGCCGCCTGAACAACCGAGCGGAGAATTCGCGTTCGCCGGTGCGACAGCTGGAGAGGCGCATGCAGCCCTTCGAGTCGCCGCGATCGTTGCCTATGCCGGCAGGACGACCACCTTCGTCTTGACCGGCGTTCGATCATAGAGGTCGATCATGTCCTGCGTGAGGAGGCCGGTGCAGCCGCTCGTCAAGTTGGTCCCGATCGTTTCGGGAGCGCTCGACGCGTAGATCGTATAGAGCGTGTACGCGCCATTCTGATAAAGATAGAGCGTACGGGCGCCGAGCGGATTGTCCGGACCTCCTGGCATGCCGCCAGCATATTTGGCTGCCTCGGGCTGGCGCTTGATCATCGCCTTCGGCGGGGTCCAGGTCGGCCATTCCGCCTTGCGCCCGACATAAGCCTCACCGCTCCACAGGAACCCTTCACGGCCGACGTTGGCGCCGTAGCGGATGGCGTTTCCGTCGCCTTCGACACGATAAATATAATAATTGGCGGGATCGACGATGATCGTTCCGGGCGCTTCTCTGGTGTCGTAGCGCACTGTCCGGCGATAATACTTCGGATCGACCTTGCTGATATCAGCCGCCGGGATCGGAAATTTCTTGTCGGGCACCGGGCCGTAGTGCGCCACCGCCTCCATACGGCTCATGGCGCCGGACGTCACGCACCCGGCGAGTCCCAGGGTGCCGACACTGACGGCGGAGCCAAACAGAAACGATCGGCGGTTGAGGCGCCCCGAATGAAGCTCGAGCAGAGCTCCCGCGTTACTTTCGCCGGCATCGGCAATCACATCGTCGATGATCATGATATTGGAGTTTCCCGTGTCCTGTGGCCCGACCAGAGAACACTCCGGCATAAACCGTTGAACGTCTGAGGTGAGCTTGCCGTCACACGGCTCGATTGGCAAGCTCGGACGTTCGCTGCGGAACGAGGAATGGAGCAGCTTAACGCGCAGAAGTAAACCCGAATACTTGGGGGACTCGAGCGCTCAGCTCGTCAATCATCGCCTTGCTCCGGTTAATGGTCTGCTCCAACAGCGGCAAGGACTTCGGGAAAAGGATGTGAACCGCAACGTCGATCTTGGCGGTTCCTCGGAGGCTTGTGGGACGGAGGAGCCGACGTCCAAGACCCTTTTTGCCCCAGACTGTCGCCAGGGAGCGCCTTCAGAAGCCTGCCAAATCCTCTTGTTCTTGAACCCCGGCGTGCGCAGTGGTCTTCGCAGGCCTAACGCCTCGCACAGGCTCCTGAGGGGATTCGGCCGGAACAGCGTCAGCACGATGATCCAGCCGTCGCGCGTGGGCAGGATCATGGCGTGTTTGGTCCAGCTGGTGCGCTTGTCGTGCAGCCGGAGTTGGGCCGCTTCCAGACCCTGAACCGCCATCGCGGTGCGGAGGAGCGACGAGGTCACCTTCTGGCGGCGGCCCGAGCGGCCGCGCTCGATCAGGCCGGCGAGGATGCCCTGCGTGGGTGTCGCCCAGTGTGGCCGGGCGCCAAGCCAACGCCAATGCCGCGTCGCGCCGGACGCGAGCAAGAGGTGGCAGCACCAGGCCGAGAAGCGCCGTTCGGGCCTCATCAAACCAAGATGCTTGACGGGCTTCACCGCCCCGCAACGAGCGCCGGCAGCCACAACGTGATGGCGGGCACATAGGTCACGAGGGCGAGAACTCCTAGAAGCACCGCGATGAAGGGGAGGGAGTGTCGGACGACCTGCGTCGGCGAGACATCGCCCATGCTCGCCGTCATGTAGATGAGGTAGCCGACGGGCGGCGTGCAGAGCCCGATCATCAGGTTTAGGACGATCATCACGCCGAACTGCACCGTATCCACGCCGATCCCCTGGACGAGGGGCAGGAAGATCGGGACGAGGATGATGAGGGCCGCGAGCGGATCGAGGAACATTCCCACCGCGAGGAAGAGCAGGTTGATTATCAGGAGGACGAGCCAGTCGGGTGCGCCTAGCCCGCGAATGGCCGCGGCGAATTCTCGGCTGATGCCCTGATCGGCGATGATCCAGGCGAAGATCGACGACGCCCCCAGAATAACGATGATGCTCGCGGTGCCGTGCGCTGCCCGCACGAGGGCCGAGCCGAAGATGGAGGCGGATAATCCGCGGAAGACGAAGGAGCCGATGAAGAGAATGTAGACCACTGCGATGGCGCCGGCCTCCGTGGCCGTGAAGATGCCCCCGCGTATGCCCCCGACGATGATGACGGGCGCGAGCAGTGCGAGACTCGCCCGCGCGGTCGCCTGCACGATCTGGGGCCGCGAAGCGCGCGGTTCGCGGGGCAGGTCCAGCGGGCCGGCCCGGAGCCAGGCGACGCAGCCGAGTCCCAGCGCGATCAGCAGGCCCGGCACGATGCCCGCGAGGAACATGGCGCCGACGGAGGCGCCGGCGAGAACGGCGTAGATGATCATCGGGATCGAGGGCGGGATGATCGGCCCCAGGATCGACGCGCACATGATCAGGGCTGCCGCGAACCCGGCCGGGTAGCCTGCCTTCTTCATTGCGCGGATGAGGACCGCGCCCACTGCCGCCGCGTCAGCGACGGCCGAGCCGGAGACCCCCGCCATGACCAGCGCCGAGAAGATGCCAACCTGCGCGAGCCCCCCGCGCAGATGTCCGACGAGGGAGCGCGCGAAGGCGAGGATGCGCTCCGTGATCCCGCTCGCAGTCATCAGTTCTCCGGCCAGGAAAAACAGGGCGATGGCAAGCAGGGCGAAGCTGTCCATGCCCTGGACGAAGAGCTGCGGGATCAGGACGAGCGGCAATTCGGGACGAACGACGAGCAGCGTCAGGAGTGAAGCGGAGAGCAGGGAAAAGACGAGCGGGACACCCAGACCTGCAACCACCAACATCGTCCCGAGGAGAATCAGCAGCGTCATTCGGCGTCTCGCTTATCGGAGACCTCAGGCCAGAGGGTCCGGGCGACGAAGAGCAGGATCCAGAATCCGCCGCCGACGACCATGGCCCAGTAGAGGTACTGCACCGATACGCCCAAAGCGGTAAATCGATCGAAGGCTGTGAGGTCGATGAGGATGAAGGCCTGGCGCACCATCAATGTGAGAAGACCGACGCCCAGGACGAGGGCGAGCACGCGCAGGGCGAGCGCTGCCTTCGGTCCTGCCGCGGAAGGCAGGATGTCGATCGACATATGTCTCGCCCGCGCGGCGCCGATGAGCACCAGCCAGATGAACAGGAGGCGCGTCAGCTCTTCGCTCCACGGGAAACTGAGGCCGAGGAGGTAGCGCCCGACGACCCGCGCCGTCGTGATGCAGAGGATAGCAAGAAGCAGCGCGGCCGCGATCCAGTCGAGACCGCGGCCGAGTGAGCCTAGAAGGGCCTTCCCGCTCATCGTGCGGCGTTGATCTTGTCGACGAGATCCGAGCCGTGCTCGTTGATGTAGGTCTGCGACACGGGTTGGAAGGCCATCTCGCGGAAGGCGTCGCGGTCGACGTCCTCGACGACCGCCACCCCTGCCGACCTGATGTCCTCCAGCGCATCGTCGTCCTGTTCGCGATTGGCTTTTCGCTGGAAAGTCGCTGCCTCGCGAGCCGCCGTCAGCAAGGCTTCCTGGTGGGTCTCGGAGAGGCTGTCGAATCGCCCTAGGTTCATTGAGACGATCGACACCGTGTAGGCATGGTCCGTGAAGGACAGGTGCGACTGCACTTCCTGAAAGCGGTTGGAGCGGATGATGTTGAGCGGGTTTTCTTGCCCGTCGACGGTGCCGGTCTCCAGCGCGAGGTAGACCTCGGTAAAGGCCATGGGTGTCGGTGAAGCGCCCCAGATCTCGAAAGCCTGCACGTGCGCGGGGTTCGGAGTCGTGCGGATGTTGAGGCCCTGCAGGTCGGACGGCGTCCTTATCGGCCGCACGCTGTTTGTGATCTTCCGGAACCCGATCTCCCAGAACGCCAGCCCCTTCATGCGGTTCTGCTCGAGCTCCGCCAGCAGCTCCTCGCCGACCTCCCCGTCGATGATCCGGTAGACGTGGTCGTATGTTTCGAACAGGAAGGGCAGGTCGAGCACGTTGAGCTTCGGCGCGAAGCGCGTGTAGAACGGGTTCCCCGTCTGACCAATGTCGATCGTGCCGAGCCGCACACCTTCGAGAATCCCCGGATCGTTGCCGAGTTCGCCCGCCGGGTGGATGGCGATGGCGATCTCGCCGTTAGTGAGTTCAGAGACGCGTTCGGCGAAGAATTCCGCAGCGAGGTGGTGAGTGTCGTTCGTGGGCTGGGTATGGGCGAATCGCAAGGTCGTCTGGGCCGTTGCGGACGTGGCGCAGCCGATAGCCGTTGCAGCGACGAGGACGGTCAGTAGACGCATTTCGCTTCCTCCGGGTTTCTCGTTAAGCCAAGCCATCGACGGCCGACCTGCAAAACTTGCATGCAAGTTTTGCCGCGTCAATCGCGCGGCGCGTGCGCGACTGCGCTCACAGGACGAAGCGTCCGCCATCCACCATGATCGCCGTTGCCGTGACGTAGGACGCCTCTTCGGAGGCGAGCCACAGGATCGGATACGCCGCCTCGCGCGGCTCCGCCCAGCGGCCCGCGAGGCAACCGCCCTTTGCCTCGGCGTCGAGATCTTCGCGGCTGCGTCCGGCCTCAGCTGCGCGGCGCAGGTGAAAGGGCGTGAGGGTAAGCCCCGGACAGACCGCGTTCGCTCGCACGCCGTGCTTTGCCTCCTCGAAGGCTAAGGTTTTGGTCATCGAGATGATGCCAGCTTTCGTCACGTCGTATTGCCCCATGCCCGCGCGCGGGTTCATCGCATGTGTCGAGGAGACGTTGACCACATTGCCGTGCGCCGCGCGCAGATGGGGCAAGGCCTCGCGCGTCAGGTAGGCGTAGCTCAGGAGGTTGACCCTTAGTATCGTGTCCCATGTCTGCGCCTTGGCCTCGGCGAGAGGCTCGTAGGAGCGAATACCCGCCAGGTTCACGAGGACGTCGATCGCGCCGAACGCGTCGAGCGTTGCTTTGACGATCTCGCCGGCAGCCGTTTCCTCCCCGAGATCCCGATCCAGCGTCACGATTTCTGCCCCGGGTGCCGCCTCGCGGATGGTCGCGGAGACTGCGGCGAGTTGCCCGGGATCGCGATCGACCAGAACGACGCGCGCGCCCTCCTCGCAGAAGAGCTGTCCGGTGGCCGCTCCGATGCCTCCCGCGCCGCCAGTGACGATGCATGCCTTGTTGCGCAGACGCTCTCCCATCCCGTTCCTCCTTCAGTTCAGTCCAGACCCGGCGTCGCGGACGATTGCGGGCTCCGCCCGAGAATCGCGCGCGCCAAGCCGATTGCGCTGTAGATCGACATGATCGCGCCGGAGGCCGGGACCGAGAGGTACCACCAGGTCTTGTCGGCCCCCAGAAACGGCGTCCGCTCGCCGGCATATTGCAGGAATTCGTGTCCTTTGACGGCGAGGGTGAGGGCGAAGGTCAGCATCAAGGCCTGCGTCATCACGCCGAACAGCCAGCGGATCGGCGCCGGCGCGGCTGCCTCGATGAGCATGACCCGATAGAGGCCGTTCTCGCGCCACAGGGCGAGGGCTCCGAGAAACGTGAGCCACGCGAACAGGAACTCAACGATCTCGTCGTAGCCCGAGATCGACACGAACGGGATCGTCCGGACGATCACAGCCGTTCCCAGCAGAATGAACAGGCCGAGGAGGCACAGGATGACGCCCCAGCGGCAGAACTGCCCCACGAAGCGATCGGCATGATCCACCAGCGCCATCATCGCACCACCCCGTAGCCGAGCGCATGGGGCAGCCAGAGCGAGAGAGCCGGCACGTAGGTGATCAAGAGCAGGACCGCGATCAGGGCGAGGAGATAGGGCCACAATTCGCGCGTGATCTCCGAGAGCGAGACGTTGCTGATCGACGAGACGACGTAGAGGCACAGCCCGACCGGCGGCGTCACGAGCCCGATCATGATGTTGAGGACGATGATCACCCCGAAATGGACCGGATCGACACCGATTTGCAGCATGATCGGCAGGAGCACCGGGAAGGCGATGATGAGGATCGCGATCCCCTCGATGAACATGGCGAGCACGAGGATCACCGCGTTCACGATGAGAAGGATCACCCACGGCTCGCTGGAGAGGCTGAACATGGCGTCGAGCAGCGCGTTTGGAATGCGTTGCTGGATCAATACCCAGCCGAAGGGGGCGGCCGCCGCGATGATGAACATCACCTGCGCCGTCTGCCGCCCGGATTCCCAGACGATCTCCGGCAACTGGCTCCAGGCGAGCTCGCGGTAGAAGAAGCGACCGAGGATGAAGGCGTAGGCGGCGGCGACGACCGCGGCCTCGGTCGGAGTGACGATGCCACCGAAGATGCCGCCGAGCACGAGGAACGGCATCGCCAGCGCCGGCAGGGCGAAGGCAAGGATCCGCAGCGCGACGGGGGTTAGGGGGCGCGCCTCGCCACGCGGCAACCCCTTCCGCTTCGCGATGACCGCGACGACCGCCATCAGGCCGAGGCCCATCAGGAGCCCCGGCACGATTCCCGCGAGGAAGAGCGCTCCGACGGAGACGTTGGCGAGGCTCCCGTAGATGACGAACGGAATGCTCGGCGGTAGGATGGGGCCGATCGTCGAGGACACGGCGGTGAGCGTGGCGGCGAAGCGCGGCTTGTAGCCGGCCTCCTTCATCGCCTTGATCTCGACGACGCCGAGCCCCGCCGCGTCTGCCACCGCCGATCCCGACATCCCCGCGAAGAGCAGGCTGGCCAGAACGTTCACATGCGCCAGCCCGCCCCGGATCCTCCCGATGATCAGATGGGCGACGTCGAAGATGCGCTGCGTGGTGCCGCCGGTATTCATCAGGTTGCCGGCGAGAATGAAGAACGGGATGGCGAGGAGCGGGAACGAGGTCGTCCCGGCGTAGATCCGTTGGATGAAGATCGTCAGGAGTTCCGGGCCGACCGCGTACCACATCGTTGCGATGGCGACGAAGCCGAGAGCGACCGCAATCGGAACTCCGAAAAGGATAAGCGTGCAGAGGCCGATCAGTATCGTGGCGATGAACATGTCGGCGGGGCCGCATCGATCCGAGAAACGTCTCGGGAGCGCCTCGGGGCGCTCCCGGCGGTACGCGATCAGCCGGGGGCGCGACCGGCATCGACCAGCGCGGCCCAGATCTCCCAGGTCTCGTCGCCAAGCGCCCGGCGCAATTCGTCATAGGCCGGCCCCATCCTCTCGCGGAACGGCTCCACGGCAGGCCGCGTGACAGCGACGCCCGCCTTTTCCATCTCGGATAGATAGTGCTCCTCGTTTTCTTGCACGCCCCGGCGAGCCTCGGCCCCGGCGGCTGCGGCCTCCTCGGAGACGATGGCGCGCTGCTCCTCGCTCATCCGGCCCCAGGCCCGCGGGTTCGCGGCCAGCATGATCGTAGCGTAGATGTGCTTCGTCAGCGCGACGTGATCCTGGACCTCGAAGAACTTGGCGGCGAAGGTCGTGGCGACGGGGTTGTCCTGGCCATCGACGGTCTTGTTCGCCAGAGCGAGATAGACCTCTTGAAAGGCGACGGTCTGGGTGTTGGCGCCCAGCGCCTCGAAGGCTGCCTTGATGGCGAGCTCGGGCGGAACGCGAATGCGCAGTCCCTGAACGTCCTCCGGGGCGTTCACCGGACGGCGGCTGTTCGATAGGGCGCGGAAGCCCCACTCGAAATTGGCGATCCACTGGAAGCCGGCCGTCTCGAGCTGCGCAGCGATCCAGTCGCGGCCGACGGTGTCGAGGGTGCGATGCGCATGCTCGTAGCTGTCGAACTGATAGGGGATGTTGACGACGCCGATCGTAGGCGACATCGCCTCGATGTTCGCCGGGTTCAGCAGAATAAAATCGATCGCTCCCATGCGCGTCTGCTGCGCCGTTTCCACCGGGGACCCGAGGGCGTTGTTGGGAAAGATCGTGATCGAGACCTCGCCGTTCGTGCGCTCGGCGATGCGCTGCACCATCTTCTCGGCCTCCACATGCACCGGATGCGAGGTGTCGGCCGGATGCGTCAGGCGAAATTCTAGCGCGGCGCGAGCCGGACGGATCATCGTGGAAAAGGCGGCGCCGGTCCCGAGGGCGAGCGCGGTGCGACGCGTGATGGTGAACCCCTGCGGCATCATTTCCTCCCCTGTCCCGGCAGTGCCTGCCCGGCGTCTGGTTTCATCCCTGTAGAGCCGTGTTTGGCCGACTCTTCTCTTTCTTGAAAAACTTGCATGCAAGAAACAGCACGTCAAGGACGTCATCGCGGCATCAGGTTATGTAGGAGCGCGTCGGGAGCGTGCTTGCGCAACAGCCGCGCCAGCGAGACCCTCCACCACGAGCGACAGCCGTTGGTGACGTGCTGGCGCATCAACTGCGCCGCGAGATCCGCCTCGCGCGCGATCAGGGCCTCGACGATTTCCTGGTGCTCGCGGGTCGCCTGCGGCCAGCGCTGCGGCCAGAGGTTCGAGGAGAACCTGGCGCGATCTAGCCATCTGCTCGCGGATCTGATGCACGGTCATCTGGCGGTGCAGGGCCGCGATCTCGGCGATATGCTCGTCGGTGGCCGCACGGCAGGCAAGTTCGCCGGCGAGCCGCTCGATCGTCGCCACCACCGTGACGAGATCGCAAACCTCCCACGGGTCGAGTTCCGTGACCACGGCGCTACGGTTCGGCAGGCTGCGCAGCAGACCTTCCTGCAGGAGCGTCTTGATCGCCTCCCGCACCGGCGTTCGGGATACCTGCAGCGCTTCGCACAGCTCCCGCTCCTTTAAGCGCTGGCCGGGCGCAAGGACGCCGCTGACGATCATGTTGCGCATGCGCGAGGTCGCATTGCCGGTTAGTTGCCCCTTCTGGCGTACCTCGCCCGCTTTGCCTGCGGAGAGGTACGCATAAGGGGTCGGTCTTGAACTTCGTGCGTCACGTATATTTCCCTCAAATGCAATTGACCCGGTCGTAACCTGGGAAGTTGACGCCGGTTCAATTTTGCATGCAAGATTTGGCCCGCCGCCGCCGCCGCGAGGTGGTCGCCCGCAGGAGAAACATTGTGCGCATCATCGACCTGACCATGCCCATCGCCGATCATTTTCGCTGGCGTCCCAATGTCGAGGTGACTGGCGACATCGCGGCCGGAGCCCAATTTCGAGTGACGAGCATCGCCACGACCTGCCACGGCTTCACGCATGTCGACGCTCCCGCCCATTTCGTCGCGCATGGCTCGACCATCGAGGCGACGCCGCTGTCGCGGGTGGTGGGGGCGTGCCGGGTGCTGAACCTCCGCGATGTCCAGCCGAACGAGGAAATCGGCGCGAGCCGCCTCGCCGCGGCGGATCCGGGCGGGCCCGGGGGCGAAATTCTGCTTTTATCCGTCGGATGGGACCGAAAGCGCGATTACCGCACGCCGGATTTCTGGACGCAGGCGCCGTGGCTAAACCGGGAAGCCGCCGAATGGCTGCGCGAGCGTTCGCCGAGCGCCGTGGCATTCGACTTCCCGCAAGACTTCCCGATACGGCTCCTGCTCGAGGGCAAGAGCGTTCCGAACGAAGAGCACGTCACGCACGATGTCCTCTTGAAGAACGGCGTCACGCTGATCGAGTATCTCGTCAACACCTCGGCCCTGGAGCAGGATCGGATCCTGTTTTCGGCGGCGCCTCTGCTGATCGCAGGCGCGGACGGCGCTCCCGCCCGGGCCTACGCGATCGACGGCCTTTCGGTCTGAATTCGGCGGAGACACACGATGAGCTTTCACTCCAATGGCGGCCGTTTACCGCGACAGCGAGGCGGACCCGCCATCCGCGTGATCATTGAGGCCTGCCGCCGCGTCATGGCGCAGACAAAATACGTTGATCTTTTCCCAGTGGGACGATCTTAAGAGACCTCCTCTGAGACCCTCGGGCTCCCCTGGGAGTTCGTCTCGACCTTCGACCGCGATCGCGCGCGGCCTGGCATCGAGCCGCCGGCTTGATCGATTCCGCTCCTGTTCCCTGATCGTGCCGTTGGCGGCGCGAATTGCGAGCTGCTCGATCCGCGTTTTGGTATGCCTTCTAAAGACCGTCGAGGCGATTCCGGCGACGAGCAGGCCTTTCATGAGGGGCTCAGCTCAGGCGGGTAGGGTAGGGGAATGAGCAACATCAGCTATCGCCGCCATCGCTTCCCGCCGGAGATCATCCAGCAGGCCGTATGGCTGTATTTCCGGTCCCCCTGAGCTACCGCAATGTAGAGGACCTGCTCGACGAGCGCGGCATCGATCTCTCGTACGAAACCGTCCGGTGCTGGGCTTTGAAGTTCGGGACACGGTACGCGCGCAAGCTGCGACGTGAGCGGCCGCAGTCGAGCAGCCGGTGGCATCTCAAGAAGATATGGGTTTCGGTTGGAAGGCTGAAGAGCGTGAAGGGGCGCTTGCAATCTGTCCCATTCGGCTTGGACCTCGCGCTTATCTCCACTGCACAGCGCGGAAAAGCCCCAGACATAGTGCAGCCACGAAGAATGTTCCGGAGGCAAGCCAAAGGGGAGCAGTCGGACTTCCCGTCGCCTCGCGCAGAAGCCCAGCCAAAGGTGGCAGCGCGGCCATCCCGGCATAGAAGCAGGCGAGGAAAATTCCCATTCCCACCGAACGGTTCTGCGGCTCAAGCACCGTCACCGGAAGCTTCATGCTCAACCCAGCCGGAAGTCCGACCAGTAGTCCCAGCAACGCGAACCAGACGAAGGGGATGACGCCAGTGGCAATCGCTCCAACCGTCGCCGCGCCAAGGAGGAAGCTCGTCGCCATGATCATGTTCGGACTAGCGAAGCGCTCGCCGAAATAGCCACCCATCACCAACGCTGGTGCGCATGTCCACAATGCGACGCTCGTGATGATTCCAGCTTGTGCGTGTGAGTATCCGGTCTCGGAGAGAAAGCTCGGCCCGAATACCAGAGCGAGGACGAAGCCGAGATTGAACGACGCGTAGATGATTCCCGCTAAGACGGTCAGAATCCATTCGCGGCCAGAAAGTGCGATCCGGAACGAACCCGCCAGCTTCGGAAGCCCCACGGGCGGGCGGTAGAAAACCATCATGAGCACGAGCGCGCCCGCGCTTGTCAGCGCTGTCAAGATCAACGGCAGGCTGCTTCCGAAGCTGTCTCCCATTGGGGCGAGGATCACGAGGGCGAGCCCGAGGCCGATGGGCCAACTCATCAGGAAGAACCCCATCGCTACGGCGGTATCGCGGCTGGCAAACCAGTCGGCGACCATCTTTGCCAGCAGGACGTTCAGGAGGATCGCTCCGACGCCGCTGACGACGCGGCTTGCGATGAACATGGTCGCATCGTCGCTCAGCCCCATCGTCAACCCGCCGAAGGTCATGAGCGACAACCCCACCACAGCCACCCGCTTGTCGCCGAAACGCTGCCCGAGCAACCCACCCGGTGGGGCAATGAGGATCCCCGGAAGCATGTAGAGGCCGACGATCAGTCCAAGCATCGCGAAATCGATCCCGAGGTCTTCGATCAGCAGCGGACCTACAGCAGCGACCGACTGAAACTGGAAGGCGACTGCCGTTCTCGCGAGAACGAGGACTGCCAGGATGAACCACCGGCTTGTAATCATGGGAGCGTCCCGCTGCGAGCCTTCTTGCTCGGAGGCGGAAACTTCATCGTTCGCTGGAGCCGGGTTCGAATTCATCACGAACGCTCCGCGCGGGCAGCGTCAGAAATTCGAGGCTGCGCGCGCCTCGCTTGATGCTACTTCATATTCTTCTAACGGCAAGAAGTTGAGCCGCCTAACGCTTCGCGCGTGGGCGACTAAGATTGTTCTCGCGCTCCGGCGGCTACCTCAGATCAACTGCAAGGGCTACAGCGAATGGTCATCGATCAGGTATGCTCGGCATCCGAACGACCTTTCGTCAGCGTGCCGATCAACCTCAGCAATGCTTGCTGTTCCGGCGCATTCCCATCGAGCTTCAGGAAGGTCGCGAGATCAATGCGACTGACCTGCGCCCCCGACGGTGCATTCGCCACATGTTGGACGTAAACCTGCTGTGACCCGACCTGATGAGCGAGGTACCATCGGTCCCCATTCGAACTGGCGTAAAGCTCGCGCGTCTCGGTGTCCATGTGCTCTCCAAACTGTTGCGTGGACTGCGACCGTCAAGTTTTCACCCGACCATGCTTCAGCCAACTGATCGCGTCGTCCAGCCGGTCATCGCCCCAGAATACTTCCCTCCGTACGACGAAGCTCGGTGCTCCAAAGAGGTTGAGAGAGCGTGCCTCATCCGTCGCAGCCTCGTAGGCTTTGCCGATCTCGTCGCTGTTGGCTTCGGCAATGACCCGCTGTGGATCCTGCCCGATCTCTAAAAGGGATTCCGACAGATTGGGTTCGCCCCCGGCGGGCTGGCGCTGCTGAAACCATCGTTTGTAGGTGGCCCTCACATAATCCTCGCACCAGCCCTCGCGAGCGCCGAGGATGGCGACGCGATTGGCCAGATCAAAATTATCGAGCGGGTATGGGGCTGGCACCTGAACCGGCAAGCCATATGCGGCAGCACGGCGCTCGATGTCGCGCCACATATACGCGGCCTTGATCGGCTTCGTTGAGAACGGCACGTTGTCCATTTCCTTCATGATGGCCCTCACAGAGAACGGCCTCCAGCGAAACGTCACACCTGATTTCCCGGCGATCTCCGGCAAGCGCATCACAGTGAGGTAGGTGTAGGTGCTCCCCACGGAAAACCAAAAATCAATCGTGTCGTTCTTCGCCATCTTGATCTCCTGTCACTGCCCATGGATCAGGATAACGGGTAGAGCGGTCATAACAATCTCGCGCCCGACGGTACTAGAGCATTTTCCGATCAGATTGCATCATACCCGGCAGCAGCGAAGTAGTTTCGGCACTCGTCGGGGCTGTAGAGGTCTATGGCGCGTCCGATGGTGGACCACAGGCCATCGCGGGTTCTTTCTGCCGCCTTCCGCAGCAGTGCCTTAAGCTTGGAGAATGCGTTTTCGATCGGGTTGAAGTCGGGGCTGTAGGGCGGCAGGTAACGAAGCTCGGCGCCAGCGGCCTCGATCATCTCGCGCACCCGTGGACCCTTGTGGCTGGAGAGATTGTCCATCACCACGACGTCGCCGGGACGCAATTCGGGCACGAGGACCTCGGCGACATAGGTCTCGAATGCGATGCGGTTGATCGGGCCGTCCAGCACCATCGGCGCAATGAAGCCGCGCAGGGTGAGCGCTCCGACGAAGGTCGTCGTTTTCCAGTGATGGGGTGGACGCCCCCCGACGGCATCGATGTGCCAGAGTGGAGGTGTTCAGCCACACAAAGGAGGCGTCCATGACGGAAGTTACCACCATCGGCCTGGATCTGGCCAAGAATGTATTTCAAGCTCATGGGGCAGATGCCGCCGGCGCCGTCGTGTTTCGAAGGAAGCTCCGGCGCGAGCAGGTGCTGGCATTCTTTTCCGCGCAGCCGCCGTGTCTCGTGGCGATGGAGGCCTGCCCGGGTGCGCGTTATTGGGGACGTGAGATCGGTAAGTTCGGCCACATGGTCAAGCTGATCGCGCCGGCTTACGTGAAGCCCTTCGTTAAGCGCCAGAAGAATGATGCCGCCGATGCCGAAGCGATCTGCGAGGCCGCGCAACGGCCGACGATGCGCTTTGTGGCGGTGAAGAGTGAGGAGAAGCAGGCCTCGGCGGTGATCTTTCTAACCCGCGATGTGCTCGCCGGCGCGCCGCAGGGGCCCTCCCATGTCGAGCGCCTCATCACGCAGATCGAGGATCCTGCCTCGGGCGTGCCGGAAGCTGCTCGTTGTTGCCTTGTCATACTCGTCGAAGCGCTACGCCGCCTGCAGGAACAGGCGAAAGCGCTGGACGCGGAGATTGCGGCGCGAGCCAAGGCAGACGATACCGCCCATCGTCTGATGAGCGTGCCTGGCATCGGTCCGCTGATCGCTACCGCGCTTGAGGCAATGGCTCCGCCAGCGGAGACGTTCCGCTCTGGGCGCGACTTCGCAGCTTGGATTGGACTGACGCCGATCCAGCGTTCGACCGGCGGGAAGGAGCGCCTTGGGCGAACATCGCGGATGGGAGAGCGAACGCTACGGCGCCTGCTCATCATCGCATCCAGCGCCGTGGTCCGATGGGCCAAACGCAAAGGGGTGCCATCCGGCACTTGGCTCCATCGGATGCTGGCGCGTAAACCGCCAATGCTGGTGATCGTGGCGCTGGCCAACAAAACAGCGCGCATCGCCTGGGCACTGATGACGAAAGGTGGAATCTACCGAGCTCCGTCCGCCGCCGCCTGAACGCAGCGACGGACGCGAGGCCGTCGGGAGGACGTGAGAAGGTCGAAGGACAGGTATGGCGCAACGTCGGCGAGGCGGGATCAGGAGAACCAGACGCATGGGGAGCGCTTCGAGCGCGTTCCAGTGATGTGGACCTGATCCTCGAACTCCCATACGGGCCCGCGGCCATGTACAAGCCGCAAAGTGAGGCCGAACACATGGCAGCACCCGATCACGCGCAGCAGCCTGCACCGAAGATTCTTCTTGCATCCGACAGGGCGTCCACACATGTCCGTGCGGCACGCCCACCCTGAGCCGTTCGCCGCGCGGGCACCGCCCGTGACGGCGCGCCATGTTCGTCGAGGCCCAGGTTCCGTCGATGAAGACGAGGTGCGCAGGGTCGAGATCCGGCTGGTCGTCGAACCAGTCCTGCCGGCGCTTCAGGATGTCGGGACGGCTTTGTTCGCTCGCGTGCGCCGACTTTTTTTGAGCGTGATGCGGTGGCGGTCGAAGAACCGCCAGAGTCCGCCGATGCTGGTGTGCACGCCCTTCTCGGCCAGCGCCGCCTTGATCTCGGCCAGCGTGATGTCCCGGTCGTTGGCTGCTGCGATGCCGAGGATCGTCTCGGCATGCCGCTCGATGCCGTGAGAGCGCCGGTCGCCGCCAAGCGCCAGGGGACGGTGACCTGCCACGGGTAATTTCCTCCATCTGCGACTAGAGTCCGAGCCTCATCGAAGGACGGACGGATGAAGCGGAAGCGGTTTCCGGAAGAGCAGATCATCGGGGTGCTGCGGGAGCAGGAGCCGGGCGCGAAGGTGGCCGACCTGTGCCGCAGGCACGGGATTTCGGAGGCGACGTTCTACATCTATGGACGGCTCTCCCGTTGCAAGTCGATTTCGATCTGATCAGCGCGGTCCGTTGCAGACATCTATCCGGCGTCACCCAAGTAGTTGGGGCACCCAAATCGGGAATCCGCTCGCACACTCCTCTACAATTGGTAGGCCGCAGAGGCCTCAGTAGAAATCAGGCTCTTTGTGCGCCGGTCTGACCTGTGTTTCTCATTTCGCCAATCGTCTCGCACGCTGGCAGGCGGGCCTTCCGGGAGCATAGGTTCCGTGGCAGGTCACGTCCCCCGCCCGTATCGCCGTCGAGATGGGCCTCGATATCCCGAGTTTCGATGCGAATGGCGGCGTTCACACGTAAACTGGCACCGCAGCGAAAATGGGGTAGGGTAGGGGGATCAGCAAAAACAGCTACCGCCGCCATCGCTTTCCGCCCCAGATCAGCCACGTAGCGTGATTTTATTCCTTGGTTTGAAACCTGTCTTCGAGCAACGTCCAATCTTTGTAATCAAACAAATCCCAAAGCGCGCGATGGTCCAGCATATGATTGGAAAAGCTGGACAGGGAGCCTTCCTCGCGCAGCGTCCTGAGCATTATTTGGCCCATTCGCGCTACGGTACGAGTAAGGGAATTGGGATAGATCGCAACACGAAAACCCAGCATTTCCAAATCCTGAACGGACAGGATCGGCGTGCGACCTCCTTCGACCATGTTGGCCAGCGTCGGCTTCTGCGATGCTTCCGTTATCTTCCGCATTTCCTGGGTCGTTTCCGGTGATTCGACGAACAGGATGTCGGCGCCAGCTTCAGCGTAGAGGTTGGCCCGATCGATGGCGGCATCTATACCTTCGGTCGTCCGAGCATCCGTCCTCGCGATGATCAGGAAATCTGGATCAAGCCTGGCATCGACAGCCGCCTTGATCCGGCCAGTCATTTCAGAAGTGGAGGCAAGTTGCCGGCCGTTCTCGTGACCACATTTCTTCGGCCAGACCTGGTCTTCGATCTGGACCGCACTTACTCCCGCCGCTTCCATTTCGCGAATGCAGCGGATGACATTTAGCGGGCCGCCATAACCTGTATCGATGTCCGCGATAACGGGAATTTCCGTGACGGAGCATATCATCCTCGCCCGATCCAGCACTTCGCTGAAGGACATCAGCCCCAGATCCGGGGCTCCGAGCGCGCTCATGGAGATGCCTGACCCGGTCATGTATGTTGCCGGAAATCCTGCCTGTTGGACAAGCCGCGCGGTGATGCAGTCATAGGATCCGGGCGCGACAACCAAACCGCTTTCCAGCGCATGCCGAAGTCGTGCATTTCGATTGGCGACAGGACGAAGTCCCAGCGGGTAAGCGTCATGTTCTTTACGCATCGCGTTCCTCTGAGGCTGAATTCGACTCGACATATTTCGCTTGGACGACATCGACAGGCAGAAAGCGGCGCTCCAGCTCATACACGGCGTCCATTCCGACGAGTTCGTGCGCCGACTTGAA
This sequence comes from Paracoccaceae bacterium, assembly GCA_041687395.1. Lineage (GTDB taxonomy): Bacteria > Pseudomonadota > Alphaproteobacteria > Rhodobacterales > Rhodobacteraceae > JAWLCA01. The sequence goes on along the minus strand of JAWLCA010000033.1, from coordinate 8,951 downwards.
CGGATAGATCAGCTCCGGATCTGTCGTGATCGCGCCCAGTGTCCTCGCCTTTGCCAAGGCCTTCTCCATTCCCCGCAATGATCCCAGAAAAGTGGTAAGAGGCAGGCTGACCCGCGCGACCCCCATCTCCTCCAATTCCGCAAAGCTCAGTTGTTCCGGCGATTTCCCGCCTTCTACGAGATTAACGGCGAGTGGTCCTTCGATCCTCCTGGCCAGAGTCCGAATTACGTCACGATCATTGGCGCCATCGACAAAAACCATCGTTGCGCCAGCATTCAGGTACGCGTTGCCCCGTCGGATAGTTTCCTCCACCCCCAGAACGGCGAGGGCATCGGTCCGCGCGTTGATGACAAAGTCCGGATCCTGCCGCGCATCCACCGCAGCAGAAATCTTGCCTACCATTTCTTCAAGCGAAACGACCTCCTTGCCATCCAGATGACCGCAGCGCTTCGGCATGACCTGATCCTCGAGATTGAGCCCAGCAGCGCCTGTCGCCTCGATGGCGCGCACCGTGAACCAGACGTTCACTGCGTTGCCGAAGCCCGTATCCGCGTCGGCCATGACAGGCACATCCACCGCCTGAACGATCGTTGAGGTCCGCGCAGCCGTATCGGTCATCGACATGACGGATACGTCGGGCAGACCGAGATGTGTGGCGACAATCCCGAGCCCGGTGCATTGGATAGCCTGAAAACCCGCGCGCTCAGCGAGCTTCGCCGACATGGGATCGAATGCCCCCGGCATGACGAGTATTTTCGGCTGTTCGATTAACTGCTTCAGTTGCGTGCTGTGCTTCATCCTGGACCCTCCCGTGTCGCCGCGCATTTCCTTGCCGTGAATGATCGTGATGACATGTGCGGCTCACTGGTGCGAGAACATGGGCCTGCCGGCGACGGGCAATTGCGCACGCAGGATCGTTCCGCTTTCCGATTCAGTGATGAACAGCGTCCGGTTCTCAGGCCCCCCGAAAGCAACATTGGTGCAGAAGAGTCCGGTGGGCAGGGAGATGTGGTGTGTTGGACGCCCAAGTCGGTCAAAGCGCCAGACCGCCATTCCCGCGTGGGTGACAACCAGTCCGCCCTCGATGTCGAGCGCCATCCCGTCGGGTCCTGACAATCCACCGGAGAGCTGGATGAAGGTGCCAACCTTCGAGACCGTCCCGTCGGGCATCAGCGGGAGGCGCCAGACGGCCAGCGCTCGCGTCACAGACACGAATACCTGTGTCTCAGTAAGATTGAGGACAATGCCGTTCGGGCTGGGGATCGTGTCGATTAGCTTCTCAAGCCGGCCGTCGGCGGTCCAGCGATAAACGCGGCCCGTCGGGTCGTGCCAGCCGCTCTGTCCCTGATCGGTGAAGTACATGTCGCCATTCGACGCGAAGACCAGGTCGTTGACGCCCTTGAAGCCTTCAGAATGCCTGTGTTCAAGAACCGGAACGACTTTGCCGGTTTCAGGGTCGAGCTGCACAATTCCGTTCTTGTAGTCCGTGATGAAGATGCGGCCGTCCTTGTGGATCTTCAGGCCGTTCGGCCAGCCATCATATTCCGTAATCAGGGTCCACGATCCGTTTGGATCGACGCGGAATATCCGGCCATGGGGAATATCTGTCACGTACAGGTTCCCCGCTCTGTCGAAGCTGGGACCTTCCAGAAAACTGTCGATGATCGCGCCAGCCTTGTTCGCCTTCGCCCATTCGGTAGGTCCATTCCGCCGAAATTCCTTCGGCATTGGACTGAAGATCTCTGCCTCGATTGTAATGGGGGGCGGATAGAGGCTCATTGCGAATCTCCTGCATAGTCTCGAGCCGCCGGGCCGGCGTAGGTGTAGGTCCACTCTCGGGGGATGGGGCCCTTGTTCCTGCCCCCCTGTTGATGCTGTTCCCATGCATGCGCCATGATCCCAACCGATCGCGACAACACGAACAATCCGCGTCCCAACATCGGAGAGAAACCCAATTCGCTGAGAACAACAGCGCCGCTCCCATCAATATTCATGGTCAGATGGCGGCCGCTGCGTTTTTCGAGAACGTCCGATATTTCGCGAGCGATCAGAGCATACCGCCCGTCCACGACTCTCTTCTTGCTGGCTTCGTCGACAAGGCCAAGCAACTTCGGACCCCGCGGATCGCGAGGATGAAAGCGATGACCAAAGCCGGGAATATACTTTCCATGATTAGCCTGATACTCATGGAGCGCCTCGCGTACCGAGTCTCCAAGCGTGCTGCCATGCGATTCAAGCGCGACGATCGTCGCGAAAATCTCCATCAGCTGCTCACCGGCCCCGCCGTGAACGTCACCAAGAACGTTTGATGCTGACGCCATCGCATTGTTGATGCCGACGCCGCAGGTCATGGCCATGCGCGCGATTGCAATCGACGGCGCGTGGGGGCCGTGATCGACGCCGGCGACGAGCATGGCTGTCAGAAGCGAGGCCTGCTCCTGCGTCGGAACGGAGCCGCGCAACATCAGCCAGATCATCTGCGCGAAATCGAGTTCTCCGATCAGTTGTTCGATCGGGTATCCGCGTATCCGAATGGAGCCCGGTTCGATGTCAATGATCTCGGTGCGCCACCAGTCGCTCGCCGCCTGGATCGATGCTTTGGTCATATGATGTCGTCCTTCGCAAGTGCAGCAATTTCGGCAGAAGTCATCCCGAGCTCGCTTAGTATTTCTTCATTGTGTTGTCCAAGGACTGGTGGCGGTGAAAGATCACCTCGTCCTTCCTCCGCGAAGAGAAAGCCGCCATTTGTCACGGTGACAGGGCGATCGACGCCCGGCACGTGCGCGAAGGATCGAAAGAGCGCCCGCTCCCGGAGGTGCGGCAACGCGACGGTTTCCTTCACATCCAGGACGCGTCCCGCCGGTACCCCCGCATCGTTCAACAGGTCTTCCCACAGGGAGGCGGGGTGTTGCTGAAGGGCCGTTTCGAGCAGGATCCTGAGAGTCGTCCGGTTCTGCTTGCGATCTTCGCGCGTGCGGAATCGCGGGTCGTCGACTAGATCTTGGCAGCCCAAGACTTCCGCCACGCTCTCCCAATGTTCCTGTTTGTTTGCCGCAATGTTCAGCAAGCCATCTGCTGTACGAAACGTCCCGGAGGGGCTGGCTGTGCGGTTCTCATTGCCCATGGGCTTTGGGCTCTGCCCGGTAATCAGATAGTTGGAGACGACCCATGCCGCGGTCGCAACGGTAGAATCGAGCATTGCGACGTCTATCGTCGCGCCTTCTCCGGTCCGCGAAGCGGCGCAGAGGGCAGCGCAGACGGAGAGAGCAGCATTCAGACCGGCAATCGCATCGCTGACGGGAAATCCGGTGCGCAGAGGTGCGGTCTCCGCGTCGCCAGTCACGCTCATGATGCCGGACATTCCCTGGATGATCTGGTCATAGGCCGGGCGACGGCTGAGAGGACCGTCTTGCCCGAAGCCCGAGATTGCGCAGTAGACGAGACGCTTGTTGAGCTGACGGAGCGAAGTCGCATCAGACTTAAGTCTGTGCATCACGCCCGGGCGGAAGCTTTCGACAAGACCGTCCGCAGTCTCGACCAGTCGATGAAAGATTTTCCGTCCCTGCTCGCTCTTGAGGTTCAACGTCACCGATTTCTTTCCTGCATTCTGCGCAAGGAAGGAGGCGCCCATCAATTTCTGGTTCAGCGCAGGATCCGCCCCAAGCTGGCGCGCGAGATCGCCAGTCCCGGGAGGCTCGATCTTGATCACTTCCGCCCCAAGAAGGGCGAGCTGGTAGCAGCAGAATGGACCAGCCATGACGTTGGTCAGATCAAGAACACGAAAACCGCTGAGTGGTAGGGACATGTTCAGGCTTCTTTCCTTTCCTGACGAGCCGCGAGCGCGGCCAGGAGGCCATGCGCGCTTCCCCCGAGCAATCCCGTGAGAGAGGCGCTCTCGGTCAATGCTATGACGAGGTGGCGTTCGATCGCGCCTGGCCGCATACGCACGCTGGGGCCAATGATCGCCAAGGCGCCCACGAGGCCATCAGCGTCGAAAACCGGGACCGCGACGCCGAAGACTTCCGGATCGCGTTCGCCCAAAGAGATGTAATAGTAATTAGAACGAACACGGGCTGCTATCTCGCCGGTGTCCCCGTTGAACGCCGTAAGGATGCGCCCTGGGCCGCCCCGATCAAGGGGAAGATGTTCACCGACACTGATATGATGACGGAGAGATTGCCGTGCCTCCACGCGGAAGAGGCAGACGCGGACGCCTCCTTCCTTCACGTAAAACGCGACGCTCTCCCCGGACGCTTCGGCGGCCCTTTTCAATGCCGGTTCGACATAGTCGCGCAGATTAAAGGCCGACATGTAGAGCGCGCCCAGTCGCGACAAGGCGGGGCCAAGCCGCCATTGGCGATCATCTAGACGCACGAGGTAGCCTGCACGCTCAAGTGATGCTGCGAGACGCAGGATCGTGCTCTTGTACATTCCCGTTCGCGCTGCGAGCTCTGCAAGGCTGAGCGCGGCTTCCCCCTGCCGGAAGGCCGCCAGAATCGCCAGAGCGCGGTCGACGGCTGCGACTCCGGGAATCTTGTTCGCGTCAGTCATGCAGTTTCGATCCCCCGCTTTCTGACAAGCCAGAACCGACGGCCAAGAACAAGAAGGCCGATTGTCATCCCGATGGTTGTCGCAGAAGCAAACGGCAGATAGATCAGAACGGCTGCGACTGCCGCCAATGCACGCTCGATCAAGGTCAGATGCCCTTTGAAGTGACCGACCTGAACAGCTCCCAGGAGCAGGATTGCAAAGATCAGCGTCGCCGTGGCCAGGAGGACCTTCAGCATCCCTGCCGCCGACAGGTCCTGCAGCATGAGTTCCGGCTGATAGACCCAGATGAAGGGAAGCAGGAACGCGACCAGGCACAGCCGCAACGCGATAATCGCGATTTGTGTCACCGGCACCTGCGCAATCGCCGCTGCGGCAAACACGGCTAGGGCGACGGGTGGAGTCACCGCCGACATCACGGCGAAGTAGAAAAGAAACATGTGCGCGGCGAGTTGCGGGAGTCCGAGCTGGATGAGAGCTGGTCCCGCAATGAAGACGACCATCAGATATGAGGCTGCGGTCGGCAAGCCCATTCCGAGGACCAACGCGCAGAAGGCCGCAAGGATCAGCGCCATGAGAAGGTTCGCGTCCCCGAGGGCAAGAATCGCCTGGCTGAGTTTGATGCCAAGTCCGGTCGCGGACACTGCGCCGATGATAATCCCGATCGCAGCGCAGGACGCTGCAACAGCGAGGCCGTCACGCCCCCCGGAGACCGCGATCGAGACGAGCTGACGCCAGGTCGGGCGGATCGCGGGTAGCGCCAGAGACAACGTGATCACCGTCAGGACGGCTGCGAGACCGGCGAGATCGACGGAATATCCCGCGAGAAGAAGGTAAAGCAGGACGCAGAAACCGCTGATAACAGTGATGAACTGGGAAATTCTCGCCCGTGACCATCCGTCATGGCGCTCTTCGAGCGGCTTGAGACCGAGGCGCGCTGCCTCGAGTGCTGAGACAATCCCTAGCGACAGCAGGAACAGCATCGCCGGAATCAATGCCGCAAGCATGATCTGGCTATAAGGAATCCCCGTGATCTCCGCCATGATGAAGGCGCCAACCCCCATGACGGGTGGCATGATCTGTCCAACGACCGACGATGATGCTTCAACAGCGCCCGCATAGGCGCGGCTATATCCGGCCCGGTGCATCAGGTTGATCGTAATCGGTCCGTTGGCCACCACGTTGGCGGATGAGGATCCATTGATGGAGCCAAAAAGGGCGGAAGCGATGATCGAGCACTGGGCGGAGCCGGAACGGCGTCCAAGTGTGATGCGAGCCGCCACAAAATCAAAGAATTCACCAGCGCCAGTAACACGTAGCGCCGCGCCGAAGATCACATAGATGTAGACGATGTTGACGACTGAGCCAAACGCGACTCCAAAAATGCCCTGCTGGCTGTAAGACAGTTCCGCAATCTGAAACAAATCCATCCCGCGATGAGAGAGAAGCCCTGGAAGAAGTGGTCCGGCCAGGAGGTAGGCGATTGCGGCAAGGACGATTGCCAAGAGCACGAGACCTTCCGCACGTCTGGCGGCTTCGAGAACCAGTAGAGTACCGATGACGTAGACAAGGAGGTCATTCGAGTTGGGCAACCCTTCTCGAAAAGCGGCAATCTGCACATGATTCGTGATCATGTACCAGCCCGTATAAATGCCGAGCGCCGCCAGCAGAAACGAGAGAAGCGTGTCGATGCGCGGCGACCACCTGGCAAGTGGTCCCGGCCGCAGCATGAAAACTCCGAGCATGACCAGCGAAAGAACAACTTCATACTGGACCCAGTTGCTGTAACGTCCAACAGCAATGGTAATCATCAAGAAGCCGGTGATCGCTGCGCACGCGGCGAGACCGATCAGATGCGCTGCGCGGATGAGCGGGTCATCCCCCCCCTTCGGACCGAAGAGGGGGGTGTTCGCATCTTGTGGCATGGGTGGTCGCCAATCCGGAACTGGATGTTACTGCCGGGAAACGTCTATGCCGACTTCCTCGAAATATCGGCGTGCGCCGGGATGCAGCGGCGCCGAAAGGTTCTCCAAGGCGTTGTCCAACGACATTAGGGAGAGTTGTGGGTTTTCGCTTCTGATGCTGTCAATGTTATCCCAAACCGCCTTCGTCAACGCGTAGGCATCGTCGTCGGACATGTCAGACCGCACGATAACCATCATTGGAAAGGTCCAGAAGTAGACGGGTCCGTCGGCGACCGCATCGCCACCGTAAGCCGCCGTCAGTTGCTCCGGTTCGAACTTCCTGAAAACATAGAAGTCGCCGTTCGTCACCGTCTTCTTGAAGGCATCGAAATGTTCCGGCTTTGGCGATAGAAACCGGACCTTGTTCGATCGAGCAATATTATAGACACCGGACTGTGGAACCCCACCCCACGCGATCGTCGCGTCGATCTGTCCATTCGACAGTTGATCGAAGGCGGTGCTGGCCTCGACGTACTGGCCGTCGATCTCGCCTTCCTCCGCATCAAGACCATGCGCCTGGAAGAGCAGCGTGGAGACGCGGCCGGCATTGCCACCAGGTGTCCCGAACGCGACTGTCTTTCCTCTCAGATCCTCAAACGACTTGATGCCGCTGCTGTCGAGGGTGACGTACTGACCCATGCCTGTTGGAATGGCGAACAAGGTGCTGATCTGCTTGTAGCGCTCCCCAATCTCCTGAGGCTCTTCGCTGAACGAGCCCGTGCGATTGAGCGCGTCCTGAAAGTGGGGGCTTCCGATGAACCCGAGATCCGCGCGGTCGGTGGCGACCATGCGGAGGATATTGTTCGTTCCACGACCGTCGACTGGCGTCAGCGTCGAATCATGACCTTGCCTGATCAATGCATTCGACCAAGCGGTCGAAAGCTGAAATGTGTCGCCGGTAATGCCGATTGTGGCAATCACCAACTCCTTGGCGTGCGCGCTGGTGGATAGCCCTGCGCCCACAAACCCAAGTAGCGCCGAAGCGACGCAGGCTGTCCGAAAAATCTTCCTCATCATTTCCTCCCTGTTGTTCGTTCTGTCTAATAGAACGATATTCTATTTTCCTTGAAGTTACGGCTGTCGATCGGCATTGTCAACGGAGGCTGTACTTCAGTATTTGGGAATCGAGAATGGACTATGAGCATTCAAATATTGAGGCAGGTGACGCGGACGGCGACATCTGCGGAAACCCGGTTCACGCTGCAATTGTCTCGCGAAGGAGCGTCAGGGCTTTCCTGCCGACGCCCATCGCCGGGAAGACGATCCGGCGAATCTTGTCCGTTGCGTCGCGGGCGCCGAGCGGGAGCAATATGCAGCCCTGGAGGGTGCATGTTGTCGTTGGAACCGCGCTGGCGCGTCTGAAGAAGAGTCTGTCGGAAGCGCATGCGAGCGGTGAGGCTACCAGCCGCGAGTATGACTATTACCCCGAGCAATGGCGTGAGCCGTATCTCGGACGCAGGCGGAAAGTGGGCTGGCAATTGTACGATGCAGTCGGAGTGAAGAAGGGTGATCGCGAGGCGACACGGCGACAGCACGGCCGAAACTATGTCTTCTTCGATGCGCCCGTCGGCCTTATCTTTTCAATTGAGAAGGAGCTTGGGCGTGGCAGCTTCATTGACTTCGGGATCTTTCTCCAAAGCCTGATGATCGCAATTCGCGGCGAAGGCCTTCACAGTTGCCCTCAGGCAGCCCTTGCCAATTATCCCGGCCTCGTGCGCGCGGAGTTGGAAATTCCAGAGAGCGAGTTGATCCTTTGCGGAATGGCCGTCGGACATGCCGATCTTGCTGCACCCGTAAACGGTTTTTTGGCCGATCGAGAGCCGTTGGAGGCTTTCGTCACGTTCCATGAGCTTTGACTGTGGCGTTAATGCTGCTTGGGCCGCGCAAACGGCGTACTCTCGGCGATCGACCGCCGTCGTTCGACGGTCCTCAGGGCGGGCGCATGCGTGCCAGCTGAAAGAGTGGTAATCGTCACGTCGTCGAGAAGCAGGCGCGGCAGAGACTGACGAGAACAGTAATCAGGTGGCGCGCACCGCGCTCCGCCATCAGGCAATCGCATCATCGCGGAACTTTCGCATCGTTCGGCGGGAGGTTAGGTGGCTCTGAGTGTTGAAGGTGTTGTAGATGGCGGCATGGGTGGAGAGCGAGCACTGGCGTAAGGACCAATAGGGCAGAACGGAAACGACCTCGCATAATTTAAGCGGTCCGACAAGAAGCCGTTTGCTGCTCGAATATAATCATCCATGCTCGGCATATTGCACAGATACATATCGGGCGAAAAATAAAGATTCGATCTACGAAACGCAACATGTGGGATTTCATGCACCCACGGCCAATTTCCTGCTCTGACCCCCGCCATCTCCTCCAGCCTGAGGTAGAGTCCGGCCCGACGAGAGGACCGGACCATGAAGCGATCGAGGTTCAGCGAGGAACAGATCA
>JAWLCA010000032.1:0-33118 GCA_041687395.1 Paracoccaceae bacterium | reverse complement strand
AATCGCGTGGGCCACATGAACGAGCTGCGAGAGCAGGCGTTGGAACGCAGGCGCGAACGCGCCCGGCTCGCGCGGCTGCTGCGCGCCGAAGGTATGACCCCGGTTGACCGCGGCACGGGCGCGCTGCTGTTGGCCATGGCCAAGGTCGGGACGTTCCGGCTGGGAGGCACCCTGATCGGTACGAATGCCTTTCGCCTGATGGAAGGAGAACTGGGCGCCACCCTCCCCTTGGGCAGCGCAGCGACCACCGGTGATATCGATATTGCACAGTTCGAGCGTCTGTCGGTTGCCTTGCAGGACACCGTCGAGCCATCTCTTGCGGAAACCTTTTCCGCGCTCAGGTTCGATCCGGTTCAGGGCCTCGACCGCGACAGTGTCTGGCGGTGGCGGCAAGGCGGACAGACGGGCATGATGATCGAATTCCTGACCCCGTCCTTTGACGCGGAAGAAGGCATCCGCGATCTCCCCGCCCTGGGCGTCAAGGCGCGGGCGCTGCATCACCTGAACTATCTGATCTCGGATCCGATCCACGCTGTTGCGCTCTATCGTGACGGTATCCTGGTGCAGATTCCGCGGCCCGAGAAATTTGCCATCCACAAGCTGATCGTTGCGGATCGCCGCCGTGACGGGCCCGCGTCCTTCAAGGCCGAGAAAGACCGCCAGCAGGCCGCGTTCCTTGTCGAGACCATGGCCGAGGATCGCCCGTCCGACATATGGGACGCCTATGAGGACGCAATGGCGCGCGGCCCCAAGTGGCGTGAGAGGATCGAACGGACACTGGACCGACTGCCGCGGACACGAGAGATACTGCTTGCCTGCGAGACGGGATAAAGTGCTGGCGCACGGCGGCGGGTCGCGGGCGGCTCGGCTTGGTTTGCGGCGCAGGCCGGGCTACGCCTGCGCGGTGACCCTTCCTGAACCGCATCATCGCGCTAGGCTGCGTGCAGGCGAAAATCCTTGTTGGAAGTTCAATTTCCGCAAAGAATGAGCGGTATGGACCGAAAGCGCTTTTCAAAAAAAGACAGGGAAGATGTGGCCGACTTCGGCCGCGGCCCCTATGACCCCGACCCGCTGGTCGACGGCGACGCATGGTTCCTGCCCGGCGCGGAGGAGGATGACCCCAGCCTGCCGCCGCTGCCGCGCGCGGACCGCTCGCCGCTGATCGACCCCGGCGCCTGGCTGGTGGCGGAGCGCGAGCAGGGCGCGCGTCTGGCGGATCTGGCGTTCCGTCTTGGGCAACTGGATGCGCGGTTGCGCGCGGCACCCAACGGGGCGCTGGCGCGGCTGGCGCTGGCGGAAGCCGAGGAGCTGAGCTGGTGGTGCGGCGACCGGGTGACGCAGGACCGGCTGGTGCTGTGGGTGGAGATGAGCCTGGGCGGCGTGCAGGAGGACAACGCGGGCCTTTTGCGCGCAAGCTGGGCGTGGCGGCGGCTGATGACCGGGCCGGGGCCGGGGCAGGGCGGCTGGACCGCGGGGCTTTCGGCGTTCCTGGGCCGCGAGGGCGAGACGGTGGCCGATCTGGCCGACCTGATGGGGCAGGCGGGGATGCTGCATCCGCTGACGCGGGGCGCGCTTCTGTTCCACGGCTGGCGGCTGGCCGGGCCGGGCGGGCCCGCGGGCGACCTTGAGGCGGCGGTGATGGCGGCGCGGGCGGCGGCCGACATGGGGGCAGGGCAGGGGGGGGCCGCGTTCCTGCCCATCGGGCTGGCAGGCTTCACCGCGCATCGGGCGGGGGCCAGCGTGGACGAACGGCTGGGGGCCTGGATCGCCAGCGCCGAGCGGGCGGTGCTGGCGGCGCTGATGCATCTGGACCGGCTGCGCGACTGGGGGGCGGGGGCGCGCGAGCGGCTCGCCGATCTGCAGGGCCGCACGCCGCCGCTGCTGGTCGATCTGTTCGCGGAGCTGCCCATCGTGACGGCCCCGCTGGCCGAGGCGCGGACGGGGGCCGGGCGGGCCACGGTGCAGCGGAACCTGGCGCTGATGCAGGCGCGCGGGCTGACGCGCGAGATGACGGGGCAGGGGCGCTACCGGGTCTGGACCGCGAAGCTGTGAGGCGACAACGGCGCGGAAATGCGCTAGGGTGCAAATATTGCAAGCTGACGTGCCGGACCGCGAAACGGGGCCGCAGAGCGTCGTCCCCCCACGGTCCGGCCGCCACAAGCCAGGCGAGGGTAAGCGATGGCAAAGACAATCGGCAATCCGCTGTCATTCGTGGGCAGCACGGTGCAATCGGGCCTGGGCCACGCCGGGGCCGCGATCCGATCGGCGCGCGCGAACGAGGATGCGCCGCCCGAGGTGCGGCGGATCGATACCGACGACCTGCGCGTGGCGTTGCGCAAGGGGCTGGCCGACATGGGCCGCTTCCGGTCGGACGTGATGTTCACCTGCCTGCTCTATCCGCTGATCGGCATCGTGCTGGTGGTGATGGCGCTGCGGGGGGATGCGGTGCACCTGATCTTTCCGGTGCTGTCGGGTTTCGCGCTGCTGGGCCCGCTTGCGGCGGTGGGCCTTTATGAGATCAGCCGGCGGCACGAGCGCGGCGAGCGGGTGACCTGGCTGGCGCTGGTCGACGTGCTGCGCAGCCCCCGGTTCGGGGCGATCCTGGCGCTGGCGCTGTTCCATCTGGTGCTGTTCATGGTCTGGATCATGGTGGCGCATCTGATCGCGCGCATGACGCTGGGGCCGGAGCTGCCGCGCACGGCGGGGGCGCTGATCGGGCAGGCGCTGACAACGCCCGAGGGTTGGGCGATGATCGTCGTCGGCACGGCGGTGGGCTTCGTCTTTGCGGTGGTGGTGCTGGCGACCAGCGTGGTGTCGTTCCCGCTGCTGCTGGACCGCAACGTGGGCCTGCCCGAGGCGGTGGTGACATCGGTGCGCGTGGCGCTGGCGAACCCCGGACCGATCGCCGTCTGGGGCCTGATCGTCGCCGGGCTGCTGGCGGTGGGATCGATTCCGGCGCTGTTGGGGTTGGTACTGGTGATGCCGCTGCTGGGGCATGCGACCTGGCATCTGTATCGCGCCGCCGTCGCCTGACGCCACGGCGGGGTGTGGTGCGGCCCGCGGGTCGCGCCTGTTCCTGGTAATCGGTTGAAAGGTAGATCGTCATGGCATCCCGCTTCGCCCCCCGCCCCGCCTACAGCCGGGCCGAGGATCTGTCCGACGCGGCGGTGCATGTCGCGGGGATCGCGCTGATCGTGCTGGCGGTGCCGGGGCTGATCTGGCTGACCGCGCTGACGCGCGACGACGCCCCGGCGCTGGTGGCGGTCGGCATCTACGGGGCCGGGCTGGCGGCGATGATCCTGTTCTCGGCGCTCTACAACCTGAACCGGCGCGAGGCGTGGCGGGGGCTGCTGCAGCGCCTCGATCACTCGGCCATCTACGTGAAGATCGCGGGCACCTACACGCCTTTCGCGCTGCTGTCGGGGCAGGGGCTGGCACTGACCGCCGGGCTGTGGGGGACCGCGCTTCTGGGGGTGGGGCTGAAGCTGGTGTCGCCGGTCAGGTGGCGCTGGATCGCGCTGGCGCTGTATCTGGGGATGGGCTGGGCCGTGGTGGTGGCCGGTCATGCGGTGCTGGCAGAACTGCCCGCGCCGGTGATCGCGCTGATGATCGCGGGGGGCGGGCTCTATACCATCGGCGTGGGCTTCTACCTGTGGGAGCGGCTGCCGTTCCACTACACCATCTGGCACGGAATCGTGCTGGCGGCGAGCCTGTTGTACTATGTGGCGGTGGTGCTGCTGATCCTCGGCTGATCTGCGGCGGCGGGGCGGCAATCGGCTTCGACCCATTTGGATAGGGTCGCCGCGCCCGAAATCTGTTACCTCTGATCCGACGCGTGGCCAGTTCGGCCCCCGTGCAAGGATACTGTCGCGATGCTCGACGTCCCGCGCCTGTCTGGTGTTCTTTGCGGCATGGCCCTCTCGGCATCGCTTGCCGCAAGCCCGGTTGCCGCAGAAGAGGACGTGCTGCGCTGGCGCATGAACAGCCTGCTTCATCCGAAGCTGTTCGGCGAGGCAGGAGAGCGCTTTGCCGAGACTGTGGAGCAGCTCTCCGGCGGCTCTTTCATCATCACGGTTCACGACCGGCTGGTTCTTGACCAGGACACGTTCGGCGCCCTCGACTCTGGTCTTATCGATGCGGCCTGGGGATCGGCCGGCCATCACCATCGCGAAGACCCGGCCCTGACGATCTTCACCGGCTTTCCCTTCGGACCGGACCCCGCGCAATTCACCGCATGGATGCGCACCGGCGGGGGGGCCGAGGCGCTTGATGCGATCTACGCGCGCCACCACCTGAAGAGCCTCTATTGCGGCATACTTCCGTCTGAAGGCGGCGGCTGGTTTGTTACGCCAGTGGACAGCCTCGACGATCTTGATGGGATCAGCATGCGCAGCTTCGGCTATGGCGCACGGGTGCTGAGGACGCTCGGTGTCATCTCCTACGAATTGCCGGCCGAAGAGATCCGCCCGGGGCTGGACTCCGGCCTGATCGACGGGGCCGAGTTTTCGCTGCCGTCGATCGACGCCGAACTGGGCATCGCCGAGGTTGCCCGGCACCTCTACTTCCCCGGCTGGCAACAGCCGGTGACGTCGCTTGAAATCCTGATGCCCGAACGGGCGTGGGCAGCCCTTTCCGACCAGCACAAGGCGGCGTTGGAGACGGCCTGTGGCGAAAGCCTGTCGTGGACCGCTGCAAACGCGGCGGTGCAACAGGTGGAGGCGATCGCGGCCTTCCGCGCCGAGGGGGTTACGATCCATGCCTGGTCGGAGGAGATCCTGACCGCGCTGCGGCACGCCTGGGACGAGGTGATCGCCGAGGATGTGGCCCGCGACCCGCTGCTCGCCGAGTCCTGGGCCGGCTACCTGCGGTTTCGCGTGGGCTTTGAGGACTGGGAAGCGCGCGCCTACGCGGATTGAAGCCGTTCAGTCGGACATGCCTGCCAGCCTGAGGCCGTCGAGAACGAAGGCAAGTCCGATGCGGTCGGAAAATCCATCAAAGGCTTGCGCGATGGCCTTGACGCTCGGCTCGGGCCGACGCTCCCGGGCGGTGCGGATTACTGCGGTTGCCTCGTCTCGGCGCCCCGCATGCGCCAGACTTGCGGCGTAGAGCCATCCCGGCCACCAGCGCTGGTTGGCGAAGGCACCAGTCCCGTAGAGTGTGCGCAGCTCCTCTGCAGCCCGGGCCGGTTCGTCCACCAGCAGGTGGGCGAGGCCCGCGACCAGCCGGTACCAGTCGGGTGGGGACGGGTTCAGTTGCCGGGCCCGCCCGATCATGCGCACCGCGTCATCCGCACGACCGGTCAGGGCGAGGGCATGGGCCATGACCGCAAGATTGTCCGGATCGGTCGGGTCGATCGCCACTGCGGCGCGGGCGTTGGCCAGCGCGTCGACGGGCGAGTTCATTTCCGGAAACGGCGCGAGCAGGCGCATCTCGGCGAGGAGCCGATGCGCCCGGGCGCTCCCGCCAAGAGCGACCGCGCGTTCGACCATCTCGAGCGCCTGCCGCATTTCGCGCCGCCCTCCGCCCCAGGCAAGGTGCCGCACTTCCAGCCAGTAGGTCTGGCCAAGGCCTGCCCATGCAGCGGCGTTGCCGGGATCGTCTTCCACCGCGGTTTGGAGCAGCGTCCGGGCCTGTTCGTTGTCGCCTCGCCGCCGCCAGTCGCTGTCCGCCAGCAACGCATCTGCCTGTACCACCGCAGCCGCCGCAGGCGAAGCGACCTCAAGGTGCACGCGCGCGAGCATGACCCAACCGCCGGCAAGAAGAAGAACGATGCCAGCGGCAAGACCACCCGCAAGCGCAGGGATCGGTCGACGGCCTGTGCGCGGCGGCTGCACCAGGGGATCGCCCTCGATTTCCAGAAGATAACCACGGCGTGGCACGGTCCGCAGCAGACGCGTGCCATCGGGGTCAAGCGCCCTCCGGATCTCGCTGACGCATTGCGCAAGCGAGTCGTCCGATACGATCACGTCGGGCCAAGCCGCGCCGATCAGGTCTTCCTTGCCGACAAGCTCGCCCCGGCGCTCGGTCAGCACCTCGAGGACACGGTAGGACTTCGGTCGCAGAAAACGTTCCTCTCCGGCCGCGTCCTCCAGGCAGCCGCGTGTGCGGTTCAGCAGGAACCCGCCAATACGAATGGATGCCGCAGCATTCATGGCCCGATCTCCACGGCGAACCCAAAAATTGTAGCACAGTTGCAGCTTTCTTTCAGGGCTCTTTCATGACTTCGGCCCGCGGCGGACGGACCCTTCCGGATCAGCAGCCGGAGGAGTCCCGCCATGCGCCCACCCATCGTTCGAAGCGTCCTGAGCGCCCTGTGCCTTGCCGTCGCAGCCCCGGCCTCGGTGGCCGAGCCGCGCGAGACACCTGCCTTGCTGGAGACCATGACCCTCTGGCTCGCAACGAATTTCGATCTGCCTCCCGCGGCAGACCTCCCGGCGCTCGTCGGTCTTCCGGCCGCGGAACTGGTCGCCAGGCGCTATGGCCCGGAGGCCATCGTTCCGGCTGACGGGGTCGTCGCGATCTACGATGACGCCGAAGCGACGATCTTCGTCTCTGAGGACTGGACAGGCCACACCATCGCGGATCTCTCGGTTCTCGTGCATGAACTGGTCCACCACATGCAGGCGACCGCAGGCATGCGCTTTGCCTGTCCCGGCGAGCGTGAGATTGTCGCCTACCGCGCCCAGGACGCCTGGCTCGGCATCTTCGGTGAGAGCCTCGAGAGTGTTTTCGACATCGATACCGCGACGAGACGCGTCGCGACCGCCTGCACCCACTGATGCCGATTCATCGCGTCAGTAGCCAACGTCGAGAGGGTCCATTCCGTGACTCGCTCCCGAATGCGTCGGGTCTCTGTCGTCATCGTCGCCGCCTCGCACGACGATCCGAAGCGATGAATTCTGAAATATCGAACGGAACCGAGACTAAAGCAGATCGGAACACTGAAAGAAGAAAGGAACACAACATGAAGTCTTTTTATCTTGCCATTGCCGTGGCTCTCACCACGACCGGAGCGGTCGCGCAGGACGCACCGAGGTTTTTTTCGGAAACCTATCCGTCCCACGCGCTGGACTCGGCGATGCAATGGTACGGAAGCCTCGGAGGCGAAGGCGCAGAACTCGACGCCGTGACCAGGGAGCTGGTCATGCTCGGGGTTTCCGCGCAGATCCCCTGCGACTATTGCGTCTACGCACATGCAAAGAATGCGCGCGCAGCAGGGGCGACCGAAGCGCAGCTCAGGGAGGCAGTGGCGGCTGCTGGAGCGGTGCGGATGTGGAGCGCTGTGCTGAACGGAATGAGCTACGACTACGACCAGTTCACCGCCGAAATTGACGAGATGCATGGCGGCAACGCGAACTGATCGACTGCGCGGGCCTCGGCGCACCTGTCGCAAAGGCCCGCGCCATCAGGATGAACCGGAAAAAGTCTGATCAAGATGGCTGGGGTCGCCAACGCCAATTGCTGGCCCGAAGCAGCCACCCTCGATCCGCGACCGGACCGTTCCTTCCGCCGTTCCAACCACGTTGCATTCGCCGGTCGCATGGTGTCCTTTGGGCGGAAATCTCGAGGAGGAACACCCAGTGACATTCAATCTGACCCGCCGCGCCACGCTGGCATGTGCCGCCGTCCTTCTGGCCGCTCCCGCGGTCGGGCAAGAGGCCTGGCCGACCGGACCGATTCACGTCTACGTCGGCTTTCCGGCCGGCTCGTCGCCCGACATCCTTGCGCGGATCATCACCGATCCCCTGGCGCAGCGCCTTGGTCAGCCGGTCGTGATCGAGAACAAGCCGGGTGCGGGCGGTGTGATCGGCATCCAGCAGATGCTTCTGGCTGCAGACGACGGCCACACGTTCGGCACCACGATCAACGGGCCGCTGACGACGGCGCAACGGCTGATGGACGACACCGGTTTCGATGTGGAGCAGGACATTGCGCCCGTCACGCTGATCGCCACCTCGCCACTGGTGCTGGCGGTTTCGGCCAATTCGGAATTCACCGATGTCGCAGGCTTCATCGAAGCCGCCGGGGCAGAGCCAGAGGCGCTGACATACGGGTCGGTCGGGCAGGGGTCGGGCGCGCATCTGACGGCGGAACTGTTCTCCGCGGAAGCCGGCGTCAGCATGTTGCATGTGCCTTTCACCAGCTATGCCGAGGTCACGACCTCGATCATGGGCGGCGAGATCGACGCGGGCTTCATGGCGCCCTCGGCGGCGCTGCCGCATGTCGAGGGGGGCAGCATGCGGATGCTGGGCATCACCTCGGCCGAGCCCTTTGCGCAGGCGCCCGACGTGCCGGTTCTGGCCGGGCAGGCCGGCCTGCCGGAGGAGTTTCGCGCGGAACTGTGGAACGCCTTCATCGCGCCCGCCGACACCGACCCCGCGGTGATCGAGCGCCTGAACACCGAGATCAACGAGATCCTCGCGGATCCGGCGGTGCAGGAACAACTGCTGGGGATCGGCTGGCAGGCGGCCCCCGGCACGCCCGAGGACCTGGCGGCGCGCATCGCGGCCGATACCGAGATGTGGGGCGCCGTGATCGACCGGGTCGAGGCGCAGTAGCAGGTCTGCGGTGCGGCGGGACTGGCCCGACCTCTGCGGCGGTCTTGCGCTGGCCGCCGTCGGGGCGGGGGCTGCGGGCTGGGCGATCGTTCACTATGACCTTGGCACCCTGCGGCAGATGGGGCCCGGGTTCTTTCCGGCCGTTCTGGGGGCTGTCCTCGTCGCTCTGGGGCTGATCGTGGCGCTGCCTGCGCTGGGACGCGCGGCCCCGGCACCGAAGCTGGAGGCTGGCGTGATCGTGGCGGTGCTCGCGGCGATCCTGATCTTCGGCTTCGGGCTGTCTCGCCTCGGCCTTGCCGGTGCGACGGCCGCTTGCGTGCTGGTCGCGACGGTCCCGGCGCCGCGCAAGGGTCTGGGGTGGCGCCTCCTGCTGTCGGTGGGCGTCTGCGCGTTGACCGTGCTTGTGTTCAGCTTCGGACTTCAGATGTCGTTGCCGCTTTGGCCGCGCCTCCCATGACGACCTGGGAGGGACTTCTTTTCGGCCTCGGCTTCGCGTTGCAGCCGGAAGTGCTGATCTACTGCCTTCTCGGCGTGGTGCTTGGCACCTTCGTCGGCGTCTTGCCCGGCGTGGGCGCGATGGCCGCCATTTCGCTTCTGCTGCCGATCACCTTCTACATCACGCCCGAGGCCGCGCTGATCATGCTGGCGGGCGTCTATTACGGCGCGCAGTACGGCGGAGCGGTCGCCTCCATTCTGTTGCGTCTGCCCGGGACGCCGCAATCGGCGATCACGACGCTGGACGGCTACCCGATGGCGCGGGACGGACGCGGAGGCGTCGCGCTTTTCGCGGCGATGGTTTCGTCCTTCGCCGGTTCGGTCTTCGGGATCGTGGTGCTGGTGATGCTGGCCAGTTGGCTGTCGCGCGCGGCGACGGCGTTCGGCGCGGCGGACTACGCGGCGATGATGATCCTCGGCCTCGTTGCGGCCTCGACCATCGGGACGGCCCGGCCTGCCAAGGGTTTTGCGATGGTCACGCTGGGGTTGCTTCTGGGCTGCATCGGAACGGACGTGAATTCGGGCGTGCAGCGGTTCACGTTCGGACAGACCGAGCTTCTGGATGGAATCAACCTGGTGGCGCTGGCGATGGGCCTTTTCGGTGTGGCCGAGATCATTGCGAACGTCCGCGACCCCGAGCGCCAGACAGTCGACCAACGGCTCGGCTTCAGGTCGCTGATGCCGGGGCGTGACGATTTGCGGCGCATGGGCTGGCCCACGCTCCGCGGCAGCGCGCTCGGCAGTTTCTTCGGCGCGCTGCCGGGGACGGGATCTACCCTGTCCTCGTTTCTCAGCTATTCGATGGAAAGTCGCATCGCACGACGGCCCGAGCGTTTCGGAAAGGGCGCGGTCGAAGGCGTCGCGGGCCCCGAGGCCGCGAACAACGCTGCCGCAATCACGGCCTTCGCCCCGACCCTGACGCTGGGAATTCCGGGCGACCCGATCATGGCCCTGATGCTCGGCGCGCTGGTAATCCACGGCGTCCAACCGGGACCGATGATGCTTGAGGCGCGGCCCGAGATGTTCTGGGGGCTGGTCGCCAGCTTCGGGATCGGGAATCTTCTATTGCTGATCCTCAACCTGCCACTGATCGGCATCTGGGTCGCCATGCTGCGCATTCCCTTCCACTTGCTGTACCCGGCGATCCTCGTGTTCCTCTGCCTTGGCGTGTACTCGGTCAGGGGGCTCGGCTACGATATTGTTGCGGTGGCGGTGATCGGGCTTGCGGGCTATCTGTTGACGCTTGCCGCCTTCAGCCCCGCACTGCTGTTGCTCGGATTCGTTCTGGGGCCCCTCATCGAGACCAACCTGCGACGGGCCTTTCTCATTTCCCGCGGAGATCCAATGGTCTTTCTTGAGCGCCCCATCGCCGCTGGCTTCGTCGCGGCGACCGGCGCGCTTCTTCTGCTGTCCCTCTGGCAGGCGTGGAGGCGTCGATCGGACAAGCGCGCTTGACGCTGCCGCCAGCGACACAGTCTGTGGGCCTGCCCTGCCGAGGAGCGCGATATGCTAACGCGTGCCAGCAAGCTGAGCTATCTTCGTTGCGGCCTTTTGACCTTCTGTTTGGCCGCTGTCAGTTCTCGGAGCGTCGCGCGGTATTCACAGGATAGCCTGCTTGATCTGAAGTCGACGCGCGACGAAAACCCGCGAGGTAGGGACCAGCCATTGCGGTCCTGACCCACGCGGCACACCTGGCCGCGCTGCGCTGATGGCATGGGCGGGCGGGGGGGGGTGACAGTGACAGCGGATGAGCTGGTGTGAACTCAGCCGATCCTTGCGATCTGCCTTCCCTCCTCGCGCCATTCCGGTAGACCGCCTTCGAGGCGCCGCGCGTTTAGCCCGTGCCGGCGCAAGGCGGCGACGGCCTGATGGGCATAGACGCAGTAGGGACCGCGGCAGTAGGCGACGATCTCCGCGCCTGCTGCGAGCGTGGGGAGCATCTGCTGCAGCTCTGCCAGTGTCGCGTTCAGCGCGCCGGGAATGTGGCCGGTGGCGTATTCGTCCGCTGGCCTCACGTCGAGCACTGTGACGGACCCTTCGGCGAGCCGTGCGGCCAGATCGGCGCGGCTCACCGGCTCGGGGGCCTCCTCGCCGCCCGAGAGGCCGCGAAGGATGCGCTCGACTTTCGCCAGGTTGCGCTCAGCAACAACGCGGAGCATGTCCATCAGCGTGAGCGTTTTCGCGTCGGTCAGCCTGTAGATCACTGCCTTGCCGTCTCGGCGGCTGGTGACGAGTGCGGCGCGGCGCAATTGCTGCAGATGCTGCGAGCAGTTGGCGATGGTGAGGCCGGTCTTTTCCGCAAGCGCCTCTACCCCGCGCTCTCCCTGCGCCAGTTGTTCGAGGAGCGAGAGCCGCGCCGGAGCGGACAGGGCGCGCGCGACGAGCGCGTATTCCTCAAGAAGCGCTGTCTTCGGGCTGATTGACACTGGACGTCTCCAGACTGTAGGTCATTCAAGCGATAGTTTGAATGATAGCGATTCCATCGCTTCCCACAACCCCGAAGTCGAAAACGCATGTCCGAGACCATCCTTGCCGCCGAACCGACGATCCGCCTTGCCGCCTTTCTGGGTGTTCTGGCGGCGATGGCGCTTTGGGAAGTGTGGGCTCCCCGGCGTCGGCGGGAAATTCCTCGGGTGATCCGCTGGACGAACAACCTCGCGCTCGTCGTGGTCGACACGGTTATCCTTCGGCTTTCATTTCCCATCATCGCGGTCGGCCTTGCGGTCATGGCCGAGGACCGTGGCTGGGGCCTGTTCAACAACATCGACGCGCCGTTCTGGGTCGCGGTCGTGGTCTCGATGCTGCTGCTGGATCTCGCGATCTACCTCCAGCACGTGATGTTCCACGCGGTGCCGGGCCTCTGGCGCCTGCACCGGATGCACCACGCCGACCTCGACTTCGACGCCACCACCGGCTTGCGGTTTCACCCGGTCGAGATCCTCATCTCGATGGGGATCAAGCTGGCGGTGGTCGCGGCCCTCGGCCCGCCTGCCATCGCGGTGCTGCTGTTCGAGGTGATCCTGAACGCGACGGCACTCTTCAACCACGCCAATATCGACCTGCCGCGACCCGTCGACCGGGTGCTTCGCCTGTTCGTCGTCACGCCAGATATGCACCGCGTCCACCACTCCGTCGACCCGCGCGAGACCAACTCGAACTACGGCTTCAACCTGCCGTGGTGGGACCGGCTGCTCGGCACCTACATCGCTCAGCCCGCCAAGGGGCACGAGGGGATGGAGATCGGGATCGAGCAATTCCGCACACGCCGCGACCTCTGGCTCGACCGGATGTTGATCCAGCCCGTCCGCGGCCCGGCATCGGGTCATGCGCTCGATCCCCGGAACACGAAGAAGGAGCCCGCCGAATGACCGCAAGCGAGTTCACGCGCGGCATCCGCGAAAACCGGGTTCAGGTCGCGCACCAGCTGATCCAGGTGATGCTGGTGGGTTTCGCCATCGGCATGACGCGCACGGTGGTCCCGGCACTGGCAGAGAGCGAGTTCGGGCTGGAGCGCGGCTCGTTCCTGCTGCTCGCCTCCTTCGTGGTGGCCTTCGGCGCGGTAAAGGCGGTGATGAACTTCGTCGCCGGGCGCTGGTCCGAGCGGATCGGACGCAAGCGGGTGCTCTTCTGGGGCTGGGTCGCAGCACTGCCGATCCCGGTGATGATCTGGTACGCCCCCGACTGGAACTGGATCGTCGCCGCGACCGTGCTGCTGGGCGTCAATCAGGGCCTCTGCTGGTCCATGACGCAGACCGCGAAGCTCGACATCACCAAGGCTGAGGAACGCGGGCTCACCATGGGGCTGAACGAGTTCTCCGGCTATGTCGGCGTGGCGATCGCTGGCATCCTGACCGCCTATGCCGCCGAGTGGCTGGGGGCACGCGTTGGTTTGCTGGTCTTCGGCATGGCTGTGGTCCTCTTGGCGCTGCTCCTGACTGTGGTCTGGGTGAAGGACACGCTGCCCTGGGCCAAGGCGGAGACTGCCGCGCACAAGACAGCACCCCCGAAATCCCTGCCGCGCTACCCGCAAGGCGTGTCCGAGCACCCCAACACGGGCGAAGTCTTCGCGCTGATGAGCTGGCGCGACCGCCGCCTTTTCGCGATCTCCCAGGCGGGGCTGGTCGAAAAATTCGTCGATGCGCTGGTCTGGGCGCTGTTCCCGGTCTTCCTCGTGGGCCGGGGCGCGCCGCTGACGGAGGTCGGCTGGATCGTCGGCGTCTACGGCTTCGTCTGGGGTGGCTCGCAGCTTGTCACCGGGCGGCTGTCGGACCATGTTGGCCGGTTCTGGCCCAACGTGCTCGGCATGTGGATCTGCGGCGCGGGCGTGGCGATGGTGGTCATGGGCACGGGCGCGCTCTGGTGGTCGGTCTCGGCGGGCGTGGCGGGCTTCGGCATGGCGCTCCTCTATCCGAACCTCTCGGCGGCGGTCGCGGACATCACGCCGCCCGCCTGGCGCGGCTCGGCCATCGGCATCTACCGCTTCTGGCGCGACCTCGGCTACGCCATCGGCGCGCTCGGCCTCGGCCTTGCCGCCAGCCTGACGGGCGCGGCCGAAGCCGCCTTCTGGTTCGTCGCCATCTCGATGTTCGTCTCCGGCGCCGTGCTCTTCTGGCTCGGCGAGGAAACCCACCCGCGGCTCAACCCCGCCGAACAGCCGGAGACCGCCCATGCGTGACACGGCCGTCTCCCGCCTCGGATGGGGTGCCGTTCTCTTCGGGCTGGCTTCGATCCTGCTGCTCGCGACCTCCGCGTTGGGCTACCGGAAGGACTGGTGGCCCGTGCTGCGCGCGCTGGACGTGGCGACCTGGGGCGCTTGGGCCGCCATTGCGGGCGCAGCACTGGCGGTCGCGGCATTGGGCCTCTGGCTCGCGCGCAGGCGGGGCGGCGGCATCGCGGCACTCGGCCTCGTGCTGTCGCTGCCGGTCCTGATTGCGGCCGGCGCCTGGCAATATGCCTCTCTCACCACGCCGCCGATCAACGACATCTCGACCGACACCGAAGATCCGCCGGTCTTCTGGTTCACCGCCACGCCGAGCGACTACCCGGCGCAGAACGCCGAGCCACAGCGCGCCGCCTATCCGGATGTGCGCCCGCTGGACCTGCCGCTGCCCGTCGACGACGCCTTTGCGGCGGCCCTCGCCCTCGTGGAGGCACGCGGCTGGGCGGTGCTGTCGGCCGATCCCGCGG
This sequence comes from Paracoccaceae bacterium, assembly GCA_041687395.1. Lineage (GTDB taxonomy): Bacteria > Pseudomonadota > Alphaproteobacteria > Rhodobacterales > Rhodobacteraceae > JAWLCA01. The sequence goes on along the minus strand of JAWLCA010000032.1, from coordinate 18,878 downwards.
AAAGCCAGATCGAGGCCATCGCCACGAGCCGTCTGTTCGGCTTCGAGGACGAGGTGGCGATCCGCGTCACCGAGACCGACACCGGAACCCGCATCGACGTACGCTCGCGCTCGCGCCTGGGCCAGATCGACCGCGGCGCCAATGCCCGGCGCATCGAAGCCTTCCTCGCCGATTTCGAAACGCGCGCCCAGACCTGAGGACCGACCATGAAACACCTGATCCTTCTCAACGACCCGCCCTATGGCACCGAGCGCAGCTTCAACGGGCTGCGCATGGCCCATGCGCTGGCCAAGCATGATCCTGACGCGGACATCACCGTCTTCCTGATGGCCGACGCGTTGCTCTGCGCCAAGGCGGGGCAGAAGACGCCCGATGGCTACTACAACCTCGAGCGGATGCTCCGCAGGGTTCTTTCGTCGAAGGGGCGCGTGCTGATGTGCGGCACCTGCATGGATGCGCGCGGCCTGACCGAGGGCGACATGATGGAAGGGCCGACGCGGTCGACCATGGACGAACTGGCGCAAACGACGCTCGCCGCCGACAAGGTGCTGGTGTTCTGATGGCGGAGATGTTGACACTCTCCGCCCTCGCGGCAGACCCGGATCGTTTCTTCCTTATCGACGTCCGCGACGCAGATGACTACGCCGCCGCCCACGTTACGGGCGCCGTGCATATCCCGCTGGCAGACCTCGCAGGCCGGGCGGGTGACCTCCCCGCTGGAAAGACGCCCGGGACCATCTGCGGCAAGGGCGGCGGGCGCTCCGCCGAGGGGGCGGAGATGCTCACCAAGCTCGGCCACCCGGAGGCGCTCTGGCTCGAAGGCGGCACGACCGGCTGGCTTGCACGGAACACCTGAATCAAGAACCGGAACGGAGGAACCCCCGGATGACCCTGAAACACCTTCTCTTGGCGACGACCGTCGCGGTCGGGCTGCACGCAGCGCCCGCTCTTGCGCAGGACGCGGCCGTTGAGGCCATGCAGGAATACATGATGTTCTCGGACTACGAGGCCGGGATCATCCTGCCGCAGCAACTCGACCAGACCGTCTTCGAGACCGCGCTCTTCGTCGACACCCGCGACGCGGGCCAGTTCGAGGAGGGCACGATTCCCGGCGCCGTCAACATCGAGTGGCGCGAAGTCCTCGACCGGATCGACGAGATTCCAGAGGATCGCATGACCATCCTCTTCTGCAACACCGGCAGCCTCTCGGCGCAGGCGGCCTTCGCGCTGCGCGTGGCCGGGCGGTCGAACGTCGTCGTCATGCAGACCGGCTTCACCGGCTGGCAGCAGGACGCGGCCTACAGGCCCTGACCCGGGCAAAGCGACAACGGAAGGGGGGCAGGGCCTTGTGCGACATCTATCTGGATTTCAACGCCAGCACCCCGGTCGCCCCCGAGGTCGCCGAGATCATGCGCCATGCCCTGGAGACGGGGCACGGCAATCCTTCCAGCAGCCACTGGGCCGGGGTTCCCGCCCGCCAGATGGTGGATGACGCGAGGACCCAAGTCGCGGACCTCCTCGGCTGTTCGCCGCGGGAGATCGTCTTCACAAGCGGCGGCAGCGAAGCGAACAACCACGCGCTGAAGGGCGTGTTCTTCGCCAGCGGCAAGGAACGGCCGCATTTCGTCACGTCGAGCGCCGAGCACCCGGGCATCGTGGCGCCGCTTCGGTTCCTCGAGCGCTTCGGCGCGCGGGTGACCTGGCTGCCGGTAGACGGCGTGGGGCTCGTCGATCCCGACGACCTGCGGCGGGCGATCATACCCGAGACCGTGCTGGTCACCATCATGCATGCCAACAACGAGACGGGGACGATCCAGCCTATCGCCGAGTGCGCGGCGATCGCGCGAGAGCACGGCGTTCGCTTCCACACCGATGCTGCGCAGTCGGTCGGCAAGATCCCGACCCGGGCGGACCACCTCGGTGTCGATCTGCTGACGATGGCTGGGCACAAGTTCCATGCCCCCAAGGGCGTCGGCGCACTCTTCATTCGTGACGGCCTGCAGCTGGAGCCGTTCATTCATGGTGCCGGGCATGAGAGCGGTCGGCGCGCGGGCACCGAAAGCGCGATGCTCACAGCCGCGCTCGGGGTGGCCGCCAATCTCTCCGCCGACCTGGAGCCGATGGAGCAAGTCCAGGCTCTGCGGGACCGCTTCTGGGCCGCGCTCAAGGATGCGTTTGGCGATCACGTCGTTCTCAACGGCCATCCCGAGCGCCGATTGCCAAACACGCTCAACGTCGCCTTTGTCGGCCGCGTCGGCGCGGAGATCCTCGCAGCCATGCCGGAGGTTGCGGCTTCGACCGGGTCTGCCTGCCATTCTGGACGGGTCGAGCTGTCTCCGGTGCTGGAGGCAATGGGCGTCACGCCGCAGGTCGGCATGGGCGCGATCCGGTTCAGCCTTGGCCGCACCACAACCGTGGACGAGGTCGATCACGTCGCGGCGCGCCTGCGCCGGGTGCTGCGTTGACGGAAGCGGAGCGGCCCGTCGCTGACCGGAGCGATGCCGACCCCGCGCTCGAAGTTCTCCCCGACGCCTACGCCGACTGGCGCCGCAGCACGCTCGGCCGGATCACGGACGCGCTCGAGGAACGTCTCCTGCTCGACAGCATCGGCCCGGCCCGCGGCCTGCGCATCCTCGATGTTGGCTGCGGCGACGGCGTGCTGGCCACCCCGCTCGCGCAGGACGGCGCACAGGTCACCGGCCTCGATGCCTCGGCCGACATGCTCGCCTCGGCGCACCGTCGGGCAAGGGCTGCAGGCGTCGAGGTCGATCTGGTCGAAGGGGATGCCGGCAACCTTCCATTCCCCGCAGGGCAGTTCGATTGCGTCGTGTCAGTCGCCACGCTCTGCTTCGTCGAAGATCCTCGCCCGACGATCCGGGAGATGGTGCGCGTGCTTCAACCCGGCGGTCGGCTGATCCTCGGCGAGCTCGGTCGCTGGAACCTCTGGGCGGTGCAGCGCCGCGTGAAGGGCCGGCTCGGCTCGAAGCTCTGGAGTGCTGCGCATTTCCGGAGCCGGGACGATCTGATCGACCTGTCGACCGAGGCCAGGCTTACGAATACCACCGTCACCGGCGCCGTGTTCTACCCGCCGTTCGGATGGGCGGCGAGAGCCGTGGCGCCGATCGATCCGTGGTTCGGGCGCTGGACAACGCTGGGCGCGGCCTTTCTGGTCCTGAGCGCATTGAGACCCCTCGATTCCCCTGCAGCCACGGAGCAGCCATGAACGACCGCGAAGGCCAGGCGGCGCCAATTCGGTCAAAGAAGCATCATCACACGCCATCGGCCTTCACGCCGGCGAGCCTGCTGCGCGAGGCGCGCCGATAGAAGGGCGCGGCGCTCGTCGCAGGGCGCAAGGTCCTTTCGGACTGCAAGTCGATCGGCCATCATGAACTGGATCAACCGCAGGACGGCCATCCGCCCTGAAGCCTAAAAACAATCAACGTTTCCAGGCGCGCTGTCGCCATTCCAAGGCCTGACGAATGACCCGACCCTCTGAAACCGAATTGCCACTACTTGTCGAGGCGCCCTCCGAGGAGCGCTCGGGAAAGATGAAGCGGTTTCGCAAGCGATACCTGCTTGTGCTGCTCATCCCGGTCTTCATGTTCGCGGGTGCGATCATCGGCCTCTACTTCCAACCGCCCGGCCTTCAGAAGTTCTACGAACTGACCGGCCTGCAACCGGGCGGCGGGTCGACTGCGCCGATTGCGCTGCCTCCGGATATCGAACTGCCGCAGGACATGGTCGAGACGATGCTGCCGACTGATGTCGTGGGGCTGGCCCGCGTGATGCCACGGGGTGATGTGGCCGTCGTGGCCGCACCCTTTGGGGCGAGCGATGCGCGCATCTCGGAAATTCTCGTCGCCGTCGGGGATCGGGTTGAGCGCGGCGCGTCGCTGGCCCATCTCGACAACCGCGCCTCCCTCGAAAGCGCCGTTTTCCTTGCCGAAGCCAACCTTGCGATCCGGCAGGCGGCGCTCATGCAGACCCGAAGTGCCGTGCAGGCTAGCAGGGACGAGGCGCAGGCCACGCTGGAGCAGGCCCGCAGCACATATCTGGAAGCGCAGGCAACCCTGGAGCGCAGCGAAGAGCTGGTGGAGCGTGGCGTCACGACCAGCGTTTCGCTCGATGCCGCGCGCACCGCCGCGCAGGCCGCTGCCCTCGCGGTCACCCGTGCCGAGGCCACGCTGGCGCGGTTTTCGTCCGCCGAGATCGACGAGCAGCCCGATGTCGTGGTGGCGGCGCGCAACGTGGAAGCGGCCGACGCCGAGCTTGCGCGCGCAAACCTCGATCTGGCGCGTGGCATTGTCGTCGCGCCGATCGCCGGGACGATCCTCGACATCCATGTCACGCCCGGACAGCGTCCACCCGCCGAAGGCATCATGCAGATGGGGGACATCAGCCAGATGACGGCCGAGGTGGAGGTCTATCAGGACCGGATCGGCGCGGTCACGCCCGGACAGCCTGTCGAGTTGGTGGCGGGCGCCATCGGTCGCACTCTGCAGGGAACGGTCGAAAGCGTCGGCCTGACCGTGGGGCGGCAGGGGCTGATCTCGGACGACGTGGCGGCCAACACCGACGCGCGGGTGATCCGCGTCATTGTCGCGCTCGACGCGCCCTCGTCGGAGATCGCATCGCGATTCACGAACCTCGAGGTCATCGCCCGGATCGACACCGGCGCGGACGGGCGGGTCGCCCGATGAGCCGTCTGCTCGAACGGCTGCTTGGCCGCTTGCCGATTGGCTGGCTGCAACTGATCCACCAGCGCGGGCGCTTCGCCGCCGCGTTGTCGGGCGTGGCCTTTGCGAATGTCCTGGTCTTTGTCCAGCTGGGCCTGATGAATTCGATGGGGACCTCGACGCTGCGACCCTATGAATTCTTTCAGGCCGATATCGTGATCTCGGCGGCCGACGCCAACACGCTTGTCGAGGGCGGCAACGTCGCCCGCCAATGGATGCTGCAGGCATTGGCCGACCCCGATGTAGTGGGCGGCATGGGCTTGTTGGTGGCGAATGTGCCCTGGGACAGGGGCGAGACCGACATCAGCCTGACGACCTTCGGCATCGACCCGTTCCGCCCGCAATTCCTTGCCCCCGAGATCACCGCCGACATCGATGTGCTGCAGGTTCAGGGTGCCGCCATCATCGACCGCATGGCGCGCGGTCTGCCGCAGGAGGAGGCGGCGGCGATCCGGCGGCAGACGCCCATGGCGTTCGAGACGCAGGGCGGCACGCTGACAGCCTATGCCACCTTCGCAGGCGGCGGCGGCTTCGGCGGCGACGGATACCTTCTGGTGTCCGATCAGACTTTTCTGTCGCTGTTTCCCGCGCGCAGCTCCGGTGCTCCGGACCACATCCTGTTGCGCCTGCGATCCGGGGCAGATCCCAACGCGGTGGCGGCTCGCCTGAGAGAGTTGATCGCCGACCCGACCCTTCGCATCCGCAGCTATGCCGACGCGATGGCGCAGGAGTTGCGCTTTCAGCAGACGCAGCGGCCCACCGGCGTCATCTTTGGGTTCGGTGTGCTGATCGGTGTGCTCGTGGGGATCGTGATCGTCTACCAGGTTCTGTCCGCCGATGTCGCCGATCACATGCGCGAATACGCGACCTTCAAGGCCATGGGCTACGGGCAGGGCTTCTTTCTGGGCGTGGTCGTGGAGGAAGCCGTGATCCTCGGCGTGTTCGGCTTCGTTCCCGGCGTCATTGCCGGCTGGGGCATCCTGACGCTGATGGCCATGGTGACCACCTTGCCGCTTTATATTTCGTTCGGTATGGCGCTCACCGTCTTTGTCGGAACGGTTTTTTTCTCGGCGCTGTCGGGGATGATCGCGACGCGGAAGCTGGCCGCAGCCGATCCGGCGGATCTGTTCTGAAGATGGCCGAGCGCGACGCTTCCATTCAGGCCACCGCCCTGAACCACTGGTTCGGGACCGGAGAGGCGCGCAAGCAGGCGCTTTTCGACATCGATCTGAGGGTCGCGCGGGGCAGCTTCACCGTTCTGGTCGGCGCCTCGGGGTCTGGCAAGACCACGCTTCTCACCTTGCTTGGCTGCCTGCGCGAAATACAGGATGGATCGGTCATCTTGCTGGGCCAGGAATTGCGCCACGCGACTAAGGCGCAGAACGTCCGGCTGCGGCGACGGCTCGGCTTCATTTTCCAGGCACACAATCTGCACGAAAGCCTGACCGCGCAGCAAAATGTGCTGATGGGGCTGCAGGTGAAAGGGCATATCGACAAGGCCGCCTCAGATCGCGCTGCGGCCCATGTCTTGGGTCTTCTGGGGCTGGCGGACCGGCTGGATTACCTGCCCGCGAACCTCTCGGGCGGGCAGAAGCAGCGGGTGGCCATCGGCCGGGCCCTCGTGGGTAATCCGGATGTCGTGCTGGCCGACGAACCCACGGCAGCCCTTGACTGGGACACGGCCGCCAATGTGGTCGATCTCTTGAAACGGCTGGGGCAGACGCGCGGTACGACCACGATGATGGTCACGCATGACAATCGCATCCTCGATCGCGCGGACCGGATCCTGACGCTGGAAGACGGTCGATTGATCGGGGATGAGGACCGTCGCGCGTAGCCGCCTTTTTCGGCCGGGCGGTGGTGGCCCGGTGGCCAGCATGCTCCGTGTCGACATCAGGAGGTAGCCACGCGGTGGACTTTCACTTTCGCGACCCGATCCTGGCATCTCGGCGCCACGTCTGGCAGGATTTGAAGACGTATTTGCTTTCAAATCGCTGCCCACCGGCTCACACTTCAATGGGGAGGCGTGGCCATGACATCAACCGAGTCCGGGGCGTCGTTGGTATCTTGGTTTTTCGCTCCTGAACTGCGCGCATGGCGTGGGCAGATGTCGCTGCCGGTCGTTTTCTGGGGTTATGGCGTGGCGACAAGTGTGGCGCTCGCCATCCTACATGCAACGGCGCTCGAGGCAGGGCAACTTCTCTTCCAGCAAGTCCTGATCCTCAGCTCGGCCGTCTACACGTTCTGGATACTGGTTGCGATCTGGCGGTGTGCGCCGAATGCCTCACCATTTTGGGGCACTCTTGCTCGATGGTCGACTATCACTTGGGGTCTGAACACAGCATTTGTCCTTTTCTTTCTCCAGATCGAGTTGGTCCTCCGATATGCACGGGGGTGAAGACAGCGTGCCAAGAACGCCGCCGCAGGCGACTGTGCAGAGACTGCGCGCGGCCGTGGACGCGGGCGCAGCATCACTCTTTCCAGGCTATTTCGCGCTGGTGATGGCGACCGGCGTCGTGTCGATCGCCTGCCATTTCATGGGGTTGCGCCCGGTTGCGCTGGCGCTGATCGGCGTCAACTGGATCGCTTGGCCGGTCCTCTGGGCCCTTACGATCCTGCGCGCCCTGAAGTTCCGCGCCGAACTGCTGCGCGACATTTCGGATCATCAGCGCGCGCCGGGCTTCTTCACCATCGTGGCGGGCACCTGCGTGCTGGGCACGCAGAACGTGGTGGTGATCGGCGCCACCGGCGTGGGTACGGTGCTTTGGTGATTCGGCCTGACCCTGTGGTTCGCGATCATGTACACCTTCTTCACCGCCGTGACCGTGCGGGCGCGCAAGCCGACGCTGGCGCGCGGCATCAACGGGGCCTGGCTGATCGCCGCCGTCTCGACCCAATCGGTGGTGGTGCTGCGCGGGGTGATCGACGTAGGCGCGGCCCCGCCCGAAGCGATCCAGTTCCAGGTTATCGCGATGTTTTTGATCGGCTGCATGCTCTATCTCGCGATCATCCCGCTGATCTTCTACCGGCTGACCTTCGTGCCGATGAGCCGCGAGGATTTCAGCCCGCCCTACTGGATCAACATGGGCGCGGTGGCGATCACTGCGCTGGCAGGGTCGGTCCTGATGCTGCGCGGCGAGACATGGCTGCTGCTGGACCCGCTATCGCCATTCATCAAGGGCTTCACCTTCTTTTTCTGGGCGGTGGCGAGCTGGTGGATCCCGTTCCTGTTCGCGCTGATGACCTGGCGCTATGTCTGGATGCGCGACCGCTTCACCTACGAGCCGGCGATCTGGGGTATGGTCTTTCCTCTGGGGATGTACACCACCAGCACCTACCAGTTCGACCGCGCCATGGGCTACGGCTTCCTCGACCCGATCCCCGAAGTGCTGGTCTATGTCGCGCTCACCGCATGGGTGCTGGGCATGGCCGGTCTGGCGCGGCGGATCGTGCGCGCCACGCGCGCAGCAAGTCGAGACGGCGCAGCGCAGGGCGGCTGACTGGTCCATGAGGGTTGACCGAGTCCGTGCGATCAATGGGATCCGCGATGCCGATAACAGAATTCGTCAAGAGGCCTCCCTCATGTGCCGGCTCCTCGAGCAGAGTCTTGAGAACGTCGCGTATGGTAACAACGCCCAACGGACTCCGTGCGCTGTCGATCACCGGCATGTGCATGAAGCTCGGCTGTCTCATTTGGGTCGACCCGTCTTCGATCGGTTCTAAAGTCGCGCAGATTTGCAAATTTTTGGACATCGCTTTCTCGACGGCTCCGGTGCGAGAACATCCGGTGCAGTGGCTGATGCGGGTGCCGATGTCGGTGCTGCTGACGACGCCCACAGCGGCGCCCGCCTCGTCGCGGACGATGATTGGCCGGAATTTCCCGGGCGCTCGAACGCTTGGGCCGCGCGTGTCAACGGCACGGATCGGTGGACCGTGGTGAGGCGCCGTGCGGCCTTCTCGAGGAGGGCTCTCGGAATCTGGATGCGAACCCTGTGCCAGAGAGTATCGCTCAGGTCTCGCCAGGTCGTGCAGCGGATTCTTGCGGTCTGGTCCTGATCGGAAACGTCGCCTTTTTCAGGACAACACCGGCCTCGTCGACGACGAACCGGCACGCACGACTACCGTGTTGGAAGGTCAGACGCCAGCGCCCGGCGTCGTCGTCCACTCCGGCCTCGCAGCGTGAGGTGATGGCGCCAGTGCGCATCCGCGCTTTGATCGCGTCCTGCGAAAGACCGAACGCGGCCGCCAATAACGCGGCGTCGATGACAAAATCCCCGGCCTTGCGTTCGACAGATGTCATGTCGCCTATCTCCAGTAGTCGTTGGCCGCCGCCACGGTGGCGAAATGTGTCGCCACGACTTGGCTGGACGCGATCAGTGCGTCGGCGTTCCCGGCATAGACCGGGCGCAGCCTTTCGCGAACATCTGCGTCCGGCTGGGTCATCTTGATGGCCACACGTGCCATTTTCACGGCAAGGTCATAGCCCTCTTGTGGGGTTGCGGTCTTCAGGGTGGGGAGCCAGGTCGTCATGAGGAGTACCTTCCTTCCGTAGTGGGGTTTGGGGAGTAATAATGCGCCATGCGGAACCGTCCGGATCCTCGAACTGGTCATTGCGCAGCGCCCAGAAGAAAGCCGCGAGGCCAACGAGGCCCATTCCGATCGACATTGGGATGAGGAGCAGCAGGTGGGTCATCATCGTAAAGGCTCGCCTATGGCGCGCCAGGCGTGCCAGGTGCCGTGGCCGAGGACCGGAAACACAACCGCCAGACCCAGCAGGCCGGTTGCCGCGGAGACCGCCATCCCGGCTACAACAATCGCGCCCCAGGCGAGGCATGGTCGCAGATTTTGCATGGTCATCGCGAAGCTGAGGCCCAGTGCCGTCAGCGCATCGCGGTTGCCGGTCATCAGCATGGGAACCGAGAACAGGCTGAGCGCAAAGGCGAAAGCGGCGAAAAGGCCGCCCACAAGGGAGCCCACGAGGATCAGGGCCCAGCCCTGCGGCGTGGTCGTCACGTTGATCAGCGCGTCGCTCGCGCCGGGAAAGGGAGACAGCCCGAAGAACAGCGCGTAAAGCAGATCGGCCGCGCGCAGCCAGAAAAGCACCAGCAGCCCCAGCATCAACCCGGCATAGGCCAGTTGCGGACCTGATGCAGGCCGGACCAGCATCATCTGCGGCAGTGTGGTGCGTTCGCCGATGCTGAGCCGCCGGCTCTTTTCGTAGAGCCCGAGGGCGAGGAAGGGCCCGACGATCAGAAAGCCAGAGATGGCGGGCAATGCGAGATAAAGCAGCCCTGCCGATGCGAGCGCCCAGAGCACTGCGTAGGACACGAGGACGAGGAAGACACCATAGGCAAGGCTTGGTCCCGGCGCACGGCGCAAGTCAGCCCAACCTGCCTGCAACCAGTCGAGCGCCGCCGACGCCGGCAGACCACGGGCCAGCGGCGAGACGGTGCGTTGCGGGTGTCGGATCGAGGGGAGTGGTTCAAGCATGGTTGTCTCCCTCAGCAGGCATGTCTGGCGGGCAGCGCTGCATCCGTGACGGCGACACAGGCCGGCTGCGTCCTGAAGGCTACTGTTATCAGTTGGGCGTTTGCCACGATGAAAATGCCGAGCGCTGCGAGCGCGCCCATGATGGCCAACCGCTTTTGCGTGACCGTCTTCATGGTTGCGCCTTGCCGGTCTCGCCCGACAGACCCGCGACATACAGGGCAAGGAGGTTCATCTCTGCGTCGCTCAACCGCTCCGACCAATGGGGCATGACCCCTCCCCGACCAAGGCGCAGCGTGTCCATCACCGTGTCAGCGTCCTGTCCGTAGATGACGGCCTCATCGACCAGTGCCGGGGCGCCGTTCAGCATGCCGCCTGCGCCACGCTCGGCATGGCAGGCGGCGCAGTTTTCATCGAACAGGGTTGCCGCCGCACTGTCGTGATCCGCAGCGCCGATGGGAAGCGCCGCGACATAGTCCGAGAGAGCTTGGCGATCGGACCGATCCATCCAGTCGAAGGCTGGCATCTGCGCCCAGCGAGTTTCTGGGTGCGCGGCATTGATGCCCACCTGAAGTGTCACGGCAATCTCTTGCGGATCGCCGCCCCAGAGCCAGTGATCGTCGCTGAGAACCGGATAGCCCGGCCCGCCGCCGCCCGCGTTGCCGTGGCAGGCGGCGCAATTGTCGCGAAAAAGCCGCTCTGCCGCGGGCATCGCCTGCGCGCCGAGCGCGGCGTCGGCCTGAAGTTCCGCGAAATCCGGCATGCCATCAAAACGGGCCATCCAATCGTTCCGTCGCGTGTCGATCGCCTGAAGGCCGTCCAAGGCCATCTCACCCTGGTCGAGGCCCAGAAGGCCGGGCGTGTAGTCGCGCCCTACGGGCCAAGCCGGCAGCAGCACCCATGCGACGACCGAATAGACGAATGTCAGAGCGAGCGCCCAGGCCGCGATCTTCGGGAAGGGGGTGTTCAGTTCCTTGATGCCGCTCCAGTCGTGACCGGTGGTCTCGTATCCGGTGACGGGATCGACCTCGCGCTGGCCGGTATGGGGATCGGCGCCGGGCAGGTTTTTCGGATCGGTGGTTCCGAGATCGGTCACGTGTCGTCCTTCCGATCATCCGGTTTCAGGATCGACCGGGCCGCGCGGTCGAGGGCTGCCCGGCGCGAGGGGCTGTAGGTGCGGATCACGACGATCACCAGAAACCCCATCATCCAGATCGGGCCGAACGTCTTGGCAATCAGGACGAGTGTGTCGTGGGTCATTGCGGCGGCTCGGTCAGGATCATGTGCGCTGCATCGGTGAGCGTGCCGAGAGATTGCAGATAGGCGACGATCGCGTCCATCTCGGTCAGGTGCGTCGCCTCGCCATCGAAAGCGCGCACCGCCAGATAGCCACCATATCGGGCCTGCAGATCGGCAGCGCCATCGGAGTCCGGTTGGCTTTGCGCCAACGCATCAGCTTCGGCGTTGGCAATCATGGCATCGTCATAGGGCACACCCAACCGCGCCAGCGTCCTGAGGCTGGCTTCGATGATGTCCAGATCCAGCGGCCGGTCGAGCCAAGGATAGGCCGGCATGATCGAGGCGGGCACGACGCTGCGCGGGTCGATCAGATGCGCGACATGCCACGCGTCGGAATATTTCTCGCCCAGCCTCGCGATATCCGGCCCGGTGCGCTTGGATCCCCAGAGCATCGGGTGGTCATAGGCGCTCTCGGCCGCAAGGGAATAGGGGCCGTAGCGGTCGATCTCGTCCGCCAGGCTGCGGATCATCTGGCTGTGGCACGCGTAGCAGCCTTCGCGGATGTAGATCTCGCGCCCGGCCAGTTCGAGCGGCGTGTGCGGGCGCAGATCGTCGGGAATTTCGACGGTCTCGTCGATGGTGAACAGCGGTGCGATTTCAACGATGCCCCCCACCGAGGCCGCCAGGACGATCGCGGCCACCAGCCCCATCGAGACCTTTTCGAGGTTGTAATGCAGCTTCAGCATCTGCTCACTCCGCGGGCTGGGTGTGGAGGGGGCGGTCGGCGGCGGTGTCGGGGCGGGGCCGGGCCCGTCGGATCGTGGCCCGGCAGTTCAGCGCGCAGATCACCGCGCCCGCAAGGAACAGTGACCCGCCGAGCGTGCGAACCGCGTAATACGGCGCCATCGCCTCGACCGACTCGACGAAGCTGTAGGAAAGCGCGCCGCTCTCGTCATAGGCTCGCCACATCAGCCCCTGGGTGATGCCCGCGTTCCACAGCGAGACGACGTAGATCAGCGTGCCCGAGATCGCGAGCCAGAAATGCCATTCGACAGCCTTGGGCCAGGCCATCGTCTCGCGCCCCGAAAGCTGCGGCACCAGCGTGTAGATCGCGCCGAAGATGATCATTGCCACCCAGCCCAGCGTGCCGGAATGGACGTGCCCTACGGTCCAGTCGGTGTAATGTGACAGCGAATTCACCGGTCGGATGGCCAGAAACGACCCCTCGAACGTGGACAGGCCGTAGAACACGGCCGCCACGAACATGAAGCGCAGGGTCGCGTCGTCGCGCACCTTGTGCCAGGCGCCGTTCAGCGTTGCGATGGCATTGCCCGCCGAGGCCCAGCTGGGCACCAGCAGCATGACCGAGAAGGTCATGCCCAGCGTCTGCACCCAATAGGGCAGCGCGGTGTAGTGCAGGTGGTGCGAGCCGACCCAGATGTAGAAGAAGACGATCCCCCAGAAGCTGACGATCGACAGGCGATAGGACCAGATGGGGCGGCCCGCGCGCACCGGCAGGAAGTAGTAGAGCATCCCGAGGAACCCGGCCGTCAGGAAGAACGCGACCGCGTTGTGCCCGTACCACCACTGGATCATCGCATCGTGCACGCCCGCCCAGATCGTATAGCTCTTGCTGCCGGCGAAGCTGACCGGCAGGGCGAGGTTGTTGACGATGTGTAGCATCGCCACGACCAGGATGAAGGCCATGTAGTACCAGTTGGCGACATAGATGTGTGGCTCGTTCCGGCGCGCGAGCGTGCGGATATACAGCACGAAATAGGTGACCCAGACCACGACCAGCCACAGGTCGGCGTACCATTCCGCCTCGGCATACTCCTTGGATTGGGTGCTGCCCATCAGGTAGCCGGTCACGGCCCAGACGCAGAACAGGTTGAAGCCGATCAGCACGACCCAAGGGCTGAGCGCATCGGCCAGCCGCGCCCGTGACGTGCGCTGCAACACGTGAAACGATGTCGCGATCAGGGCGTTGCCGCCAAAGCCGAAGATCACGCTCGTGGTGTGCACCGGGCGAAGGCGGCCGAAGCTGGTCGCGGGCCAAAGCGGCGTCGCCCCGGGCCAATACATCAGCGCCGCAACCCAGACGCCGACACCCATCCCGATCATCGCCCAGATCAGCGTCATGCCGATGCCGAACCGAGTGGGCGCATCATAGTATCGGGTGATCCTGTCCCGGCCCGGTTCAGGATGATCGTAAAGCGCACCGCCGACCACGAACACGAGGATCAGACCCAGAGCGAGGGCAATCCCGCCATGCACGGCCATGACCCCTTGATGCGCAGAGACGGCCATCAGAAGTCCGAGTAGCGCGAGCGCGACCGACATGCCGATGGCGATCCGCCGTTCCGAGCCTGTCAGCGACGCGACCATTGATTCTATCCCTTTGCCGCTCACGAGGCTGACGCCGGCAGTAGTGCGATGTCGGCCAATGTCGATTGATCCATGTTCGCAATGAACGCCATCTCTGCTGAAAGCAGGCGGGCCTTCAGACGACAGCGGCCGTCGAGCGTGCAGGCGCCGCCGTCCGCGCTCAGACATTCGACGAGCGGCTGCCCCTCCTCGAGCAGGCGGATGACGACGCCCAGGCGGATTTCCGTTGCCGGTCGGGCAAGCACCGCCCCGCCACCGCCGCCGCGGCGCGTCTCGACCAGCCCGGCCCGGGAAAGACGCTGCATGATCTTCGCCAAGTGGTTGCGTGACAGGCCGAACTCGTCGGCCAGATCTGCGGTCGAGAAGGCGCGATCCGGCGCACTAGCCATGCGCATCAGCATGCGCAGGCCGTAGTCGGTGAAGGAGGTGAGGCGCATCGCGGACAGTGCCTTTTACTGAATTGGTATTTACAATACTTATTATCAGACCTAACCTCGATTTCAAGACCCAAACCACGAGGCCGTCATGTCCGCCCCTGAAACGTCCCCACAGATCGCCTCCGCCCGGCCGGAGATGACCGCCGCCATTGTTGCGGAGACGGGCCTCGACGAATTGGTGCTACGCGACCTCGTGCACGGGTTCTATTACAAGGTCCGCCGCGATGCGGTACTCGGTCCGATCTTCGCCGCTCGCATCGCCGATTGGGGGCCGCATCTGGACCGCATGGTCGCCTTCTCGTCCTCGGTCGCTCTGATGACCGGGCGCTACCACGGCCGCCCGGTGCCCGCGCACACGCCTCTGCCGATCTCGGAAGGACATTTCGACCGTTGGCTGGCCCTGTTCCGCGAGACGGCGCACGAGATCTGCACACCCGCCGGCGCCGCGCATGTCATCAAGCGCGCTGAACGCATCGCCCGCTCGCTCCATATCGCGGTGCGGGAGGCGCAAAACGCCCCCGACGCCGTGCCCGCCCTTCGCTGACGAAAGGATGTCCCGATGACTGATGCCGCTCCGATCCACGACGCCGCCGAACTGACGCGCTACATCGAGACGCACTACCACGCGCGCCATTGCCAGCAACTGCCGCCCCTAGCCGAGATGGCAGAGAAGGTCGAGAACGTGCACTTCGGCGATGATGACGTGCCCGAGGGTCTCTCTTCCGTCTTGCGCCGCATGATCGGCGTGATGGAGGCGCACATGAAGAAAGAGGAACTGATCCTCTTTCCCGCGATCCGCAAGGGCGGCGGGCCCGGCATCGAGAACTCGATTGCCGTGATGCGCGCCGACCATGACGATCATGCAACCGAGGTCGCCGAGATCCGCCGCCTGACCGCTGGTCTGAGCTTGCCCCAGGATCCCTGCGGCACCTGGACAGCGCTCTATGCCGGGCTCGACGAATTCATCACCGATCTCGAGGAACACATGCGACTGGAAAACGACGTGCTGTTCCCGCAGTTTGAGCCTCGGGTGGCCTCCCATGTCTGACCTTAACTTTCCAAAGGCCACACGCGTACGTGCCGAGGAGCGGCACGCGCTGGCGCCCGAAGCCGACGATTCCTGCCGCACCTTCTCGAAGGCGGTCTTTGCCGACGGCGCGCTCGACAGACGCGCCAAGCAACTGATCGCGGTCGCTGTCGCCCATGTCACGCAATGCCCCTGGTGCATCGAGGGTCATGTCAAGGCGGCACGGAGCGCGGGCGCCAGTCCGGAACAGGTGATCGAGGCGATCTGGGTCGCGGCCGAGATGCGCGCGGGCGCGGCCTACGCGCATTCCATCAAGGCGCTGGACCTGATGGAGGACTACACGCCAACATGACGAACGCGCCGGACATCGACCCGGCGCGGGTCTATGACGATGGGCGCGCGACGCGGGGGGCGCGACTGCTGGTCGATCGTGTCTGGCCGCGTGGGATCGGTAAGGGCGAACTCGAGCTCGACGACTGGATCAGGGAGGTCGCCCCCAGCACCGCATTGCGCAAGTGGTTCGGCCACGACCCCGACACCCCGCCGCGCGAGGCCATCGCCTGGGACGATGACGTGCCCCGTCTGCGGTTCAGCACGGATTCCCCGCGCCGCACGACGACGGGCGATCTGGAGGCGATGGCGCTCTATGCGGGCCAGGGCGTGGGGTGGATCACCGATGTCGTTCCCGCCGGTGACCGCCTGCGCCGGATGGCGGACGAGGCGGCGGCCTTGCTGGCGCAAGTCCGTTCCGACGCCGCCAAGGGAAGCGGGTAAGTCATGGCGGGGAATGACCAGCCCGGAGGCCGATACGCGTCACCACCCTGCCTGGCAGCCAACATTGCGCCGGACTATTTCGACCCGCTGTGTGTAGACCCCGAGCAGGCGCGCGACGTCGCGCGTTGGCGCCGGGCGGAGCGGGTGCGGCTGCGGGCCGAGCGTCAGGCGCTGAGCGTCGAGGCGCGCGCCGCCGCCAGCGCTGCCTTGTCCGCCCACCTGCAGGACCTTCTCCGACTATGCTTTGGCGACATGCGGGACCGCTTGATATCTGCCTACTGGCCGATCAAGGGCGAGCCCGACCTGCGCCCCCTGATGGCCGATCTGCATGCGGCAGGCGTACTGGTCGCGCTGCCCCTAGTCGAGGTAAAACAGGCGCCGCTCGTCTTCCGCCGCTGGACGCCCGAGACGCGCATGGTGCGGGGCGACTGGAACATTCCCGTCCCGCCCCCCGAGGCGGAGGTGGTGACGCCCCCCGTGGTCCTCGCGCCCCTAGTGGGCTGGGATCGGGCCGGTTATCGGCTCGGCTACGGCGGCGGCTACTTCGACCGAACGCTCGCACATCTCGCGCCGCGCCCCTTCGTCGTCGGCATTGGTCTTCAGGCAGCCAAGCTTGCGACGATCTATCCGCAGCCGTACGACATCCGCCTCGACGCGATCCTCACAGAGGAGGGTCTGCAGGTGATGCACTTGTCCAAGCGTTCTGAACAGCCACAGGAGAAAACAGGATAGCCCTGAAACATGCCGCCACGCGAAGTCGTCGATCGCCCCCGCCTGGTTTCGAGGCGGTGTTCCTTGTCGTGCCGACTGGGGCCGCATTCCCATTGCACAACGTTCCCTGCCGGATCTTCCTACAATACATTGAGGGGCACGCCCAAATTAGGCTCACCTGCCTCGGCTTTCTTCGTCACAAGTTACTTGCTCATCTTCGCTCTCATGAAGGCTGCGATGAGCCAGAAACCCTCCATCACGCAATCCGCCTAATCTATCCCATGGGCGCTTAAGTCGGATTTGCCGGAGATTGCCATGTTCGGCACTCCAGACTCAAGGCAGGTGAAATATTCGGGACGGCGCTTACGGTACAATCACGACTCGCATGCGTTCAATAGCGGCACGATATTTCCGTGCTCCGCAGGTCGAACCAATATCCTGTTCAGCGCCGGTAAGTGGTGCTTCCCGACCAGGGAGAACAGCGAAATTGAAAGGACGTGGCCATGGGTCTCGATATTGACTTCTGCAGCGACGGCAGGGACATTCTCTACCTCCGCAATCACCGTGAGTTCCTGGAGCTCTTCTTGAAGCAGAACGGGCAGCTGGTCCAACCTGGCTACTCCGATTTCTGCGTCGATATGCGGGTTCTCAACGGAGTCGCCGATGAGCTTTGCGCTGAGTTACGCAAGCACGGGCTGACCGAAGCGGATCTGCCGGAGGACGTGCCCGTAAATTTCTGGGACCTGGATGCGCGCACCACACCCTGGGAGGTCCTGCTACCCGTCTATCCGCTGCTCGTTCGGATTTTGCGCCGTGCGGTCTACGAGCGTGGGCCGATCATCTGCGGGTGGTCGAGCTGACATTGACCTTGAGACAGTAGAGGACCAACACCGTGACCGAGGCAGCGGAACATTCCGAAACGTGTCCTGGTGTCACGGCTTCCGCTGGTACTACGGACGGCAGGCCCGCCGCGCGACACGCTTTCGCGACAGAGTGATGGTTTGCTGCATCAGTAGTCCGAGATGAGCAGGTCGACCGGCGCGGCCACCTCGTCGCGTCAAGCCGCGGCGGGGCCGACGATGGGCTGCGGCCGCTCGCGTCGGGCCGGGCGAGGCCCTCGTCGACGCAGACCGGACGAATTTTGCGACAGGGACGCCGCGGCTTTGACTTCCGCTTCCGGGAGTCGCTCGTCCCACGTATTCGATGCTGTGGATCCGGACCGTGTACGACACGGCCCAGCTTCTTGCCATAAATGTTGAAGCGATTCTCTATTGGGCACAAGTTAGCCAGAACTTCGTTGAAACAAGTCATGGGCACCCTGAGGAGCAAGGTTGGGAACCCCCGAAAAACCTTCGACGACTTGACCCCTAAACCTTGCAGCGCACAGACAGACGTCTATATTTGTCAGTACGCATGGAGTGACCGGAGGAACCCATGACCAATCTCACGATACGCATGAATTCGAAAGAGAAGGACGAACTGATGGCGTGGGCTGCGGTCAGGGGAACCACCGCAACAGAATACATCAAGCGACTCGTCGCTGCCGACATGGCGACTGGAAGTCCCCATGAGCGCGCCGCTGCCTGGTTTCGCGAAAATGAAGCCGCGATCTCAGCCGAAGCGGCCTATATTGAGAACAGGGGCGTTCCTGGATCGCATCTCGCCCTGAACCATCCTTGGCCTGATGCAGAAATTTGATGTCGTCAAGATCGGCACGGAGTTGTATCTCGTTGTCCAGGCCGAACATTTGCTGGAACTCAACACAGTCGTTCTGGTGCCAATCCTGCCGGCCAATGCGCTTCCTGCCCTGAGAAAGCTCACTGTTGATGTCCAGATCGAAGGCGGTTCGTGGCGCATTCGAGCGCATATGCCGCTCACGGTGGACGCGCAGCGTTTACGGCGCCAGAAGCCGATGCATCGACTGTCTCCGGAGGAAGGCCAGAAAGTGATGGACGGCCTCAACACGATTTTCTGGGGACTTTAGACCTCATGATCGCGGCGTGAACTGACTGGGCCGGTGGCCTCTCCCGCGGCATTCTCCGTTCGAGGGTTGCGCCAGGCGGGCTGGCGCCGAGCCTC